>PAJI01000005.1 GCA_002705995.1 Crocinitomicaceae bacterium | reverse complement strand
AAATGACTTGATATATGACCCAAACTATGTAAGTATGAAGCAGATATAGGAAAGTGGAAAATCAATAAAAAGACTTGTTTTTTAGCTTAGTTCTATGTTAGTGGACTAGTAACTTCTGGAAGCATTGGTTTTTATGAGGTTGCTATTATTTTACTAAAAGCATCTGCTTTCTTGATTTTTGTATATCTGCTAGAGCTAAAATTATTGCGTAAAAGCATTAATCTTTTTGCAAAAATAGCAGGTAATAGAACCTTCTTGTTCTTTCCTTTTACATTGCTGATGTTCTTGGCATGGTTAGCTGATTTTATTGGGTTAGCTACTATTGTTGGGGCATTCTGTGCCGGATTAATTATTCAAGAAGAATATTTTAATGACATCAAAATGAAACATCAAAGTATTGAAGATTTGATTAGTCCCATACAAGAAATCTTCGCCCCGGTATTCTTTGTAATGATGGGCTTCCAAGTGGATGTGATGTCTTTTGCAGACCTTGATGTTTTACTTCTTGGGCTTGCCATTACTTTAGTTGCGATCATTGGAAAAATTGCTGCAGGTTTTTTTATTGAAAAGGGTTACAACAAACTACTTGTGGGCGTAGGTCTTGTGCCAAGAGGAGAAGTAGGACTAATCTTTGCCAGCATTGGAAAAGCTATAGGCGTTTTAGATGAAAAACTATTTACAGTTGTAATCATTGTAGTACTACTAACAACTGTAATAACACCATTTTTCCTTACACGGATTTTAACAAAAATGGGGCTTCAGCAAGCATAAAAAAAGGTCGGTTTCAACCGACCCTTTCTAACTCAAATTAAAAGAAAAACTATAGCTAATTATACGGCTACAATTATTTATTCTGCTTTTTCTTTTTTATGCTGATGACGCTCTTTCATTTGTTCTTTCATCTTTTCTTTTTGCTCTTCTGAAAGAACAGCTTCTACTTCTTTACGCATTTCATCATGAAGCACTTTCATTTTGTCTTTACGCTCATCGGCAGTTAATTTTTCGTTTTTAACAGCTTCTGCTTTTTCTTGTTGTTTTTCATGAATGGCTTTAATCTCTTTCACCTGATTATCTGAGAGCTCTAATTCCTCTGTCATTCTTTCAAGGTGCTTCTCAAAGCGATCTCCTTTTTCTCCATCATGCTCCATCCTTCCCTGAGCAAAAATGGCTGTAGTCATTAACATTAAAAATGCTGTTCCGAATACTTTTAAACCTGATTTTCTCATAACATTCAATTTTTGATTACTACTAGTATGATTCATTTTCTCACGTGAAGTTTAAGTGAAAATCGTACCATACTATCGTTTTTCAACCTTTTTAACAATCATTAAGAGAATACTTCCTAACACAACAAGTATAAAAACAGCAAACAATACATAACCCAAAATGCCTAATTTACTCAGGTTTTCTGCTGCCCAATCAACCACTTTCTGAGGCCAATGCCATCTTTTAAAGATTAGGTATAGAGCAATTAATCCAACCAAGCCCCATAAAACACCCTTGGTTTTCATTAGTAACTAGTTTCGTCTAACTCAACCTTACCTCTGAAAGTACTGTATACAAATATGGTATAGATTAATACCAATGGGGCTCCAATTGCAGCAATGGTGAGCATTATCCCCAAAGAATCTTGCGATGATGCAGAGTTGTACACATTAAGATTATACATAGGGTCTATAGTAGAAATTAGAATGGTTGGATATAATTCAATAGCTACCAAGATGAGCAACAAACTCATGGTTAACGAAGAAAAGATAAATGCACTTCGATACTTGCGCTTACTTGCCAACCGAGGAACATTCGCAATGCTTAAAAATGCCAATACTGGAACGACAAATAATGCAGAGTTTTTCGTGATAGAGTCGTGCAAATGCGGAATATAAATTAAGGTATAAGCTGTAGTGATTGTAAAACTTACAATAAAGAAAATAATTCCTCTCTTCAACAATTGTGTTAGCCGGGCATAGAGTTTACCTTCTGTTTTCATGAGCAAGTAAATTGCTCCGTGCGTCATGAAAAGTGCTAAAGTTGTAATTCCAACCATTATGGCATAAGGATTTAAAAACGTTAGAAGAGCTCCACCTTTATATTCAAAATTTTCTCCAATATCAATGCCTTGAAGTACATTTCCCAATACAACTCCCAGTAAAAAAGAAAGCATAATACTGGAAATGCTGTAGTTTACATCCCACATTTTGCGCCACCATCCCATAGGTTCTTTACTCCTAAACTCAATGGATACCGCTCTGAAAATAATGAACATTAAAAATAACATGAACGGAATGTACATCCCTGAAAATAAGCTAGCATAAACAATAGGAAAGCCTGCAAATAATGCCCCTCCTCCAATAACCAGCCATACTTCGTTTCCGTCCCAAACCGGACCTACTGCATTTAGTGCTATTCTTCTATTTTTTTCACTGTCAAAAAACAGGTGCCAAGCTCCTGCTCCAAAGTCAAAACCATCTAGAATAGCATAGCCTGAAAAAAGTCCGCCAACCACTAAATACCACCAGGTTGGATAATCTATTCCTAAAAAAGTTTCCATTATGCGTTGGCGTTTGAAATTATGTCAGCAATATCGCTTTGAGGAGTATGTCTTTCGTTTTCTTCTTCTTCGTAAGGTCCATGTTTAATTTTCTTGTTCAAGAGGTAAATAAACAGCACAAAGAGTAAGGCATACACAACAAAAAACATGATAAGAGAAAAAACAACATGATTAGCTGTAACAGCTTGAGACAATGCATTTGAGGTTCGAAGCAAGCCATAAACCACCCAGGGTTGTCTNCCCATTTCNGCAGAAAACCACCCTACCTGATTACCAATTTGTGGTAGGATAACCGAAATTGCGAATAAATACAGCAACCATCTTTTTTCAAATAATTTCCCTCTCCACAAAAAGAAAACGCCTAGCAACGACAATGCTATTAAAGCCATTCCTATNGCTACCATGATATGGTAGAACTGAAACACCGCATTAACCGCAGGAGGTCTATCCTCTTTTGGAAAAGCATTTAATCCGGTTATTGGAGCTTCAAAATCCTGATGNACTAGAAACGAAAGCCCTCCGGGAATTTTAATGCCTGTTACTTTCTGTGTTTCTTTATCGACCCAACCAAACAAATACATATCTGCCGGGGCTTCAGCATCAAAATGACCTTCAAGTGCTGCTAANTTTGCCGGTTGATTTTTAGCCACNCCATCAGCAGAATGNTGACCGGTAAGTAATTGTCCTAATGAAAAAACAGTGGCNACCACTAGTGCAATTTTAAAGGCCTTTTTAGAAATGGCNACATAACGGCCTTTTAANAAATAGTAAGCATGTACGCTTAGTACCAAAAAAGCTCCTGCTAAAAAAGCCCCTAACCAAACATGGGTTAACCGATCTACAGAAGATGGGTTAAATACCATAGCCCAAAAGTCTGTTATTTCTGCTCGGGCTTCTAATCCTTCACCAACAATGTGAAATCCGGCTGGAGTTTGCTGCCAACTGTTTGCGATTACAATCCAAACGGCTGAAAACATAGAACCAAAGAANACACCTATGGTNGAAACTAAATGTACCCAAGGTTTTACTCTATTCCANCCAAAAAGCAATACCCCCAGAAAACCACTTTCCAAAGCGAATGCGAAAATTCCTTCAGCTGCCAATGCACTTCCGAAAACATCGCCTACATATTTAGAGTACGTNGCCCANTTGGTACCAAANTCAAACTCCATGACAATACCTGTNGCNACTCCAATTCCAAANGTNANTGCAAAAATCCTGGTCCAGAAACGAGCCAGATGTTCAAANTCTTTNTCTTTTGTTTTGATGTAAATACTCTCAAAAATGACCATTATCAANCCCAAACCGATACTCAGGGGAGGATAGATGTAGTGAAATGCTGCTGTGAAAGCAAACTGAATTCTGGCTAAAAGTTCAACGTCCATTGTTTTTGTTTTTCGTATTGATCTGGATAAGATTCCGTAGGATCGTTGCCTTTAAAGTAAGCAATTGTGCTTGTAAAATGTTGTTATGATTAGCAATTTTATTTATCCAAAAAAACCGACAGTCGATACACTACCAACTGCCGGTTAAACTAAAGTGCATGGGTTGAATGAACAGCCCGGGATAAAGTCCGACTAAATATCTCTATTACAACAAAACCTAAACCTAAAACACTATGTAATTGGAGAGCATCCACCACACTGCACTTTAACTTATTTCTCTTTATTATTAGGCTTTNCCTTTAAGCATTAGGTTCCAATACATAAAAGGAAGTCCATATTTCTTCAGTATCCACATGCTCCAGTTTTCTTTGGTTGTGTCTACAAACTTAGAGATCAGAGGATCTGACATACGCTTGTTTTTATAACCAAACTCTGCCAGTACCATTTTACCATANCCAGTAACCAGTGGACAAGAAGAATACCCTTCATAGCTTCCACCAAGTTGTGTTTTGCCTTCCATTAAGGCNAAAATGTTTTCTGTTACAACCGGAGCTTGTTTACGCACAGCNGCACCTGTTTTTGCAGTTGGCAATGCTGCNGCATCCCCTAGTCCAAATACATTAGGATANTCCGGACTTTGAAGTGTGTTNATNTCCACATTTAACCAACCTTTACTTGGCCCTTCTTGATGAGCAAGTACAGATTTTTGAATAAAATCAGGAGCTGCCTGAGGCGGAGCCAAGTGGAGCAAATCATAGTGATAAGCTATAGTTGTAGTTCCTACAATATCACCTCTAAACTTATTTGTATCATCGTTTACAGTAACACATTGGCTATCGTCTACTGCTGTGATTTCGTAATAAGCAATTTTCTTTTCACCATCAACCTTTACCAACTTGTGGAAGAATTTAAGGATGATGCGTTTGCGGTTAACCACTTGCATCAACGTATCNGCAAATTCCGGCACACCAAAAATGACAGATCCCGGAGTTGCAAAAACAATGTCTGTTTTATCTCGCACACCCTGCTTTCTAAAAGCATCATCTGCTAAATACATTATTTTCTGAGGAGCACCTCCACATTTAATTGGAGTAGCTGGCTGTGTGAATAATGCCGTTCCTCCCTTAAAGTTTTGAAGCGTTTTCCACACCTTATTTGGGTCAATGTAAGTAGAACAAACACTGTCAGTTTCCATCGCTTGCTCTAGTCCCTCAACAAGACTTAAATCAATTTTAATTCCCGGTGCAACTATCAAATATTCATATTCGATAACTGAACCTGCTTTGGTAGTTATTTTATTATTCTTCGGATCAAATTCTTCTGCAAACTCTTTAATCCAAGTTACGCCATCAGGCATTACACTAGCCTCTGAACGTTCGGTATCTTTAAAATCATATGTTCCTGCACCAACTAATGTCCATGCCGGTTGATAATAATGTTTTTCAGAAGGCTCAATAATTGCAATATCGAGTCCACTTTTCTTTTTGAGTAGTTGAGAAGCAACTGTTATCCCTGCAGTACCTCCTCCTATNATAACTACTGTGTGTTTTGAATTTCCCATAGCATTTTAGCATTTGTTATTTAACTATGCTAAAGTAATTTTGAATCCTTCTTTTACCAGTGACAAACATCACATTAAGAAGAAAAGAAGAACAGCTTTTNGGTATTTTTCGTTTTAAATATCAACTNTTTACAGAATTGACAACATAGAAATTGACATTTATCATATGGTACAAAATCCGCTTTTAGAACAATTCAACACTCCGTTTGAAACGGTTCCTTTTGACAAAATTGAAAATGAACATTTTCTTCCCGGCTTAAAAACGGCTTTGGAAGAGGCTANATCAGAAATTAATGCAATTGTTTCTAATACTGACGCACCAACGTTTGAAAACACCATTTTGGCNCTTGAGTTTTCCGGAGAAAAGGTTGGNCGAATTGCCGAGATTTTTTTCAACTTAAANTCNGCTGAAACCAATGATNCTATCCAAAAACTGGCGCAAGAAATTTCACCATTATTGAGTGAATATCGCAACGATATTCTATTGAACGAAAAACTCTTTCAGCGNATCGATACAGTTTATCAAAATGAGTTGAGTCAGTTGACTGGTCAGGAAGAGAAANCATTGTTAGAAAAGACCTGGAAAGGGTTTGTTCGCNATGGTGCTAAACTTTCTGATGAAGCCAAAGAGCAATTGCGTAAAATCGATATGGAATTGTCNAAACTTTCNTTAACCTATGGTGAACATTTATTAGCTGATACCAACAATTTTCAGCTCCATATTACAAATGAAGAAGATTTAGCGGGTTTGCCCGAAGGAGCTAAAGATGCTGCCGCTGAAACAGCAAAAGAAAAAGNGCTTGAAGGATGGGTTTTCACTTTGCAATATCCAAGCTACATCCCATTTATGATGTATGCTGAAAAACGCGAATTGAGAGAACAACTTTACCGTGCATTCAACTCAAAAGCTTTCCACAACGATGAGAATGACAACCNAGAGATCGTAAAGCAAATAGCNCAGTTACGTTACAAACGTGCCAATTTATTGGGNTATAAAAACCATGCTGATTTTGTACTGGAAGAGCGCATGGCTGAATCGCCAGAGAATGTCAACAATTTCTTGCAAGACTTACTTGAAAAAGCAAAACCTTTTGCTGAAAAAGACATCGAAGAAGTAAAAGCATTTGCAAAAGAAAAAGATGGCTTTACCGACCTTCAACGTTGGGATTTCTCATACTACAGTGAGCAATTGAAAAAGCAACGCTACGAAATAGATGATGAGATTTTAAAGCCTTATTTCAAACTCGAAAATGTTGTTGATGGCGTTTTTAAAGTAGCTCAAAAACTTTACGGTTTAACCTTCGTTCAAAACAATGCAATTCCAAAATACCACCCTGAAGTGGTTACTTATGAAGTGTTGGACAAAAACAACAACCATTTGGCTGTTTTCTATGCCGATTTCTTCCCTCGTGAAGGAAAACGTAATGGTGCTTGGATGACTTCATACCGCAGTCAAAAAATAAAAAAAGGGAAAGAAGAGCGTCCACACGTTTCTATTGTTTGCAATTTTACGAAACCAACAGCTAAAAAACCTTCTCTACTCACTTTCAATGAAGTAACAACATTATTTCATGAGTTTGGTCATGCATTACACGGCATGTTGGCTCAAGGAAAATACCCTAGTTTAACCGGAACAAGTGTTTTTTGGGATTTTGTTGAATTGCCATCGCAGGTGTTAGAAAACTGGTGTTACGAAAAAGAAGCGCTTGACTTGTTTGCCATACACTACGAAACCGGTGAAAAAATTCCTGAGCAACTGGTTGAACGCATTAAAAATGCAGCTACTTTCCAAGAAGGTTATGCCACAATTAGACAATTGAGTTTTGGTTTATTAGATATGGCTTGGCATGGAGGAAATCCTTCGAAAATAGATCACATTACAGCATTTGAAAGTGAAGCTTTGGCTTCTACAGAACTGTTTGAAAAAGTTCAAGGAACAAATGTAAGTTGTCAATTTGCACACATTTTTCAAGGAGGATATTCTGCTGGATATTACAGTTACAAGTGGGCTGAAGTATTGGATGCTGATGCCTTTGAATATTTTCTAGAGGAAGGGATTTTCAATACGGAAGTGGCTCAAAGATTTGAAGAATTTGTGCTTTCTGCCGGAGGACGTGAACACCCTATGGAATTGTACAAGAAATTCAGAGGGAAAGAACCATCGGTTGATGCTCTACTAAAAAGAGCCGGATTAGTAACTCAAGAATAAATCTTGACAATTCGTTTTTTCGTATTATTGGCGACTTATCGCAAGAACACAATTTATTTTACATGGCAGCATTAATTAGCGGAATTCAACAATTGGGTGTTGGAGTTCCAAACGTTTACGAAGCTTTTGACTGGTACAGAGAAGCATTTGGAATGGACATCCCAATTTTCGATGATGAAGCTACGGCTGAACTCATGCTTCCATACACAGGCGGAGAACCTCGTAAAAGACATGCTATTCTTGCGCTAAACATTGATGGTGGTGGTGGTTTCGAAATCTGGCAATACAAAGGACGCACTCCACTTAAACCTGAATTTGATGTTTTAGCAGGTGATTTGGGCATTTTTTCCGGAAAGATCAAATCGCACAATGTGCAAAAAACACATAGCGATTTAAGCGCTAATCCTAAAGTTAATGTGCTTTGTGATGTTCAAAAAGATCCGAATGGAACTGAGCATTTCTTCGTTAAAGATCCTTACGGAAACATCTTTCAAATTATTGCTTCAAACAGTTGGTTTAGATCTAAATTCAGAACTACAACCGGAGGCTCTTTCGGAGCTATTTTAGGAAGTTCTGACATTGATAAATCTATTGCGGTATACAAAGAGATTTTAGGTTACGACACTGTTGTTTATGACAAGACCGGAACCTTTGAAGATTTGGCCAGCCTACCAGGGGGAAATCATTCATTTAGAAGAGTAATGCTTCGCCATAGCAAACCCAGAGTTGGAAGTTTTTCTCGCTTCTTTGGACCCTCTGAAATTGAATTAATTCAAGTGTTAGATCGTACTCCAAACAAGATTTTTAAAGATCGTTTTTGGGGAGATCTAGGTTTCATTCACCTTTGTTATGATGTAAAGAAAATGGATGAACTACAAGCCATTTGTGAAAACTTAGGCCATCCATTTACAGTAGATAGTGCCAATAGTTTTGACATGGGAGAAGCTGCCGGAAGGTTTAGTTATATCGAAGATCCGGATGGAACACTCATTGAGTTTGTAGAAACGCACCGTATGCCAGTTGTTAAAAAATTAGGCTGGTTTCTCGATTTACAAAAACGTCCAGTTGAAAAACCATTGCCTGATTGGATGTTAAAAGCACTGGCTTTTAACCGGGTTAAAGGATAACTCATTTTTTTATAAAAAAACTGCCGTATTCACCTCTGAATACGGCACTTATATAGAACAACCTTTAGTTATTTAGCAAGTTATTGCTGGCTTAACTTTAGTTGCATTGGTTGGTTCTTTTTTTACTTCACACGCGTATTGCACCCTTCTCAAATCACCGAACAAAACGTAACCCCAACAATAATCACTCAAATTATATATACCGCTGCCCGGCAACTTGAAAAAGGGGAAACAATGCGTTACACCTAAAAAAACCAGGAAAAGCATAAACACAGCACTAAATGTGTATGCAAACGGTGTAACTACGCGTGAACAATGAAGAAGTTAATGCGATGGGATTTTCAAACACTGAAAAAGAATGCAAAGTGAATTTGCACTTCCATTGCGTATAAAATTGACCTTCTGATTGAAGGTAGGTTGATTGAAAACAAAAAAAG
Source organism: Crocinitomicaceae bacterium (assembly GCA_002705995.1). Lineage (GTDB taxonomy): Bacteria > Bacteroidota > Bacteroidia > Flavobacteriales_G > Salibacteraceae. Next base: position 390,740 of record PAJI01000005.1, on the reverse strand, counting down.
AATTGAAACTAATGTGCTGAACGCAAGCTCCATAATCATTGGTGTTTTCTTCGATTTCTGAAGCTTCTTCATCAGACATATCTTCTGAGAAAGAAAACTTAAACACCTCTTTTTTAGATTCGAGGTTTTGACTTTGTAATTCATTTGCCATTACCGGCATTGACATCATCACTTTAGCAACGATGAAAACCAAAAGCAATGCACTGGCTTTGAGATATTTTAATGAATTACTCATTTCAACGATCAAATGTAACCATCTCAGCAAATGAATTGGTAAAAAGCAACATTCTAATTTGTTAAAATTCCTAAAAACAAAAAAGCACACTGACCTATCAGTGTGCTTAAATAATGAATCTACTCTACGGTTTTAGTGAGGAATTTTATCGCGAAGAATACCGTAGAGAAAGGTTCCTAATAATGCTCCAAGAATTGTGAAACCTATAATCCAAAAGCCTTTTCCTAATAGAATGTACATTGGTCCGGGACAAGCTCCTGTCATCGCCCAACCTAAACCAAAAATGATCCCTCCGTATAAATAGCGTGGAATGCTCATATTTTTAGGGTTAAAGCGAATCACTTTTCCGTTCATATCGTGAAATGATGTTCTCTTGATGAACAACACTATAAACACACCCAATACAACTGCAGAGCCAATAATGCCATACATGTGAAATGAATCGAAACGAAACATTTCATAGATGCGATACCATGATATAACCTGTCCTTTAGAAAGTGCAACACCAAAAAGTATTCCGGCCAAAGCAAATTTAAACAGGGTCAATGGTCCGGCTTTTTTCTCTTCTGAGTTGCGTTGCTTAATGTTAAGTTGCTGATTCATATTGTTGATTGTTTTAGAAATAGATGTTGGCTATTAAATTGATTTGGTGAAAATTGAAATGGACTTCGTCTTCTGTTTCCGGAAAGTCATTTAACTCTGTAGCGTCTTTATACACATACAAGGCATGAACGTCTAACCCTTCAAACAATTTGTGAAAACGATATCCCAAATCAAGGGTAAAGTGATGGTATGATGGAATTCCGTATTTATTTTTTGCGGCATTATCCCACTCAGGTGCATCTAACACACTAATAGCAGTTTGTACCGTAAAATCTTTTAGCTTTTTAGGTTTGTAAACTCCGGATAAAACGAGATTAGACACATTGCCCATTCCTTCCAGTTCACCCCGAGGGATGAGCGTATACACCTTTGCTCTCCCAAATTCCTGTGGAAAAACAAATCTCCCCGCATTTCCCACTGTTGTATAATTCACATAAAATTCTGCGCGTTTTCCCGCCAGTCCAATTCTGCCACTGTATAAATCAGTAACCTGTCCTTCGTCCATGTAGCTATATTCGGCATCATTTTCAATAGGCGTTTGATGCACATATATTGCTCCGGCTACCCAATTCCATTTTGGCATTAATTGGCGTTTAATATCAGTTTGTAACCACATGCTGTTTGCAATTTGATCCATGTAATACCACCACCCTTGTACCGATAGACCTTTGGCCAGCTGATAGGTTAACCCTCCAATGGCAACACCTTTTGAAGTATAGCCTCCGGTTTCTTCTATTGGCACTCCTGAAGTGGTAACTCCACGCTGATACAGGTCAATGGCATCATCAAATTCAAACCAGTGTGTAGTTGAGCGAGGAGAAGCTCCGTATATCCATCCGGCATTTGCTCTTAGGTTCTTAATTTGGTTGTATTCTCCCCAAAAACCATTAAAAACATAAGGCTTCATTCTGGTATCTCTCGGATTCATCAATGGTGTATTGATGTCCATTTTACCAAACTTGGCAAACGAGTTTTTATATCGGTATTGAATGAAAAGCTCTTCCATCCGATCCAAATCGTTTCTGTTATGCGGATGTGTTAAATCAAACAGCTCTCTTTCGTAAAGAGTTAACATTTCTTCTTCATATTCAGAAGAGCCCAGATCAAAAACAAATAATCCGGCTATAGCCAAGTGAAACCCATGAAATTCTGCCGTATGATAATTAAGCCTTCCTCCTATTGCATTGGCGTAATAGAACTCACCATGATCTACGTGGTTGGTTCCCATGAAGAAATACCGGATATCTCCTCCGATATGTCCTTTCGAAAACAACTCTTTGATGGTGTGAATGGCTTCCGGCTTATGACCATCGTGCTTAGCCCCTGTTGTTTCTTCCACATTCAGGTGCTTTTTATCTTCCTCTTCTTGTGCCTGAAGAGAGAAACCACTCATTAATCCTACTATTGCTAATGCAATTACTCGTTTCATTTCTTTATTAGAAAGGAAGGATGTAAGGCAAAATGAAATATGTCATTGCCAATCCTCCGATAAAAAATCCGATTACTGCAATAAGTGATGGTAGTTGAAGATTACTCAACCCCGAAATAGCATGCCCAGAAGTACATCCACCGGCATAGCGTGCGCCAAAACCAATTAGAATTCCTCCAATAAACAGGTAAATAATACCCGTTAGATCAAACGCCTCCGGACCAAACATTTCCATAGGCAGGTATGATTCTCCGGGATTTTCAATTCCCATTTCTTGCAAACTTTGCACAGTGCTTTCTGCCAGATTAACAGATGTATCTGGTTCTAGAAAGAGGGTTGAAATTGTTCCTCCTAAGATTGTTCCCAGTGCAAATACCAGATTCCATTTTTGACTCTTCCAATCAAATTTGAAAAAGTCTGAATATTTGCCGCCTCCACTGGCAGCACACATTGTTCTTAGCGTGGCAGACATACCAAATTCACGTCCAAACCATAACAATAAAAACATGGTTAAAGCAATTAAAGGACCTACTACGTACCACGGCCAGGGTTGTTGGATAAATTCAAGTACACTCATAAAAATTAATTGATTGATTGGATGTGAGTAATTAAAGTTTAAAAGACAACACAGGTTTATACAGATGGTTAACTATTCCTTCAGAAGTTCTTGCTTTGAACAAGAATTTTAACCCTGTATAACCATGATTACCAATAGAAATTAGATCGATTTGTTGGTCATCGGCAAAATGAGCCACACCTTCTTCTATTGAAACATCTGCATAAGTATGACAAGAGAAGTTTTGAAGACCATTGGCTTTAGCATATTCGTTCATGCTTTTTTTAAGTTCTCTGGTAGTTTGAAAACTCTTTTTGGTGATTACGTTTAAAAGGTAAATCTCCGAATTGTATACCGCCTGAATAGCTTTTAAAACATCTAGATTATCTTGCTTAATTTCTTTAAAATCACTCGCTAAAATTAGCTTGCTGAAATTCAAATCAGAACGGTCACACTTAACGCTTAGCACAGGTACACCGGCAACACGCATAATTTTTTCAGCTGTTGAACCTTCCAAAAGGTTTTTAGCTCCAAAGGCTCCTGGTGTTCCCATAATAACCAAATCAATTTCATATTTGCGGATATAAGCTGAAATTTGATTGACTACTTCACCACTGGCTACAAAATTGACTACTTCACCGGGAAGTGAAGAAGACCAATTGGCCAATTCTTGTTTCTTAGATTCCAGTTCCGGAAATGTTTCTTCTACACAGGCTTGAGAAATCACATTTTCATCATCGTGAATCATGCTATCATCATGTGCCTTTACAACATTCATTGCATGCCACTCAACGGGCATTTTAGATCCAAAATGTTTTGCTAGTCCAAGTGCAAACTCAGCATAGGGGGAAAAATTTGTTGGTATGAGTACTTTCATGATCGTATTGAGGATGTTAAACAATATTCCCCGGGGCAGCAGGACAACCCTAATGCTTTTCTTTTGCTATCCACAAAATTTGGGCTGTCCCGCTTTACCAGGGAATCCTACCACTTATCCAATCGTTAATTGCGTTGTTACTTTTTTATGCGCCTACAGCAACTTCACCTTGCCACGACATGATTCCTCCCTGAAGATTGGTCAGTTTCTGGAATCCTTCGTTGACCATAATGTTGCAAGCATTAAAACTTCTTGCTCCACTTCGGCAATAAACAAGGTATTGCTTGGCTTTATCTAATTCGCTGATTTTATCTGCGAAATCAAATGAAGAGATGTCAATGTTTACAGCTCCGGGAATGTGTCCCGCTTCAAACTCTTCACGTGTTCTTACATCTACCAATACTGCGTCTGAATTGCTAGCTACTTCTTTTTCAAAAGCTGTTGCGTTTATGTTCTCAAACATGATTTCTACTTTTTATAAGGTTTACAATAGAGTGGTTGGACACACATATTCTGTAGTCTTAAGGTCTGTTTCTAACAATGCGTTAAAACCACCTTCTACGTTTACAATGTTGTGGTAACCTCTTGATTTCAAAATTGAAGCTGTAATCAATGAACGGTAACCTCCGGCACAGTGCAGATACATGGTATTTTCTTTCTCAAACTGCTCCATGCTGTTGTTAATCCAGTCTAATGGAATATTTTTTACGTTATCNGCTGCAAGGTGTTGAGAATCGTACTCAGATTTTTTACGAACATCAACTACTACAGGAACTTTACCTTCTTCAACGCGCGATACAAATTCTGCTGGAGTAATGCTATCAACCGTATCTACTTCTTTCCCTGCTTTNACCCAAGCATCCATTCCNCCTGCTAGATATCCGATTGTGTTATCGTAACCNACACGTGCTAAACGGGTAACTGTTTCTTCTTCTCTTCCTTCTGGNGTAATTAATACGATGGCNTGTTTTAAGTCTTCGATTAATGTTCCTACCCATGTTGCAAAACTTCCGTCAATTCCTACAAAAATTGAATTTGGAACGTGTGATTTCACATACTCTTCTGCAGAACGNACATCCAACATCAAAGCTCCATGNGCATTTACNACATCTTCAAAAGTATCTGGNTCTAAAGCTTTNTTTCCNTGCTCNAGTACTGTATCNATACTTTCGTANCCCATTTTATTCATTACANCATTCTTAGGGAANTACTGTGGAGGTGGCATCAAACCTTTCGTTACCTCTTTTACAAAATCTTCTTTNCTCATCGGTTGAAGTGCATAGTTTACTTCTTTTTGATGACCTAAAGTATCTGTAGTTTCCTTACTCATGTTTTTACCACAAGCNGAACCNGCACCNTGACCTGGGTAAACGATTACATCNTCTTCAAGTACNAANATTTTGTTNTGNAGNGANTCGNATANATGTGCTGCTAAATCTTCTTGTGTTAAATCAGATTTTACAGCNAGGTCAGGACGACCTACATCACCAATAAACAAGGTATCACCTGTAAAGATTGAGTTATTCTTTCCTTCTTCGTCAATTAATAAGAAGGTTGTAGATTCCATTGTGTGACCTGGNGTGTGAAGTACTTTGATTTTTACATCACCAACAGTTAAAATTTCATCATCAACTGCAATGTGTGCATCGTAATTTGGTTTTGCATTAGGACCAAATACAATTGTTGCTCCTGTTTTATTTGCTAAGTCGATNTGACCAGAAACAAAATCTGCATGGAAATGTGTTTCTAGTACGTATTTGATTTTCGCTCCGTTTTCTTCAGCTTTTTTTATGTAAGGCTCAGTTTCACGAAGTGGATCAATAATTACTGCTTCTCCATTTGATTCAATATAGTAAGCAGCTTCTGCTAAACAACCAGTATAAATTTGTTCTACTTTCATGTTAAATCCTCCTATTAGATTATGTTGATCTAGATTTTGTTTATTCTACAATAATGACTTTCCTAAGATGTANACTCCCATCACTAAAACAAACCAACCAAATGCAGGTTTGAGTTTCGCTCCGGAAATTTTATTCGACAAGGCACTTCCGATAAAAATACCCGCGATTGAGATAGCTGTGAAGATCAATAAGAATCCCCAATCAACTTCCATGTTTGACATATCTCCTGTAAATCCGATTAACGATTTAGAAGCAATAATGAGTAATGATGTACCTACTGCTTGTTTCATTGGAAGTTTAGATAAAACTACCAGTGCAGGGATAATCAAGAATCCACCACCAGCTCCTACCAAACCGGTTAGTGTTCCAACCACAATCCCTTCAAGAATAATAACAGGGTAGTTAAACACCTGCTCATGAGGTTTTTCATCTTCCACTTCTTTTCTTCCTCTGATCATACTTACAGAGGCTGCAATCATTAAAATGGCGAACAATACCATTATGGCAATATTCTTTGTGAAGATGAAATCACCTACCGTAAANAATTCATCAGGAATTGCTGGTACAACGTATTTTCGAGTNGTATATACTGCCNCTATTGATGGAATCCCAAAAATCACAGCTGTTTTAACGTTTACCAATCCTTTTTTAAAGTAGGTAAATGTTCCCACCAAACTTGATGCTCCTACTATAAATAGAGAATACGCAGTTGACGACACGGCATCTAAACCTATCAAATAAACCAATACAGGCACGGTTAAGATCGANCCCCCACCTCCGATTAATCCTAGTGAGATACCGATCAATGATGCTGCTACGTAACCTAAAATTTCCAGAGTTCCCATTTTATTACTTCTTGTTCCTGTTAATATTGTTGATTATCGAATTANAGAACAAAAGTACTAGAGNAACATTCTGGCTACAGTGACATTCATCACATATNGTTTTCNATATATGTAAACATCAAAAAAAGAGGCTATTTACTATTGAATGACCTCTATCTGGTTACGTGAAATCTTAATCAACCCTCTCTTTTCCAATTGCTTTAGTANTCTGGANATTACTTCGCGAGAAGTNTTTAGNTCNTAAGCAATTTCTTGGTGGGTTCCTTTGATGTAGCGAGACCCTGTAGCTTCAACNGTTTTATCCAGATAATCCAATAGNCTTTCATCCATTTTNCGGAAAGCNATACTATCAATAGTGTGTAGCATCTCTTCCATTCTNCTNCTNTATGNAGAAATTACAAAACGATACCATGAAGGGTANTTNGCCATAAATTCATTCATGTACTTGATGGGGATNGCCAANACTTTAGTTTCTTCAGTGGTCATAGCTTTTACCATGCTTATCTTATCATTTGTGCTNCACACCAATGAAATNGCGCATGCTTCTCCNGGATACAAATAGTATAAAAACAACTCGTGTCCTTCCTCATCTTCTCTGAAGATTTTGATNTTACCATCATANACGAGAGGAATTGTTTTAATGTATTGTCCAAAATCGATAAGCGCATCTCCTGCGGGAATCGTTTTTTTGAAACCAACTTCTTCTATCTCCTTGATTAACTCGGGTTCGGTTAATTGAGGATAATATTTCTTTAGAATTTCTTGAACCGTCATTCCGCAAATTTAAATCAGAATAATTTTAAAAACTCCTCAATTAAAAATTTCTGCCCCCTCATAACACACATTAGATCAAAATAAAACCCTACTTTTGCACACCCAAAATTGTACGGAAAACTTTTGAAAATCAACCGATAAATGAAAGTAACAGAAGAGAAGAAGGACGATTTGAACGCAGTAGTAAGCATCAAGCTTTCAACTGAAGACTATAAAGACAGTGTAGAAAAATTGTTAAAGCAATACCGTAAAACTGCTAAAATGTCTGGTTTCAGACCGGGCATGGTTCCTATGGGAATGGTAAAGAAAATGTACGGTAAATCAGCAATTGCAGAAGAAGTAAACAAAATTTTGCAAGAGCAATTGAACAAGCACATTCAGGAAAATGAATTAGACATTTTAGGCCAACCATTACCACAAGAAGGTAGTGATGTGGTTTTTGATGCGAACACTTATCCTGAGATTGAATTCACATATGAAATTGGTCTTGCTCCTGATTTTAGTGTAAACATTAGTGATAAAGATAAATTCAACTACAGNACTATAAAGGTAGATGAAGAATTGATCGAGAAATACACTAATGACCTAGCACGTAGATACGGCAAGGTAGAAAACGCTGAAAAAGCAGAAGAAAAAGATATGCTTCAGGGCGAATTCAAAGAGTTGGATGCTGAAGGTAATGTTGTTGAAGGTGGTATTGAAAGCACTTCNACTATTGCGTTAGAATTCATCGAAGATGAAAAAGCAAAGAAACCATTAGTTGGTGCAACCGTAGACCAAACATTCACTATTGAGCCTGAGAAGGTAAGTAAAGGTCATGAAGACATGGGCAAAATGCTAGATGTAGATCATCATGCTGTTCATGAACTAATTGACAACAAAACAAAATTCCAATTTACCGTAAAACAGATTTTCCGCATGATTCCTGCTGAAGTAAATCAGGAGTTATTTGATAAAATCTACGGTGAAGGAACTGTAGCGTCTAAAGAAGAATTTGACGCTAAAATCAAAGAACAGTTAGAGACTATGTTCTCTCGCGATTCTGATCAATTGTTAATGCGTGATGCACAAGAAGCTTTGTTAGAGAAATTAAAGCTTGAGCTTCCTGATACTTTCTTGAAAAAGTGGTTGAAGGCTACTAATGAGCAACCATTNACAGATGAGCAAATTGANGCTGAGTATGATGATTATACAAAACAATTGCGTTGGCAGTTGATTACCAACAAAATCATCAAAGAAAACGAAGTTAAAATTGAGCAAGAAGAGCTTTTAGAATACACNAAAGGACTTGTTCGCAATCAATTTGCACAATATGGTCAAGCTGAAATTGGCGATGAAATTGTTGAAGAGTCTGCAAAAAGAGCACTTCAAAGTGAAGAAGATCTTCGCAATATTTACGACCAGCTATTAGGCCAAAAGATGTTAGCGTTGTTTAAAGAGACATTTAAACTTAAAAACAAAGAAGTAAGCTTCGATGATTTTGTTAAATTGGCTACCGGTAAACCGGCCAAAAAAGGTCTCTTGAACAATTTGACTAACATATTTGGATAATATTATGAGTGATTTTAAAGAATTCAGAAAATTCGCAGTTAAAGATCAAGGCATTGGCGGAATGCACGTTGACAATTATTTTGAGTCTTCGCTAACGCCATACATTCTTGAAGAGCGCCAGATGAACGTTCAGGCAATGGACGTTTTCTCTCGTTTGATGATGGATCGCATCATTTTTTTAGGAACGCCTGTTAACGATCAAATTGCGAATATTATTCAGGCACAGTTGCTTTTCTTGCAAAGCGCTGATGCCAAAAAAGATATCTATCTCTACATCAACAGCCCAGGTGGATCTGTTTATGCGGGTTTAGGTATTTACGATACAATGCACTTTATTTCACCTGATGTTGCAACAATCTGTACAGGTTTGGCAGCNTCAATGGGAGCTGTTCTTTTAGCAGCTGGTGCAGATGGAAAACGNAGTAGTTTGAAACATGCTCGTATTATGATTCACCAACCAATGAGTGGAACTCAAGGTCAGGTTTCTGATATGGAAATTGCATTGCGTGAGACTACACGTGTTCGCGATGAATTGTACAATATTCTTGCTGCGCACACTGGCAAACCATTCGATCAAATTCAGAAAGATTCTGATCGCGATTACTGGATGTCTGCCAACGAAGCTCTTGANTANGGTATGATTGACGAAGTATTGGCAAANAANAAAGGTTAANAACTTTTTTAGCAATTATCACGCCTGACAAGGAATTGTTGGGCGTGTTTTGTTTTTACTGATTATGAAAGAGAAAGAAGAAATAACATGTTCTTTCTGCGGAAAGAAGAAGAGTGACGTAAATCTTATGATTGGTGGAATTACAGGTCACATTTGTGATTCTTGCGCCATTCAAGCCAATAAGATTGTAGAAGAAGAACTGGAAAGCAGAGTTAAGAATTCACTTTCTCAAAACATGAATCTGCTTAAGCCNGCAGAGATTAAAAAACACTTAGACGAGCATGTTATTGGGCAAGATTCTGCTAAAAAGGTGCTTTCTGTAGCTGTTTACAATCACTTTAAACGCTTAACTCAAAAAGTAGCGGATGACGAAGTAGAGATCGAAAAGTCAAANGTTATTATGGTGGGAAGAACAGGAACAGGAAAAACANTGATGGCTAAAACCATTGCNCGTATTTTGAATGTTCCTTTCTGTATTGCCGATGCTACTGTGTTAACAGAAGCCGGCTATGTAGGTGAAGATGTNGAAAGCATTTTATCGCGTTTGTTACAAGCTGCAGACTATGATGTAGCCGCTGCTGAACGTGGTATTGTTTTCATTGATGAGATTGANAAAATCACCCGCAAAAGCGATAATCCTTCTATTACACGTGATGTATCCGGAGAAGGTGTTCAACAAGCGTTATTGAAATTATTAGAAGGTTCAACTGTTGGCGTTCCACCACAAGGTGGACGTAAACACCCTGAACAAAAGCTAGTTGAAATTAATACAAAGAACATCCTTTTTGTTTGTGGTGGTGCTTTTGATGGTATTGAGCGCATGATTTCTCGCAGGTTAAATACTCAATCTGTTGGATANAGCTCTGGTAACCAAGAGAAAGTTGAAGCTGAAAACATGCTTCAGTACGTTTCTCCGCAAGACTTAAAAAGCTTTGGATTAATTCCTGAATTAATTGGCCGTTTTCCAGTATTAACNTTCNTAGATGAACTGGATGCAGATGCATTAAAGCTCATTCTAACTGAGCCTAAAAATGCNTTAATTAAACAGTATAAAAAGCTCTTTGCGATGGAAAATATCGAGTTAGAGTTTGATCCTAAGGTTTTAGATTTTATCGTGAATAAATCGATAGAATTTAAATTAGGNGCTCGTGGTNTACGCTCAATNTGNGAAGCCATTATGNTGGATGCTATGTACGAAATACCAACTTCAGATGAGGAAAAACACAANTTTGAAGTTACNNTAGAATACGCNGAAGAAAAGATGAATCAATCTGGAATGAACCGCTTGAAAGTGGCTTAATTCTCAGTAATTGTTTTCAAGANATAAAGCCTGCTCCAATTGGNGTGGGCTTTTTTAATTTGTATACCTCTTTATAAGTTAGGGTAATGTAATTGTGTGATCTCCATTGTTAATGGTAACCGTTACTTTATTATCACAATTGTTACCCAAATCAACAGATCTTGGCGATAGATTTTCAATATTCAGATCATATGACCCTTTGTATTCATACAAGCAAGAAATGCTCACTCTGTGTGGCTCAACCGTTGTGGTTGTNTATGTAGCTCCACGAGAATTCCGTCCACTGGTAGTTCCTGTTATCTGNAACTCATCATCATCAGGAGACTCCGTATTTTTNCCGTTCACAANCAATACTCGCTGTTCTGCTTCATAGCGAATATCTTTCTCAGCATATCCAACACCTTCTTTGTAAGCTTTCCCATCCGATATGGTTCGATCGAAATTGGGAAATACTCCCGAATTTTCATCAAAGTCCATTCTGATCTTACCCTCAAGCGAGTAATCATCGATATAAAAGCTATCTGCTACAATTTCAATACTACTNCCACTAGAAGCATAAGGAGCATTTAAAGTNGCTTGTATTTTACCTGAACGNACTCTACCATCTGAACATTCTATCTGATCATTTCCAAAATCAATGGTAAGGGTAAGCGGATACACTGCTACNTTGGGTGTCTTAAAAATCGTATCAAAACACAATTCGTAAGGATAAGTTGTATCCTGACCATTTAGTAGAGTATCCAACAAAATNACCTTNTGTACCTGACGGAACATATCGTTGAATAAATTCTCAGCTATNGCATTGTCTGCAGTTGCCTGAGTTGTAGTGTCATCATCACGATCAGAATCATTACAACCGAATACTATAACAGCTATTAAACTAAATACAGTGGCGAGTTTTGTAAGTTTCATAATGAATTTTCAGCGTTTTCGATATAATTCAAATTNAAGGGTTTCAGCTTTCGAATATATCAAAATTTAACGTTAAATTTTATCATATTGATAAAAGGTNAACCCATATTTATGCCGATGGTCTGGATCGTGCTTTTCACTCCAAACTAATTGCCATTTGCTTTCATCGTAGCTAGGAAAGAACGTATCTCCATCAAAGCTTTCGTGTACNCTGGTAATGTAAAGCCTATCTACCAAGTCTTNCTCTAAAGCATACTTATAAATCTGTCCTCCTCCGATGATAAATGGTTCTTCATCTCCATCTTTTATCGCTAGCTCTATCGCTTCTTCTACACTATTGGTAACCTTACATCCCGGTGCTGCAAATGCTTCCTGAAAAGTGACAACAATGTTTTCTCTGCCAGGCAATGGACGGTATTTTTCAGGAATAGAATGATAGTTTCTTCTCCCCATAATTACGGCATGTCCGGCTGTGGTATCTTTAAAAAATTTNAGATCGCGCGGAAGNTACCAAATAAGGTCATTGTCTTTCCCAATTGCTGCATTTTCAGCAACTGCAGCAATTAATGAAACAGTTATTTTTTTGCTCATACTTATACCGCTACTGGTGCTTTAATTCCCGGCCAAGGATCATAGTTGATCAATTCAAAATCTTCAAATTTAAAATCGAAGATGTTTTTTCTTTCAGGGTTGATCTTCATTTGTGGTAGCGGTTTTATTGTCCTAGAAAGTTGTAAATCGGTTTGTTCCAAGTGATTTTTATACAAATGNACGTCTCCAAATGTGTGAACAAATTCTCCTNGCTCTAANCCCGTAGATTGCGCCATCATCATCGTTAAAAGTGCATATGAAGCNATGTTAAACGGAACTCCTAAAAAAGTATCTGCACTNCGTTGATACAACTGGCATGATAACTTTCCCTCTCTCACATAAAATTGAAACATTGTNTGGCATGGAGGCAATCCTGCTTTTGCCATTTCTTCAATTTCAGAAGCATTCCATGCAGAAACGATTAACCTGCGTGAATATGGGTTTCGNTTAATTTCTTCTTCTACCCACTTTAGCTGATCAAATCCGTTAAAATCGCGCCATTGTTTGCCATAAACNGGACCTAGTTCTCCCCACTGTTGGGCAAAGGCATTATCTGANTTAATNTTCTCCACAAAATCTTTCATTGCAGACTTCCATTCATCAGAATATTTAGGGTATTNTTCTTCTAATTGATTTTCGATCAAATAGCGTTGAAAGGGCCACTCATTCCANATTCCAACTCCATTTTTACAGAGGTATTGAATATTGGTATCTCCATTAACAAACCATAATAATTCGTGNATGATTGATTTCAAATGCACCTTCTTAGTCGTTACCAAAGGGAAACCTTTTTGTAAATCAAAACGCATTTGATAACCAAAACAAGAAATAGTTCCTACACCTGTTCGATCGTCCTTCTCTGTGCCATTTTCAAGAATATGGCGCAACAGTTTATGATACTGCTCCATGAAAAAAATTTTAGTGCAAGTTAACAGAATCCTTNCCGAACTTCCAGTNGATTGTAATGAAAGATATTAAGATGAAATCAACAANCATGCTTTCCATGTGTTTCATTTCTTTTGTTTCACCCATCAAGCTAATTTCAGTGGAGCTATTTATCTTTACACGCTGTATTTTAACAAGCCCTTATCACGAATAAGCAATTATTGTGGCAAAAATTTTAATTGAAAACAAAAGTTTCAAAGTTGAGCTAAACAAGGAGCCAACCCCTCAGGTACTTGAATTACTTGACAATACAACACTTGGTACTACCGGAGCTCAATATGCACATAAGAANATTAGAGAACGCATAAAGCANACCAAGAATCCTTATTTTTTGACACTTTATCGCCATGATAAAATATGGGGAAACATTACGTTTTCTCACCGTGAAATTGANACTCCTTCCGGAAAGGTCAATGCNTATTACATTCGTTACTTTGCCTTTTCAAACGGATTAAAATCGGCCGGAAGAAAAGACAAAAAGAAGCATCANAAGCAAGACACAGGTTCAAGTACTCTCAAGAAATTTGTCAANATTATTTTTAACCGAGGCATTTATCAGGAAGATTANAATTACGGAGAAAATCCTGANATTCCTTTTGTTTATTATGCCTATATCGATGATGACAACCTTCGTTCTATGAATATGGGTGAAGCCTTTGATTTTGAAACAGTAGGAAAATTTGCCACTATATCATTCAGCCGCATCAATCCCAACAGGGTTAAAGGTATCGAGAAGTTAAAGGTTCAAGATCGAATNAGCTTCAGAGAAAAGTTCTTCCAATATTATAAAGACTACAGCTTTACTGATTTTCACGACTTATTCAGAGATGATAATTACTATGTTCTNAAAGCCGAAAATGAAACGTTGATTGGTGCTCAAGTGCATAACTGCCATTGGGAGATCAAATCAATGGGATCTCCGGTTAAAGACTTCTTATTGAAATTTCTCACGATGATTCCGGGAATCAGCAACTGGTTTAATCCTAAAAAACTTTATTTCATNAACATCGATCATTTGTACGTAAATGAAGGTTATGAAGAAGCTATATTCCCATTTTTCACAGGTCTTTTGAGCATTAAAGGCATGAACTTAGCCATGGTTTGGCTAGACCTTCGCGACCCTATGNCCAACTATTTATTGGAAAGCAATAAACTTGGACCAATTGCTCGTTTTCAATCTGTTACTCCTGCTAACATTTTAGTAAAATTTTCAAAAGATGTTACCGCAGAACAACGCCAGTTTTTATCCGACAAAACTGTATTTCTATCGGGTTATGATATGACATAAAAAAAGACCTTAACACATAAGCATTAAGGTCTTTTAAGTTTATCGATTGTTATTGATCTTCTTATATCNTATTCTTCAACAATTTTCCACTTGCCACTAATTACAAGCGCTTCTGCCTGCTTGTACTTCAGCTCTTTNTCTTCACCTGTCATTAGGTTTGCAATTTTTACACGGTCATTTCTACCNTATTTTTTCTCTGCTACAACTGGCTGGCGTTTTTCAGGTTCTTTNTCAGCTGAAGGATCGTGATATTGTTGACCTCCTGTTGCTTGAGAAGGCAACTCATCTTTGCGCGTTTGCAATTCTTGTTGNGGCTGTTTTTTAGGAGGGCGAGCCTCTTGAACAGCTGTTGGAGCCTGTTGAGGCAACCCTGCTTTAATCAAGAAAGAAATTGAGTCTTTGCTGACTTTATCCAACATTTTCTTGAANAGNTCGAATGATTCAAATTTGTAAATCAACAATGGGTCTTTCTGCTCAAAACGTGCGTTTTGNACCGACTGACGCAAATCATCCATTTCTCTTAGATGTTCTTTCCAGTGCTGATCAATCATCGCCATGGTTACGTTACGCTCTACAGCATCAATTACTTCCTGACCTTTTGAGTCATACGCTTTTTCAAGGTTAGACACTACTTGAATAGACTTTCGTCCATCAGTAAACGGAACTACAATATTGACAAAGTTGTTGTTATCATCTTCGTGAACTTTCTGAATTACAGGAAGTGTCATTTGCTTCACTTCGTCTACCTTTTTAAGGTAATGTTTATACGATGCTTCGTAAACTTTCTCNGTAATGTTTGCAGCGCTATCTTTCAAGAAAGTCTCCTCATTCACAGGAGTCNCAATATGAAGTGTACCGATTAANTCTANCTTAAAGCCATCGAAATCTTTCGTAGCCTGGTAGTCACTTACCAATGCTTCTGCCAAATCATAGAATGAGTTAGCNATGTCTAATTTCAAACGGTCTCCGTAAAGAGCATGTTTTCTACGCTTNTAGATCACTTCACGCTGTTGNTTCATTACGTCATCATATTCCAACAGGTTTTTACGAATTCCGAAGTTATTTTCTTCTACTTTTTTCTGAGCACGCTCAATTGATTTGGTAATCATTCCATGCTGAATAACTTCTCCTTCTTCATGCCCCATTTTATCCATTAAGCGCGCAATACGGTCTGAACCAAATAAGCGCATCAGGTTGTCTTCTAANGACACAAAGAACTGAGAACTACCAGGATCTCCNTGACGACCAGAACGACCTCTTAACTGACGGTCTACTCTTCGTGACTCGTGACGTTCNGTACCAATAATAGCCAAACCGCCTGAAGCTTTTACTTCTTTAGATAGTTTGATATCNGTACCACGACCAGCCATGTTGGTAGCAATGGTTACCGTTCCTGCTTTACCTGCTTCGGCAACAATTTCTGCTTCTTTCTGGTGTAGNTTGGCATTCAATACCTGNTGAGGGATATTNCGCATTTTCAACATTCTGCTCANTAATTCNGAAACCTCAACAGATGTTGTACCGACCAATACCGGACGGCCTTTTTCGCGCATAGCCACTACCTCTTCAATAACTGCATTGAATTTTTCACGAGCTGTTTTATACACTTTATCTTGCTCATCAGCTCTTAAAATCGGACGGTTGGTTGGAATCACCACAACATCCAATTTGTAAATTTCCCAAAATTCTCCTGCTTCTGTTTCAGCTGTACCGGTCATCCCTGATAACTTGTTGTACATCCGGAAGTAATTCTGNAGTGTAATGGTAGCGTAAGTCTGCGTTGCCGCCTCAATCTTNACACTTTCTTTNGCTTCAATCGCTTGNTGCAACCCGTCTGAGTAACGTCTCCCGTCCATAATACGACCGGTCTGCTCATCAACAATCTTCACTTTATTGTCCATTACCACGTACTCTACGTCTTTNTCNAACATACAGTATGCTTTCAGCAATTTATCAACCGTGTGAACACGTTCAGCTTTTATGCTGTATTCGTTCATCAGACTTTCTTTTGCCTGTAATTTTTCTTCATCCGAGTTTTCACTCTTNTCGATATCAGAAAGTGCAATTGAAACGTCTGGTAAAATGAAGAATCCTTTATCTTCTGTTGAAGTGGTAATCAGATCAAGCCCTTTTTCCGTAAGGTCGATTGAGTTCATTTTCTCTTCGATTACGAAATACAACTCAGAATCNACAAAAGGCATTTCTTTTCCTTGATCTTGCAGATAGTGGTTTTCTGTTTTTTGTAAGATTTGACGAATACCAGGCTCAGAAAGATATTTGATCAATGCTTTGTTCTTTGGCAACCCTCTGTATGCTCTAAGCAGTGCCAAAGAACCTTCTTTCATTTGCTCTTTATCGGCTTCGCCTTCTTTAATTTTCTTCTTTGCTTCAGTAAGTAATTTGGTAACCAGCTTACGCTGTTCATTTACCAAACGCTCAACCTTTGGCTTAAGCTCATCGAACATTTGCTCATCACCTTTAGGTGTTGGTCCTGAAATAATNAAAGGTGTTCTAGCATCATCAATCAATACAGAATCGACCTCATCGACAATAGCATAATTGTGCTTACGTTGTACNAAATCTTCAGGAGCACTTGCCATGTTATCACGCAAGTAATCAAAACCAAACTCATTGTTGGTTCCGTATGTAATGTCTGCGTTATANGCTTCTCTTCTTTCGTTTGAATTTGGNCGGTGTTTATCTATACAATCAACCGTTAATCCGTGGAATTCAAACAATGGNCCCATCCATTCAGAGTCTCTTCGTGCCAAGTAATCATTAACTGTNACTAAGTGAACGCCTCTTCCTGTAAGTGCATTGAGGTAAACCGGCAACGTTGCCACAAGGGTTTTACCTTCACCCGTCTGCATCTCAGCAATTTTACCTTGGTGAAGTGTAATACCACCAATCAACTGTACATCGTAGTGAACCATATCCCAGGTTACTTCACCTCCTGCNGCCATCCAGCTATTTTTCCAAATCGCCTCTTCTCCCGTAATNTCAATCGAATCACGTTGCCCAGCCAATTCTTTGTCAAAATCTGTGGCAGATACTCGTAGTGTTTCGTTTTCGGTAAATCTTCGAGCTGTTTCTTTTACGACTGCAAAAGCCTCTGGAAGAATCTCGTTAAGCACCCCTTCCAACTTTTCAGTAATGCCTTCTTCTATTTTATCAATTTGCTCNTAAAGTCCTTCTTTCTCCATTACATCCATATTTGGAGTTGAAGAAATTTGCTCGCGAATTTTTTCTATTTCATCGCGCTCAGCCTTTANNGCTTCATTTAATTTCGCTTTAAATCCGGTAGTTTTAGCACGCAATTGATCGTTTGANAGNCCACTTAATTTTTCGAATTCTGCCTTTGTCTTTTCAACAATTGGCATCACCGACTTAATGTCTCTGTCGCTTTTGTTACCTAGTATTTTCTCAACTGCTTTGGAAAGAATGTCAAACATACTTTTGAATATTTCTCTTTANCTGCCAATTATCATACCTCAAGTAAAAGCATGGCACATTGGCAGACAAATGTTCTCTAAATCAATGTGGGGTTGCAAAAATAGGGCAAACTAAGAAACCTTAACCTATACGACATAAGAAGATAGTATTAATAAGNAAGGTTTGTCAGCATGTGACTATACGGCACAAAAAAACCGCTGCGTATACATACACAACGGCTTCTATGCTTAGTAATGTTATTCAACTTTTAGTATTCATCTTCATTAAAGAAGAAATCTTCTTTCGTTGGATAATCTGGCCAGATATCTTCAATGGTTTCAAAGATTTCACCATCATCTTCAATATCCTGTAGGTTCTCTACAACCTCTAGCGGAGCTCCTGTGCGCAAGGCGAAATCAATAAGCTCATCCTTGGAAGCTGGCCAAGGTGCGTCTTCAAGGTAAGAAGCTAATTCTAATGTCCAGTACATATGGCTTTCGTTTTAAGGTTGATTTTCAAAAACGCAAAAGTAATTTTTTATTGCACAAATGCAACTTAAATATTTGTTGTCCGAAAATTAAGTTAAACTCTAGGTTTCCAAGGAGTTTCCTCNGCTTTCAAATCTTGCGTCAACTTCCGTGACAAGACAAACAGATAATCACTTAAACGGTTTAAGTATTGTACTATTAATGTAGGGATTTCTGCTGACTGTTCCAACTCTATCACTCTGCGTTCAGCTCTTCTGCAAACTGTTCTNCAAATNTGACAAACNGAAACNGCCNTATGNCCNCCTGGTAATACAAACGAACNCATTTCCGGTAATGTTTCATTCATCGTATCCATTTCTGTTTCAAGAAGGGTAATATCCTCTTCGGTTAAAACCGGAACTTTGGTTCTTGGAGCTCGTTTAGGATCTGTTGCTAATGCTGCCCCTAATGTAAAAAGCCTGTCTTGGATTTCGATCAGCATTTTACGCGTAGAATCATCTATTGGCTGATCTCTGAGTAACCCTATATTAGAATTAAGCTCATCAACAGTNCCATACGCTTCTATGCGTTGATGATACTTAGGAACCCGGGNTCCTCCTAAAAGAGAAGTTTCCCCTTTATCTCCTGTTTTAGTATAAACTTTCATTGAGTAAGTATAAATGAATGCATCTCTAATTATAACAGATGTATGCTTTCTACAAAACAAAAACGGAAGTTTTGTTTAAACGTTGTGCGCTTTTTTTAGATCCGACTCGACTTCTCCGTCTCTCAATCGAACAATTCGGTGCGCGTGTTCAGCAATATCTTCTTCGTGCGTAACNAATATTACGGTATTGCCTTGTGCATGAATTTCGCCAAACAAATGCATAATTTCATGCGATGTTTTTGTATCNAGGTTTCCGGTAGGTTCATCTGCCAAAATAATTGAAGGACTATTAACCAATGCNCGCGCTACAGCTACACGCTGGCGCTGACCACCTGACATTTCGTTGGGTTTATGATCCATACGGTCTCCCAAATTCACTTGCTTAAGCACTTCTGCAGCTCTTTCTTCNCGTTCTTTTTTAGGAATTCCGGCATAGATTAAAGGCAATGCCACATTTTCCAATGCTGTATATCGAGGCAAAAGATTAAAGGTCTGAAACACAAATCCGATTTCTTTATTTCGAATTTCGGCTAATTCGTCATCATCAAGCAATTGAACATCTGTTCCGTTTAAGACATACTTTCCGCCTGTAGCAGTATCNAAGCAACCCAGAATATTCATTAATGTAGATTTTCCTGACCCTGAAGGNCCCATAAGNGCCACATATTCTCCTCGCTCAATATCAATGGAAACGGATTTCAATGCCTGCACTAAAACAGTTCCCACTTGGAATTCGCGCTTGACCTGATCTATTTCGATGACTTTTCCCATTCGTTCAAAAGTAATTTAATGTGGTTTTGATGTAATCAAGTTTGTGATAAAGGGTCAGATTTATGGATTAGTGCACATCTGGCGTTTCGTGTTCAATAATCTGTTGTTCTTCAAAGTCGTAATGAGTTAAAATGCGNAGNTGAAAATAGCTATCCCAAAAACTTTGCAATGCTTGAATGTANCTTCTGCGAGCTGCATCTTTTTCTGAGGTTGCCAAGTTCATNTCTGTCATCTCTATTTTTCCGATTTTGAAGCGCTGCTGTGTCACAAAAAAACGTTTTTGTGCAATCTCATCGGCTCGTTTAGCCAATTCTACTTCTTTGTATTTCAGTTCAAAATTGCGCACTTGTGAAAGCACTTGTTGTTCAAAGCTCAACAATGCGATTTGGTAGTTTGCCGAGGTCATTTCTTTTTGAGCTACAGCTGCCTGGTAGTTCGCCTTGGCCATTCCCCAATTGATAATTGGAATTCGAAGACCTACTTGTAGCAATTGTTGGTCTTGCGGATTNGTGTAAACAGCATCTAAATCAGCAGCACTTTGCGACAATCCATAATATGCATACAGATCGATATTTGGCCTGCGATCTGCATTGGCACTTGCNACATCTCGGTCGGCTTGTAGTTGACTAGCCTGCCATTCAATCTGTGATGAATTACGCTCTAGCGCCATACTCATTGCTTTCTGAAAATCGATATCTATTAATGGAATTACATCNTTCAGTACCGGAGCAACTGTCATTGTATCTATCAGTCCCAAATAGTTTTTCAAACGCAATTCAGCAATCTGAAAATTCAGTCCTGCCTGTCGTAGTGCCATATCGGAGTTCAACAACGCCAATTCAATTTGCAAGAGTTCATTTTCAGCNATTTTACCCATTGAAAATCTCCCTTGAGAGATTTGATAAATCGTATCGTTATAGGTTTTATTTTGTTCAGCTGTTGACAGCATGATATCTGCTAGCAACAGCTGAAAATAATATTCACTTGCTTGACGAGCTACTTCTTCCACATCTTCATCATACTGACGATCGAACTGGTTTTGTTGTACTTCCTGGAGNCGGATATTCCAGATCATNCTATTAAACCCAAACAGGGGTTGGTCTAATGTAATTCCTACCGGACTTGACAAATAACTTGTTGAACTTTGATCTCCAAACAGATCAATACGATCTAAACCTGATGTTAACGACAATGTACCACCTGTCCAAGCAATTTTCTGACTGACGTTGAGTTCAACATTTGAAACAGCCTGACTTCTTTGGATAAAAACATCGGTACCATCATTTTGAGTAACCTGACTTAAGCTTCTATTCAAATTCGGCAATGTTGCATCCATATATATCTCAGGATAAAAAGACCTCCAAAAAGATTTATTACTGTAAAACCCATTCTTGTAACGATTTTTAGCCACATGCATTTGTAGCGACTGATCTTTTGCCATTTGAACCGCTTGATCGAGGGTTAAACGGAGGGTATCTTGAGCAATGCTTTCCACGCAAAAGACAAACAGTGCTAAGAGAAAAAACAGGGAAAATCGTTTATTCATATCGAAGAGAGTTAACAGGGTCTTTTGCAGCAGCTTTCTTGGCTGGAAAGTAGCCAAACATTACTCCTACCGCTGCAGAAACACCAAACGAAACTATTACTGACCAAAGTGACACAATGGTCTTTATTTCAAATACACTACTGATGATTTGTGCCAATGCTAATCCTAACAAAACACCAAACAAGCCGCCAAACACACTAATAATCAATGCTTCCATAACAAACTGCACTCTAATATCTCTCTTTTGCGCACCAATAGCCATTCGCAATCCTATTTCTTTGATGCGTTCCATTACTGAAGCCAGCATAATGTTCATGATTCCTATTCCGCCAACGATAAGAGAAATTCCAGCTATAGCACCCAATACCAGATTAAAGATGTTTTTGGTTTTTTGCTGTTGTTTTAGCAATAATTCGGGAACAGTTATTTTAAAATCTTCTACACCATTGTGAAGTCGTTTTAGCCTTCGCTGAATAATATCTACAGTAGCTTTTAAATGTTCTGTCTCATCAACCTGCACGACTAGTTTACTCAGCTGATGGTATTCTTTCAAATCTTTTTCATCTTCAACTGTTGCATCCTCATCATCATCGCTATAACTGCTATTGATCATTTTTTCAGTGATCAAATCTTTGTTTTTGTAACGCAACAGCATTGTTTCAATAGGAATAAAGACCTCTGAACGTAACGAATTCACTCCCATCTCCTCAAGTTCATCACTTATCTGATCATCTGCAACTACAATATCAATAATGGTAAACCACACGTTTCCACACTTCAGGCGTTTACCAATCGGATTATCATAAGGAAAGAGTTTTTTTACCAATCCGCTTCCGATAATGCACACTGGATCATGATTGTTTATCTGGTAATCACTAAAAACTTTTCCATTTTTTGTTTTCACCATATAGACATCAAAGTACTCAGGAACAACACCATGCAATGTTGTTGATGCTTGTCTGCCACTTGAAACAGCGGTAAGATCATATGAAATTTGCGGACTAACTGCTTCTACCGTGGGAATACCTTTTAACATAGCCTCTGCATCTGAAATAGATAGCCCCGGAGAATATTTATTTTTCTTTTTCTGGCTGGTAGAACTTCCTGCCGCCATAGATTCAGCACTGGCCTGAGGGGTAATTACCACATTGTTAACCCCTACCAATTTTATTTGCTCTAGTACTTCTTGCTCTGCACCTTTACCTACTGCCATCATTGAAATGACCGCAGCCACTCCAAAAATAATCCCCAATGCGGTAAGCATACTTCGCACGCGATTGGCAATAACTGCCTCAAAAGCAATAATAAAATTGTGCTTATTGCGCTCAAATAATGCATAGATTCTATTCATTATAAGCGCTCTATTTGTAAAGGTTCTTCTGTCTTCGTATTACTCAATAAAACCTCTTCACCTTCTGCCAGCCCTTCTTCAACTATAATGAAATTATCATTGGCTACACCCACTTTTATTTCAGTAGCAATACTTCCTATTCCATCTCTCTTGTAGACATAAGTAACCGAGTCGCTTTTCATTACCGCTTCAATTGGAATAAACAACACTGATTCATATTTATGAATGTGGATATTGTTTGATGTTGTCATTGAAGGGCGAAGAATGGTATCTACCCTACTTAAGAGAATGTCTACTTCAAATACTTTCGCATCTGAATTGGGCAATTGCTCCCCAACATTCGCCACGTTTACAATTTTGCCAGAATAGTCTTTATCAGGAAATGCATCCACCTTAATATCTACCGCTTGGTCTTTCTGTACTTTAGAGATATCAATTTCATTAATGTAGGTTCTGGAGATCATGCTTGACATATCNGGCAATGTAGCTACAACCGGATCCCAAGCCGAAACCTGAGAACCTACCTGTATTTTTTTACCATCCCAATCTCGATGATAAACTAACATTCCAGACTTTGGAGCCTTAATGGTGAATTCGTCTATCGTTTGAACAGCTTGCTCATATTTCAACTCCGTTTGGCGGAGTGTTGCTGCTACCTGCGAAACTTTTGCTTCTGCCTGATCTTTTTTAATCTGGTAATTCTGTACTGCCTGATCGTGCTCACGCTCCGCTTTTTCTAAGTTAATTTCTGCCTGACGAATAGTTGCCGGTGGCTCGTATTTTGATTGTTTTAGAATCAGCTCTTTCTCTTCCAATGCATATTTTAGATTCACTAAATTGTCTCTTGCTTCGCGAAGTGTTAAGGCCGTATCAAGTCTTTCTGCTTTGTATTCAGAAGTTATTTTATCGAGCTCAGTACCAATCTCTTTTAGCTTATTGGCCAATTCACTACGGTCGAGTTCAGCAATGTACTCTCCTTTGTTAACGTATGTACCTTCTGCAATTAGATCTGTAATTTTTGTGTTCCAGACTCCTACTCTGCGCATTCCTCTCGGGCCCATTATTTTTTCAGAGTGTTCTGCATTTAATTCTCCGGTAGCAACAACATTAATTTCAAATGGCCCATGCTCTACTTTGGCATAAATTTGCTCTTGATCTTCATCTCCGGAAGAATACCATATAGCAGCGACTATTCCCAGTAAAACTACTACGATGAGTAATTTGGATACTGGCTTCAGGTTTTTCAACATTCAGTTTAGGTTTTTCATTAAACAGGGTAGAAATTTTCACATAGTGAGCCTACAATAATAGAAGGATTAATTGCTCAATTCAACCATCTTTGCTGTTAAAAATGATTAAAAACAGAATTAAGCATGCAAATTGACTTCTCAAAAAAGTGGCTCCAGTGGATAACGCTAATTCTTCTTGCTTTTGTATGGGGCAGCTCATTTATTTTGATGAAACGAGGTCTGGATAGCTTTGAACCCAACGAGGTTGCAGCCTATCGCATCTTTACTGTTTTTGTGGTTCTGGCTCCTTTTTCATTCAAACACATTTCCTATTTAAAAGGATCTACAGGCTTGCCTTTATTGGCCGTTGGTTTATTCGGGTCTGCTTTTCCTTATTTCTTATTTGTTATTTCTATTACACAAATAACCAGCTCATTAAGTGGTATCCTCAACTCACTAACACCGCTTTTCACATTACTCTTTGCGCTATTGCTATTCAAACAACATTTTAAAAAGTCTAGTATTATAGGTGTTTCGCTAGGCTTTGTAGGTGCTGCTGGCCTTATCTATTTTTCGGGAAGTGAGCCATCATTCGATGCTTTTAACCTTTATGTTTTACTCCCCATTATTGCAGCAGCCAGTTACGGAGTAAATGTTAACATCATCAAGATGTACTTACAAACTGTTCCTTCTTTAGCGGTAACAGCCCTTTCTTTTTACATCATTGGCCCTCTGGCCGGAATTTATTTATTTGGTTTCACAGACTTTATTGACCACCTGACCAATTCTCCAGAAGGCTTCCAGAGTTTAGGCTATATCACTATTCTTGCAGTAATTGGAACAGCACTAGCCGTTTACATCTTCAATTTGCTCATTAAAGAAACCAGTGCATTATTTGCTTCAAGTGTAACTTACATGATTCCGGTTTTTGCCATCTTGTGGGGTGTTCTTGATGGCGAACGTTTTTCAATGGTTCAATTTATCTTTGTAGGAGTTATTCTTTTGGGTATTTCATTGATTAACAACAAACGAAGATTTCAGAAATGATTTGCCTGTAGTAATATTTTGTCTATTTTTGCACCCCTTTATAAACATTAGATTGTTAATCAGTATATTAAACAAACACAGATGTACGCAATTGTAGAAATAGCAGGGCAGCAATTCAAAGTTGCAAAAGACCAACAACTCTATGTGCATCGTTTAGAGAACAAAGAAGGTGAATCAGTAACTTTCGATAAAGTTCTTTTAATCGATAACGATGGAAAAGTAAATGTTGGCGCCCCGGTTATCAGCGGTGCTACCGTAACAGCAAAAGTTGTTGAGCACCTTAAAGGAGACAAAGTAATTGTCTTCAAAAAGAAAAGAAGAAAAGGTTACAAGAAGAAGAATGGTCACAGACAGTACCTTACTTCAATTGTAATTGAAGGTATTTCTGAAAAAGGTGGAGCAAAAGCAGCGGCTAAGCCTGCAGCTAAAAAAGAAGAAGCTCCAGCAACTGAAGAAAAGAAACCTGCTGCTAAAAAAACAACAGCTAAGAAAACAGCTGTTAAAGCAGACGAGAAAAAAGCACCAGCTAAGAAAGCAACAACTGCTAAAAAAGCAGCTGCTGAGAAAAAAGCTGAAGAACCAAAAGAAGAAAAGTAAGAATCAATTAAACTGATAAAACCATGGCTCACAAGAAAGGTGTCGGTAGTTCGAAAAACGGTCGCGAGTCGCACAGTAAACGACTTGGAGTTAAAATTTTCGGTGGCCAGGCGGCAAAAGCCGGAAACATTATTGTTCGTCAACGTGGAACAAAACATCACCCAGGTGAAAATGTAGGAATGGGTAAAGACCATACTCTTTTTGCTTTAATTGATGGTGTTGTTCGTTTTGATCGCAAAAAAGGTGACAAATCCTTTATTTCAGTTGATCCTTTCGAGGCTTAATTGAAACCTGAATATTATTTTATTGTAATCCCGGGAGGTTTCTTCCGGGATTTTTTGTTTTTATGAACTTTACCCTGACAGATTAGTCTTAATTTTATCCACCCTAAATTTATTGAAACACCATGTTGCAGATAGCATACATCAGAGAGAATAAAGCAGAGGTGATTGAACGCCTCAAAGTAAGAAATTTTGATGGCGAAGAGATCATCAATAAGCTTTTGGAAGTTGATCAGAAAAGACGTGAAACCCAAGGTCAACTCGATGCCAACCTTGCAGAAGCAAATACCATTTCTAAACAAATTGGTGGGCTTTACAAAGAAGGCAAACGTGAAGAAGCTGATGCTTTAAAAGCAAAAACTGCTGAATTAAAGGAAACGAATAAGGCGCTTCAAGAAATGCTTTCTATCTCAGAAAATGAAATGCAAGAATTGCTCTATCACATTCCTAATGTACCCAACCCACAAGTTCCAGCAGGAAAATCTGATGAAGACAATGAGATAATTGATACTCATGGGGATGCTCCAACATTACACGATGGTGCAGTTCCTCACTGGGAATTAGCTTCTAAATACAACCTTATTGACTTTGAATTAGGTGTAAAAATTACAGGAGCAGGTTTCCCTGTTTATCGTGGAAAAGGTGCTCGCTTACAAAGAGCTTTGTTGAATTTTTTCCTTGATCATGCTACTGAAGCAGGTTATCAAGAAACACAGCCACCTTTATTGGTAAATGAAGCTACGGGATACGGAACAGGCCAATTACCTGATAAAGAGGGTCAAATGTACCATACGGAATTGGATCATCTTTACCTTATTCCAACAGCAGAGGTTCCTGTAACGAACATTTTTAGAGATGTTATCTTAAAAGAAGATGACTTCCCTCAAAAATTGTGTGGTTACACACCATGTTTCCGTAGAGAAGCGGGTTCTTATGGTAAAGATGTTAGAGGGCTAAACCGTTTGCACCAATTTGACAAAGTAGAAATTGTACAGGTTGTTCACCCTGATAACTCTTACGAAACACTTGATCAAATGGTAAGTTATGTAAGAAGTTTACTTGAAAAACTTGAACTCCCTTACCGCGTAGCAAAATTGTGTGGTGGAGATCTTGGATTTACTTCAGCTCTTACATTTGACATGGAAGTTTATTCTGCTGCACAAGACAAATGGCTAGAAGTAAGTAGTATTTCAAACTTTGAAAGTTTTCAGGCCAATCGCTTAAAATGTCGTTTCAAAGGAAAAGATGGAAAAACGCATTTAGCCCATACATTAAATGGTAGTGCTTTAGCATTTCCTCGTATTCTGGCTGCATTGTTAGAGAATAATCAAACACCAGAAGGCATCAAAATTCCAAAAGCTTTGGTACCTTACACCGGATTTGAAATCATTCAATAAGTATTATGAGATATTTACTTTTAACTATTGTTTCCCTCTCTCTTTTNAGCTGTTCCAACTCACAATTCGAAGCAGAAATCAAGCGCATTGATTCTCTTCAGTTGCGACTTGCTGTTGCAGAAAAGCAAATTGATTCAGTGAATCAAGACATGCTTTTAGATTTGGCTGGAAATGCTAGCAATCAATTGAAGTTTATTCAAAAGAATTACAGAGACACCATGAGCAAAGATTTGGCCTTTGCACTAGGTGAATACAAATCTGCTTATCGCAACATGCAGAAATTGATTAAGCGTGCCAACCATACAAAAGAAGAGTTAGAAAAAAGCGAAAAGCAATTGATCAACCTAAAAGCAGANATTGTAAACAATCTNCTTTCGAAAACTCAGGTTGAAGAATTCCTGAAAAACGAAACGGAAATTGCCGGAGAAGTAATTGCCAGCGCTTCAGCCTACCCAAAAGCCAGTGATCGTTATGTAGCCAATTATAACGGCATATATCCTTTGGTAGATTCTGTCATTCATGAAATGAATATCAACGGAATTCGTTAACCCAATATGCCAAGAATATTCTTTATTGTCATNATCGGAATTTTGTGCGGACTCTCTCTTGGAGCTTCTGCACAAATTTCTGATGAACAATTGGCCGAAGAATATTTCAACCAAGGAGAATTTGCTAAAGCAGAACTCTACTACGAAAAGCTCTANGGACAAATCCCATCAAGCTTTCATTTTTCACGTTATTACGAATCGCTTTTAGGACAAGATAAATATGATGCAGCCGAAAAGCTCATTAAGCGGTTTATTCGTAAAAACCCACAAGATCTTACACTTCGNATAGAACTTGGCCAATTGTATAACCGATTAGGTGAAAANGANAAGGCCGAAAAAGAATTCCAAGCTGTAATTAAAGGATTAGATGGCAATCAAGGATACATCATTACCATCGCCAGGAAGTTTGTTCAAGCCGGGGAAAANGAATANGCCCTCCAAACTTATGAGAAAGGTAGAAAGCTCATTCGTGGATTTTATTCTTTCAATTATGAAGTAGCTGAGCTCTACGGCCAAATGAAGCAATATGACCAAATGGTAGCGCTTTATNTGGAAATGATTGAAACCAATCCCGGTTATTTGCAGACCATTCAAAATGCATTGAACCGTAACTTTGACTTTGAAGATCCGGGTGAAAGTACCGAAGCTTTACGCAAAGGTTTATTGGAAAAAGTACAAAAGAATCCTGATGAATATGTATTCAGCGAGATGCTCATTTGGCTCTACCTCCAACAAAAAGATTTCTATGGTGCATTTGCACAAACCAAAGCATTAGACAAGCGAAAAAACGAATCGGGAAAACGCTTNTTAGCGTTGGGTCAACTTTACAAAAACAATGAAGACTATAAGCTGGCCGAAATGTGTTTTGATGCTGTTATTAAATACGGTAAAAAAGCCCCTTATTANCATGAAGGTTATCGTCAGAAATTGAGTACGCAAAAAATTCAACTGGAAGAAAACTATACAGCTACAGTTACTGACTGGCAGCCTNTAGCTGAAGAATACAAGCAATATATTGCTGAAGAGGGAATAACCTATGCTACTGAAGCTGTAGTNAGAGAGTATGCAGAGGTACTGGCCTTAAGATTAGGTCATTTAAATGAANCAATTGCTTTATTGGATGAATTGCTTGCTACTCCCCGATTACCAGAAACAGCTATTGCATTGGCTAAAATAGACTTGGGTGATTACTATTTGATGAAAAATGAAGTTTGGGAGGCCGCACTACTTTATGGTCAGGCAGAGAAAATGTTTAAGTATGANCCTATTGGAGAAATAGCCAANTTCAAATANGGAAAAATNGGTTACTATANGGGTGATTTTGACTGGGCAAAGGCACAATTAGATGTTTTGAAAGGCTCAACGTCCAAACTTATCGCCAATGATGCCATGTACATTTCATTACTAATCACAGACAACACGACNATCGATACCACTTATGTTCCAATGGAAATGTTTGCCCGCGCTGATTTGTATACCGAGCAAAAAAGATANGCTGAAGCCATCNCTACTTTAGACTCCATTAACATCAAATACCCCGGNCATTCGNTAGAAGATGATATTCTTTATCTGCGCTATAAGATTTATTTCAAGCAGGCTCAATTTGAAAAAGCAGCAGAAGCACTTCAGCAAATTTCTGAGCAATATAGCGATGATATTCTAGGAGACGAAGCCCTTTATTATTTGGGCGTTTTATACGAAGATCAACTACANGATAAAGAGAAAGCAAAAGCCTCTTTCCAACAGCTTTTAGTTGATTTTCCGGGAAGNGTTTTTGTAGCAGAAGCACGTAAACGTTTCCGAGAGCTTAGAGGAGATCAACTTAACTGATCGACTTGTTCTACCTTTGCAACGCAAAAATCAAACACATGATTATTTACAACGTAACGGTTAAAATCGATAACGAAGTTCATAACGATTGGCTAAACTGGATGAGAACCCAACATATTCCAGATGTTATGGCCACTGGAAAGTTTATNGAATACCGCATGACAAAAGTGATGATGGACGACCCTGAAGGAACTAATTACTCTATTCAATACTTGTGTAACAGCATGGATGATCTACAGGATTATCAAGAAAATCATGCGAAAGCATTGCAAGAAGAACACCTCAATAAATACAAAGACAAATTTGTTGCGTTCAGGACATTATTAGAAATGGTTGATCACAACTCAAATCTNTAAGGAAGGTAAAACGGATGAACGTACGCCCTAAAAAACATCTGGGACAGCATTTCCTCACAGACATGAGTGTTGCCGAACGNATTGCGCAAGGGCTCACAGGAAATGGTTATGACAAAGTATTGGAAATAGGTCCCGGAACTGGCGTATTGACTCAATTCCTACTCAAAAACAACCAGTTTGAAACTACAGTTATTGAGTTAGATACCGAATCGGTAGCATACCTTCACCAACATTTTCCAGAGNTGGAAGGACGTATTTTGTCTGAAGATTTTCTCAAGTATGACCTCCACCAATTTTCTACAGCTCCTTTTGCTGTAGCGGGAAATTTCCCTTACAACATTAGCTCTCAGATTTTATTTAAAGTATTCGATTACCGCGATCAGGTTCCTGAATTAGTGGGTATGTTCCANAAAGAAGTGGCCGAGCGTGTTGCATCTCCCCCCGGATCTAAAAGTTATGGCATCTTAAGTGTTTTGCTGCAAGCTTATTATTCCATCGAATACTTATTTACCGTTAGCGAAAACGTATTCAATCCTCCTCCCAAAGTCAAGAGTGGGGTAATTCGCATGGTTCGCAACGATGTTCAGCATTTAGATTGTGATGAAGCTTTCTTTAAAACNGTAGTAAAAACAGGGTTNAACCAACGAAGAAAAACACTGCGTAANAGCCTTAAATCATTGGCTCCTTCAAAAGAGGTTTTAGTACANGAATTGTTTAGCCAACGCCCTGAGCAACTATCAGTTGATGAGTTTGTTCAGTTGGCTCAAATGCTAAAAGCAGAATAAAACACATCAGGTTTATCTTTTGCCTTTTCGTTAAGCCTTGCCCACACNGACCTCTACGCAGAAAAGAAATGCTATTTTTGATTGCGAAACGCAGTGGCAGCAATGAATTTTGAACTCACCAAAGAATATTTAACAGACTTACAGGTTGCAATCGATGCCTCTGACGAAGCAAAAATGATTGAACTTGTTGGTGAGTTACACCCTGCCGACATTGCCGANATTCTTGATGAGTTAGANCTTGAAAGTGCTCAAATATTGGGCAAAGTACTTCCTGGTGACAAAGCTTCAGAGGTATTAATTGAANTGGANGAAGATGTAAGAGAAAAGTTTCTCAATGCACTTACTTCTGAAGAAATTGCGCATCAGTTTATCGAATACCTTGATTCTGATGATGCTGCCGATATCATTGCCGAACTCCCTGAAGGTAAAAGAGAAGACGTTATCTCTAAACTAGATGATGTTGAACAAGCCAGTGACATTGTAGACCTTCTAAATTATGATGAGGGTACTGCCGGTGCCCTGATGGGAAAAGAAATGATTTGGGTCAACGAAAATTGGTCCGTTACTCAAAGCGTAAAGGAAATGCGTAAACAGGCAGAGCAAATGGAACAAGTTTATGCTGTTTATGTGATTGACGATAACAATAAATTACTCGGCTTACTTTCAGTCAAAAAACTACTGCTTGCACCTGTAAAAGAAACCATCTCTCACCTCTATACCAATAACATTACCTANGTAAAAACCTACACTCCTCAAGAAGAAGTGGCTGCTATTATGGAAAAGTATGANCTTGTGGTTTTGCCTGTAGTAGATGAGCTGAATCGTCTTGTAGGACGCATTACAATTGATGATGTGGTAGACGTAATTCGTGAAGAAACCGGACGTGACTATCAAATGGCATCTGGTATCTCTAGCGATGTAGATCAATCGGATACCGTATGGCAATTGACACGTGCGCGATTGCCTTGGTTACTTATCGGCATGATGGGAGGATTGACCAGCGCAATGGTTATTGGAACNTATGAAACAGCAATTGCTTTAGTTCCGGCCATGGCTTTTTTCATCCCGCTGATTACTGCAATGGGAGGGAATATNGGNGTGCAATCTTCAGCNATTATTGTGCAAGGTTTAGCCAACAATTCTCTCCAAATGGGAGGTATGATGTCTAAGCTTTCCAAAGAATTTATGGTTGCAGCCGTTAACGGAAGTGTATTGGCTTCNTTGGCTTTGTTAGGCAGTTACCTCATTTATGGTGATTATCACTTGGGCATTACTGTTTCTTTAGCATTGATGACCAATATTATTGTAGCNGCACTTTTAGGTACTTTCGTTCCTTTGGTTTTAGACAAATACAAAATTGATCCTGCCTTGGCAACAGGTCCGTTTATTACCACCATGAACGANATTATTGGCCTGTTNATCTATTTCTTTGTTGGCCAGCTGGTCTATGCTTACCTCTAATATGAAAGTAGTTTTTATTGATACGGTTCACCCNATTCTGGAAAACCGATTGACGGCAGCAGGATATGAATGTATTGATGCTACAACTGTTGAACACAATAAAGTTTTAACCCTATTGGAAACGGCCAATGGCGTTGTAATTCGCAGTAAATTCAAGCTTACCAAGGAAGTATTTGATTGTGCTNCCAACTTAAAATTCATAGCNCGCTCAGGCTCAGGATTAGAAAACATTGACCTTAACGAAGCTGAAAAAAGAGGNGTAAAAGTATTTAACTCTCCCGANGGCAATCGCGATGCNGTAGCTGAACATGCATTGGGTATGTTACTGGCTTTGTTCAATCATTTTCTCCGNGGAGATGCCGAAGTACGAAAAGGAATCTGGCAGAGAGAAGCCAACCGTGGNGTGGAACTCAAAGAGAAAACNGTTGGTATTATTGGTTATGGTGTCATGGGAAAAGCTTTTGCTCAACGCCTTAAAGGATTTGGCTGTAAGGTTATTGCTTACGACAANTACAAAACCAATTATTCAGACGAGTTTGCAAAAGAAGTATCTCTACANCACCTCTTGCGCTACAGCGATGTGGTAAGCTTNCACCTTCCGTTGACTGAAGAAACCAACATGATGGTTAACTCNGGGTTTTTACAAGCATTTGACAAACCATTTTACCTNATCAANACTTCCAGAGGGCCTATTTTAAAAACGGAAGCTTTGGTTCAAGCATTAGAAAATGGAAAAGTACTGGGAGCCNCCTTGGATGTTTTAGAATACGAAAGCACCTCATTTATGGAACTTAGCGAAAGCCAACTTCCTGAAACGTTTAGAAAATTGGTTCAATTTGAAAACGTGATTTTATCACCTCATGTGGCCGGTTGGACAGTTGAATCTTATGAAAAACTCAGCACTTTTNTAGCCGATAAAATTCTGGCTGAGTTTGGCCCTCAATAACATCCCTTCAGTTTTATTCTTCCACACACTTTTCCGTAACCTTTAATCTATTTTTAATAAGTCTAAATAAGATTAAATAATACATTTGCCGAAATTTTGTAGTTCCCCACTACTCGATTAAAACAAGAATGGGAAAGAAAAAAGGAAAAGCTACCCTCNGAAAGACAATTGCATGGTTACACTTGTGGCCAAGTTTAGTATCAGCACTGTTCATTATCTTCATTGCTTTAACAGGNACTATCATNGTATATGCCGATGAGATCATCAATTTAGCCAACGATNAAGTGCTACATGTTGAAACGGTTGGCGATCAAAAACTAACGTTTGAAGAACTTCTTCAAGCCTTTAAAAAAGAGTTCCCTAACAGNAACCCAAATTATGCCAATACCTATAAAGATCCTTCGCGTTCGGTAAAAATCAATTCNTTTGATCGTGAAAAAGGGTTGCGTTTAATTTACATGAATCCATACACTGGAGAGGTGATGAAAGACGATGGCACCATTCACTTTTTCTATACCATGGCACACCTTCATGCNATGTTTAATTGGCACGGACCCGGAGAATGGATTGTAGCCATTTTTACCATTGTATTCTTCATTGAATTATTAGCCGGTTTATACCTCTGGTGGCCNAAAAAATGGAATAAATCAGGNAGNAGAGCTAGTTTTTCAATCCGCTGGAAAGCTAAAACCAAATGGATCAATTACGACCTTCANAATGTTGTAGGATTCTATTCATTGGTCTTTACGTTGATTCTTACCACAACAGGATTGATTATCGCTTTTAAGCCNATTGCACATTTCACGATCAATACGTTTGGCGGAGATGCAGATCATGTATGGGAATCCTCTTTGCCGGTTTCAGATTCAACTCAAACTGCTTTAGATTTATTCCCTATTGTAGACAATTATTTCGAGCAAGAACCTTGGGCTGAAGTTGCACAAGTTTCAACCTACAAAGTAAANGAGCAAGGCTTTTACATGTTCTCTTTATCNAANATGGTTGGGCTAAAAAGTAGAGATGGAAACTACCCCGTTTTTGTAAACAAATACAGTGGTAAAAACCTGAATCCACCTGAAAGCGCTTTGCTTCACGAAAATATNGAGAACACCTATTGGTCGCTACACATGGGTACTTGGATGGGACAACTAGGGAAACTACTTACCTTTCTTGGTGGAATAATCGCTACAAGTTTACCCATCACCGGATTTTTCATCTGGTGGAACAAACGCAAAAAACCTTCTTATAACTAGTTCATTTTATGNTNATTAAGCATCAACTATTCTAAACTCACAAANAAATTTATTTTATTTTCAATATTTATTGAAAGTTTAGAATTTTATNCTACATTTGCTTCATGCAAAACAGAAAGAACAATNGTTATTAGTAAGGCAATAAAAAATTTTACTTGCTAATTTTCAATAATTACTGAAAGTTTAAAAACAANCACACATGCAGCTCAACANATTAACATACATCATATACAGCCTCATCATGGCCTTCATCATTATCTATGTTGGCTGGCGGTTTTATATCAACGGAGAGCATTATCTCCATGAAATTTTTAGNGATGCNNTAATGGTTCGCTTTATCAACCGACTTCTGCTCATTGGCTATTACCTNGTTAACCTGGGATATGTAGCTGTAACACTTAACAATTGGCCTACCATCAAATCGTATTTGCAATTGCTGGANGCCATTAGTACCAAAGCTGGTTTCATCATTCTCTCGTTAGGCATTTTGCACTATTTCAACATGCTATGGATTAGAATATTAAAACTCTATTATAAAACAACTTAATACATCACGATCATGGAAACACTTGAATTAATCAAGNCNAGTAATGCCAAAATGATTTTCATCAGTTACTTATTTTACCTTCCCATTGTTATTGCTCTCACTTTTTTTGTAGCAAAGAGTTTATTCAAGAACGGAAAGGTATTTATGCTCGACATTTTTAGAGGACGAGAAGAAATTGCAACAGCTACCAATCGCTTGTTTGAAATGGGGTTCTACCTCTTAAATGTTGGTTTTGCTCTACTCATTTTAAAAATCGAATTCAATAGNCATCTTGCCTTTACNCATCAAAAAATGATTGAAGCATTGAGTACAAAAATTGGTGGATTCAGCATTTATTTGGGCATTATGCTTTTCCTTAACCTCTTTCTTTTCTTTAGAGGAAAACGCAAAGCCAAAGAAAATGCACGTTTCGACCCGGAACCAACCATTTAGATGTTATAAAAGCTCTCTTTTAG
Source organism: Crocinitomicaceae bacterium (assembly GCA_002705995.1). Lineage (GTDB taxonomy): Bacteria > Bacteroidota > Bacteroidia > Flavobacteriales_G > Salibacteraceae. Next base: position 355,294 of record PAJI01000005.1, on the reverse strand, counting down.
GGAGCTTTTTTCTTTTGCTCTTGTGACCAATAACCTNAGTAATTCCATTTCCGTATTACCTTTGGAAACCAAAATAGCATTCGCATGAAACTCTGGGACAAAGGATACACAACTGACAACATTGTTGAACGTTTTACGGTAGGAAAAGACCGTGAGTTAGATTTAAAANTGGCGAAACATGATGTTGCCGGTAATAGAGCCCATGCTCAGATGTTAGCATCTATTGGTTTATTGACTTCTGATGAATTATCTGATATTCTAAAAGGATTAGAAATTATTGCTAAGACTATTGAAGAGGGAACTTTCAAAATTGAAGAACAATTTGAAGATGTTCACTCTAAAGTAGAATTCGAATTGGTTAAACTCATCGGAGAAGCTGGAAAGAAAATTCATTCAGCTCGTTCTAGAAACGATCANGTTTTAGTGGATTTACATTTATATGTGAAGGAAGAAATTGAAACCATCANAACACTCATACAACAACTTTTCGACACCTATATTCAGTTAGCTAAAGAGCACAAAGAAGTTTTAATTCCGGGTTATACACACATGCAAGTTGCTATGCCTTCTTCTTTTGGAGTTTGGTTTAGCGCTTATGCAGAAGCTTTGATTGACGATGTAATTATGCTGAATGCGGCATACAAAATTGCCGATCAAAACCCACTGGGATCAGCTGCTGGTTATGGTTCTTCGTTTCCGATTAATCGTACAATGACAACAGAAATACTAGGCTTTGAAACCCTAAAGTANAATGTAGTTGCAGCACAAATGAGTCGCGGAAAGTTGGAAAAAACGTTGAGTTATGCAATGGGCTCAGTTGCCGGAACACTTTCTAAATTCTCTGCAGATGTGTGCTTGTACATGAGCCAAAACTTCAATTTCATTGGTTTCCCTAAAGAATTGACAACAGGGTCTAGTATCATGCCGCACAAACAAAACCCCGATGTTTTTGAATTGATGCGCGCTAAATCAAACAAGATTCAGAATTTACCGAATGAAATTACGCTTTTAACCAACAACCTAACNAGTGGTTATCATCGTGATTTTCAGCTATTGAAAGAAAGCATGATGGATGCGATTGAAACGTTAAAAGACAACCTAGAGGTTTGCAATTTCATGCTACAGCATATTATCGTAAAAGAAGGCATTTTAGACAACCCTATTTACGATTACCTCTACTCNGTTGANGAGGTAAATAAACTGGTTATGAACGGCATGAGCTTCCGCGATGCTTACAAACAACTGGGACAAGAAATCTTAGCCGGAAACTTTAAACCGGAAAAAACGGTACAACACACTCACGAAGGAAGTATTGGCAATTTGTGTTTGGATGAAATTCGTGAAAAGATGAAAAGAGTTAGGGAATAATTACTTCCCTAACGCCACTTTTATTGCCTTCACAGTAGTATCAATATCTTCTTGAGAAACAATACCCATGTGACCTANACGGAAATATTGGTTTCTAATTGCCCCTAGCAANCCTCCGGCAATTACCACTCCTTCTTGGTTGACTTTACCAATAAACTCACCTCCATTTATTCCTTCNGGATAATAAGGAGCAGTTAACGTGTTAGCAGCAATGGCTTCTGATTTTGGAATAATTTTCANGCCCATATCTGTCATAGCTTTTCTGAATTCAGCAGCCAATTTTCTGTGTCTTTCAAAACGCGCATTCATACCTTCCTCCAACATCAGCTCAAGACTTACCTCCAAAGCTTGAATCAGGTTTACNGGTGGTGTTCCAAAATAACTAGGGTTCCCATTTTCNTAGGCTTGCATAATTGGCCACCAATTGCTCCAATCACAATAGTAATTCCCAACAGGGGTTTTGCGGCTATTCCATGCTTTAATTGCTCTTTGAGAAGCTACCATTAGAGCCAATCCTGGAGGAACACCTATGGCTTTTTGACTCGCTGTGATCACAACATCCAATCCCCATTCAGACTGACGAATTTCTTCTCCGGCAACAGAGCAGACACCATCTAAAATGGTTAACACATTGTGTTTATGCCCTAAGAATCCCATNGCCTGAGCATCCATTAACACAGCGGTAGAAGTATCTACATGAGTAAAGGNCATCACCTTATAGTTATCTTTAGACAAAGCTGCATCTACCTCTTCAGGGGTTACAACTTCACCAANTTCAGCTTCAAGGATAGTAACTTCAGCTCCATACCTTTTTAAAATATCGGCATAACGTTGACCAAAATATCCTGATGANACCACTAAGGCTNTATCTCCTGCTTCAATCAAATTACAAGCCGCCATATCCATGGCTAATGTTCCTGAACCCGCAACTACAAAAGGCTGTCCTGTTGGCTCCAACCANACTTGGCGCATTAAATAAAGNGCATTTCCAAACGATTCGATAAAAGCCGGATCGGTATGACTTAGCGTTGGTTTTCCCAATGCTTCTATCACTTTGGGATGAAATTCAATAGGACCAGGAATCATTAACAGTTTTGATGTACTCATAGCAAATAGTTTGATGCTACTAACTTAAACCGAATTGATCAAAAAAGGGAGAAAAAGGTTCGCTTATTCTGCTATTTCCGCAATTTTTCGCTGCTCTGCCTTCCGCATAAGTTTCAGGAACAATAAAGCTGTAGTATAAGTATCTCCACTTGCACTGTGCCTTGCCTCTGGCACAATCTCATAATCTTTACACAATGCATCGAGGTTTTTAAATGCTTTCTTTCCGGCATAGCCACTCATCATAGGATTTTCGATACGCGCACCCAATTGAGCGGTATCAACAGTTTTGTTTAGTAATTCAAACCCAAAGTGCTCTTTCATTAACTGATCTAAACAGCCTTTATCAAACGCTACATGATGCCCTACCAGAACACTGTTCCCAATAAATTTCAATACGGCCAGAATAAAATGATATTCATCTGCACCTTGGAGTGTATCGCTTTTAGTAACATGATGAATTTCTGCAGCTTGAATAGCATTTTCACCAATATTGAGGTATCCTTCCAAACGGTCTTTCAGACGAATTTGACCATTTTCCACACGTACAAAAGCAAAAGAAAGAATGTGGTCTTTAGCTGTATTTAATCCTGTGGTCTCCAAATCAAACACTACATAAGAAGTCTCTCGAACAGATGATTTGATCTTTCTCCCTTCCTCAATTTGACGAAGGTAAAGCTGCACTTCTTCCGGAAAGTGATCTACTTGTTTGGGAATTGTTTTCTTATTGCTCCAGAACTTCCACATCTATACCGGCTTTATTAAATGTTGAATGGAAGCAATAGGTTCAAATGTTTGTTTCAACACTTGTTTTTCCAATGGTGTAAGGTGTGAAGGATCCACAAATCTCCCATCTGTATTGTACTTTAAGCCTTCATAAGCGCGCATACGCATAAAAATTTCATACGCTACAGCACAATCTTCATAGCGTACACTGTTAGCATCATCTGCCTGCATTAAGCGTTTGTAGCGTTCTATGGTATTAGACGGGAACATGGTATTGAACTCTAATGTTTGCAAACGCGCTGCATCAGCCAAAGGCATCATTGCTCTGGCTTTAATGTCAAAAGTGTTTTTATGCTCGCCTCCTTTTTCCAATAGAAGATTTTTGAAAAAGCCTAATGGTGGCGGATTACGCAACGCATTCTCTGCCAAAAAGCTGATGTAACGCCTGTTGCCTTTGTAGTTGCTGTAAATCGATTTTTGCAGCTGATCGGCCAATGCCGCATTACCAAAGAAGGGCATCAAATCAAAGAAGATGGTTGAATGCAATAACGCTTCTTCTTCTGGGATACTAATCCACTTTCTAAATTGATTTTCCCATTCATCAATGGACATAATCCACCGCTCGTTATTGGCCTGAATACCTGCTTTATCACTTTCATAACCGTAGAAAATGAGCTTTTCAAAAACAGCATCTGCCAATTGTTTCAACGCTGTTTGAGTTGATGGATTCTCGCTTGAATAAACAATTGCACTATCCAAATCCGTACGAATCACTTGCTCACCACGAGCTGTACTTCCAAGTGCTAACCAACAAAAATCAGCCTCGGTAATTGAAAGTTGATGGTGTTCAATCGATTTATAAATCACAAGGTTGAGTAACTCTCGATTAAACCCCTGAACAATGCGCGCCACATCCAAAATAGGATGGTCATTCATCACTAAATTGCGAATGTGTTCATCAAATCTTTCTACTACTTTTTTGACATGCTCATCGTCATCAGACCTGCGTAATTCTTTGATTAGGACTACTGCGTTATTTCCACGCGTTACCAGCAAATCATGATCAGTAACTACTCCTTTCAAAGGTTCTAAAGCTGTTCCGCTATCAGTAATGCATAAATGGTGTGTTCCCAATGCTACCATTTCCATCAGGTACTCTTCAGCAGCTTTTCCTCCCGGAACGGTTTTTACCGGGCTGGTCATAATGGAAGAAATAGAAGCATCGATAGAAACATCTCCGGTCACTACTTTATTCCGAAGGTCGGTATCAGTAACAATACCAATCGGAAAATCCTGTTCATTAACCACAATAATAGAGCCTACTTTTTTGCTCCGCATGATAGTGGCTGCCTCACGTATAACTGTAGTTTCAGCGCATTTTACCGGAGATTTTAAATCGGGCAACCTTACATTTTCAAAAGACGATGAAGCTTGATTGGGCTTAAAAGACCTCAACTGACGATTAATTTCACTCAACTTACGCTTGCGCAATGCCATTCCTGAACTAAAATCGCCAAAGAAAAACTCCATTACACGCGGCTCGTGCACTATGATATTGCGCAATGCATCTACAGGAATTTTGATCAACAACGCTTCCGGATCTGCCTGTGCTGTGGCTTGATAAACTTCAGATGACATGAAAGCCCTTGCACCAAAGATTTCACCTTCACTACACAAGTCAACCAATTCATTGGTTTTAGAAATAATTCTAACCACACCTTTTCTGATGACATAGATAGAATCGTGCAGCAAATCATCAAAATGGAATACGATTTCGTCCTTATCAAAATATTCTATTGAAGCACTAGCCGCTACTGCCGAAAGGTCTTTGGGCTGCATAATATTGAAAGGCGAATGCAGTTTCAAAAATTCGATAATTCTACCAACAATCGATTCTCTTTCTGCTTGTTTATCCTTGTTCATAGAGTATGCTCTTCAGTGTAAATAGTACTGGAATATTTCCCAACACAAGTTAAAAATTCCACCCTGATCCGTTCAATTATTTCTACCAAAATCGTCACATCTTAAAAATCAGGTCTGATTGTAATTCCGATTCGTCTATAAAATCGCCCCGTTTGTCTATTTCATTTTAAATAATGTGTGTGATTTAGTGACTTTGAAAGTGATTTCTTTAAGCAAAATAGCATGAGAATAGACAAATTATTTCTTTTAACACTAATGAGCATGGTGACCACTTCGGCCATCGGACAGTCAAAAGTATGGACACTTGAAGACTGTATTAATTACGCCATAGAAAACAGCATAACAGTAAAAGATGCTGAATTAACCAAAACTAATTCTGAGGTTACGCTAACTTCTTCACAGATGCAGCGCCTTCCGAATTTAACGGGTAGTGCTTCACAAAGTTTCACCAATGGTACCAGTATTGACCCCATTACAAGTGATTATGTGAATCAGCAAATTAACTCAACCAGTGTGGGTTTAAATTCTTCTGTAACACTTTTTCAGGGGTTTCAGACAAACAACCAAATTGCTCAAAACAAACTGTTGGTGAACCAAAACTCGCTGTATGTTGAAGAAGCCAAAAACAGTATCACATTAAGTATCGTAGAAGCATACTTACAAGCATTGTATAACCAAGAAGCTTTAGAAGTGGCACAACAGAACCTTAACTCTTCTGAAAAAGAAGTAGAACGTTCGCAAGCCAACTTTGAAGCCGGGAACTTAGCGAAGAAAGATCTTTTAGATGCTCAAAGTCAGGCCGCTTCAAACAAATACAGCTTAATTTCTGCTCAAACCAACTATGAGCAGCAAATGCTAACACTTAAGCAACTGTTAGAGTTACAGCCTGAAGACGCGTTTGAAATACAAACTCCTGATGATGAATTTGAAGGAACAATAGTTCCTAACAAAATGGAAGTATACCAACAAGCATTAGAGATCATGCCTGAAATCAATGCCAGCGAAATGAACATTGAAATCAATGAAAAAGATGTGAGCATAGCAAGAGGAGGCTACTTACCCACCTTATCACTTTCAGGAAGTTTAGGTTCGGGATACACTAGCACACAAGACCTAAGTTTTGCTGATCAGATGGATTTGAACTACAACCAGCGTTTAGGTTTATCGTTAAGCATTCCAATTTTTAACCGCTACAGCACAAAAGCACAGGTGCAAACCGCACAAATCAACATTCAAAAAGCACAATTGAATTTGATTAGTGCCGAAAAAGAACTGTATCAAAAAATTGAAACAGCATGGCAGAATGCACGTGCTGCTCAAGAGCAATTACTATCGGCAAAAGTAGCCAGAGATGCTGCCTTATCAGCCTATGAATTGGCACAACAACAACATGAATTAGGTGCTATGAGTACTATTGATTTAGTGGTAAGTCAAAACACTTATACTGCCGCTGAGCAAACCTACATTCAGGCCAAATACTTAAGCATTTTATACACACAACTTTTAGCATTTTATCAAGGAAACGACATAAAGCTTTAATCGAATGAAAAATAACAAAGCAAAAATCATCATCGGAATTGTAGTCATTGCTGTAATAGCAGGAACTGCTTATTACTTCCTTGGAAAAGGAAGCACCGCTGAAATAACAGTAGAAACCCTTACCGTTGAAAAAGGCGGAGTTTCTAAAATGGTAACCGCTACCGGAACTGTTCAACCCATCAATGAAGTTGAAGTAGGTACACAAGTTTCAGGAGAAGTAGAAAAAATCTATGTAGACTATAACAGTGAAGTTACTAAAGGTCAGCTTTTGGCCGAGTTGGATAAAACCAATTTGAAAGCTTCTTTACTGCAAGCACAAGCTTCATATGACAATGCTTTGGTAGAAAAGAATTACCTCGAAAAAATCTACAAGCGCCAAAAGCAATTGTATGAGAAAGGGTTAATTAGCGAAGCTGATTATGATGAGTCTGAGTACAACTTTAAAAACGCAGAAAGTACCGTTACTCAACGTTTATCAGATCTTAAAACAGCTCAAACCAACCTCAGCTATGCAGATATTTATTCACCAATTGATGGTGTGGTACTATCGCGTGAAGTAGATGAAGGACAAACTGTAGCTGCCAGCTATGAAACACCAACACTTTTTACCATTGCTCGCGATTTGCGCGAAATGCAGGTTGAAGCAGATGTAGATGAAGCAGATATTGGTCAGGTTGAAGAAGGGCAACGTGTTACTTTTACGGTTGATGCTTATCAAGGCGTAACATTTAATGGAGAAGTTACACAAGTGCGTTTAGATCCTACCGAAGAGTCAAACGTAATTACCTATACCGTTGTAATTAAAGCTGAGAACCCTGATTTGAAACTAAAACCAGGCTTAACAGCAACCATTTCAATCTACACGTTAGAACTGGAAGACATCTTAACCATTCAGTCTAAAGCGGTGAATTTTCAACCAAACATGGCTTTGCTAATGGCATATGAACAACAACAGGGTATTCAACGCAAAAAGCCATCAGGACCTCCTCCGGGAGAAGGAGAACCTACAGAAAACAGTGAAGATATGCGTCCGCCTAGAGCAGAAGAAGGTAGTACTATGGTTTGGACATTTCACAATGGAGAAATCAAACCAACACCTATTCAAACAGGTGCTAGTGATGGCGTAAACGTACAAGTCTTAAGTGGCTTAAACGAAGGTGATTCTCTGGTTTATAAAATGGAGACAGTCTCTGCCGATGCTGCCGATGCACAAGGCGATGCCAGCAGCCCATTTATGCCAAAACCTCCAGGATCAAACAAAAAGAAATAATTAGGTAATCATGGGAAACATCATTATTGAAATAAAAGACCTGAAACGTTCATTTACCATGGGCGATGAAACGGTTCACGCACTTAAAGGAGTTTCTCTTTCCATAGAAGAAGGTGAATTTGTAACCATAATGGGATCAAGTGGTTCAGGTAAAAGTACCATGTTAAATACGCTTGGATGTTTGGATCAACCAACTTCGGGGGTTTATGAAATTGACGGTATTCGGGTAAAAGATTTATCAAAAAATGAATTGGCCAAAATTCGCAACGAAAAGATTGGTTTCATTTTTCAATCTTACAATCTGTTACCGAGAACAACAGCAGTAGAAAATGTAGAACTACCGTTGATGTACAACAACAAAGTTTCATCTAGCGAGCGAAAAGAACGTGCCATTAGTGCACTCTCCAAAGTAGGACTAGGTGAACGTTTGGATCACACTCCGGCACAACTTTCCGGAGGACAACAGCAACGTGTAGCCATTGCTAGGTCGTTGGTAAATGATCCGGTTGTAATTCTTGCCGATGAAGCTACCGGTAACCTTGATACGCGAACATCTTATGAAATCATGTCACTATTTCAAGAGCTAAACGCACAAGGAAAAACCATTGTGTTTGTTACGCACGAGCCAGACATTGCTGAATTCAGCAGTAGAACGGTCATCTTAAAAGATGGGCATGTGATTAAAGACCAAAAGAATCAAAACATAAAAAGTGCAGCTCAAGCTTTAGCGGCACTACCAAAAGAAGATTAATATGAATGTATCCAATTTGCTAAAAATCGCATGGAATGCCATCTTACTAAACAAGGTAAGAACCTTGCTTACCATGCTTGGAATTATCATTGGTGTTGCTTCTGTAATTGCCATGTTGGCCATTGGCGAAGGGTCGAAAGAAAGCATCAAAAGCCAGATTTCGAAAATGGGTTCCAACATGTTAACTATTCGACCGGGGGCCGGAATGCGGGGCGGTGTTCGAATGGATCCAAGTGAAATGCAATCNCTAACACTTTCAGACTACAATCGCCTGAAAGACGAAGCTACTTTAATCACTTCCATTTCACCACAAGTATCGGGTAGCGGACAAGCCATTTATGGTTCTAACAACTATCCCACCAGTATTTATGGTGTTACACCAGATTACATCTCAATTCGTAAACTGGAAGTAGAAAGCGGAAGCATGTTTACCGAAGCAGAAGTTAAATCTTCTGCTAAAGTGGTGCTTATAGGNCAAACTATCGTTGAAAATATTTTTCCCGATGGAGGTGATCCGGTTGGAAAAACAATTCGCTTCGATAACATTCCATTCAAAATTATTGGCGTGTTGGGCGAAAAAGGTGAAAACACCTTCGGACAAGATCAGGACAATGTTATGCTTGCCCCATATACTGCTGTGCAAAAGCGAATTTTGGCAATTGATTATTTACAATCAATTGTAGCCTCTGCCATTAGTGAAGATGAAGCAGAAGCCGCAGTAGAAGAAGTCAGTGAGATTTTGCGTGATGCACATGGCATTTCAGGGTCTGATGAAGATGACTTTAATGTTTTCTCTATGGATGAGTTAATTACCATGTTTAGCTCTACCAGCGAAATGTTAACTGTTCTTTTNGTTGCCATCGCAAGCATTTCACTTTTGATCGGAGGAATCGGGATTATGAACATCATGTATGTTTCGGTAAAAGAAAGAACACGTGAAATCGGTTTAAGAATGGCTGTTGGCGGACGTGGCATTGACATATTGCTACAGTTTTTAATTGAGGCCATTATGATCAGTATCACAGGAGGATTAATCGGAGCTACACTGGGCTTTGGAGCTACCATTTTTATTGAGAGTTTTCTCAATTGGCCAACCATTGTCACTATGGATTCTATTATTATTTCATTTTCCGTTTGTGCNGTTACAGGGATTTTCTTTGGCTGGTATCCGGCCAGAAAGGCTTCGGCATTAGATCCTATTGTAGCTTTGCGCTATGAATAACAGCTTTAAGGTGATTAGTAAAAATAAATGGATCGTAATTTTATTGCACTTGATGGTGTGGGGCGTGTTGTTTGGCATGCCNTACATCTTATCCAATGAACTGGAAGAAGAAGGTGTATTTCAACGTATTCTAGTATTCTCATGGTTCCCGTTGGGATTGTATGTTATCATTTTCTACTTCAATTATTTCTTCTTAGTAGAGCGATTGATGTTTACACAACGNATCGCATGGTTCATACTTTCTAANATTGTGCTTATTGCTGCCGTTATTTTTGTCAAAGAGTACCTGTGGAATTTTTATTTCGAAACTCTTTTTCCTCATCCGGAAGACAAGACACCTCCACCCGTTAAGTTTTTCATTTACATGGATCTTGTACGGTTTAGCATTCCGCTTATTTTTTCTATCGCTGTAAAAACTACCGANCGCTGGATAAANACAGAAGCCGAACGGCAACAAGCAGAAAAAGCCAAATTACAAACCGANNTACAGCATCTTAAATACCAATTACAACCTCATTTCTTTTTCAATGCGTTGAATAACATTTATTCCCTTATCGCTTTTTCTCCCGAAGAAGCTCAAAAGTCTGTACACAGTTTNAGNAAANTGATGCGCTATATGCTTTACGAGACCAATACCGAAAAAGTAAGTCTTTCCAAAGAGATTGANTTTTTAAAGAAATACCTTGAACTCATGCAGTTACGCACATCTAACAAAACTACCATTCAAGCAAGTTTTCCGGATGTGGCTTCTGANNTACAAATTGCTCCTTTATTGTTCATCTCATTAATTGAAAATGCCTTTAAACATGGCGTTTCTGCAAATCAGGAGGGAACTNTNTTTTTTCAAATGGAAGCTTATGACAATGAGATTCTTTTCATATCGCGNAACCCTAACTTGCCAAAAGACGAAGCTGATAAAAGTGGATCCGGCATCGGCATTCAAAACCTTAAAAAGCGACTAGAATTGCTTTATCCTAACAAACACAAATTAGTTACGCGGGTAGTTGATAATGAGTTTGTGGTTCAACTTTCTATTCAACTGAATTAAACCTTTTCTGGCTTAACCGTCTTAGTAACATCGGTNGACTGTAAAAAAGTCAATATTATTGTTATTGAATGGAAAAGAAGAAAATCACTTGCCTTATTGTTGATGATGAACCCATGGCACTCAATTTAGTNGAGAGTTATGTGGAAAAGACTCCTTTTTTAGCACTAGTACAAAAATGCGCAAGTGCTATTGATGCACTCAATTACCTCAACGAGAATGNGGTTGACCTTCTTTTTCTAGACATTCAAATGCCTGACCTCACNGGCATTGAACTTTCTAAGGTATTGCCTGAAAACACTAAGGTAATTTTCACTACAGCGTTTGATCAATATGCACTGGAAGGATTTAAACTAGATGCATTAGACTACTTGCTTAAGCCTTTTGATTATGCTGAGTTTTTGCAAGCTGCGAACAAAGCNAAGCGTTGGTTTGATCTAGTCAANAATCAATCTTCAGCGCCTACAACAACAGCTAAAAAGGAATTCATTTTTGTAAAATCGGAATACAAGCAGTTAAAAATTCAGTTGAACAACATTCTTTATTTCGAAGGGTTAAAAGATTACGTAAAGATTTACACTACCACACAAACTTCACCGATTTTGACGTTAATGAGCCTCAAAGCCCTAGAAGAAGAATTACCTGAAGAAGATTTCATGCGGATTCACCGCTCTTTCATTGTTGCGCTCAACCATATTGATGCTGTAGAACGCAGTCAAATCATTATTGGAGAAAAACGCATAACAGTTTCAGACCAGTACAAAGAGAAGTTTCAGGGGTACATTTCTAGCAATTCTTTGGACTGATTGCCTTTCAGTTTAAAAGTTCATGAAGAGACAATTCTAGCCCTTTTGCAATTTTCATTAGGGTCAATAATCGCGGGTTAGTCTTGCCATTTTCAATCATGTACAATTGAGTTCGTCCTATCTCACATTCAAAGGCAAAAGCCTTTTGATCGATTCCTTTTTCTTCCCTCAACTGACGAATTCTTGCCCCTAATTGCTGAATATATTGCTCTTCTTTCGTGTTCACTATACCGAAAGTCAATATTTTCTATTTATCAATTGTTCGCTATAACGAACAGTTGATGATGAAAAAATTTAGACCCTTAAAAATTTACAAGAAACACCGTACCAGTAGATGGAAGGTTACAATAGTTCCCGAAATCAGACTTGAAGGAAAATGGCTAAAAGAATTAGGGTTTGAAGAGGGGAATGAAATTCAAATTGAACAACATCAAAGCAAGCTCATCATTCGAACTAGAAAATAAACAGAATGCATTACACCCCATAAAAAAACAAACCGTCAAGGCGGTGCCCTGACGGTTTATAGACTCACTGAAACCCAAGTTGATCTCTAAAATCAACCAAAACGCCAATTCGGTGACTAGCCGAACTGAGCTTCTTCTGTAGAACCGGTCAATGCTTTTGTACTTGCTGTACCGGCTGTTACAATATTTTGAACTTCATCGTAGTAACCTGTTCCTACGAATGATTGGTGTTTAACCGCACTAAATCCGTCTGCTTGTAAAGCAAACTCACGTTGTTGCAATTCTGAATATCCTGCCATACCTCTTTCTTTGTAAGCTTTGCTCAATTCAAACATGCTGGTATTCAACGCGTGGAATCCTGCAAGAGTAATAAATTGGAACTTAAATCCCAACGCTGCCAACTCTTCACGGAAACTTTCCATCTCAGTTACACTTAGCTTAGACGCCCAGTTAAAGCTTGGCGAACAGTTGTAAGCTAATAATTTTCCTGGGAATTTAGCATGGATTGCTGTAGCAAACTGACGAGCCTCTTCGATACTTGGGTGAGATGTTTCCATCCAAATCAAGTCTGCATAAGGCGCATAGCTTAATCCGCGGTCAATCGCTTGCTCAATTCCGTTGTTCACGTAGTAAAAACCTTCAGCACTACGTTCTCCGGTTACAAACTTACGATCTCTTTCGTCAACATCACTAGTTAATAAGTTTGCAGCATCGGCATCTGTTCTTGCAATAATCAAAGTTGGAATATCCAAAACATCTGCAGCCAAACGAGCTGAAATTAATTTATTGATAGCTTCTGTAGTTGGAACCAATACTTTTCCACCTAAGTGACCACATTTTTTAGCACTACTTAATTGATCTTCAAAGTGAACTCCAGCAGCACCTGCTTTAATCATTCCTTTCATCAATTCGAATGCATTTAAGTTTCCACCGAAACCTGCTTCAGCATCTGCAACGATTGGCACTAACCATTCTTTTTCTCCAGTTCCGTTTACGCTTTGAATTTGATCTGCACGCAATAACGCATTGTTAATTTTTTCAACTACAGCCGGAACTGAGTTTGCAGGATACAAACTTTGATCTGGATACATTTCGCCAGCCAAGTTCGCATCAGCTGCTACTTGCCATCCGCTCAAATAAATTGCTTCAAGACCAGCTGCAACTTCTTGCACCGCTTGGTTACCTGTAAGAGCACCCAAACCAGCTACCCAGTCTTGTGAATTTAATTTTTCCCACAACACCTCTGCTCCATGGCGAGCGATGCTGTATTCAACGTGGTATCTTCCACGTAGTTTCAATACTTCTTCTGCTGAGTATGGGCGAGTAATTCCTTCCCAACGTGGGTTTGTAGCCCACTCATTTTTTAATGCTTCTATCTTATTAGCGTCCATTGTAATACAGTTTAAAATTGTTGTTTATGTTGAATTGTAACGTGTCCTTATCCTAAAGAATCGTATGCTTCAAGGGTTAAGAATTCTTTTAATTCAGGGGCATTTACGAGCGTATTAAAAATTGTTGCTGCTGCTTCCAACTTGGGCTTCCATGCTGGATTCATTACATCTGTTGTGCGCAATTTTTCCAATTCTTCGCTATAGAGCTTATCGTATAATTCTTGCGTAAATGTTCTGCCATCTTTCAATTCAACACCTTGCTTTAGCCATTGCCAAACTTGTGTTCTTGAAATTTCTGCCGTAGCAGCATCTTCCATTAAGTTATAGATTGCTGCAGCACCATTTCCACTCAACCAAGCTGCCAAGTATTGAATTCCAACATTGATGTTTTTACGTACACCTTCTTCGCTGATCGTTCCCTCGGGAACAGCAATCAGCATCTCAGGAGTTACCTCAACATCTTCGCGTTTTTTCTCAATTTGATTAGCCTGTGGCATAACTTCGTTAAATACGTCCATTGCCACTTGAACCAATGCAGGGTGAGCTACCCAAGTACCGTCATGGCCATCTTTGGCCTCACGCATTTTATCNGTTCTTACTTTTTCATACGCCTGGTTGTTCGCAGCTTCATCTCCTTTTACAGGAATTTGAGCAGCCATACCTCCCATAGCATGTACATTACGCTTATGACATGTTTTGATCACTAACTGAGAGTAAGCTCTCATGAAAGGAACTGTCATCCCTACCTGATCGCGATCTGGAAAAATGTATCCTTCTTGTTGGTGAAAACGCTTAATGAACGAGAAAATATAATCCCAACGNCCACAGTTCAACCCTGAAGAGTGATCGCGTAATTCATATAAAATCTCATCTAACTGAAAGCTCGCTAAAATGGTTTCNATCAATACGGTTGCNTTGATTGTTCCTAGNGGTAAACCAACATATTCTTGCGCAAACACAAATACATCATTCCACCAACGGGCTTCAGTATAGTGCTCNAATTTCGGCAGGTAAAAATAAGGGCCGCTTCCGCGCTCAAGTAATTCTTTAGCGTTGTTGAAAAAGTACAATCCGAAATCAACCAAAGAACCACTCATTGGCTCTCCATNTACTGTGATGTGTTTTTCTAACAAATGCAAACCTCTTGGGCGCACCAACAAAGTAGCTACTTCATCGTTCAATTGATACGTTTTGCCTTTGGCNTCATTTGTAAAAGTGATTGTTCTGCGAATTGCATCGTACAGGTTGACTTGTCCGTCTGCAATGTTTTCCCATGAAGGAGCATTGCTATCTTCAAAGTCAGCCATAAACATTTTGGCTCNCGAGTTCANGGCATTGATGATCATTTTGCGATCAACAGGNCCAGTGATCTCCACTCTTCTATCCATCAAATCTTGTGGAAGAGGAGCAACTGTCCAATCGCCTTCTCTAATTTCTTTAGTTTCTGATAAAAAATCAGGCTTCCATCCTTCGTTCAATTTTGTTTGAGTTGCTTCTCTATTGGTTAACAACTCTTTNCTTCTTGCATCGAACTTTTGGTGGAGCGCAAAAAGAAACTCAAGCGCCTCCTCTGACATAACCTTTTGATGTACAGGNTTCAGAGCTCCATTTACAGTCATTGTATCCGGTAATTTTATGCTTTGAGTATCCATAATTATTTGTTTTGTGTTGACAAATATAAGAAGCAAACTTTACAAAACAAGCGAACGTTCGCTATTTTTATTGTTTTCGTTTTGCCGCGATTGTACGCAAAAGCATATATATTTGTTTAAAACCCAGAATTCATGCAGCTTACAGAAGAGCAAGTCAGACTCATTTTCGGATTAAAATTGAAGCAAATTCGTACAGAAAAAGACCTTTCTCTTTTCGGATTATCCAAATTAACAGGGCTTAGCAAAAGCTATTTGAACGAAATTGAAAAGGGAAAAAAATACCCTAAACCCGATAAGGTTGTTGCNATTGCGGAAGCATTGGAAACACCTTATGACGAAATGGTAAGCATGAAGCTATCGGGTTCTATGGCTCCACTGAGCGACATTATTAAAAGNGGTATTCTAAAAGAAATTCCNCTTGAGTTGTTTGGCATCGAAGAAAACAACCTTATTGANATTATTGCCAACGCCCCTGANAAAGTAATGGCTTTNATTAGCACGCTTTTTGAAATCTCTCGCCATTATGACGTGACACGTGAAAATTTCTACCTCGCCTCATTGAGAAGTTACCAAGAGAGCCATGAAAACTATTTTCCGGAGATTGAAAAAGAGGTTACCGTTTTTGCCAAACGCTACCAAGTTGACCTTTCCAGAAAAATNGAATCGAGTTATCTGGAAGAAATTTTAGCTCAGGANTTTGGATANACGATAGANTATGAAACATTGTCTGANGAAGACTATCCGGGNGAAATCAGGTCTGTATTTATTCCTAAAAAGAAAAAACTACTCATAGCTAATTCAGTTTCCGAAGCGCAACGTGTTTTTATNNTGGCNAAAGAACTAGGATATGCTCACATGAAAATTGAGCAACGTCCGCTAACTTTCACTTGGATTAAGTTTGAGCATTTTGAAGATGTATTAAACAATTTCAAAGCTTCTTATTTTGCCGGAGCACTCATNTTACCTGAAGCACGACTGGTTGATGATTTAAAAGCGTTTTTCAAAAATAAAACATGGAATCCTGAGGCCTTTTTAGAAATGTTATTGAGTTATACTGATTCGGCAGANACNTTTTTCCAGCGACTTACCAACGTTCTACCGGGACAAATGGGCATTCCTGAAATTTTCTTTTTGCGTTTTTCTCACGATGAAAGCTCAGAGTTNCCCTACCTTACTAANGAATTGCACTTAAGCAGAAATCACCAGCCCCACTCGATAAAGAACAAAGAACACTATTGCCTAAAGTGGATCAGNACAGATATTCTGATCAACAAGAAAAATTATGTTGAGAAAGACAATGTGTTAACNGGNATTCAACACAGCAACTANCCCGATTCAGGAGACCAATACCTCATTCTTTCNGCCAGTAANTTTGANCCCTTTAAATCAGGCAAGAGACGTAGTGTTTGTATTGGAATTGATCTGAACGGCAAACAGAAGAAAAAGATTGCATTTTCTGAAGAAGCTGTTATTCAAAGAAAAGACGTGGGCGTTACTTGCGAACGNTGTTCTATTAAAGATTGTGACAAGCGCGTGGCTCGTCCTGAGGTTATTTTACAGCAGCAGAAAAACAATTCTATCGAAGAAAAAGTGTACAAACTCATTAACGAATAGTAAAATCAATTTTTCTTCAAAGACAAAAAACTAACTTTAAACGGTTGTTTTTACAGGCTCAACAANGTTTTAAAACCATTATTGAATGAAGAGTATTGATTTTGCATTATGTTAGAATTGTCAGAAAAGAGGCTTATTGGTTACAGCACACTTTTCATCATCCTGATTTTAAACTCAGTAAAATTGATGGCGATAAGGGAAAGTGGNATNGCTGCTCGTTTTCTGGAATTTGACCTTACTGAATTTCTATTTCAGTTTATTTATAACGGACTGTTCTGCCTAAGCGTTTTCTTCATTAACCTTAGTAATGTTGCAGCTAGGTATGNACAAAGTTCATTCTTCAGAACAATAGCCGGAAACCTAATGCTTCTTATAGTAGCTCTTTCCATTGGCATTACNACACACGAGATGTTTTTTAACCTCACGGTTAAGCCAGAAATGTTTCGTTATGCTTACCTCATCCGCTTTTTATTCACGCACATTTTAGCTTTTATTGTTATACGGATTATCAAAAACCAACGAGAGGTACGTGCCAAAGAAAAAGAGAACGACCGCTTNAAGAACCTATACATCGAAGCACAATCTCAAGCATTGCGCAATCAACTNAACCCCCACTTTTTCTTCAACTCTTTAAGTAGCCTATCAGCCATCGTNAGCGAAAANCCTCCTCTTGCTCAAAAATACATTAGCCACCTTTCTAAGATATTCAGAGTAGTTCTTCAACCTTCTAAAGACCTAGTGACTTTACGCGAAGAGCTAAATGCATTGGACTCTTACATCGAACTGATTAAAATGCGCTACGAAAGCGGTGTTGAAATTTCCATCGACATTCCTGAGCGTTATTTACACTTCGAAATCCCTCACATGTCTTTACAACCACTTATTGAAAATGCTGTTAAGCACAACATNATATCAGCNTCACGCCCATTAAAAATAGACATANCAGGACATGAGCAATCTCTTNTTGTAACAAACAACATACAACTCTTAGATTACCCGGAACCCGGAACATCAACCGGACTAACCAATTTATCTGAAAGGTTTCTTTTATTATTAAAGCAGCCTATTTCTATCAAAAAAACAGAACAAGCTTTTAGCATTACTCTTCCTCTTAAAACTGAAATAAATGAAAGTCATCATTCTTGAAGATGAGGCAGCCAACCTTCGTCTATTAAAAGGTACTCTTGAGCGTATAGACCCCACAATAGAAGTGGTGAATACTTTTGGAGATATTAAAAATGCCGTTGAATGGTTAAAGGAAAATCCCGAAGCCTTTGAGCTCGCTTTTTTCGACATTCGCTTAAGTGATGGCTTGAGCCTACAAATATTCTCTCAGGTTGAAATTAAGGCTCCTGTTATTTTTGTTACTGCCTATGACGANTATGCACTGGAAGCGTTTAACACCAATGGCATTGCATATCTGTTAAAGCCAATTGACGAAGAACAAGTGCAGAAAGCTCTGGACAAACATAAAAAGCTAGCCCTGCCAAATTCTGAAACGATTGATGAAGGCGCCTTTGACAACCTTATCAAAGCTCTAACNTCTAAACAGTCTTACAGACAATCTTACCTTATTCATTACAAAGACAAACTTGTTCCTGTAAAAACCAGCAGCATTGCCTGGATCAATACAGAACATGAAATTTGTAAGGCAAAGTCATTTGATGGTATTACCTACACCATGGACGGTACATTAGANAAAATCATGGAGGAACTTGACCCCTACAAATTTTACCGTGCCAATCGACAATACATTATCAGCCGTGACGCTGTTGAGGAAGTTCATTTCTATTTTAACGGAAGGCTATCGCTTAACATTACTCACGCACCCAAAGAACGTATTTTGGTTAGCAAAGCTAAAGCTGCCGAGTTCAAAGACTGGATGAATCAATAAAAGANTTCACCCCTTTTATTTTCAGTCTCAGCAACTTACAACACAATAGCAACTTTTTTCAAACGAAATTTGGAAAAAGTTTAAGCTATGATGCAACGTGAACTTGGCCCAANGGGTTACATCTTTATTGGAATAATTGTGTTGCTGATTCTAGGNGAAATGACCTGGAGTCGACTCAAGAANAATAGCAGCTACGATAACAGAGATACGGTTACCAACATTATTTTCTTTGTTGGATTTCAAATTTCAAAATTTTTCATAGCAGGATTTCAACTGTGGTTTTTAACCTTAATTGCTAATCATGCTTTACTAAACATTCCNAAAAATGCATTCACTTTTGCNATATCTTTTTTGGTCAGCGACTTTATTTATTACTGGATGCATCGCATTAGCCATACCAATAAATGGCTTTGGGGATTCCATGCCGTACATCATTCTAGTGAAAGACTAAACCTTACCACTGCATATCGCTTACACTGGCTAAGCGGTTTGGTCACNCCTTTTTTTTATGCCCCTCTTATNTTAATTGGTTTTCCAATTGCCTTTGTTGCCGCTTCTATAGGCCTAAACCTGCTATTTCAATTTTTTCTACACACTAGAATNATTGGAAAAATAAAGTTTTTAGAAGGGGTTATAGACACCCCNAGCGCACATAGGGTACACCACGGTAAAGATGAAATATATATTGANAAAAACTTCGGAGGTGTACTCATGATCTGGGANCGCATTTTCAANACCTACCAACCAGAAATACACGAACCTTCTTACGGATTATCAGACGGTTTTGTATCATACAATCCTTTTAAAATAATGATTCACGGATTCCGCAAGATATTCATTACCAACGCNAAAACCTTATCAAAAGAAGATTCAACCAGTAAATTATCAGCTTCAACTATTTCTAAAAAAAAGGATAGTTAAAGCTTCTCATATTTGAATTAATGTTAACTAAAAACAGAAAAGTCATGAAACTTAACCCTCAAAAGTCGAACACCATTTTTAAGGCAAGAAACTTCTTTCCTTTATTAATGATTCCTGCCATCGCNTTTACCTCGTGTAGAAAAGACGATGATGACTCAACTTCTTATACAGTTTCTGAGGAAGAAGCAGCAGAAGTAATTATAAAATCTATTGAAGAAGATGCTGGCGGATTTACAATTCAAATTGTAGAAGCCTGTGATTATGTAGAAATCTATAATGAAACCATTTATTGTGGCGAGCCTGAATCTGCATCCGTATCTGGCTCAAACCCCAGCGGAACNGTAATTACATANAATTATGACTACAGCTGGGATTGGNTANTAAACTGCTCTGGTAATACTCCTTCTTCTTTTGAATTTTCATTTGAAGGAAACTCAAGTTACGATGCTCCAAGAATGGCTTCTAGCGATGACGTGAGTGCCGATTTAACCATTACCGGACTTGGTGCAGGTTCTAATTATTATGTATTCAATCAAACAATAGAACGTGACGGAAGTCAACAATCAAAAATCAGATCAAAACGATCATTCACAAGTAATACCGTAATTGAAACAAGNGACCTAACCGTTAAAAAGTCAACACAAAGCATACAATCGGGTACTGCTACAGCTACAATAACAGGTAGTTCTAGCACCGGTGAATCGTTCAGCTTTTATGGCTCTATTGTTTTCAACGGTAATCAAACAGCCACTTTAACAATGAATAGTGGCGATGTATATAGCATAGAATGGTAATCCAATTAATTAAAANTTCAAGAATGAAAACACTAAGATCAATCCTTATCGCTATGGTAATGTTGGTTTCTGCCAACACCATTTACGCACAAGGCATGCAAGAAACACTTCAAAACTCAACTCCTGAAGAGCGAGCTGAAGCTCAAACCGAAGTGATGAAAGAAAAACTAGAATTACAAGACAATCAATACAACCAAGTTCACGAGATCAATCTAAAATATGCCAACAAGGTTGAACAATTAAAGTCTAGCTCATCATCAAGACGAGATAAATTCAANAAAATCAAGTCTCTTCAAGATGAAAAAGACAAAGAAATGAAGGGAGCTCTGTCTGAAGAACAATTCTCTACTTATGAAGATGAGAAGCGGGACATTATGCAAGAAGTTAAAAAGCGCTTAAGTGAAGGTAGCTGACCTTTAGCAAACCAGTAGGATGGTAAGAGAAGAAGCCTGGGAGATTTCCCGGGCTTTTTTATTGCTCAGGCAACAGTAACTTTTCAAGTTCACTGTTCGTTTAGCAAATTTATTTGCAAAAAATTCATGCTTTTCTAGAATACTTTTTAGATTTTTCTAAAATTGTGCACCAGACATTCAGAAATCTCCCTAACGATCGAACACATAATTAAAAGGAGAATGGAATAATTATGAAAAGAACAGTAATTAAGGGAATTGGAAGCTACATCCCGGAGGTCATTCAAACCAATAAAGATTTTCAACATCACAAGTTTTANACGGCTGATCAAGAAGTTATTGATAGTTCACCGGAAGTGATTACAAGAAAATTTGAAACAATCACCGGTATTCGTGAAAGAAGATACGTATCTGAAGAAATGCACGCATCAGACATCGCCTTTCTGGCGGCTGAAAAAGCTATTGAAGATGCTGGTATTGATCCGGAAACTATCGATCAGATTATTTTTGCGCANAATTTTGGTGATGTTCGTAAGCACACTATTCAAACAGACATTTTGCCAGCATTGGCCTCTCGTGTAAAACACAAGTTAAAAATCGANAATCCGTTTTGTGTGGCCTATGATATTTTGTTCGGGTGTCCCGGATGGATTCAGGGAGTAATTCAGGCAGACGCTTACTTCAAAGCNGGTACTGCCAAAACAGCTTTAGTTATAGGAAGTGAAACNCTATCGCGCGTAATCGACAATTANGATCGTGATAGTATGATTTTCTCTGATGGTGCCGGAGCTTGTATCTTGAGTTATGAAGAAACAGANGAAAGTGGCATTTTATCTTCAGCAAGTATGACACATGCTATGGATGAAGCTTATTATCTGTTTTTAGGGAAATCTAATTTCCCGGAATCTGACCCTAGAGTACGATACATCAAAATGAAGGGACGTAAGGTTTATGAATACGCCTTGAAAAATGTACCTATGGCCATGAAAAAATGCATCGATGATGCAGGAGTAGCCATCGAAGATGTAAAGAAGATATTCATTCACCAAGCCAACGAAAAGCTTGACGAAGGAGTAATTATCCGCTTGTATAAACTCTACGGCATTACAGAAATTCCGGAGAACATTATGCCGATGAGCGTAAACGANTTAGGAAACAGTTCCGTAGCAACAGTTCCCACACTTTACGACAGGGTAAAACATGGAAAACTGGAAGGCCACGAAATTAATAAGGGAGATGTNGTTGTCTTTGCCTCTGTAGGTGCAGGAATGAATATCAATGCTGTTTGCTACAGAGTTTGACGATGATTATTACTCATTTAAATTAAATATGCTCTTGAAGAGTCGTTCTTTATCATTGATCGATTCTTCAAGNCTTATCATTGTTTCAGTTCTTAGTACNCCTCCTATGCTATTCATTTGATAAAGAATCTGCTTAGCATGTTGAGCGTCTCTACATCTGATTTTACAGAAAATAGAAAACTGACCGGTAGCAATGTGAGCTACAGTTACCTCTGGTATTTTCTTAAGTTCTTTAATGATTTTCTCCGAATCAATTGTACGATTCAGAATTAACCCAATGTAAGCGGTGAAATTATAACCAACAGCATTGTAATTCACCGACAATGTGGCCCCGGTGATAATACCCCTACGTTCCATTTTCTTAACTCTACCGTGAATAGTACCNGGAGAAACGCCTAANCTCTTTGCGATTTCGGTAAATGGAATTCTTGCATCTTCAATAAGCAATGTCAATATCTGGCGATCAATGTTGTCAATATCGTAATTCATTCAGTCTTATTTTTTATCAGATTGAAATATACTCAAATTTACCATTACGAAATTAAATAATTACCAGAAAACATCAGAAAACACTTAATATCCATTTACAAATCAGAATGCTGAATTATTTTTATCGGGCACAAAGGGAGATTTTCACCTATAATTTTCTAATCGTTAACATTTAAAATACAGAAAGCTTCTGTCTATGGTTTCAGGATCTGATATTGCTTGGATGCTCGCGGCAACTTGTCTCGTTTTTTTAATGACCCCCGGTCTATCGTTCTTCTATGGCGGAATGGTTCGCAAAAAGAACATTATTAGTACAATGCTTCAAAGCATTATCTCACTTGGAGTAATTAGTGTACTGTGGGTAATTGTAGGTTTTAGCCTAGCGTTTGGAGACAGTATTGGTGGCTTTATCGGTAANCCCCTAACTTTTATGATGTTTGACGGTGTAGGAGCNGAAACCAATGAACAGTTATCTCCTAATATGCCTTTGATTTTATTTGCAATGTTTCAGTTGAAATTTGCAATTATTACNCCTGCACTTATTACCGGAGGTTTTGCTGAACGTATCAACTTTAAAGCTTACCTCATTTTTATTACACTTTTTACCATTTTTATTTATGCCCCACTATGTCATATGACATGGCATCCTGATGGATTGTTAAGAAACCTAGGGGTTCTCGATTTTGCAGGAGGTACTGTTGTACATATGTCAGCAGGGTTGGCAGCTCTAGCNGGTGCTATCGTTTTAGGAAAAAGAACAAACAGCGACAATGTTCCAGTAAATATTCCATATGTAATTTTAGGAACCGCAATGCTTTGGTTTGGTTGGTTTGGCTTCAATGCAGGCTCTTCATTTGGTGCCAACCCAGAAGCAGCTATGGCTTTTGCCACTACAAATACTGCTAGTGGAATGGCNATGCTTACATGGGTTTTTATTGAATTAGTTACTGGTAAAAAAGTTTCAGCACTTGGTGTTTGCATTGCTGCAGTTGTTGGATTGGTTGCTATTACTCCCGCAGCAGGTTTTGTAACAATTGGGCAAAGCTTAATTATTGGATCTGTGGCATCACTTGTAAGTTATTTTGCCATNAAGTATAAAGAGAAAACNACANTGGATGATACATTAGACGTTTTCCCNTCTCATGGTGTTGGGGGAATGGTAGGTATGATTCTTACCGGTGTATTCGCNAAGGATGTAGGACTTGTATATGGAAAATGGGATACTTTTTTAATNCACATTGCAGCACTATTGGGTGTAACCATTTTCGTTTTAGTGNTATCATTTTTACTCTACAAAATCACTAACCTATTTGTGGCTCTTAGAGTAACAGAAGAAGAAGAAGAAGCTGGGCTTGACATTAGTCAGCACAACGAACAATATTTAAACATATAGACTCATTTAAATCTTTTTGACATGAACAGTAATATAGGATCATTTGTAACTACCATTCACAACCCTGAAAGCGTAGTTGAAATTTATGTAAACGAACATACTAATAACGTTATTGAACTTAAACGTTTAAACTATAACCGTTATAAGAAATACGAATACCCAATTGAAGAATATTTGTCAAACATTGAAGGGTTTAAAGGCATTGACAAAATGATCCTTAACGCATTAGAAAACTAATTAAAATATAGTANGTCTTAAAGTTTGGAGTAAAGTTGAATGAAAGGGGGTAAATGATTCGCTTGCTTTTGTTATGTGTGTTTTGAGCTTTTTAACGAATACTTTACCAAAGAGGAAATAGAAAGATTATTAGGGTTAATTCAATTTTACGGATGTAAATCCTGTTTCCACAACTCCGGTTAATCTAACTTAACTTCAAACTTTAGGGCTTTTTAAAAGCATTAAACTACAATACTCGCTAACCTCTGCTTGACATAGCTTAGTACTTGTAGTGTGTCCCGCGTAGCTGAGAAATCGTTGCGCGGGTTTTTTTTTGCCCTTATNTTTCACNTTCAACTCTAAAAAACCTCTAACTTGACTCTCAACAAAACACACTATAATGACTCTATTTTTAGACATCACAGATCAGGCAGCTGTTGCCCTTAAACTTGAAAAACTAACTTCTGAAACACCTCCAAGGTTTGGAATAATGACTGCACAACATATGGTTGAACACCTTGAGCTTTTACTCAGAGCTTCAAACGGAAAAGATTTCATGAAGCTGGAATACAGACAAGAGAAAGCTGAAAAGATAAAAGCCGTTTGTATTGGAACAGATAACGAACTACCCATNGGATTTAGAGCCCCAATACTCCCTGTTGGAGANACACTACCCTTGAAGTACAACAATCTGGACATGGCAAAGGAAAACTTGTACAAAGAACTNGATGACTACATCCTNTTTTTCAANCAAAACCCNNATANANANCCTGTTAATCCGACTATGGGAGCGTTATCTGCAACAGAATGGAATAAGTTTCACAACAAACATTTTACCCATCATTTCAAGCAATTTGGCTTGATGTAAATGAAAAAGCAGATGGTTCCCCATCTGCTTTCTTTCNTTTATTATTGGTAATAAAATTTAGGCTTCTACCTTGGCTCCCATAAGTTTAAAAAACTCACGCATAAAGTTAGCNTGTGCAGGCCAAGCCGGAGATGTTACCAAATTACCGTCTACATACACTCCATCAACAGCAATATCCTGGTANTCTCCACCCGCAAGGGTTACTTCAGGGCCAACAGCTGGGTAACAGGTCAATTTTCTACCTCTAACAACATCAGCTGCAGTTAAGATTTGAATACCATGGCAAATAGCTGCAACAGGTTTATCAGCCTCGAAAAAATGCTGAACCATTTTTATTACTGCTGNATTTAATCTTAAATACTCAGGAGCACGACCTCCTGCAATAACGATTCCTGCATAGTCTTCTACCTTAACATCTTCAAAAGAATAATTCAAGGCAAAATTATGACCCGGTTTTTCAGAATACGTCTGATCTCCTTCAAAATCGTGTATTGCTGTTTTTATTGTCTCTCCTTTTTTCTTATCAGGACACACAGCATGTGTTTCATAGCCTACAAGTTCCAGCATTTGGAATGGAACCATCGTTTCATAATCTTCGGCAAAGTCGCCAGTAAGGAACAATACTTTTTTCATAGCACTAGTTTTTTATTAGATGTGCTGTTCAAGTTATTAAACTACTCTGAACTGGCATTCTTACTTGTCATTAAACTTTAATGAAGTTCTAAAAAACAAAAAACATCGCTCCATAGTGAACGATGTTTTTAATGAGTAACAAAACCAAAACTGTTAATCTATCACCTCATTAAGAGATGAAGAAATAGTTAGCACCGTTCACCCAACGATGCTAACCTGAAAAAAGGTTTGAGGGACTTTTTATTCTTCAAAAACG
Organism: Crocinitomicaceae bacterium; assembly: GCA_002705995.1. Taxonomy (GTDB): domain Bacteria; phylum Bacteroidota; class Bacteroidia; order Flavobacteriales_G; family Salibacteraceae. Next base: position 329,244 of record PAJI01000005.1, on the reverse strand, counting down.
CTATCATCTGACTACAGTCAAACGCATTTGCCCTAAAACCTGACTATGCTCGTTAATAACCGATACGATATACATTCCGGGAGCCCATTCGCCAGATGAAANTTGATATTTCGANCCTGATGAAGAACCTACACCTGTGTATGTTTGGTATACNATGTTTCCAACAATATCCATTACCATAATTGAAGTACTCTNATCTGTTTCTGTATCTTTCAATTCTANGTAAAACGACTCGTTTGCCGGATTTGGATAAACCTTCATCTTATCAGACAATTGATTGTACTTAACAATGGATGTATTTAAAGATATTTGGAAAACCAAGTTTTGANTACAACCATTAGAATCAACAACCTCTAGCGTATAGGTNCCTGTATCTGGTGTTGAGAAATAATATCCGTTTGAATTGTCTGGCCAAGTTAATGTGTAAGGAGTTGTTCCTCCGGTTACACNTACATAAACTTCACCATCACATGTTGAGCATTTAATATGGTTTAAGCTATCTANCGTAATGATAATTTCATCGGGTTGAACAATGTCTACCTGATTACTGAAAGATTCGCANCCATTAGAATCTGTAACAGTTACACTGTATGTGCCAACATCAGCATTACTAAGGTTTTGCCCCGTACTATTNTCAGACCACAAGTATGAGTATGGCATTGTTCCNCCNCTAACTGTTACAGAAACATTACCATNNGCNGCTCCATAACAATTTACATCTGTNGTTATCATCGAATCAATCGACAATTCAGCAGGCTCATTTACAGTATAAACAACCGTTTTTGTACAATTACTCGCATCAGTTATTAAACAAGTGTACGGGCCTGCCGATAGTCCTTCTATAACTATCGAATCTGAACCATTTGACCATAGGTATGTGTAAGGAGAAGTTCCTCCGGAAACAGCAAGGTCAATAGTTCCGTTTGCCATTCCGTTACATTTCACATCCGTAATGCTTACTAACGGAGCTATAGAGTCTGCNGGTTGAACCATAATTGAATCACTTGTTATTGAGCAACCTCCGGCTCCGGTTACAACAACCGTGTACCCCCCTGCCGCAATATTATTAAGGTCTTGACTTGTGGCGCTGTTTGACCAGGCATAAGTATAATTCACTGTTGGACTTGTAGTAGGAACGGATGCCGTACTTGGCGTAATATCTATAGAACCATCGGTATAACCGTAGCACGTTGGACNATCTGTTGTNTAAGTCAATTCAGGAATCCAGCTTACACTAATTGCACTTGTGTATTCAGGACTGTTTACTNCCGGAGCTGATGAAACAACTCTTACTTTGTAGACATTGCTAGCTGATATGTTTGCTGGAAATGCACAACTAAATGTATCTGCATTTGAAGTTGATAAGATGCTATCTAAAACTATAGGATTTGAAAAGCTTCCTAATGAGTCTGAAAGTTCCAGATAATAGTAGTTACCTGTACTAAANGTATCAGTACTTGTAAAGAAAACCATCAAAGAGTCACCAATTGTATCGTTAATACAATAATTGAGGTTATTTACAGAGTCTACAGCAATTGTATTTGACGGACCTACTGTAGCATGTGGTGTAATACTCACATTATCAAAAGCAAATTCGTCTCTTGCTCCTGTTCCTGTTCCAACATCATCGGTATACCAACGAATATACAAGTTGCTACCGGCTGGCCACGTAACTGGCAATGTTGNAGACATCACATATGTACTTCCAACTGTTGACACCGCTTGCCCAAGTGGAACTGTTACTGTTGCCGTAGCTGGTGTTGTATATTGTAATGCAGGAATTGAAGTATAAGTAACATGGTCATAAGAATACTCTAGGTTAAGAGAACTTGCACGGTTCTGNTCATTTACAACAAAGACATCATAACTAATNTCTATTGAATTAATTTGCTGACCTGTATTGTTTTCCATTTTTAATGCTAACCAGCCCGGGGTAAAACTACCATCATCTGGCTGAAAACCAATAGCTTGATTAAACGAAGCATAAGGATGTGTCTGATATCCGTAAAGGCCACCTTGGGTAACTGAATAGCCACTACTATTTACACCAACCCATCTACTTCCTCCCGGAGAAACATCTACACCTCCAAAACCCAATGAACCTTCGGAAGCTCCATCTTGAGCCCAAGCATTACTGTTTAATGTCCCAGCACCTGGGTTTGGGGGAGCTGCATTATAAAAACCATAATCTAACAATGGGTAACTTCCTGTAATTTTCGGATTTACAGCCCCTGCAACCATTACCTCAAAAGTTAATTCATGAGGGTTGTCCATAGCACTTATACTGAACTGCGCCACAGATAGTTTATAAACCAAAAAGGCAAATAGTAGTGCTACCATGTTTTTGCCTGGCCTCAACCTGGTAATAGCATGAGAAGAGAGAGAGAAATTTTTCATTTTCAATTATCTTAAAAGGGTTATAGTTTCTTTTTTAGTTTGTTCACCTGAAGAGCAGGTGTCTTCATAGCTCATAACCATGAAGTAAGTTCCCTCATTCAATTCCCTTCCATTATCTTTTCCATCCCACAAGAAGTAAGGTGTTGATGCATTAAAAACTTCTGTTCCCCATCGATCGAATATGACTAATTCAAAAGATTGAAACTCATAGCCTACAGCATCATCGCCTAGACCATAGCCATCGTTTACGCCATCTCCGTTTGGTGTAAATACATTTGGAAATTCTACGGAAGAGAAATCATGCTGATAGGTTACTTCAAAATCTTCGTATAGAGTAATGTCACACCCGGTAACTTCTACAGAATAATATCCAGAAGTACTGATTACAAGTTCTTGAGTTGTATCTCCTGTACTCCAGTAATAAGTAGCACCATTGTTTTTGGCATCCATTACAAAAGGAGCATTACTACAGTAGATCAGCGTATCGTTAATTTGAAGAACAGGCAATGTCTGATACACCACATTTACCGTATCACTCATTGCTCCACAAGCATTCGTAACTGTAACAACGTAGCTTCCTCCAGAGGAAATTTCTACCGCAGAAGTAGAACTACCATCATTCCATTGATAATTTTCTCCTCCGTAAGCGTTTACCGGAGTTGCGTCTATTTGCAAGAATTCTCCTTCACACAACGTGGTATCAGGTATTAATTGGACAACCGGAGGAAGTGAGTAACTTACATTTATAGTATCTGAAATAGTTCCGCACCCCGTGCTTATCTCTACCCAATAATCTCCTTCAGTAGAAATATCGATATACCTTGTTGTTTCAACTGTATTCCAATAGTAATTACTACCGATTCCCGCATCAAGGGTTATGATCCAGTTACTGTCGCAAATCACAGTATCTCCAGAAAGATTAGAAACCGGAGCTACGTCATAATCTACAACAATAGTATCTGTTACAAACCCACAAACTAAGTCTACAGCTGCCCAATACGTTCCCGGTGAATTTATTGTAATTGAATGCGAAGTACCATTTGTACTCCATAGATAACTATTTACATAAGGTTGCTGAGCTGTTAAGGTCAGTACTTCTCCGGGACAAAGAACCGTATCGTTTCCAAAATCCAATTCGCCCTCATAAAGTGTTACAGCAATGGTATCAGAGGTTATGCAACCTGCAGAATCTTCTGCTGTTACATAAACCGTATCAGAAGAATCTACATAAACAAATACGGAAGAGCAAGTTGAGCAGCTTAGACTATCTCCCCCCTGCCATTGATAATTTTGCCCGTTGGTTGCCTGAAGAAAAACTCCAGCGGAACCACAAAATGTAGTATCATTTGGGAATTCTACTGGTGGTGCGTTGTAGCCAATGATCTTTAAATTATCAATGTATGCATTTTCATCATTTGCTTTGTTCGCCATTTGTACTCTTATAGCAATTGAATCTCCTCCATCCATACATGTACTCGATATTGTTCCCGGAACATCATCGTCTCCACATATGTACCCATACTCTATCCAATTAGCCCCACCATCTAATGTATATTCAAAACGAATCACATCATTTGCATATGGTGACGTTGAACATTCTGAGGCACTATTGTGCTCGTAATCTCCATATAAGGCGATTTTCGAAAAGCTACTGATATCAAAGAAAACTGTAGTAAGGAAGTTTTGCTCATCTTGGTTTGTTCCCTCAATGTCATTACAGCGAAAACGACCATTATAAGTTCCCCAATAGTTAGTCCCACTGTTTATCCCAGGATCATCATATTCACCAGCTACAGTAGTCCACAACCCTGGAGATTGAGTCGTTTGATTCGGATAATTAGAGAAATTTTCTTCAAAAACAATGGTTTGAGCTTTTGCATTTTCTACCAAGCTACCACACAACAATATCCCCAATACCTTACTTAATAAGCCAATCCAAAGCTTCTTGCTCATTGTCAAATAATTTTACTTTAAACCCTCTCATCTTTGACCTTCTTTCATATTCTTGAGCTGAAACAAGGCTAAACATGTCTTTTGATGTTAAAATGGCTGTTTTTTCCAGACCCAGCGCTTTTACCTTTGGCATCCACTCATCCAGAATCCAAGCCTGCGAATCGTTCCATGGTCCCTCTTCTGATCTGCTATCAACAAACAATTGCTTGCTTTCTGTGCTTTTCAGATAAAACGCCAGTAAATTTGATCCGTTTTTGACTTTTTCTACATCAGTGTAGCCGTGCCATGAACACTTTAAAACCTGACTGTCCTGCACAATTTCCACTTTGAAGAATACGTCTCCATTGTGTTTCATTACTATTTCAATCATGGTTGTTTGTTCAGTTCATGATTTAACACTGCGAAACTATTGTGACCTAGCTCTATTTTTTTGGAAACTATACGATATTCGTTACATTTTGAAAAATGTAATGCTCGCTTTAAATGAGGTTAATTATTTCTTAACTAAAGAAGATAATCCGCTCAAAATCAAACTCAAAGGCATATACTCTACATACGTTCCAACAAACCATACTTTCTCTTTTTCGACCTCTTTGAGAAGCATATTTGCTCTTTCTGTATCTGGCATCCTACCATGAGTGGTAATGAGGTACAAGCATTTTATAAAAGGACGAAAATGTTGATTGAGTTCCAGAGAAACATTTCTCTTACAATATTTCCGCATGGAGTCTAGGCGTTGGCCGGCAGAAACAAAATCTTTCTCTATAAGGTGATGGCATATTTCAACAATGTAGAACCAAATATTAAGGTTTGTATTCTTTCTTCTCCCATATCCTTTTATACTCAAAGACATATCATCCAAAGACTTCTGTGGGAAAAACATTCTGAAGAGTTCTATAATTATACTCCACTCTACCTGAACCTCTTCGTTCAGGCTTTCAAAAAGTGATCCTTGTAATGCTTCTTTTAAAAAGTCCCAAGCACCTTCTCCATCGGAACTATGAAACTTCATAATGATTTCCCAACGTTTGATGGAAAGTAATTGGGGGTGGGTTTTATCCTTAAAGTATGAAGAAGCATAAAACAGGAGTTTTTCGGCTTCTTTCATATCTCCTCTTANCAGGTGAGCCTTTGTGCTATTTTCACAGATTTCGAGCAGTAAGGATGGTGTTAAAAGCTGTCCGTTTTGTATAACAAAGTTGAAAAGGTCTTCCCACTCTTTTAGCAAAACTGTGGTTGTAATGCGNTTGTCTCTAACATTGTAATACATCATGCTGGAAATGCGAGACCTCCAAAGCAAACGATTAAGACTAGGTAGTGCNGGTAACACTTCGTTTTTTACCGTAAGTAAATTGACACATTGATCAATCAATCTCTCATCTTTATGTACTCCTTTTTTTACATCGAGGTACATTAACAAATCAAGGTATAAGCGATTTATGCGCTGCTCNTCTTCTCTTACCTCAGTCACTCTCCTCAAAATATTGCTGAAATAGCGGTATCGNTTAGGGCGATTTTTAATCACATTAAACTTCATGAGGTATTGAACAACTCTTTCTAATTCGAAGTAAGCAAAGTTGTCTAGCGTAATTTTGTATAAACGTTTGGCTACACGGTATGCATTGGCATGAGCTCCGGAGCTTTCGTAAATATCCATTAACGTGAGCCCTTTGTTCACTTCAATTTTAGCCGCTAACATTTGATCTTTCTGAGCAACAATATCAAAACGCTTAAGCATGGTATCGTCTAGAAAATGAAGTGTTCTTGACTTCAGAACTCTAAATGCATCTTCACTGCTCACCTCATCGTATAGCAGATTTTTGGCCTTACTTTCTGACCATTCTTTGCTATTGACGAGCGAATCAATAAGTATTTGCTCTTTTGTATTGTTTCTGTCTGGCTTGTTTAATAACTCGTGGAGTTCATATTTTTCAATTAGCCAGGTAAATTCAACAAGACTAGTCATTGGTTCAGTTGGAATAGTTTCAATGTAATTAAACNAATTTTTTCACCAACTCACCACACCTTATACCGTTAAGGAATTGTGAAATCGACCAATAAAGAAACGNTCAGTTATTTTTGATTGGTTTCTTTTAGCAAATCTCTAATTTCTGCTAACAGNTCAATGTTTTTAGGAGTAGACTCTGACTTATCTTTNACATTCTCTGCCTTAGCCCTAACCCTNTTAAACAATTTTACCACNACAAAAATAGAAAGCGTGATAACGATGAAATCTATTGCTACTTGTAAAAAAGCTCCGTACTTAAGCGCCACCANTTCCTGAACTACNTCTCCTCTTGCGTCTTTTATTTCAGGCTGCATAGTCCAACTTAAGTTTTCAAACTTCACTTTACCTACCAACACACCTATAGGAGGCATAATAATATCCTGAACCAAGGAAGAAACAACCTTACTAAATGCTGTTCCGGTAATTACCCCAACAGCCATGTCAAAAACATTTCCCTTAACTGCAAATTCTTTAAACTCCTGAANGATCTTCATATCAGCTGCTTTTAACCGTCTTCTAAAAATAAGGCTATTAATTGTAAAAAGTTCTGCGATACCTACGCATCNTTATTCTACTACTTCTGCCTGACTCTTTTTCCAGGCTTCATATTTTTTCAAATCCTTTGAAATGCGCGAAATCAAAAAAGAAAGGACAGAAACATCATCAAGATACCCTACAAATGGTATAAAATCAGGAACAGCATCTAGTGGCACAATTAAGTACAACAACCCTGCTATTATAGCTATAATGGTATTTTTAGGAACAGCTGTATAGTTTCCTTTGGAGTAATCTTTAACAATAGAAAACAGTAGCTGAAGCTGATTCCAAATCTCCTTCATGCGNAATTTATTTTTTTCGGCTATAGTCATTGCAGCATTTGCGGTGTCAAGAACTTTAGTCTTGTCTTTTATTATTTTTTCCGCTTTCTGAAAATGTTCTTTAAATGGTTTCATTTCGACTTAATTTTGGCTGAATAAAAAAGTTTCAACTACTTTCGACCAAACCCATAGTAATGCTNTCCAAAATCGAAACTAAGTTAACACGTTTTACAACGTTAACTACATATATAGCCTTCTTCATCATGGCTATTGCATCTATTGTTTTGATCTTCTCTTTAGAACATTACCANACGTTAGATGGCCCTGCTCATTTTTACAACGCCAATTTGATTCAATCCTTACTTTCTGGTGACCGTATTGTTGCTTCTTGGTTTTCTTTCAACTCATCAATCATACCCAATTATTCTAGCTATGTAGTGCTAAAGTTTTTCAGCTCAATACTCCCACCTTCGGAAGCCCATAAAACCTTCATATTAGCCATGACATTGCTACCACCTCTACTTTTCTTATGGCTTCTAAAGACTTTAAATTTTAAANCTCTGTTTTGGGCTTTATTACTTTTTCCTTTGTCATTTAGCAGNGCTCTNCAATATGGCTTTTTCAACTTTTCAATGGGGCTTATTCTTCTCTTGTCATACCTTATTTTTCTTTTTAAGAAAGAGCAATTCAGNTTTTTAACAGCATGCCTAAATGCTCTTTTCTTGCTCGCTTTATTCTATACTCACCTCTATGTTTTTGTTGTTGGACTCATCTTTTTCAGTGCTTTTTATTTTCAAAAACACATTCTTCCAAAGCTGAATTCAAAACAAGGAGTTTTACAATTTTTAAAACAGCCTAGATTGTACTTTGCTGTTTTATCAACCCTTCCTGCACTGCTACTCTTCATTGCCTTTTATAAAGCTCACCCAAGTTTTGACGAGCACTATCTATCCTTTTCTGAACTCAGCACACGTTTACTGGATTTTTCTTCTATCATTTCTTTTCACTATGCAGATGAAAGTGCTTACACACAATGGATAGGCATTATTATTCTGGGTTTTACTTTGGTAGGAATCCTTCTACTCATTAGAAATTTTAGNCTAACCTCATCAAGAATTNCTTTTCTTGTAATTGCATTNCTACTGGTTGTTTTTTATTACACCATGCCTGAAAGTGTAGGCTATGCTAGTTTTTTGTCTAACCGTCACCAGTGGTACATTTACTTTTTTCTATTGTTGTTTGTTTCCGGGGTTCAACTCCCAAAAATTGTTCATTGGACGCTTCCGGTTCTTTTTATTTTCCTGCACATCCAGTTACTCCAAATCATTTATAAATATCAGCAGCCTTTTCAGNAAATGATTACTGAGCTTTATGTGCTTTCAGAAAAATTGCCAGACCATTCAGTGATTTACCCTATGAATTATGCTCAAACTTGGGAATCTGGCCACGCTTCTAACTACCTTGGCATTGAACGNNCCATGGTAATTATGGACAATTACGAAACCAGTCAAAGCTATTTCCCTCTCATATGGGACAGCCTACANCCCATTGTAAAATTAGACACGGTTTGTGATGAAAATGCAAAAACGCCTTATTACCCGATAGCTGAGAAAAATGATAGTATTGTTACTCCTTACTATATGGCTTACAGCGATACCAAGACAGATTGGTCATCAGTATGTAGTATTGATGGAACTAAAATTGAGTACCAATCAGATTATGTGATTNTATTTTCGCTTCCTCAACCTAAAGCTCTAGTTCAATATTAGGATCCCAGAAGACNGTTTNAAAATCAACAACACGATCTTCCTTAATTTCAACATTTTCAGCTTCCAGAGCTTCTTGCATAGCAAAAGGAGTTGAAAAATGATGCTTGCCGGTTAGCATGCCATTGCGATTTACCACACGATGGGCAGGTATCGATTTTTCATGAGAAAAGCTTGCATTCATGGCATACCCNACCATTCTAGCTGATTTTGTNGCNCCTAAATAACGTGCAATNGCTCCATAACTGGTTACTCTTCCTTTAGGGATTAGAGCGACCACTTCATAAACCATCTCAAAAAAATCAGGGGGCAATGCCATTAATCGATTTTAAACTTGCAATATTTTATCACATGACCACGTGCAGTAAACAAGCGCTCGTAGTGTGTTTGAATCGCNAGAATATCTTGTGTGTCTTTATCTAAATTGTCGATAAGCTCACTATACAAATCATATGTATACAGCACCTGTTCATAANTTTGCTCTTTGATTTGCTCCATTGTATAATCAAAGAAAAAATCACTATCGGTTTTAAGGTGAACAATCCCTCCCGGCTTTAGAAACTTGCGGTAACGTTCTATAAATCCAGGGCTGGTCAATCGCTTACGTGCTCTATTTTTTTGTGGTTGAGGGTCTGGAAATGTAATCCATATTTCGTCTACTTCTCCCGGCTCAAAAAAAGCTTCGATAAAATCAATGCGTGTGCGTAAAAAGCCTACGTTTTGCAATCCTTCTTCAATTGCTGTTTTGGCTCCTCTCCACATGCGAGCTCCTTTGATATCTACTCCTAAGAAGTTTTTATGCGGAAATTTCCTACCCATCCCAACAGCATACTCGCCTTTACCACACGCTAGTTCTAACACAATAGNTTGATCGTTTTTGAAGAATTCTTTTCTCCATTTCCCTTTCATGGGATGATCTTTCAGTTGCGGTGCATTCGACTTGTCCAGNACATCTTTCAATTCCGGCTCCAGCACATTGTCAAACTCTTTTATTTGCGCAAACCGCATCAANTTTTGTTTACCACTCATTCCTCAAAAAATTTCGCTCCAAAAATAGCTGTTCCTATGAAATGCAGTCNTTNAGTACCACTCTGTAGGTTTGACGTGTACGTTGCTCCATTAAAACTTGTTTACCGGCTGTTAACTCATCTATTATTTCTTGGTTATAATGACGAATGGTCAACAACTCCAGATCGCTATTAAAACGAACCAGATAATTCTTGCTTAGTGCTTCAATTAAAGGTTCAATTTTTTGGGCAACATCATCTACAGCCACAGAAAAGTTAATGGCTGAATTTTGCATCATATTGATCTTCACTTTAAAATCGGCAAACAACTTAAAAATCTCACTTAAGTTATCTTCTACTACAAACGAAAAATCGCGTGTAGCNAATGATAACAACCGTTGATTGGTTTTAAAAATAAAGGAAGGAATTGAGGCATCGTATTGCGTATTGCTTTGAATTAACGTGCCTGAAGCCGTAGGNTCAACAAATGATTTTACCCAAAGCGGGATATTTTTGTTTTGTAANGGCTTTATGGTTTTAGGNTGAATAACACTGGCTCCGTAATAAGCCAGTTCAATGGCCTCTTTGTATGAGATTTCGCCCAACTTTTTAGCAGTCGGAAAAAACTTTGGGTCTGCATTCAATACTCCGGGCACATCTTTCCAGATATAAACTCCTTCGGCATTGAGTGCATAAGCTAGAATGGCNGCAGAATAATCAGAACCTTCTCTTCCCAAAGTGGTTGTATTCAACGCATCTGCTCCTCCTAAGAATCCCTGAGTCATTACAATTCCAGCATCATTTTCATCAAAAAACGCCTTCAATTGCTGATCTACCAGTGTTTGGGTTCTTTGCCAATCTACCCTTGCTTCACGGAAGTTATAATCAGTTTTGACAATGTTCCGCGCATCAAACCATTTATTTGCCACTCCCTTGTGTTCTAGGTAAACACTCACAAGTGTAGTTGACAACAACTCTCCGGCAGATACAATTTGGTCATATAAATAATCAGGAGTACTGTAGTTTTTTACTTCCATTGCTTCTTTAACCTGACTAAATATTGNGGCTAATTTCAGCTCCAATTTTTGAGGAATGTCTCCAAACAAATCTTTAGCAATAGTTTCATGAAATTGCCTGATGCTCTTCAACTCTTTTTTAGCTGCTTCTGCATTTTTATCTACCGTAGCCTGCCAAACACGTTCAAATGCATTGGTATTCTTCCCCATTGCCGAAATCACTATGGCAATTTTCTCTCCCTGATATCGCTTTACTATTTCGAGTACGTTACGAACNGCATCTGCATCTTTAACAGAAGCTCCTCCAAACTTAAAAACCTTCATGTGGTATAGATTTGGGCGCAAATGTAACGCCCCTTTACCAATTCCTGAAATGAAAATGAAGCGATCTATTTATTCTATTCAAGGGAGCCTTACCTTTGGCTGTAATCCGTTCAATGGNACANAAAAAGAAAATATTGGTTTCTCCNNTGAATTGGGGGCTTGGGCACGCTACNCGGTGTATCCCTATCATTCAGGAGCTTATCCGCAAGGANNTTGAAGTAGTTCTTGCTGCCGAAGAACATCCTAAAGCATTACTGCAAAAAGAATTTCCTCAACTTGAATTTATTNACCTTCCGGATTATCAAATCACCTATCCTTCGGGAGGCAACATGGCTGTTCATATGTTAAAATTAATGCCTAAAATTCTCAATAACATCAAGAAAGAAGGCGAAGCTTTAGATCAATACATTGATGAACTGGGAATAGATGGTGTTATAGCTGATAACCGTTTTGGCCTTCATTCTTCAAAAGTACCNACTGTTTTTATTACGCATCAAGTAATGATAAAAGCCCCGTTTGGCGAAAACCTACTACAAAAGCTAAATGCTCGTTTTATCAATAAATTTGACCATTGCTGGATTCCTGACTTTGAAGGAGAAGACAACTTATCTGGTGATTTATCGCACAAGTATGAAGTGCCGAAACACGCCACATTCATTGGCCCTCTCAGTAGGTTTTTNNCTCAAAAAAGCNCNCAGAAATATGACCTAATTGCTATTATTTCTGGACCTGAACCACAACGCACAATGTTNCAGCACATTATACACACTGAACTGGAAATGAGTAAAGCAACAGCTTTAATGGTTTTAGGAAAAGCCGGGGAGAATATTCATCAAAACCATGAAAGAATAGATACTGTAGCTCACTTNCCCGCCAAAGAATTACAAGAAGCGATTGCNCAAAGTAAAATGGTTATTTCACGATCAGGATATTCATCATTGATGGACTTNGCTATAATGGGAAAGCCAGCTATTCTNATCCCAACTCCAGGACAAACAGAACAAGANTATCTGGCACATTATCATTTTGAAAAAAAGCACTANTTCTCTGTAGAGCAAGATCAATTTAATCTTGATGAGGCATTAGAACAATCCAAAACGTTTAAAGGAATTACTGTTCAACCTCAACAGAAGTGCTTACAAAAAGCTNTTCACGACTTTATANCTACGCTTTAGGCATCAACAATCTGCTTCGCTCATATGAAAAATCCAAATTATGGATGCTTTCCATTTCATCTATAAGCTGCAGCGTGCGTTGTACAAACTGACGATGGGCTTCAGATTGAGGCCTAAGCGGACGATGTGCCACNGCTCGTTGGAGTTTCTCAATCTCTTTCGCTAGCTCTCTTGATGATTTTGAAATGAATGTTTCACTGAACTTTTCCCAAATGTAGCTTANNGCCTCTTCNGTAGGGTGGGCTTTATCTTGTTTAAAGAAACGATAATCTCGCAGATGGTCAACCATCAGTTCATATGCAGGAAAATAAACACCGTTACTCCATTCTGCCAACTGAGTAGCCACTTCAATCAATCTTCCTTTACTAATGTGATTATTTGACAGCCCATCTCTAACATGTCTTACCGGGCTCACCGTGAACAACAACTCTACTTTTTTGTTCTTCTCTTTCAAGGCGGTTATAGTCTTCTGTCCTTGGACTATCATTGACTCAACAGAGAGAATTTCCTTATTAAATTCACTGCCCGAAATCTTATGACAATTGGCTACTATTTTATTCCATTTTTCATAATTATAAACCCATGAAGACCCAAACGTAATTACTAACAACTTTGCATCAAAAAGCTTATTTTTTAGTTTTTTCAACTGAAAATCGAGGTCATCAATCAATTTTAAACAGTCTTCTGAAGATAAATCTCCATGAACATCAAAATGATAAAAAACACCATCATTTTCTATCAATTCCTCAGATTGAAACATTTCATCATTCAGCGCTCTTTCCATCAATTTAAAGATCGAATAAGGATTATACATAACGCCAAAAACATTGTATAAAACATTGAATTTCAATTGATTCATCAACAACCCAATATTGTCAGAAAAACACGAACCGAGGAGAAGAACTTCATCTTGATGCTCTACCTCAAATTGCACATTTGGCAATTCTACACGTTGAAAAAAATCCATAAATGAAATTAGAATAAAATTAGATTAATAAAACAGCTCAAAATTCACTTTGATATCTCATATCACTACATAAATTTGCCGCCAGATTCACAAAAATCCAAAATTAAAACGCATGTCAGAAAAAAGAAAAATTACCGTAGCCTATGGCGATGGAATCGGACCGGAAATTATGGACGCCACACTCCGTATTTTAGATGCAGCTGAAGCTCCTTTAGAATATGACGAGATTAAAGTAGGCGAACAAGTATACAAAAGTGGAATTTCTTCCGGAATAGAAGATTCTGCATGGGACAGTCTACGTGAGAACAAGATTTTTCTGAAGGCTCCTATTACTACTCCTCAGGGTGGTGGTTATAAAAGTTTGAATGTTACTATTCGTAAGACATTAGGCCTTTACGCCAATGTTCGCCCTTGTAGAGCGTATACTCCTTTTGTAAAGTCTAACTTCCCAAAAATGAACTTGACTATTGTTCGTGAAAATGAAGAAGACTTGTACGCTGGTATTGAGCATCAACAGACAGAAGAAGTAGTTCAAACATTAAAATTAGTTTCTCGTCCGGGTATTGAAAGCATTGTGCGTTATGCTTTTGAATACGCTCGTCTGAATAACAGGAAAAAAGTAACCTGTATGACGAAAGACAACATTATGAAACAATCTGACGGTTTGTTTCACCGTGTATTTAACAGAGTTTCTGAAGAATACCCAAACATTGAAGCAGACCACATGATTATTGATATAGGTTCTGCAAAATTAGCTGACAACCCCGAATCTTTTGATGTGGTTGTTACACTTAATCTTTATGGTGACATTATCTCAGATATTGCTGCTGAGGTTGCTGGTTCAGTTGGACTTGGTGGTTCTTCAAACGTTGGACAAACTGTTGCTATGTTTGAAGCCATTCACGGTTCTGCTCCTGATATTGCAGGCAAAAACATTGCAAACCCTTCAGGCTTATTGAATGGTGCTATCATGATGTTGGTTCATCTTGGTGAAACCAAATTGGCTGAAAAAATTGAAAACGCTTGGTTAAAAACCATTGAAGACGGAATTCACACTGGCGATGTGTATGAAGAAGGAACTTCAACAGCTCTAGTAGGAACTAAAGAATTTGCAGATGCTGTAATTGAACGTTTGGGCCAAACTCCATCAACATTCAAACCAGTCTATTACAAAGAAGATGCTGATCCGATTGATACCAAGCATATTCCAACAACACACTACAGAACTAAGACGCTTGTTGGTGTTGATGTGTTTATCGATTGGAGAGAGCACGATAGAGATGCCAATGTAATTGGGCAAACACTTGAAAACGCTCAAGGTGAGGCCTTAAAACTTAAAATGATTACCAACAGAGGAGTTAAAGTTTACCCTAGTGGTTTTCCAGAAACTTTCAAAACAGATCACTGGAGATGCCGTTACACAGCTCCCGCTGGCAGTTGTTCCAATAAAGATGTTTACGATTTATTAAAACGCATTGATGACGCAGGTCTTGACTTCATTAAAACCGAACATCTGTATGAATTTGACGGAGTTCGTGGCTACTCTTTAGGCCAAGGAGAGTAACTCAACTTTAAAAGTTATAAAATTTTAAGCCTCGCAAATTGCGGGGCTTTTTTCATTTACAAAACTTCCATTTGATTATCTTTCCCCAATCAATCCAATGCTTATATGACAACCAATCAAGGCGAAGAAAGTCTACCCCTTAAGAACAACAGCACAAACAATGAACAAAGCTCTTCAGACGCTAAGAACGAAGAGAATAAGCAAGTTATGAAGTATAGCTTTCTTAAATTCATTGTTAACCTTTGGAATTATGTCAAGCATTTAATGAACCTCAAAGATGGAGCTGATATTGACCAAACCATTGAGGGTATAAAACGCGACATTGACTTTAAGGGACATAGTATATGGATTCTGATTGCCTCTATCTTTATTGCCTCTATTGGGTTAAATGTTAACTCTGCTGCCGCTGTAATTGGCGCCATGCTTATATCTCCACTAATGGGACCTATTTTAGGAGCTGGCCTAGCCATTGGAACCAATGATTTCGAAGTACTTAAACGTTCATTACGCAGTTTTGCTACAGCAGTTATTGTCAGCATTATCACCTCTACAATTTACTTTTTACTCTCCCCCATTTCCGAAGCACAAAGTGAATTGTTAGCTAGAACAAAGCCTACTATTCTAGATGTGTTTATCGCCATTTTTGGTGGTTTAGCAGGAATTATTGCGGGATCAAGAAGAGAAAAGAGCAATGTTATTCCCGGTGTGGCTATTGCAACAGCTTTGATGCCTCCTTTATGTACTGCAGGATATGGTCTAGCTTCCGGACAATTCAACTATTTCTTTGGGGCTTTTTACCTGTTTTTACTAAACTCCATTTTCATTTGTATGAGTACGTACCTTATTGTACGCTACCTGGAATTTCCTAAAAAGGCATTTATTGATCCTGTAAGAGAGAAAAAGGTAAAACGTTACATTGTTGCTACAGTTCTTGCCATTGTACTTCCAAGCGCTTGGCTTTTTGTAGATGTTATCAGAGAGAGTTATTTCAGAACACGTGCTACACAGTTCATTTCTGAAAACCTAAACTTTGATAAAACTGATATCATGAGCTCAAAAATCACTTATGGTGACACTTCACACATTGATATTTATCTGGTGGGTGATAAACTTGAAGATGATGTTGTCAATAACCTCGAAAAACGCATGCTAAGCTATGGATTAGACAAAAGTGTATTGGAAATTCACCAAGCCGGAGCTTCCGAAAAAGATTTCTCTAGTCTGAGTAGAGAGGTTAGAGTAGGTGTTATTGAAGACCTTTACCGCAAAAACGAAAATAGCATTAAGCAAAAAGACAGCTTGATTCAGGTTCTTTCTTCCGAATTACAAAACCTTAAAAGCGACACAATTCCTTTCGCATCAATTCAAGGTGAGATCAGAGTCAATTACGATGGCGTTAAAGACGTTTCTTATGCCAAACTGGTTACTTCTAACAGGGCAAACCTGATTGACACCATACCCACTTTTATTCTATCATGGGACAATGAAAACACTCCTTTAGAAAAAGCAACGAAACGTGTAAAGATTGAAAACTGGCTGAAAATAAGGCTGAAAGATCCAAAGGTTCAAGTTATCAACTTTACGCCTTTTTCAGAGTAAATGAGAATGTAGAACCTTCACCTTCCGTACTGCGCACGTTAATGCTTTGACCGTGTGCATCGATAATGTGTTTCACAATGGCTAATCCTAATCCGGACCCCCCTTGATGGCGGTTTCTGCTTTTATCTACACGATAAAAACGTTCAAAAAGTCTTGGTAAATGTTCTTGAGCTATTCCGGTACCGTTATCTTCTATCTCAACCAGAATATTTTCATCCATATCGTAGAAACGTACCTGAGTTACACCACTTTCTCTACCGTATTTAATACTGTTTACAAGAAGGTTGGTAATTACCTGTGTAATTTTACCACGATCTGCCATTACCCAGATAGGCTTTGTGTGGTTCTCTTTAAATTTAAATGTAATTCCTTTTTGATGAGCCCGGTATTCCAATGCCCCAAAAAGATCGCGTGTGATTTCTACCAAGTCTACTTTTTCAAGCTCAAGGTGTGTTTGTCCAGACTCTAACCTTGTAATCATATCCAACTCATTAATCAGGTTGATTAATCGATCAAGGTTTTTATCCGCTCTGGCCAAATATTCACGGTTAATAGAAGGATCTTCAAGCCCTCCTTCTAAAAGGGTTAGTAAATAGCCCTGAATGCTAAAAATGGGCGTTTTTAATTCGTGAGAAAGGTTCCCGATAAATTCTTTACGAAACTCTTCTTGTTTTTTAAGCTGGGCAATTTCTTCCCGGTTATCCTTTGCCCATTCCAACACTTCTTTGTTTACTTCACTTAAAACATCTGTGCTGTAATCTATCGTAAGGTTCTTAGGATTGTTTTGTGTTTTAAGGCGGTGTATGGTTTTATAGATCAGCTTAATTTTTTGATGAACAAAGCGCTCAATCGCCATATTGGCAATAACCAGCCCCACAATAAATGCAATTAATAAAGCCAGTCCAAAAAATAACCACGCTACCCATCCTGCCTGACTATAGAACATAACAGGCAATAGCACTATACCAAAAGCAATTGTAAGGTATAGTGCTATATATGTAGCAATTTCACGAGGCGTATTGGTTTTCATTACGCCTCAAATTTGTATCCTACTCCTTTTATGGTTTTAATGTAAGATTCACCGATTTTCTCACGCAGTTTACGGATATGAACATCAATAGTTCTATCGCCAACCACAACATCTTCACCCCAAACAGAGGTTAGAATCTTTTCGCGGTTAAACACTTTACCCGGACTAGAGATCAACAATGCCAGCAATTCAAACTCTTTTTTAGGCAGTGTCATTTCGTTACCGTCTTTTACAACAATGTAACGGTCGCGGTCAATGCGCAAGCCACCTACCTCTGTACTGTTTGAATTTTCTTCTTCGGCATTGCTTCTGCGCAACATCGCTTTAATACGAGAAACCAACACTCTTGGCTTCACCGGCTTTACAATGTAGTCGTCTGCACCGGCATCAAAACCCGCAATTTGAGAATAGTCTTCTCCACGGGCCGTTAGGAAGGTAATAAACGTGTTTTTCAACGCATCAATTCTGCGCAACTCAACACATGTTTCCATACCATCCATTTCAGGCATCATAACATCCAAAAGAATAAGGTCTGGCTTTTCTACTTTGGCTACATCAATGGCTTCTTTACCATTAGATGCAGTTGCAACTTCAAATCCTTCTTTCTTAAGGTTGTAACTAATAAATTCTACGATGTCAGACTCATCATCTACAACAAGTATCTTATTGGTCTTCTCTGTATTCATATTCAATAGATTGCATTTCGCGCCCCAAATATAAAAGAATAGTATGTTACGGTTGTTTTTAACAAAAGGTTAATTATCAAGTAGTTAATAATGAAGAACTTCGCAAAACCCTGTAAACATTCCCTTAACATACGAATAACCAATTCATAACTGCGCATTCACTTTAAGCTAAGATAGGCAGTGTTCTTTTGCCGCAGACAAAATCGAAAACTATTTAATCTAAAAATTCATTACGATGAAAAATTTAAAATTTTACGCTTTAGGTCTTGCTGCTTTAGCAGGTACTTTTACAGCTTGTAGCGATGATGATGGTGGAACTGATAGTAGTTCTTCATCTTCTGACAAAGTTATCTCTGAAAACATTACAAGCAATACTACTTGGAAATCAGGTAACGTATACACACTTTCTGGACGTATCGTTATTGAAGATGGTGCTGAACTTACAATCCAACCAGGTACAATCATCAAAGCTGAAGGTGGTAGAGAAGCTTCTGCTAGCGCATTAATCGTTGCTAGAGGTGGTGTTATCCACGCAGTTGGTACAGCTGAAGAGCCAATTATCTTCACTTCTGTTCTTGACGAAATTGAGCCAGGTGAAACTGAATCTCCAAACCTTGATGCTTCTTTCCGTGGTCTTTGGGGTGGTGTTTTAGTTCTTGGTAAAGCTCCTATCTCTGCTGATAACAGCGAAGTTCAAATCGAAGGTATTCCTGCTTCTGATCCAAACGGTCTTTACGGTGGTTCTGAAGAAGGCGATTACTCAGGTGAAATTGCTTACATCTCTATCCGTCACGGTGGTACTCTTTTAGGTGAAGGTAACGAAATCAACGGTCTTACTTTAGGTGGTGTTGGTAACGGAACTTCAATTTCTAATGTTGAGATTGTTGCTAACCTTGATGATGGTATTGAGTTTTTCGGTGGTACAGTTAACGTAACTAACGCTATCGTTAACGGTCAAGGTGATGATGCTTTTGACGTTGACCAAGCTTACTCTGGTACTGTTGACAACTTTGTATTCATTGGTTCTGCTGAGTCTGATCACGTTCTTGAAATTGACGGACCAGAAGGTTCTACAAACGGTGGTGCTACTTTGACTAACGGTACTTTCAAAGGTTACCAAGATGACGAAGGTACTTACGGTGAGTATGCTGATTTCCGCGATGGTGCTCAAGGTACTTACTCAAACCTTTACTTCTACAACTTCTCATCAGATTCAGATTTTGAATTAGATGATGATGCTTCTTCTGAGAACTATACTAACGGAGATCTTAAATTCTCTAACTTAGAGTTCAACGTAAGTCACCTTTCTTCAGGTAACCTTACAGTTGACGCTATCGTTCTTGACAAATCAGATTTAGGAACTGCTTTCACAGGTGGTTTAGGATTTGCTTCAATCGTTACTACAGCAACAGTTGGTGCTGATGTATCGGTTTTCTCATGGACTAGCAGCTATTCTGAGCTATAAGAAATAGGTTAGAATTATATATAGCATTCAAATTAAGACTCGTTCATAAAATCGTTTTTTATGGGCGAGTCTTTTGTCATTTTCAAGAAGGTCATCAAAATGAAACTTACAAGATTATTTTCCGCCTTAGCACTTTTTCTCCTTTTCATCTCATCCTCGTTTGCTCAAAATGGTAAAATTCGCGGAACTGTAATAGATGAAACATCAGGTCAACCCCTGTTTACAGCCAATGTGGTTATAGCAGGTACTACAAACGGTACATCTACCGATTTTGACGGAAA
This sequence comes from Crocinitomicaceae bacterium, assembly GCA_002705995.1. GTDB lineage: Bacteria > Bacteroidota > Bacteroidia > Flavobacteriales_G > Salibacteraceae. The sequence goes on along the minus strand of PAJI01000005.1, from coordinate 309,188 downwards.
GTTTGAACTTTCTGCTGCACCGGGAACTTACAACGTTCAAATTAGCTTTATAGGCCTAGCTACCGTTACCATTGAGGGAATTCAGGTAAAAGCTAATGACGTAACGGTTATGAACACTGTAAGCCTTAAGCCTGCATCTACTGAGCTTAAAACATATAACGTAACAGCTAAAGCAAACAGAGCTTCTGAAACAGCCATCATGACGATGAAGAAGAAGTCTGTAAACGTTCTTGACGGTATTTCTGCTCAAACCATTAAGAAAGCTGGTGATAGCGATGCCGCTGCTGCTGTTAAACGTGTTCCCGGGGTATCTATCCAGGGAGGAAAATATGTGTTTGTTCGTGGTTTAGGTGACCGCTACACTAAAACACAATTAAACGGAATGGATGTTCCTGGTCTTGACCCAGACCGTAACTCTCTTCAAATGGACATTTTTCCTACCAACGTAATTGACAACCTTGTTGTCTTAAAATCTTTTACAGCTGACCTTCCGGCAGATTTTACCGGAGGTATTGTAAACATTGAAACAAAAGACTTTCCGGAAGAGCCAAACTTAGACGTTTCTGCAAGCGTAGGTTTCACCCCCGGAATGCACTTCAACGGAGATTATTTATCACAAGAAACCAGCTCAACAGACTTTTTAGGTTTTGACGATGGCTTACGCGATGAGCCATTGGACATGAGTGAAACAAATCAAGATCCGATTATTCAGCCAGCTTCTTCCAGATCAAATGCTACTGAACAAACAAAGAAATTTAACACCAACCTTGCTGCCAAAGAAAAGACAAGCTTAATGAACTTTAGCTTAGGTCTTTCAGGAGGAAATCAATACAAAAAAGGGGATAAGACTTATGGTCTTAACGGTGCTTTCTCTTACAAAAACAACACTAAGTTTTACGAAGACTACGAACAGAACTTCTATTTCAAAGAATTAGCAGACAACTCTGTTTATGAGTTAAGTCCAAACATCACTCAAAAAGGTAATCTTGGTATTAACAATGTATTCTTGAGCGGAATGTTAGGTGGAGCAATTAAAACAGATCATGCAAAGTATCGCGTGAGCTTAATGCACCTTCAAAACGGAGAAACCAAATCAGGATACTTCAGAGAAGAGCAGATCATTAACAACTCGGCTACAATCTACAGAGATAACCTAGAGTATAGTGTTCGTTCTATCTCTAACATGTTAATTTCAGGAACACACCACAGTAAAAACACTCTTTGGGAAGTAAACTGGAAATTGTCTCCAACTTACTCTAGAATTAACGACAAAGATGTTCGTATTACACCCTACCTTTATAAAGATGGTGTTTACTCGATTGATGCCAGTGAGGCTTCTGTTCCTCAAAGACTTTGGAGAAACCTTAACGAATTTAACGTTGCAGGTAAAATCGACCTAAAAAGAGCTCATCAGTTCTTAGGGTATGATGCCAATATTAAATTCGGAACGGGTTATACTTTCAAGACAAGATCATACGAGATTTTGAACTACAATTTGGAATCAATCAACAGTGCTTCAATGTCGTATACTGGAGATGCTGATGAACTATTAACAGACGAATTCATTTGGACACGTGAACAAGGTTACGGCTTCTACCAATACGGTAATTACCAAGAGTCTAACAAATATGAAGGGATTCAAACCAACCTTGCCGCATACATTTCTGAAGAGTTTCAAATCCTTCAGAAGTTGAAAGGTATTGCCGGTGTGAGAATGGAGAAATACGACCAGTACTATACAGGTATGAACCAGTTAGCAGCTGCCAGTCCAAATCAGGATGGTGCAGAGATTTATGATAACGAAAAGGTTCTTGATCTATTGGATTTCTTCCCTACATTGAGTTTGATTTACCAACCAAACGATAACACCAACGTTCGTGGTTCTTATTTCAGAACAACTGCTCGCCCTTCGTTTAAAGAGAAATCTACAGCAGAAATTGTTGACGTTATTTCAAAAGTTACATTCATTGGTAACATCGACCTTCAGGAAACTGACATCGACAACTTCGATTTACGCTATGAGTACTTTATGAAGAAAAATCAAACATTAGCGGTAAGTGCATTCTACAAAATGTTTAAAAACCCTATTGAATTGGCTTCATATGCACAAGATGTAAATAGTGTTCAACCAAGAAACGTTGGTGATGCCGAGGTATTGGGAATTGAATTAGAAACCAGAATTAACTTCAGCTTCATTACTGATAAACTGGAAAATCTTTCATTTAACGGTAACTTCTCATGGATTGAGTCAAGAGTTAAATATGACAAAGGACCAAACAGTACTTATGAAGGAAAACAAAACGGTTTACGTGAAGGTGAAGATTTAGGAGATTACAGAGATATGCAGGGACAGGCTCCTTACATCATCAACGCAGGTATTTCGTACAAACTAAGAGACAAAGGTCTTGAAGCCGGTCTTTTCTACAACGTACAAGGACCAAAACTGATTATTGTAGGTATTAACCGTGCTCCTGATGTATACTCTGTTCCTTTCCACAGCTTAAACTTTAACTTGTTTAAGACTTTAGGAAAAGAAGATCAATACCAAATCGGATTGGGTGTATCAAACATTCTTGATGACGCTATGGAAACCGAAACTGAATCTTACAAAGCAGAGTCTTTAATCTACTCTAGATATAATCCTGGAAGAACTTTCTCTTTCTCGATTAAATACTCTTTCTACTAAAAAGAAACCAACATATCAAAATCAAAAAAGGCTACTCATTGGAGTAGCCTTTTTTGTTGCTTTTACAAGCTAGCTAGAATATATCAAGAAAAGAAGATGTTAAAAGCGATACCCTACACCTTTTACGGTTTGAATTAGATCTTCGCCTACCTTTTTACGCAACTTACGCACATGAACATCAATAGTTCTGCTGCGCACATTGCTAATGTTTCCCCAAACAGCTTTTTTAATCTCTTCGCGACTAAATACCTTTTGAGGCTGAGATGAAAGCAAACAAAGCATTTCAAACTCTTTTTTAGGCAGGTTAATGATCTCTTTATTTTTAATGACTACATAACGATCCCGATCAATTTCAATTCCTTTAATCTGCACCACGTTGCTTTTCTTTCTACTCCTTTGGCGATTCAAAAGCGACTGGAGCTTTTTTCGCATTACTTTAGGAGAAAGCCCTTTGGTAATAAAATCATCTACTCCCTGATCAAGCGCTATTACTTCTGTATAATCATCGTCTGTCTCCGTATGGATCACAAAAACAGCATCACTGCTAATGGGTTTTAACTCCAGCATCAAGTCTATCCCATCATGGTTTGTAAATAGCATATCAGCTATTACCAAATTAGGGTGTGTTCTCTTAAATAGTTCTATTCCCTCATCATAAGAATCAGCAAACTGAACATTAAATAACGATTCATTATCAAACACTTGCTTGAAATAATCGTGTGTCTGTCGATGCTCATCAACAACTAATATGGATGCCTCTTGATTCATACTTTTACAGCGCATGAAAATATGACACCCTCATCAGTTCATGTTTAATCCACCTTTACGCTTAGATTACAAACAAATTGATTTAAAAGCTCAATGTTAAGCCAATATTAATTTAATCCTTCCATGAAGTAAAACGGTGCTATTTACACCATTACAATAATGCGATGAACGATGGAATAATACCTTTGCCGCTAAATTTCAAGATTGAATGGAATACGGAATTTTTGATGTTATTACACTAATCGGTGCACTTGGATTCTTCATTTATGGAATGAAGGTAATGAGTGAAGGAATCCAGAANCTTGCTGGAGATAAAATGCGCGACATTCTTAGCGCTATGACCTCAAACCGATTCTTCGGAATCTTAACCGGTTTATTAATTACGGCACTTGTTCAATCTTCTAGTGCTACAACTGTAATGACNGTAAGTTTTGTGAATGCAGGNCTACTTTCACTTGTAGAATCTATTGGAGTTATTCTNGGGGCTAANATCGGAACAACGTTTACCAGTTGGTTGGTAACCTACCTTGGTTTTAAAATCAAAATCTCTGTTATTACACTCCCTATTATTGCTGTNGGTTTTCCTTTAATGTTCTCTCAGCGCAGTTCTTTAAAATCATTGGCAGAGTTGCTTATTGGTTTTGCCCTGTTGTTTATGGGGCTTGAACATTTAAAAGATGCCGTTCCAAACCTTCATGAAAACCCAGAAATTTTATCGTTTCTAGCCAACTATACCAATTATGGTGTTTTCTCTGTTTTAATTTTTGTTGCAATTGGTACTATACTCACAATTGTTGTTCAGTCGTCAAGTGCTGCCATGGCTCTAACTCTGGTAATGTGTAATGAAGGGTGGATACCGTTTGACATGGCTGTTGGAATTGTTCTAGGTGAAAATATTGGTACTACTATTACCGCCAACCTTGCCGCATTAATTGCCAATGTTCATGCAAAAAGAGCTGCCAGGGCTCACTTTATTGTCAATGTNTTCGGAGTCGTTTGGATGTTATTTGCGCTTCCTTTAGTACTGAGAACCATAGACGACACAATGGTTAGTTTTGGTAAAGACTCTCCTTACGATGATCCGCACCAAATNCCCTTGGCGCTTTCTATTTTTCACACGGCATTTAACAGTATTAATGTCTTAATTCTTGTATGGTTTGTAAAACCAATTGAAAAGTTGGTAACAAAAATGGTTCCTTCAAAAGGGAAATTCGATGACATGTACACACTGGAATACATCAGCACNGGTGTAATGGGAACCCCTGAACTGGCATTACTAGAAGCACGAAAAGAAGTCGCTAAGTTTGGNCGNCTTACTCACAAAATGCTAGGATTCTTCAAAGAACTTTTCATTGAAAAAGAACCCAAGAAGATCAATAAAAGACTGGCTAAGCTTCAGAAGTATGAAGACATTACAGATCGTATTGAAATTGAGATTGCAGATTACCTGTTAAAAGTTTCGGCAGGTGAATTAACAGATGTTTCTTCTTTGCGCATTAGAAGTATGCTAAGCACCATTAATGACCTTGAGCGCATTGGTGATGTTATCTATCAAATGTCAAAACTTATTGAGCGTAANATAGAAGACCGNACNTGGTTTACACCTGAGCAACGAAACAATATGACTGAAATGCTCGGAATATTGGATCANATGTTTGAAGAGATGATAAAAATCTTAGACCAAGATTATTCTAAGGCAAANATTGATAAGTTGATAGAATTACACAAGTCGATTATCAGTTCTAAAGCCGAAATGCGAAAAATACACTTGATGAGTGTAGAGAAAGGCGACTACAATATTCGTAGCGGATTAATCTATGCTGATCTATATACTGATTGTGAGAAAATTGGTGATTTTATTCTAAACATTGCCGAAGCAATTAAAGGAAAAGTTTAAGGCTTAAGGTAAGCAGCTGAATGGACGTGATTACTTTCTTGTAATGCACGATCTACAATCCAGATCTCAAANCGGAAAGTATCTGCCGATGCTTGAGAATATGCAGCTTCTGCAACATAAACTTCTATATCGCCTTCTTTTACATCTGAAGATGTACTTCCATCATCTAAGACAGGAATTCTGTAATAGAGGTTCGCACTTCCGTTATCGATTACCCATTCTCCATTCACCAGCACATAACGATCGATGAACAAGTTGTTGTAATAAAGTGAATCAGGTGCAAAAACACCATCAACATCATCNTCATCTAAACCAATATCNCCATCACAGTCTTTGAAAGAAACCGTTAACACTCCACCCGTATCTGTAATCGCAAAGCTTTCAAACTTTAGAGATGGTATTTTATCGTCACATTCTTCTTTCTGACATCCGAATGCAAGAATGCCCCCTACNAGGGCGAATAGTGCTATTTTTGGAAAATACTTCACTTCGTAAAATTATAAAGTTTAACGACTCTTGGATCAATTTAGTTTGGAACAACTTGAAAATGCTGTCTTTTCTATTCAGTCANNTNCAGATTTCAACAGTGTAGCATTGGCTGTGTTCAATTATCAGGCACAAAATGTACCCGTTTACAAACAATTTCTAAAGCTCCTCAACATTGATCCTTTAACAATAACACAGGTAGAAGATATTCCTTTTTTGCCCATTTCTTTNTTTAAAACGCAACGNATCATTAGTGCCGATGCTAAAGAAGANATTACGTTTTTAAGTAGTGGCACAACAGGAATGAGTCAAAGCCAACATTTGNTTCAAAAACTTGCGCTTTATGAAGCATCATTTCTCAAAGCTTTTGAACAGTTTTACGGTGCTGTTGATCAATACCACATTTTAGCATTACTCCCTTCNTACCTTGAACGCGAGGGGTCTTCATTGATTTACATGGTTGATGCCCTNATCAAAAAAAGCAACTCTGCACACAGCAATTACTACCTGCACAACTTNGATGAACTTGCCGAAAAGCTCGAGATGCTAGATAAAGCCGGGGAAAAAGTAGTGTTAATTGGCGTTAGTTATGCTTTGCTTGATCTTATGGAGAANCANNNTTTCCAANTNAGNAANACNATCATTATGGAAACCGGAGGAATGAAAGGCAAGCGAAAAGAAATGATCAAAGCAGAATTGCATGCGCTTTTGANGANAGGGTTTGGAACTNAAAAAATCCATTCTGAATATGGAATGACAGAATTACTTTCNCAAGCATATAGTTTGGGCAATGAATTGTTCCACTGCCCAAACTGGATGAAAATTCTTATTCGAGAACCAAACGACCCTTTTGCTTTACTTCAAGAAGGCCAATCAGGAGGGATAAATGTGATAGACCTTGCTAATCTTTACAGTTGCTCATTTATTGCCACACAAGATTTGGGCAAACTACACAGTAACAACACATTTGAAGTACTGGGTCGCTTTGATAATTCAGACATCAGGGGCTGTAACCTCCTTGTCCAGTAAGCTTTATTTTACTTTTAAAATGAAGTAATTCTTCTTACCTCTCTGAAGTAAAAGGTAAGCTCCACTAATTAGCTCTTCAGCATTAAAGCTATAGTCTTCAGTAACCTTTTCTTTGTTTACAGAAATGCTGTTTTCTTTCAATGCTCTTCGCGCTTCACCATTCGATTTTAAAAACCCGGTATGCGTCACCAACAGATCAATAATTCCTGCTGCATTTTCAACATCTGCTTTATCCACCTCAGCCTGACCAACACCTTCAAACACCTGAAGAAATGTTTTCTCATTCAATGACTTTAAGTCGTCTTTAGTTGATTTACCGAATAAGATAGAAGATGCTTTTTTCGCATTCTCCAATTCTTCTTTCGAATGAACTCTTTCAGTAATTTCTTCTGCTAAAGCTATCTGTAAAGCACGCTCATGAGGTGCTTGTTTATGTGCTTCTATTAACGCTTCAATTTCTTGTTGAGAACGCTCACTAAAGATTCTGATAAAGTTTTCTACATCTGCATCAGAAGCATTGATCCAGTATTGGTAAAACTTGTAAGGCGATGTTTTCTCCGCATCTAACCAAATATTACCTCCTTCTGACTTACCGAATTTAGTTCCATCGGCTTTCGTAATTAGAGGAGTTGTAATTGCATAAGCAGTTCCTCCTCCTTTTCTTCTTACCAATTCAGTTCCGGTAACAATATTCCCCCATTGATCTGAACCACCCAATTGAAGTTTTACGTTTTTGTTTTTCCACAACCAGTAAAAATCATAGCCTTGCACCAATTGGTAAGAGAACTCTGTAAAAGACAATCCGGTCTCTAGACGTTTTTGAACCGAGTCTTTCGACATCATGTAGTTAATGGTAATGTGTTTCCCTACATCGCGAATAAACTCCAAGAAAGAAATCTCTTTGAACCAGTCGTAATTATTCACCATTTCAGCTGCATTTTCACCTTCAAAGTCTAAAAACTTTTCAAGTTGCGCTTTTACACAGCTTTGGTTATGCTGAAGTGTTTCTTCATCAAGCAAATTACGCTCTTGTGATTTTCCCGAAGGATCACCAACCATTCCGGTTGCACCACCAACTAAAGCGATGGGTTTATGACCACAACGCTGAAAATGCCTCAATGTCATAATTTGCACCAAATTACCTACGTGCAAAGAGTCTGCAGTCGGATCAAATCCGATATAGGCACTGGTCATTCCCTTTAACAGTTCTTCTTCTGTTCCGGGCATCATGTCGTGAATCATGCCGCGCCATTGTAGCTCTTCAATAAAATTTTTCATGTCAGTAATTTGATTTTGCCGCAAAGATAATCGGAGTGAGTAAAGATGAAAACCTCAACAACAGAATAGCTGCCTCATTGAGTTGAATTGCTACTTTTGAACTCCAATTATGAGTATGGATTTTGTTACCGGAGGAACCGGACTCATCGGTTCGCACGTTATTTTTGACCTTTTAAAGAAAGGACGAAAGGTTAAGGCATTAAAGCGCGAAGGAAGCAATACTGAAATCCTTACTACTCTGGCTCCATTTTACAATATTTCTACCGAGCTTATCCACACCATCGAATGGGTTACACTTTCCCTTTGGGATCAAATTGGATTGGAGGAAGCATTGGTTGGTTGTGAAGACATTTACCATTGTGCTGCTATTGTCTCCTTTGAAAAAGGCCAAGAAGATCTCTTGATGGATGTTAATGTTCGCGGAACAGAAACGTTGGTTAACGCAGCATTAAACAGCAATATCAGAAAGTTTTGTCACGTAAGTTCAACAGCTGCAATTGGCAAACCGAAAAATGCCAAAATCGTAACTGAGAAAGCCAACTGGAACGAAAATGAAAATCCTTCCAAATATGGCATTAGCAAACACCATGGAGAACGCGAGGTTTGGCGAGGAATAGAAGAGGGGTTAAATGCTGTAATTGTAAACCCTTGTATTGTTATTGGCCCTGGAGATTGGGGGAAAAGCAGCACCAATCTTTTTGTTTCTGCCTGGAACGGTATGAAATATTATACCGAAGGCGCCAATGCATTTGTTGATGTCCGCGATATCAGCAAAATAATGATCCAGTTAATGGAAAGTGATATCTCATCTCAACGCTTTTTATTGATTGGTGAAAACATGTCTTTTCGAGAGTTATTCAACCTTATGTGTGATGCCTTGAGCAAACCAAGGCCTTCGGTAAAGGCAACTCCTACAATGGCTCAAATTGCTTGGAGATTAGATTGGCTAAGGTCAAAATTGACAGGAAGACCTCAACTCATCACGAAAGAAACTGCACAAAATGCGCAGCAAGTAACGGTTTATGACAACACCAAAATCAAAGAAACTTTAGGAATTACTTTTGCTTCAATTGACCAGGCCGTAAAACATTCAGCTCAGATTTTTTTGAAACAGTATCCGTAGCAGTTGTATCAGCTCCTTGTTCTTCTTTGCCGTTCTTGTATGCTTCTTTTAAATTGGCTTGTGCCTCAGCTTGCTCCTTTGTCAATTCTACAATTACCTCTTCAAAAATTTCAGTCAGCAATTCAGGATCTTCTTCATAATACTTATAAGAAGTTCTAAAGTTTTCTAGCGTAACTCCATGTTTTTTGAAAATACCGGTGTAGTGCTCAAGTGCCAATTCTTTAAGTTGACTTTTAGGTTCAAACATTCTACGTTGATAACGCGCCTCTACCACTTCCATCTCTTTCAAAATGTCGATCATCTGTTCTTTTTGAATCAGATTTTCTGGCTTTGGTCGTTCATCTCCCCCTCCACAGGAAGAGAAAAGCAAAACAGTAAAAACAGCTATGATTTGAAATACTTTCATGCGTTAAAGCTCACATTCATTTCCTTCATCTGTACGATTAAAGAACAAACGCGTTCCTTTTTGAGATTCGTCAAAAGCTCCGTTATCATACACCATATGACCGTTTACAAAGGTCTTGTCAATTTTATGGTTAAACGTAACACCTTCAAACGGAGACCATCCACATTTATAGAGAATGTTCTCTTTGGCAACTGTCCACGGATTGTCAGGATTCACCAATACCAAATCAGCAAAATAGCCTTCGCGAATGTAACCGCGATCAACAACATCAAACAAATCAGCAACATTGTGCACCATTTTTTCGACCACTTTCTCTACGGTAATCTTTCCTTGGCGCACAAACTCCATCATGGCTACCAGTGAATGTTGGATCAATGGTCCACCACTAGGCGCAGAAGTATACGGCTGTTGTTTTTCTTCTAACGTATGAGGCGCATGATCTGTAGCAATCACATCAATTTTATCGTCTAAAATGGCTTGAAAAATAGCCTCGCGATCTGCTTTGGTTTTCACTGCCGGATTCCATTTGATTAAAGTTCCTTTCTCATCGTAATCTTCTTCTGAGAACCACAAATGGTGAACACAAGCTTCAGCTGTAATGCGCTTTTCGGTATGCGGAATATCGTTGCGGAATAGTTCTAACTCTTCTTTTGTTGAGATGTGCAAAATATGCAAGCGTGTATTGCACTTTTCAGCCATTTTCACAGCTTTACTGGAAGAAGCATAACACGCTTCCCTTGAACGAATGTAAGGATGAAATTTCACTGGAATATCATCACCATATTCGGCCTTATATTTAGCCAAATTTTCTGCGATCATAGGATCATCTTCACAATGTGTCGCAATAATCACTCTTGTTTTACAGAAGAATTTCTCCAATGCCTGAATACTGTCTACCAGCATATTTCCGGTACTAGAACCCATAAAGATTTTAACACCACACACCTTACTGTAATCAACACTGGCAACCTCTTCATAATTGTCATTGGTAGTACCCATGTAGAATGAAAAATTGGCCAAAGATGTTTGAGCCGCTTTATCATATTTGGCTTCTAAAGCTTCGATTGATACTGTACCAGGCTTTGTATTCGGCATCTCCATAAAAGAAGTAACACCTCCGGCTACAGCCGCTTTTGGCTCAGTATATAAGTCGCCTTTATGGGTTAATCCCGGATCTCTAAAATGCACCTGATCATCAATCACCCCTGGCAAAAGCAAAAGTCCTTCTGCATCAATTTCTTTATCAACTGCTATTTCAGGAGCTGCACCTTCAAAAACAGTTTTAATGCGGTCTCCTTCAATTAGAACTCCACCTTTAAATTGTTTTCTTTCGTTAACTACGGTGGCGTTTTTAATTAATGTTAGCATTAGACTTTGGTTTTGTAAAAAAACTTTTGATTTTCATTTCTATAACACCGAAGAAGGCTTCTTTGAAAATACTTCCGCTCATTTTAGAAGTACCTTCTTTTCTATCGGTAAAGATTATCGGGACCTCAACAACATTAAATCCAAGCTGGATAGCTGTGAATTTCATTTCTATCTGAAAAGCATATCCCTTAAACTTGATATTATCAAGATCAATTGTTTGCAAGACTTTCTTTGTGTAGCACTTAAAACCTGCTGTTGTATCTCTTATAGTAATCCCCAATACTTTTCGCACATAAACAGAAGCATAATAGCTCATTAAAACACGCGACATAGGCCAATTGACAACATTCACACCTGAAACGTAACGCGAGCCAATTGCAACATCTGCACCTTCTTCAGCGCAAGCTTTATGAAGTTTTAATAAGTCATTGGGATTGTGTGAAAAATCGCAATCCATCTCAAAAATAAAATCATACTCATGATCTAGCGCCCACTTAAAACCTGCAATGTAGGCCGTACCCAAACCCTGTTTACCTTTTCGCTCAAGTATATGAAGCTGCGTAGTAAACGTTTCTTGTAATTTTTTTACGATGGTTGCCGTTCCATCTGGCGATCCGTCATCAACAATAAGAATGTGAAACGGAGACTTCAAACCAAAAACAGTTCGAATCATTCGTTCAACATTCTCTTTTTCGTTGTATGTGGGTATAATTACTAGACTCTTTGACACTTTAATCATTTAATAAATGGGGAGCACGAAGATACTTTAATTGAAACAGTGCAACCAAATATAACTTATACGTCAACCGCCAAAACATGTTAACTTTTAGATAATAAGAAGAGCTAAGTTTCCAATAAGATAGCTGTATATTTGCAGCGAAAATTCGCATTCAATAAATTTTATGAAGCACTTTTACCTGTTCTTAACATTCGTTGCAACAACCACTACAATTTTTGCTCAATCGGGCAATAACAACTATGACGTAGCTAAGGTGATGACCTATAACCTACTTAATTATCGTAACAGCACCAGCTATTGTAATGCAACTTCCAATGATCCTGACACTAAAGACGAATACCTAAAGAAAATTATACAATATGCTGACCCCGACATTGTTTGCTTTAATGAGGTTGGTTCTAATTCAAGCAATATTGGTAAGCTTTACAATAATGTGATGAACACTGACGGAGTAACAAAATATGGTTATTCTAATTATAGTTCTACTTCTTCAAGCAGCTTAATGAATGTTACATTCTACAACACTGAGATGTTTGAAATCTACAACCAAACATCTATAACAAAAGCACTCAACAACAGCAACTTAGTCCGCTTAATTGATGTAATTACGTTCTACTTTAGTGGAGATCCTAATTTGGACACTTCTAACGACACAACTTTTCTTACACTATTTGTAGCTCACCTAAAAGCCGGATCAACATCTTCAGATCAAAGTGATCGCGCAGCAGCTACAGCAGCGGTGATGGATTATATTGAGAATCATCCTGAAATTTCTGAGAATTTTATGATTGCCGGAGATTTTAACATCTATGATGCCAGTGATGATGAATTTCAGAACCTTATTAGTGGTGATGATGACAAACGTTTTTACGACCCTGCAAATGCAATTGGAGAATGGGATGCTAATTCGAATTATGCCAACATGCACACTCAGTCTACTCGACACTCCAGTGCAACCAATAACGGCTGTTTTTCAGGCGGAGGTCTAGACAACCGTTTTGACTTCATACTGACATCAGAAGCGATTATAGATGGATCAGGTCGTGTTGAATATGGCAGCAATAGCTACACCACCATAGGTCAAGATGGTCAACATTTTAATAGCTCTGTAAACTACGGCACCAACAACAGTGCTTCGTCAGACATTATTGAGGCCGTTTATAATATTTCAGATCACTTGCCTGTAACTCTAGGCATGTACATGTATCATACTATTGGCACAAGTACAGAAACCATCAACAACGACCTTAATAAAGAAGTAACTATCCATACCCAAAACCCCGTACGAACTGATAATATTGTTTTGAATATCAATAGTCAAACAACCGGAGAACGTACCCTTGAGGTTTATGACATTACCGGAAAAGCACTCTACGCTAGAAAAATTCAGTTTTCAAAAGGCACACAACAAGTAAACATTGATGAGAAATTTCCTTCAGGAATCTTACTTATCAAGCTACAAGAAGAAAATAAGAACCCTCTGATATTGAAACTGGTAAAAATTTAACGTTTCAATAACGCATATGCGGTAAGCTGAAAATACTTTTGCAGCCCGAATTATGAAAAAAGTACTTTTTACACTGTTAGGTCTGATTTGTGTGAGTGCATCTCAAGGTCAATCTTTTGATGAAAACACTACAACCTCATCTCAAGTTCGACTAAATGTAACCAATGTCGGAACTTTTGGAAATGCCTTTAGAGGGTATAAAGACGGAAGTGGAGATCCTTCTTGTGAATACCCTGCCGGTTCAGGTGTTGAACACCTTTTTGAATCTGGTTTTTGGGTTGGCGGATTAGTTAATGGCCAACGTTTTGTTTCTACATCAGCATTAGATAAATCTACAGGTTATTCAACAGGGAGTGCAGGTTTTGAATTCACAGCAGAAGAAGGTGCTTCACTAAATCAACGCTCTACCTTATTTGATAGTCCTTATTATAAAAGCAATGCTGTTTCTCATCAGGACTATGTTGCTGATTTTTCTGACTCAAACATATTGGTTCCCGGAACTCAAATACAAATCACCAATCACACCAATCCGTTGAACGTAGGGGTTCACATGGAAACCTATAATTGGAATTATACTTTTTCAGACTTCTTTGTGATTGTTAATTTCCAGATTACAAATAACGGTGCGAACACTATAGACAGTGCTTATTTCGCTTTATGGTCAAACACTGTGGTGAGAAATATTAATGTAACATCTGCCGGTTCAGGAGGTTCTTCTTTTTACAATAAAGGAGGAAACGGCTATTCTGATTCTCTGCACATGGCTTACTGCTATGACCACTCAGGAGATGTGGGTTTTACAGATTCGTACATCGGTCAAAAATTTCTTGGTGCTGAAGATAAATATGGGTTTCACCACCCGGATATTGACAATGCTTACAACCAATTAACCGGTAGTTATTATACAGACTACTTTCAAGACCATTACAATGCTTGGCAGTTTAATAGCTCAACTGATCCGATCTTTTTCCAGCCGACTTCTGATCAACAGCGCTACGATTTAAAAATGACCAGCGGGATGAACGTTGATGAATGCTGGGATCAAAACAGTAGCACAAATGCAAACTGCCCCAGTGAAAGTTACCAAGAACAGCTAAATGAAGCAGGAAACCGCTCTGACTTAGTGAGTGTTGGTCCTTTCAAGGACTTTGGCCCAGGTGATGTCATTAATATCTCATATGCTTTTGTCTTGGGAGATCGTGTTAACGATGGTAACGATGTCACAGCAAATACATTAGCACAAAAAGGAACATTCTATGCTAATGCAGATTGGGCACAGACAGCTTACAATGGAGAGGATGCTAATTTTAACGGTATACTCGATGCAGGGGAAGATGCTGATGGTAACGGAGAAATTACGCGCTATATTCTACCTTCTCCTCCTAACAGACCTTATACGCGTGTTGAAGCAGAAGAAGGGAAAATAACAATTTACTGGGCGAAAAACAGTGAAGAGTCGATTGATCCCATTACGCAAACGAAAGACTTCGAGGGGTATAGAATATACCTTTCTAAGCTTGGTTTTGATGTTGCCGAAAGCACTGTTGACCTTGATTATGTAAACATTGCTCAATTTGACTTACCGGATAATGATGTTTCTTACGAAACGGGTTTTGAAGCCATTACCATGGATGAGCCATTATTCTTTAGTGGTGATACAAATGAATACATTTATAAGTACACCATTGACAATGTTTTAAGCGGTTGGCAATATGCAGTTGCGGTTACTGCTTTTGACCGCGGAAACCCTGAGAGCAATCTGGAATCACTTGAAAGTGCTCCGGCCTCAAACGATTATAGAGTTTTTGCCGGTACAAAACCTAATACAGACATGCAAAAGCATGAGCCTTATGTTTACCCGAACCCCTATTATGCGGGTGCTGCATGGGAAGGAACAAGTAACTTTCAGGAAGAAAGTCGTAAAGTTATTTTCGCCAACCTTCCTGAAAGATGTGTGATTCGCATTTTTACTGTTGCCGGTGACCTTATCGATGAATTTGACCACGACCAAGCCTATGATGGAACTGACATTCGTTGGTTCGATACTTTTGCAGATGAAGACCCTGAAAACAATGTCTTCTCTGGAGGTGAACACGCCTGGGATTTGCTTTCTAAAGAAAACCAAATTATAGCCAGAGGGCTATATATGTTTACAATAGAAGACAAAGAATCAGGAGAACTTTTTAAAGGTAAATTCTTAATAATTAAATAAATACGCATTATGAAAAGAATTCTATTCTCGCTTGCGTTTAGCATGATTGCAATTTTAACGTGGGCTCAATATCCGCAGGTTTCAATTTATGACCTGCAATATGTTGATCCTAGTGATTTAGCCAACTGTAATGACTCTTCTTCTTACTATGGAGATACAGTTGTTATCGTAGGTAAAGTAGTTACCCCAGGTAACGTTACTGAGCTAGCCTCATCTAGTACAGCTGGTGGCTATCGTCCTTTTGTTTACCTTGTAGACACTACCAATAACTCTTCACCAGGAGCATTCAAAGGGTTACAAATTATGGGAGTTGTTAACTCTTCTCCTTTCAACGATTTAGACAACCTTAATGCTGGTGATGTGGTAAAAATGGCTGTTGTTGTTGACCGTTACTATGGAGAGACACAATGTTATCCAATCAACACCAACACTGGTAGTATTGCTAATGGTGATGCAATGGAATACGTTGCTTTAAACCAGGCAGCTCCTACTTCAGTACAAGTTAGCCTTGGTGACATCAACAACTCAAACAATGTTAACCAACTCAGTACAGGTGAACAATGGGAAGGTTCTTTCGTTGAGTTAACCAATGTAACTGTGGTTGGTGTTTATTATAATACTGCACAAGACCGTGTAAACTTTGATGTTATTGACAACAATGGAAACATGATCAATATTTATGATAAGTTTTTAGCGCAGAGATTAAGTAACTGGCAAACCGTTAACGCACAATCTCCACAATCAACAGGTTCATTTAACCCTCCTACATCGGGATTAGTTTACACATCATTAAAAGGTGTATTGGGTCAATATGCCTCTGATTGTAACAGTGGAGAATACCAACTTATGCCATTTGATGACTCTCACTATACCATTGGTGTAACTCCACCTTCTATTACCAGTGTTACAAGAACTCCTTCTTACCCTACATCTTCTGAAACAGCTGACATACTTGCAGTTATTTCAGATTATGATGGTACAGTAACAAGTGCTACTCTTTACTATTCAAGTACTCCAAACACTTCAGGTTCTTATACACCTGTTACAATGACTTTGGTTTCTGGATCAACAGATGAATTTGAAGCTTCTATTCCTGCTTTCCCTGACGGAACTACTGTAGGTTACTATATCGAAGCTACAGATAACGATAACAACACTTCAGTGAACCCTGTTACAGGCTTCACATCATACACAGTGAGAGACAATGGTCCTACAATTGTAGACATTCAAACTGTTTTTGATCCTGCAAACGATGATGCCTCTCCATATGTAAACATGGAAGTTACAGTTACAGGTGTTGTTACTGCATCTGCTCAAGATTATGACTTAGGTTACGTATATATTCAAGACACTTCAGCTACTGAATATGCTGGTATTCCATTATACAATGGAACAGACCTATGGCAATTGAAACGCGGTGATGTTATTGAAGTAACAGGTACTGTAAACGAGAACTACGGAATGACCAGACTTTCTGTGTCTAACTATGATGTTCTAGATTACTGTGCTCATGTTGAGCCGGTTTACTTTGACCCTTCTGATGCAACATTATATACTGATGAAGCTATTGAAAAATACGAAGGAATGCTTGTTGGTTTGGTAAACCCAACTGCAGGTACTCCAATTTACATTGATGACGCTGACGCAGGTTACGGTACTTTTACATTGGCTTCTTCAATGAGTGCTTCAAACTCAACTTATTCAACAGTTGGCAGATCAGATAATAATGTATTCTCATCACTATGGGTATCACTTTTAGCAGATGATTATTACTACGACAACTCAGGTCAAATTGAAGTAGATACTGTAATGACTCAAAATGGTATGATGATGGATACATTAATTGGGGTGATGTACTACAGTTACTCTCAGTACAATGTATTCCCTAGAAATAATGATGATGTTATTGGATTAGCTGATGCTAATGGTAATGCGATTACGCTTGACACTACAGACCTTTCGTTATGTGAACCTGCAGATACTACATCAGTAAAAGAAATTCTTAATGGAGTTGATTACAACATGTACCCTAACCCTGCAAAAGACCAAGTTACACTTGAATTTAATGGTTTAAGCAATAAAATGCTTACTGTAGAATTCTTTGATGTTGCAGGTCGCTCATTGTACACTACACAAGTGAACAACCAAGTAAATAACATTTCTACTACAAGCTTTGAAAACGGAGTTTACATTGTTCGTTTGAAAGATGCTTCAGGAAATGTTTTGAGCACAAATAGACTGATCATTAATAAGTAATCATATTTCAAAATAGAAGGGGTAAAATAAAATTACCTCTTCTATTTTTCTTCACATCTCATGAAACGAATCAGCTTA
Organism: Crocinitomicaceae bacterium; assembly: GCA_002705995.1. Classification (GTDB taxonomy): domain Bacteria; phylum Bacteroidota; class Bacteroidia; order Flavobacteriales_G; family Salibacteraceae. The sequence continues at coordinate 291,355 of PAJI01000005.1, read as the reverse complement.
GATACGCTATCCTTGGTATTGCTATGCCTTTCGCTTTGGTCTTGTAAGCGAGAGGGAGACGAAAAATCCAATACCCTACCCGACACAAAAATTGTGCTTGAAGCGATCAACTTAACTGGTGATGATCGCTTAAACAGTGTTGTACAGTTATCTTGGTATGGAACTGATGCTGACGGATACATTACCGGTTTTGAAATTTCATTAGATGAAACCAACTGGACATTTACAACAGAACAAGACAGTACTTTTAATTTTGAATTGGATGCAGGAACCGATACAACAGACATTAACCTGTTTGTTCGTGCTATTGACAATGACAATAAAAAAGATCCCACTCCAGCATCATTAATTATCCCTCTAAAAAACACTCCTCCTGTAGTTACTCTTGATGAGGCCTCATTTCCTGAGGATACTACAAACCTTGTACTAACATTCAGATGGGATGCTACAGATAATGATGGTGATGAATCTATCATTTCTGCACAGCTTAAGCTGAATGATGGTAATTGGAATGATATAGATGTAGATAAACGCATTATATCGCTCATAGCAACAGATCCTACCACTTCTGGAACTACAAACGCATACATTTATTACAATACAGAAACATCTCCTCAAAGTTCAACTATTGACGGTTTTAAAAACGGAGACACTAACAGAGTATACATTCGTGTTGAAGATTTAGCAAATGCTATAAGTGAAGTTGACACCAGCGAGATCATTTTTGTAAAACGAAAAACATCAGACCTGATTTTCGTAAGTGGAATGAATGAAACCAGCACTGCCAACTATCAAACGATTTTAAACACTGCATACCCTTCGTATGACTATGTGAACTACATGATTAACAGTAATGCTTATCAACCAAAGTTCTGGAATCCTACATTTAGGCTGATGCTTTCAGAATACGACAAGCTTTTTATGTTGGGAGACGGAACTAACATTACTAACCCCATTAATGGGCAAATAGACATTATGCTTGCTTATGCTGCAGAACACATTCAAGAGTTCAGCAACAACAATGGAAAATCATTTATCATTAACCCATTAAGAACTACTAATGATATTAGCTCCATTGTTTCTGTAATGCCTTTAGACAGCATTTCTACATCAAGTGGAACAGCATTTATTCAAGACAATGACTCGTTAACGCCCACTTCAAGCTCTTACCCGGTATTAACGGCCAACTATATATTACCCAATGTGGCACCATTCTACCCTACTGCCGATGCTGAAGTTTTATACAACGCAACGATAACACCACAAAGCGGTTGGGTAGGGCCAGACGAAGTAGCTGCATTGAGAAAAAATGGAGCGAATACCTATCAGGTATTCATTTCTGTTCCTGTAACCAGTTTTGGAACTACCACTGAACAAATTGACTTATTCGACCAAATTTTAAACGATGATTTTAACTGGTAAATACACGAGGCACATCTTCACCATTTGTGCTTTCATCTTAACAACTTTTCAAAGCTTCGCGCAGGGAACGTTAAGTGGTGTTATTTCTGATGCACAAACCGGTGAAACATTAATCGGTGCCACAGTTATGCTGGTGGGTACTTATAAAGGAACTGCAACTGATATCGATGGTTCTTATTCTATTACAGACATTAAAGCTGGTGACTATTCTGTAAAAGTTTCATTTGTTGGTTATGGTGAAAAGATTTTTACCGGCATTACTATCGAAGATGGTAAAACCAAAAAGCTTGATGCTTCTTTAAGCCTTCGTTCTGAAATGCTAAAAGAAGTTACAATTGTTGGTCAGAAAAGTATTGTTAACCTTGAATCTGCCAATTCTGAAGTAACTGTTTCTCAAGACGAAATCGATAAAATGAATGTCCGCGATGTTCAGGAAGTAGTTGCCATGCAAGCTGGTGTTACTCAAACACAAGATGGACTTCAAATTCGTGGTGCCAGAGTTTATGAAACACAATATTTAGTTGATGGAATTTCAGCACAAGATCCACTAGCCGGTACTGGATTTGGTGTTGGTGTGTCCTCAAGTTCAATAGGTCAACTGCAAGTTATTACAGGTGGAGCCGGAGCTGAATTTGGCGATGGTTCTGCAGGAGTTGTTTCTACAAAAATTAGAGAAGGTGGCGACAAGTTCGAAGTTGCAGGATCTTGGCAAAGAGACAATCTAGGTTTTGATTCGGATGCCGATTACTCATGGAATACTGACATTGTTGATTTATCATTTGGAGGTCCTGTTCCTTTTACTAATAAAAAGGTTAAATTCTTTAACAACTTTACAGTTACCCTTACTGATGACTACTTTGGCGGAACTGCTGATCAGTTACACAGTTCTATTCTTGCTGGAAATGATAGTATATGGGCTCCAAGACAAACAAACAGTTGGACACATACTTTTAAGCTTTCTTACCAAATTAAAAAAGGAACAAAGCTTACACTAACAAATCAGCATAGTTTGAACATTAATCAAAATACCAAAACACTTCAAATTGTAGGTTTTGATGCTATTTTGACTCCGGGATACCAATACCGCAGAAGTTTGGAGCTGGATAATGCAACTACCTACACACATCATTCTAACTTAACAGCACTTAACCTTAACCACTTCATCAACAATAAACTGAATTTAAACGTATCTGCAGGTAGACTCTTTACAAAGCTTCGTGCTGATGCTAACGGAAGACCTTTCCGCACAGAAACAGTTGATCAAATTCTTGACGAAGACGATATTGTTACAGATCCGGTAACACTCTTCAACCCAGATGATGAGGTAGTATATACAAATGCTAGTCCATGGTTCATTAATAACGGAGGAATTTCCGGAACATGGCACGACCACTACGCAGAAGAATATACTCTTAACTACAAGTTCTCTTACTATCCTAAAAGCGGTAACCATATTATTTCTTTTGGTCAGCAACACAAATTTGTTGAATACCAATGGGTAGATGTCTATAAGCCTTGGGTAGGAGCTCCTATCGTAATTGATGAAGAAACAACTACTCCATCGGTATCTATTGGATCTTCGAGTGACATTTGGAAAGTAAACACAATGAATGGAGGTTTCTTTGTTCAAGATGTAATTAAGTACAAGGGAATTATTGCAACACTAGGATTACGTCTAAACTACTGGGCTCCGGGTAAATTTGCAGACGATGCTGTTAATGACGAATCTTCTCCTGTTGTAGATCAGGTAAGAGAAGATTACATGGACGAAACAACTGGCTTTGCTGGTTTACGATGGAAAACTCGATTACTTCCTAAAATTAATGTATCGTTCCCTGTTACAGATAACAATGTACTTTACTTTAACTACGGTCACTCAATGCGCCTTCCTCACCCAAGATTTGTTTATCAAGGGTTAGATACTGAATATCAAGATAATTCTTACCTCAGTAATTTGGGGAACCCTAACCTAAACCCTGAAGTAAATGTATCGTACGAATTGGGCTTAAAATCACAACTTACCAAGAATATTGGGGTTACTCTTGCTGCATTTAACAATAACCGTTTTGACTACATTGTTTCAAGAACTGTTCTTGTTGAAGATCAAACAGGTAGAACAGTTTCAAAAGTGATGTACATCAACCAAGATTATGCGAAAATCATTGGAGTTGAAGCCGGTGTATTTGCACGCATAGGAAAACATGTTAGTGGGTTCTTTAATGTCTCTTACCAACAAGCAAGGGGTAAATCAAACTCAGCAAGAGAATCAGGACTTCAAATTGAACAAACTGGTGAAGTAGAGTTAACAACAGAACAATACCTGGCTTGGGATAGACCTTGGAATGTTAAAACAGGTATCACATTTGCCCCTGACTCAACACTTAAGGTATGGGGAGTTTCATTAAACGGATTTCAAGCATTCTTATCTTCTAGCTACACATCAGGATATCGTTATACTCCTGTAGTATATGAAGGTACTAATGATTTAGGACGTCCGCTTTACTCAACAGATAACGACCGTTATCTTGAAAAACAAGCTTCACCCTGGTTTAACACCGATCTTAAAGTCAGCAAGACATTCTGGTTTAAGGGCGAAAAATCTGGTGTTACACTTAGCATTGAAATTAGAAACTTGTTTGATAATAAAAATGCACAGATCATCAATACTGTTACAGGAACTGCATATGAGACCGGAGATGATGTTACTGAATCATACAGAGATTACCGCTATTTAGGTCCAGAAGAAACAGGAGAAGATCCTAATAACCCAGCCAGATACCTTGCACCTCGACAAATTCTTTACGGATTAAGTTTCAGATTCTAATGAAGATGAAAAATTACATAATAACTGCATTTGCCATATCAGCCCTATTGCTGAGTGGATTCCAGTCAAAAGCTCAAATTTTGCCAAATCTCGGAGGACAACGTGCCGGATTATCAACATTGAGTTTCTTGAAAAACGACATGAACCCACGTTCTTTTGCCATGGGTGGAGCAAGTGTTTCCATCTCATCAGATGAATTTGCGCCCTATTCTAACCCTGCCGGAATTGCAGACGCAGAATCTTTCTCTCTTGCTACTTCCAATTACTTTATCGGAGCGGGAATTAATCAGGCATACGTATCCGGAATTTTCCCGTTTAAAAATTTATCGGGCATTGCCATATCTCTGAATTCTATGAACTCAGGGGCAATGGATGTACGTACGGAATTTCAACCAACCGGAACCGGACAAAAAATATATGCGAACAATCTTGCTGCAGGTATTTCGTATGCGAAAAGATTATCCGACATGTTTTCGATCGGAATTACTCTGAAATACATTTATGAGCAAATGGCAGAGTACAACAACAGTGCAGCTTCTGTTGACTTAGGATTTACATACACAACCGATGTTAAAGATCTAACCTTTGCTGTTATGGTTCAAAACTTTTCGGGGAACTCGTCACTAGAAGGAGATTACCTTGCTGTAGATTATAACCGTGGGGATGTTGTTGATGTTGAATCGTATACTGTACCTACTGTGTTTCGACTAGGAGCGTCAATGATTCCATGGAAGGTGGAAGACAAACATCAATTGATGGTTTCATTTGAATTACAACATCCTAATGATAACGCTGAAAATTTCAGATTTGGTGCAGAATATGCTTATCTGAAATTGCTCTTTATTAGAGCAGGATATAGAATTAATGTTGAAGGCAAACCATTCCCATCCATGGGATTAGGTGTTAGACATAGAGTAGGAGGTCATCCTTTGTACCTTAATTACAGTGTGCTACCAACCCAAGTGTTAGGCACACAACATCTTGTAGGGTTAGGCTTTTCTATCAATAAAGATTTGCAACGATGAATAGACTAAGAATAATTGCATTCGCTTTCACAATTTTTTCCATTATAGGATTAACTGCCTGTGATGGTTATTTTGGAGAGAAAACTGATTTGGATTTTATTGAAATCCCCGATTATCAAAGTCGCGAAGTTGCTTATGTACCTATTCAGCCCGTACTAGACAATTTTATGCGTCCTACTGATGTATTAGCGGGTTTTGATAACCTGATATATGTTGCCGATAATGGTGCTGAAGAAATTGTGTGTATGGATGAAGCCGGTAATATTTTAAGTAGATACAGTATTCCCGGAGCCACAAAAGTCATTCAAGACCGTTCTTTGGACTTATTAGCGATTGGCACTAAAGACACTATTATCTCTGGGTATGAATATAGCTTAACATGTATCTATAGATTAGACCTTAAAGGAGATTTAGGTTACGGATTGAGATATGCCGAAATTACCAATGAAATTGTTCACCCTTTCTACTTCAAAACCGGTTTTTCAACAAAAGATCAATATGTAATATTCTCTGATATCTCAATTATCGGAGATAATGACTTTTACGTATCGCGAACAGGAACCAGCAATAACCTGAATCAAATTGGTGGACCAGATGACGCAGTTTTACTATTTGGAGATGATGATGTTTTCCAAACTCCGATTACGGTAACTGCCAGCGGTTCTAGCTACCGTGATTATTTCTCTGAACCTTCAGCTATTGTTACTCAATGTCAACCACCTCAGATTTCAGCAAATGAATCGCGTGACTTTATTGTTGCTTACGGTGATGATGAAACAGAATATAAAATTCGTTACATAGAATATTTTGAATCTGACTTAGCAATCGAATACAATCCGGGAGATCAAGTAGCTGAAGATACTTCTAAAGCTGATGGATTTATTACCGAAGCCAACAAGTTTTCGGCTCCTTCAGACATTACCATCTCTGGTGATGGTACCAACTATGTTTTTGTATTAGATACCGATCGCGATTCTTTGTATCAATTTACTTATTCTGGACTTGAAGGTGTTCAACCTCCAGCGGGAGCTGCTTCAACAAAATATGTAAAGACTTCTTTTGGCGGTGAAGGTGTAGAATTAACACAATTCAACAATCCACAAGGCGTAGCTTACTTTAACGAAATTGTATACGTTGCCGATACCGATAACGGGCGTGTACTTCGCTTTAAGCTAACTTCTGACTTTGAATAATTAACGTTATCGCTCTAGAAAAGAAGTTAGCGCTTGAATAAAGGCTTCTGGTTGTTCCGCATGCAGCCAGTGGCCGGCATTTGATAACGTCTCCAATTCTGCTTTAGGAAACCATTCTTTTATTTCTCCCCAATCTTTATCCTTAATGTAATCTGATTTCTCACCTCTGATAAACAATGTTTCCTGTTCGTAAACATTGTCATGAATAGCTTCTCCTATTAATGGGATATCGCGTTCAATGACATTCAAATTAAAACGCCAATCAAATTCCTTTTTGTCATTTCTATAAAGGCTTTTCATTAAAAACTGACGAACTCCTTCATAGGGTATAAATTCCGCTAAATAAGCATCAGCATCAGTTCTTCGCTGTAACTCTTTTAGTGGCACATTTCTTAATCCCTTTAATATAAGCTGATGATGAACCGGATAAGCTTTAGGACCTATATCAGCAACTACTAGTTTATTCACCAACATAGGATATTCCTGAGCAAACTTCATTACCGTTTTTCCTCCCATAGAATGCCCTAAAAGATTGATATCACTTAGAAAAAGTTCATCTACCAACTCTTCTAAGTCATCTACCATAGCTTGATAGGTAAAAGGCAAATCAGAATGGGGCGAGCGACCATGATTTCTTTGATCAACTATAATTACATCGTACTTCTCAGAAAGTGTCCGAGCATGGGTTTGCCAATTGTCCAGCATCCCCATTAAACCATGCAAAATAATTAGAGGTTCACCCTCTCCCATTCTTTTATAATTCAATTTCATTGCAATGCTCTTTTGTAGAGTTGAATTGTATTTTCAAGCCCCAGGTATAATGCATCAGCGATTAAAGCATGACCAATAGAAACTTCATCTAAATAAGGCAATGCCTGTTTAAAATAAGCCAGATTGTCTAGGTTGAGATCATGTCCTGCATTGATTCCCAAACCTAGCTCATGAGCCAACTGAGCTGACTCAACATAAGGCTTTACTACCTCTGCTCTTTTTTGATGATAGCCACTCGCATAAGCTTCCGTATAGAGTTCAACTCTATCAGTTCCAGTCTCAGGCGCAACTTCTATTTTTTTCAGATCTGTTTCTATGAAAATAGATGTTCTGATATTTGCAGACTTAAATTCAGAGATCACTTCTTTTAATAAATCTTTAAATTTAATTGTATCCCAACCTGCATTACTGGTTAAAACATCTGGCGGATCAGGTACCAAAGTCACTTGATGTGGCTTTGTTTCAAGCACCAAATCAATAAAGTCTTTTGAAGGATACCCTTCAATATTAAATTCTGTTGAAATTACCGGACAAATTTCTCTAACATCCTGATAACGAATATGTCTTTCATCCGGACGGGGGTGTACTGTGATACCATCTGCACCAAATTTTTCGCAGTCTTTTGCAACTTTTAATACGTTTGGTACGTTTCCACCTCTAGCGTTCCTTAAGGTCGCTACTTTATTAATATTAACACTAAGCTTTGTCATTAAAAACAATACATTTGGACAACAAAGCGCAAAAGTAATAGTTTAAGTACTTGTCACGATTGAGTAATATGCTGGGAAAAGATTTAGCAACAGAAGAATTACCTTACTTAACCTTAAACGATGCTATCGAAAAGGCGAGCATCTGGATGGATGAGTTTAAAGTAAGTCATTTGGCTGTTGTTGATGATAAAGTCTTTGTTGGAATGATTTCAGAAGATACAATTCTTGAAATTAGTGACTGGACCAACAGCATCCGCGAGCATGAATTATCATTGATTAAAGTTTCAGCTTTTGACAGTGATCATTTGTTTGAACTTTTAAATAAATTCAACGAAGCTGCACTTTCTGTTTTAGCAATAGTAGATGAAAATGGTCTGTACATTGGAAGTGTAAATGCCTTTCAATTCATTCGCTCTTTTGGAGCAATGAGCCCTATCAAAGAACCTGGTGGAATTATTGAACTAGAACTCAATATGAATGATTATTCATTAAGTGAAATTGCACAGATTGTAGAAAGCAATGGGGCTAAAATCCTTGGGAGTTTCATTACTCCCAATGTAGACTCTAAAAAACTGAATGTTACTTTAAAGGTCAATCAAAGTCGTATAGACTCCGTTTTACAAACTTTTGAACGCTACCAATATAATGTGGTTGCCAGTTTCTTTGAAAGTCATCAAACTGAGATGATCAAAGATCGCTATGCCAACTTGATGCGTTATCTAAACATCTAAAAGGGGTATGAGGCCCTTTTTTGCAATTCCCTTACTATTATTACTACTGCCACTATTTTGGCTAAATGCATCTGCTCAGGATAGTATAAATATTCACCCGCAATCATATACTGTAGTAGGCTTTAATATCTCTGGAAATGAAAAAACAAAAGCCTACATTATTGAACGTGAAATTACAGTTACTATAGGAGACACCGTAACAGATGCTGAACTAGAGAGTATACTGATTCGATCTAGACAGAATATCTTTAACACACAGCTTTTTAACTTCGTTGAAGTTACAGCCGCTTCACCTTCTAAAAACACACTAATTTTTAACATTGAGGTTCAGGAAAGATGGTATTTCTGGCCACTCCCCATTCTTGAAAATGCGGATAGAAACTTCAATACATGGTGGCAAGACAAAGACTTTGGTCGCTTAAACTATGGTGTTTTTCTAAGGCAATATAACTTTAGAGGAAGAGATGAAACTGTTCAAATTAACTTTCAATGGGGATATGAGCGAGAAATCTCTGCAACATACCGCATACCCTACATCGATAAAAGCAAAAAAAATGGCTTGAGTTTCAAAGCCGGATACTCTCGCCAACAAGAAGTAAATTATGCTTCGGAAGACAATAAGCGTGTTTTTTATGAGCTGGAAGACGAACCACTTCAAGAAAATGTTTTTGGTGGAATCGAATACCGAAGGAGAGGTGCACTTTACACATCTCACTGGATTAGTCTTAATTACAACAGCCATAGTATTAACGACAGCTTGTTACATTATGCAGATGATTATTTTGAAGAAGGAGACCTTTCTTTGAAATACTTGTCGCTCAACTACACTTTCAGGTTCGACAAAAGAGACAACATCAATTATCCGCTGAAAGGAGATTTTGTACAATTCTACAGCGTTTATCGTAACGGAATGTTGTTTTCAAAACAAAAAGACTTCGAATTAATGGAAGCCTCTTTAACCCTCTCAAAATATTTTAAAATTAGTAACAGATGGTATTATGCAGCATCTGCTTATGGTAAAAAAGCACTAATAAACACCCCTCCTTATGCACTACAAGAAGGATTGGGATACTCTAATTTTGTAAGAGGGTATGAGCTTTATGTTTTTGATGCACAAGATTATTTCTTGTTCAAATCTCATTTAAAATTTAACCTTATTCCTACCCGTATAAAAGAACTTCCCATCATTAAAAACAAGAAGTTCAAAAAATACTTCTACGCCATTTATCTAAACCTTAATGCCGATGCCGGATATGCAGAAGATGCTCTTTACTACTCATCAAACCCAATGTCTAACTCATGGTTATTTGGATATGGTACAGGTTTAGACTTAGTTTCGTATTACGATATCGTAGTTCGTGCAGAATACTCACGCAACATCGAAAATGAGGACGGTTTTTATTTGCACTTTAAAAAAGCATTCTAATGGAAAAAGTGGCCATTTATACGCGTTATATCGCAGATGATTTCAAGCACCACCTTGTTGATTTCTTTGACATTCTACATGAACGTAATGTAGAATTAATGGTCTATGAACCCAGCTTACCTGTATTCTATAAGGTGCTGAAAGATCACATCCCTTATTCTACTTTCAACTCTCATCTGGATCTTAGAGACGAAGCCAGTTTTTTGGTCAGCATTGGTGGAGATGGAACTTTACTCGATTCAACACTACTCATACGCGATAGTGGCATTCCAATCGTTGGAATCAATACCGGAAGACTGGGGTTTTTAGCACGTATTTCATTAGACGAGTTGGGAAATGCAGTTGACGAATTATTGAATGGTAATTTTGAAGAAGAAGAAAGAACACTACTTAAGCTAGAATCTGACAGTAACCTTTTTCCTAATAAGAATTTTGCGCTTAACGAACTTACTATTCATAAAAAGGATAGTACAAGCATGGTAAAAATCCATACCTACGTTAATGGTGAGTTCCTCAACACTTATTGGGCTGACGGCCTCATTATTTCTACTCCAACAGGTTCTACCGCATACAGTTTAAGTTGTGGAGGCCCTATTGTTTATCCTGGATCAAATAATTTCGTTATTACGCCTGTTGCCCCGCATAACCTGAATGTACGCCCTATTGTCTTACCAGATGATTGCAAACTATCTTTCCGTGTTGAAGGCAGAAGCGAACAATTTCTAGCGAGTTTAGACTCCCGTACTGAGGTTATTGATGCTTCTACTCAATTATCAGTTGTTAAAAACGATTTTAGCATTAAATTACTTCGCCTTCACGATTATAGCTTCCTCAAAACAATTCGGAACAAAATGAATTGGGGACTAGACATTAGAAATTAACCTCTTAATTTTCAATCAACTATATTTGTAGAAAATGCTTACTGAGTGAGAATACTAGTGAAGTTTTTTCTAATCGGACTTCTTTTTTCAGTAATGACCTCCACTGCAAAATCTCAAGAGTGGAAAAAATACCGTCATGAACTAGGCGGTGCTATTGGAATTGCTAATTATATGGGCGACTTGGGGGGATTAAGTGAAGAGGCTAATCCTTTAACCAATTATCAATTTTCCAATTCTCGACCTGCTTTGGGAATCTCCTATCGGTTTAGAATCATTGAGCGACTTTCTTTAAGAACAAACGTATTGTACGCAAGGCTTTTTGCCGATGATGCAACAGCAAATAGTGATAGTAGAAAAAACAGAAACCTTAATTTCAGAACTTCGGTTTATGAAATCTCTACCCAACTTGAATATTATTTCTTTAAAGAACGAATAGGTTTCAATTACATCTCTGAAAGCGCTAAAAACCCTGTAGTTTCTCCATTAATTGCCGCCTATTTTTTTGGAGGTATTGGCGGATTCTTCTTTAATCCCGAAGGTAAAACCGAAGATGGTGACTGGGAAAAATTAGCAGATTTAGATACAGAAGGACAAGGCCTCCCGGGAGGCCCTTCTGATTATTCTAGCTTTTCAGTTGCAATACCACTTGGCATCGGCATTAAATATATCCTGAACGATAAATGGTCTATTGGCATAGAATACGGATTACGCTATACATTCACTGACTATCTTGACGATGTTAGTGGAAATTATTATTCAAACAGTGAATTATTACTTCAAGAAAAAGGTGCTCTTGCCCTCAGTCTTTCAGACAAAAGAGTATCTGAAAACGGCAATCCTTCACCTACTCGCTACAATGGAAAAGGAGCCAGAGGAAATAGTGATCGGATGGATGCCTATATGTTTAGCGTTATCACCGTCAATTATCGGTTGAAAACCGGAAAACAAAAGAGATCAAGGTTCTAACAATACCTTTCTTATCTTCGCGTTTTGGACACGTGAAAAAGTGGATTACTATATTGATTTTCTCTTTGGGAAGCGTAGGAGCTTTTGCCCAAATGTATTATGATATAGGGTTGTTTTTAGGGACTAGTTATTACCTTGGAGACATCAACCCTGACAGGCATTTCTATACTCCTTACCTAAAGCCTGCAGGAGGGCTTTCGTTTCGAATTAATTTTGACCCAAGGTGGGCATGGAAACAAAGTATACGTATAGGACAAATTAGTGCTGATGACGCGGATAGTGAAACGGATTTCCAGCAAACCAGAAACCTTAACTTTTACTCCCCAGTATATGAACTAACTTCTACTGTAGAATTCAACTTTCTACGCTTCGACCCTTGGAAAAACACAGATTGGTTTACCCCTTATACTTATGCCGGAATTGGATTCTTTTACATGAACCCCAAGACAGAATTAGAAGGCAATACCTATGTGTTAAAAGATCATAAAACTGAAGGTACAGACTACTCTAATATACAATTCGCAATACCTTTCGGAGTTGGTTTTAAAATCAAAGCCAGTTCAAGAGTGTTTATCGAATTAGAATGGGGAATGAGGAAGACCTTTACAGATTATATGGATGACGTTTCCGGAAATTACCCGGATGATCCCACAGAGTTGGATCCTGTTACAATTGACCTTTCAGACAGAAGCTTGGATCAACAAGGTCCTGATGGTACAAATTGGGGCACTCAACGTGGAACATCTAGTAAAAAAGACTGGTATTTTTTCTCAGGAATATCACTGGTTATTAACCTTAATAACGATCCTAATCGTTGTTATTTCGATCAGAATAAATAAAGTATATTTGTAGCCTTTTTAGCCAAGGAGTACCAGCGAATGGATCTTAAATCACAAATAGACAGCGAAAAAATACCAAAGCACATTGCCATCATTATGGATGGAAATGGTCGCTGGGCTAAAGAACATGGCAAAGCCAGAATTTTTGGGCATAAAAATGCTATTCAAGCCGTTCGCGAAACAGTTGAGGCTGCCGCTGAATTAGGTGTTGGTAATCTTACCCTTTATGCCTTCTCAACAGAAAACTGGAACAGACCCAAATTAGAAGTTCAGGCACTTATGGAATTGTTAGTAAATACAATAAATAAGGAGCTTGGCACACTAACAAAAAATAACATTCGTTTATTGGCGATAGGAAACCTTGATAGTTTACCCTCCTCCTGTAAAAAAGGACTTAAAAAAGCCATAGAGGCTACCAAGAACAATGAACGTATGAATTTAATTCTAGCCCTTAGCTATAGCGCTCGGTGGGAAATTATTAAAGCAGTAAAAGACATTGCTGATAAAGTAGAGTCTGGTCACCTTCATAAAGAAGAAATTGATGAAGAGCTATTTACGCAGCACTTAGCTACAGCAAATTTTCCAGACCCTGAATTAATGATCAGAACCAGCGGAGAATACCGCATAAGCAATTTCCTCCTATGGCAACTTGCTTACACGGAACTTTCATTTATCAATAAATATTGGCCAGACTTCAGAAAAGAAGACTTATACCAGGCTATCATAGATTATCAAAAACGCGAAAGAAGATTCGGAAAGATCAGTGAGCAAGTTCAAGCGTAATATCAAACAGATTCTCCCCCTTATTTTACTATTGATTTGTGCCATTTCATCGAATGCCCAGATTAGACTGTCTGGCTCCCGTAATAATGACATTGACTATAGTAATCCTAAAAAGTACACCATTGGTGGAATTATAGTTGTTGGTACCCTCAACTATGATCCTAATGCAATTATTCTCATCTCCGGACTTTCGGTGAATGATGAGATAACTGTTCCGGGACCAGAGGTAGGTAAAGCCATCAAAAACCTGTGGGATCAGGGAATGTTTGCTGATATAGACATCAGGGTTCAACGTATTCAGGGAAGTAATATATTTCTTGAAATTGTAGTTGAAGAACAACCTCGCTTGTCTAAGTACAACTTCTTAGGTGTGTCTAAAAGCGAAGCCGAAGATCTTCGCGAAAAGATCAACCTCTACAGGGAAAAAGTAGTAACCAAGAACTTAATTGTTGCCACCAAGCAAAAAGTGCGCTCTCATTTCGTAGACAAAGGTTTCTTTAATGTTGAAACTGAAGTCATTCAAAAAGACGATGAAGAAGTTCCTAATCATGTTATCCTTACCATTCGTGTCAGGAAGAACAAGAAAGTCAGGATTAAAGAAATCAACATTACGGGGAACGAACAAATTACGGATAGCCGCTTGAAAAGAGCCATGAAAGAGACAAAAGAAAAAAGTCGCTTTCATCCTTATGAAGATATTGACATCTTACTTAAAAACTCAGCCAAAGCCGTTTTTCAACGTAACACTGATACTCTAACAGATCTTTGGAGAGAGTTCTTCCCTGAGAGATTCAAATTCAGAGTTTTTAAATCCTCTAAGTTTATCAATAGCAATTACGAAGACGATAAGAAAAACCTAATTGCTCTTTATAATTCTAAAGGATATCGTGATGCTGAAATTACTTCTGACTCTGTATATGATCTGAATAAAAAAAGGTTGCAAATAGACATCAATATTGATGAAGGCAACCGCTATTATTTCAGAAACATCGAGTGGATAGGAAACTCAAAATATTCAACTGCATTTCTAGATCAAATCCTTGGAATTGATAAAGGTGATATCTATGACCCTGAACTGCTCAATAGTAGATTATTCATGAGCATGGATGGGAGAGATGTTAGTTCTTTATACATGGATGATGGTTACCTTTTCTTTCAGGTAAACCCTATCGAGAAACAAGTTGAAGGAGATTCTATTGACTTGGAACTTCGTATTTATAAAGGGCAACAAGCCAGAGTGAGAAAGGTAATTATTACCGGGAACACAAAAACCAACGAACATGTTATTCGTAGAGAGATCAGAACAAGACCTGGTGATCTTTTCAACCGCTCTGACATCATTCGTACTCAACAGGAATTAAACCTTTTGGGTTACTTTGATCCTCAAGCAATGAATGTCATTCCAAAACCAAATCAGGCCGATGGAACTGTTGACATTGAGTACCATGTAGAAGAACGCCCTAATGACCAGATTGAATTATCCGGAGGTTTTGGTAGTGGTAGAATTGTAGGAACATTAGGTGTTTCTTTCAATAACTTCTCTACACGTAATTTCTTCAAAAAAGAAGCTTGGAGGCCTCTACCTTCAGGAGACGGTCAGCGACTCAGTATCCGTGCACAAACAAATGGTATTTACTACCAATCTTATAACATCTCTTTTACTGAGCCTTGGTTAGGTGGCAAACGTCCTAATGCTTTGAGTGTTACTACTTATTATTCTATTCAAAGTAACGGATATGCCAGAGGAAACGAAAACAGACAGTCTATTGACATCTTTGGTGTTACCCTTGGTTTAGGACGAAGACTTTCATGGCCAGATGACCACTTCCAACTTTACCAAGAGTTAACATGGCAAAACTACAATGTAAACCAATGGACAACATTCGAGAACTTTAGTCAAGGGCATGCTAACAACATTTATTACAAGTTGGTTTTCTCTCGTTCTTCAGTTAACGATGCTAATTTCCCAACCAGCGGTTCTACAAACTCATTAACAATGCAGCTTACACCACCTTATTCATTGTTAGATGGCAAAGACTATACTGAAATGAGTTACCGTGAGCAGTATAAATTACTGGAATACAACAAGTGGAAATTCACTTCATCTTGGTATAAGGCTTTAGCCGGTAAGAAAAACAAACTTGTACTTTACACCAAAGTTGGTTTTGGAACNATCTCTCGTTACACAACAAGAACGTCAAAAGTACCTTTCGAACGTTTTTACTTGGGAGGTTCNGGTTTAACAGGTTATTCGTTAGATGGACGTGAAATTATTGCATTAAGAGGTTATGACGACCAATCTGTAGACCCTGTGGGTACCTCTGGAACCAATACTGGGGGAACGATTATTAATAAATATACTACAGAGCTTCGTTATCCAATTTCATTAAATCCTCAGGCTATGGTTTATGCCTTAACCTTTGTTGAAGCAGGAAACACATGGAATAGCTTTACAGATTATAATCCTTTCTCTTTAAAAAGATCAGCCGGTGTAGGTGTGCGTATATTTTTACCTATGTTTGGTTTGCTTGGATTGGATTGGGGGTATCGCTTTGATGACATTAATGGTGATGACACGATGCAACGCTCTCAAATTCATTTCACAATTGGCGCGAATATTGGACAACTTTAATGAATAGATAAGGCATTATGAAAAAACTAATTCTACTTGCAATTTTCTCTATTACGGCATTTATGGTGCATGCCCAACGGTTTGCCTATGTTGATTCTAAATATATTTTAGAAAATATGCCTCAATACAAAGAGGCTCAAGCTGAAATAGACGAGCTTTCTGATCAATGGCAAAAAACAGTAGAAGCAAAATATGCCGACATTGAACGCCTTTACAAAGCATATCAAGCCGAAGCTATTTTACTTACAGATGAAATGAAGCGTAAAAGAGAAGAGGAAATCATGCAAAAAGAAAAAGATGCCAGAGAATATCAGAAGAGCAAATTTGGTGTTGATGGAGAACTTTTCAAGCGTAGACAAGAATTGATTAAACCTCTTCAAGACGAAATTTATGATGCGATAAAAGAATTGGCTGATGAGCGCAGTTATGCTGCTATCTTTGACAAAGCAAACAATTCAAGTATCTTATATTCTGACCCCAAATACGATAAAAGCGATACTATCCTTAAAAAGTTAGGTATTTCAGCTTCAGATAAATAATTTTGCCGACCATTAATTTCAGATGATTATGAAAATGAAACGAACAATTGCCCTTGGAGCCCTATTTATAGCATTTTTAGGTACTATCTCTTTTTCAACTGTTAATGCTCAAGAGACGAATCAATCATTAGACTCTAACGGACCTAAAATTGGACACATTAATTCAAGTGAATTACTTCAATTAATGCCCGAAAGAGAGCAAATTGAAAAAGATCTTCAAGCTTATCAAGCTCAATTGGAAAGCCAATTGAAAACAATGTCTACTGAATATCAAAATAAGGTGACTGATTACCAGCAAAATGAAAAAACTTGGAGCGACCTCGTTAAACAAACTAAAGTGAGAGAAATCACCGAAATGGAAGGCCGCATTCAAGAGTTCCGTGCTGGTGCCGAGGAAGACTTAATGGCTCAAGAACAAAAGTTAGTTCAACCATTATTAGATAAAGCACAAAAAGCAATTAAAGATGTAGCCTCTGAGTATGGTTATGATTACGTTCTAGACACAAGTTCTGGAGCAGTTCTACATTTCCCAGAGAGTGAAGATATTTTACCCTTGGTGAAAAAGCACCTTAACATCCTTTAATTCAAAAAATATTTTTTCAAAACTGAAAGCATCTCCAAAAGAGGTGCTTTTTTTGTATTGTGGAAACAAGTAGCCCCATAGGATTTTTTGACTCAGGAGTTGGTGGGTTAACAATCTGGAAAGAAGTTTACCAATTGCTTCCCTTTGAAGACACAATCTACATTGCAGATAGTGCAAATGCTCCTTATGGTGAGAAGACTCAACAAGAGATTATTCACCTTTCAAAAAAGAACACTGGCTTCCTCATTCAACAAGGAGTAAAGCTTATCGTTGTAGCTTGCAATACGGCTACAACCATGGCCATTTCAACGTTGAGAAAAGAATTTGATATCCCTTTTATTGGAATAGAGCCTGCCTTTAAACCTGCGGCTTTAAAATCTAAGGCTAAAAAAGTTGGCGTTCTTGCAACCAAAGGTACTTTAAACAGCACACTTTTTAACGAAACTTACAGAAGATTTGGTAGAGATATTGACACAACTATTCGTGTTGGAAAAGGGCTTGTTGAACTCATTGAAAATGGCAAGAAAGACACTCTTGAAATGCGTGAGTTAATCTCCGAATACATCACACCAATGGTTGAGCATGGAGTAGATCATATTGTTCTTGGCTGCACACATTATCCCTTTTTAAGGGATCTTATCCAAGAAATTACACCAAACCATGTAGAAATAATTGACTCAGGAGAGGCTGTCGCACGCCAAACACTAAAAACCCTAAATTCGCACCACATACTAAACAATACGAAGCAGCCTAGTCAACATAAATTTTACACCAATGGAAAAATGGATGTTTTGGAAAAGCTCTTGTTGGATTGTAAAGGTGAAAATTACTCCATCAATACTTACAAGCCTTAATCTTTAAACCACCCCGAGTACTTCACATAGTTATTTGCAATGCGTTGTACCTCTCCTTCAAACAACTCTGGACTGAGGTCTTTCACCTTTTTAGCAGGAATTCCAGCATAAACAGAACCTGATTCTACCTTGGTACCTTCAAGCACTACAGCTCCTGCTGCAATAATGCAATTCTCCTCTATTTCTACATTATCCATCACAATAGCTCCCATTCCAATCAAAACATTATCATGTACCTTACAACCATGCACCAATGCATTATGACCGATAGAAACATTATTTCCAATAATTGTTTTTGTTTTCTCGTAAGTACAGTGAATTACAGCCCCATCTTGCACGTTTACTTTATTCCCCATACGAATGCTGTTCACATCCCCGCGTACCACAGCATTGAACCAAAAACTACACTGATCACCGGTTTCAACATCTCCTACTATTGTAGCATTTTCAGCTAAATAACAGTCTTCTCCAAACTTTGGGTCAAAACCTCTGCATGATTTAATTAATGCCATATAAATTAGTTTTATTTCGTTTTTAGATCGCGTCTCAGTTCTTCATTAACTTTGCAACTTCGTTTAAGACAAAATCAGTATGACTACAAAGAAAGTAATCCCCGTAACAATATATGCAGAAAGCACTCCGAATCCGGCTACAATGAAGTTTGTTGCCAATAAGCTATTAATCAAATACGGAGCAACTATTGAATACTTTTCAGAAGATGAATGTGAAGAAGCGCCACTCGCTCGTGTGCTTTTCTCTTTTCCTTTTGTAAAAAGCATTTTTTTCGCCAATAACTTTATTACCATTACCAAAAACGATTTTATCGAATGGGATGATGTTATCTTAGAAGTGCGCGAATACCTCACCAATTATCTNCAGGCAGATCAACCCATTTTCACAAAACCTCCGAAGAAAACCCAACANGANACGATAAATAAAGACACGCAAGAAGTAGANCAAATNTCTATTACTGCAACACCTGAAGACGAACAAGAAGAAAAAATCATTAACCTTTTAGAAGAATATGTTCGTCCGGCAGTTGAAGGAGATGGAGGAGCCATTCATTTCAAATCTTTTAAAGATGGTATTCTAACCCTTAAGTTAAGTGGTGCNTGTAGTGGTTGNCCATCATCAACAGCAACATTACAAGGAGGAATTAAAANCCTTTTTGATCGTTTTATGCCTGAAGTAAAAGAGGTGGTTGCAGAAGAAGAATAATTTTTTGTGTGGAATTTTCATTTGCCAATCATCTCAATAGNGAAATCATAAAAATATGGCTTATGAAATACTATGTACACCTCTTATTTAGCGCTTTATTTATCCTATCTATTGGACAAATTNAAGCCCAAGGATCTGGAGCCATTCGCGGAAAAGTAATTAATAGCGAAACAGACGCCCCAGTATTATTTGCTGATGTATTTGTAAAATANGGTTCAAATACAATTGGAACAACAACAGATGAAGAAGGAAGGTTTATCCTAAAACCACTACAACCCGGGACTTANAACCTTACAATTTCNTTTGTTGGCTACACATCCAAAACCATTGAAGGTATATATGTGTCTGCTGATAAAATTGAGTTTGTTGGAGANATTCCTCTTCTTGAAGGAATCACAGGGAAAGAATTTGAACTCGTTGATTATCGAGACCCCTTGATCGACCCAGAGGATCCTATGGCTATTCCTATGCGTTGGGAAAACATTAAAAAAAGTCCCCAACTACGAAATATCGAAGGCTTAATTGCATCTGTTGGAAATGGCGTTTTTCAAAAAGATGAAGGTCAACCACTTCACTTCAGAGGAGCTAGAGATGATGCCAACTTCTATTTTGTAGATGGCATTAAAGTTAAAGGACCTGGATTTGGAATTCCTTCAACCGCAATTGGTGAAATGACCGTTTATACNGGAGGGATCCCTGCTANATATGGAGATATTACCGGNGGAGTAGTTATCGTAGAAACAAAAAGTTATTTTGACCTCTACAACCAATACAAAGCAAGACAACATTAATTTCAACCTCTTAAGCAAAGAGCCTTGTTTAAGCGATTTAATAAAAATATCACTTCATATACTGATGCTGAACTCATAGCTGCTTATCAACGCAAACCAAATCCTGCGTTGATAGGTGAGCTTTTTGAGCGCTACAGTCATTTGGTTTTCGGGNTGTGTATGAAATACCTCAAAGACCCTGAAAAGGCACAAGATGAAGTGAGCTCTATTTTTGAAAAGTTGNTAGTTGACCTAAAAAAACACTCCATAGACAACTTTAAATCTTGGTTGTATATGGTTGCTAGAAATCATTGCTTGATGATTTTACGGCAAGAAAAATCTAGAGAGCATAAACCTAAAGAAGCCGTTGAATTGTGGCAACANTATGAAACTGCTGAAGAAAAAGCNGAAAAAGATATTCGTGAAGAGCACTTAAAAAATGCCATTCAACAACTTAACNAAGAGCAAAGAATGTGTATTGAATTGTTTTACCTGCACGAAAAATCTTATCGGGAAATTGAAGAGCTAACCAGTCTCACCAANAAACAGGTAAAAAGCTATATCCAAAACGGAAAGCGAAATTTAAAAATTATCTTGAGCAAGAATGAGCCGTCTTTACGATAACATATTTGACCATGAAGGTGAGCTTTCTAAAGCTGACATGATTCGCTANTTACGTGATGAAATGCCAGACAAAGAACGTAACAGAGTAGAGCGCATTCTAGAAGCTTCTCCTTTTGAACAAGAGGCCATGAACGGGCTACAACAACACCCTGAAGCATGGCTTACACTTNATNAATTAAAAACACCTTCTAAGTTTAAATCACGTTCTTCGTTTTTCAANTCGGGNTATTTTATTGGTGGAATTGCTGCAACGGTCATNGGTATTCTCTTCGTCATCTTCTGGNCTGAACCTCATCAAGAACAAATAAGTGAACTCAAACAAACACCATTAAAAGAGGACTCATTTAAACATGANTTTCAATCAGCTAAATCTAAGCTAAAGGAACAAACAGAAGAAATNACCTCACCTCTCAGTAAAAATCAAGATCAAAGAATCATCCCAAAAAATACTACTNNTGAAGCTGAAACTAACCCTGTTGATAAAGCTTCGCTGTCAGAAACTGAACTATCCAGTAATGACAANTNCCAGAAAAGAAACAGCAGCAATTCACTNCTTTCAGAAGCCAAAAACATNCATTTTTCTGACAGTCTTGTTGACCAACAACCTNTTNCNTCTTTTTCTNAGGANATAGAAGAATCCTCATATCCAGCAACCATGGAAGAAGAGCCTATAACNGTTGAAAAGATAAGCCGCTCTAAAGCTGGAGACATCGATTTAACGGCTTATGTCAATATTGGNGCTTCTTATTATAAAGTGGTTAATTATAATTATGAATCTTCCACTATCACGGAGGAAAAAAACGAAGCNAAAGATCGAAAACAAATCTTGGAAGAGTTGGCTGAGTCTACCCCACCCCGTTATGGTAATCGTTTTGAATACGAGACAGACTCNCTTTCAGCAAATGATCAATATTCTTATTTCCTACAATATGATAACATTCTAGAAAAAGGNATTCGTGCATATCACACCAAGAACTACTCTCTTGCTTTGCAGCAATTTGAACTTATTTTAACCACCTATCCAGAAGATCAAAATGCACTTTTTTATAGTGCCAACACATACATTGAAACAAGAGATTTTGAACATGCTATTTCATTATTAGACAAGATATTGAATACCTCAGAACCAGAAGTATTNAACCCTGAAGCAGAATGGATAAAAGCCAAAGCATTGATAGACAACGACCAAGTNGAGCAGGGGTATCAACTTTTAGAAAAGATCGCCTCTGAAAATGGTTTCTATTCAGACCAAGCGCTTCAACTCATGAAAAAAATCAAACGTTAGGTTTTTTAAATTTGCCTCAAACTCTTGANGCATGAAAAAATGGATATTTCTATTCCTGTTTCCAATAGGTGTAATTAGCTGTACTCCTGTAGAACAAGTAGATGTTATTTTAAGTAAGCACAGTAACGATTCTTCAAAAGTTGTTCGTCAATTTGAAGTCTCAGACAGTGATGATAGCATTCCTGTTTTTGAAATCGAGTACTATAACAACGGACAAGTCAAAATGGAAGGATCTCTCAATGCTAAAGGCAATAGAGAAGGNATATGGAAAGCCTATTACCCTGATGGAAAACTCTGGAGTGATGGTGCCTTTAAAGATGGAAAATCTCATGGCAAGCGAACCGTTTATTTCGAAAACGGTCAAATTCAATCGTTAGGAGAATATACNAATGGTAAGCAATCAGGAGTCTGGCAATTTTGGGATAAAAATGGAAAGTTGCTTGATGAGAAAAAATATAATGGATCAAACCATTAATTCTCATTACATTTACTTTCTAGCTTTTTAAAATCAAAGACATGAAAAAATTTTACATTTTACTAGTAATAACTATTGCCTCTACCTTTCAAACGTTTGGGCAAAAGGTATTAAGAACACCTCTTTATGANGAGTTTACAAGCTCAACTTGTGGCCCTTGTTACTATGGCAACTTAGCATTTGATCCTATTATCGTTGATGAGCACATAAATGATGTGGCACTTGTAAAATACCAAATGAATTGGCCAGGGAATGGAGACCCTTATTACACACTTGAAGGGTATGAAAGAAGATCTTTCTATAGCATCAATAGTGTTCCCAGCTTAATTGTTAATGGTGTACAATATGCCGCTTCTGTAAGTGCTTTTTCGGAAAGTGATTACGAAGCTTCAATTGGAGATTCAACCCCTGTAGCCATTACTCTTTCTCATGAAGTTATTGGNCANACCGTAAACATTGATCTTGATATTGAGATCCTTGAAGATATAGACATTGCAGTATATCGTGTNTATGTTGCTATCGTTGAAAAAATGACAACTGAAAATGTTCGCACCAATGGTGAAACTGAATTTCACTATGTTATGAAAAAGATGCTTCCTGATGGTGGCGGTGAATTTATTTTAGAAACTAATGGNCTTCCTCAAGATTCAGTACTTTCATATGACCTTTCTTATGAATTTCAGGGCTCTTATGACAATACGGTAACTGCTAGTAANCCTGTTGATCACAGTACAGCACACACAGTTGAAGAATTTTCTGATCTTGAAGTTGTTGCTTGGATACAAGAACTTGAAAACAAGGAAGTTTTACAAGCTAAAGCGACTTGGCTTCCTGAGCCAACATCTGTTAATAACNTTACTTCTGAGGCAAGTACTTTTGGTGTATTCCCTAACCCTGCAAGCGATNTTGTAAANATTCAACTTTCACAAGATGTTGCAGCCGGAGCAACAATTAATTTATACGATGTTGTTGGTAATTTGGTTGAGCAAAAATCAATTGCAGCAAGCAATGCTAGCCAAATCATTCAATTTGACACTAAAAACTTAAATGCCGGAGTTTATTTCATTAAGCTTCGTACTAATGATGCTTCTGAAACGACTCAAAAGCTTATTGTACAATAACTAAAGCATTTTAAAATAGCTTTATAGCGAGGGAGAGCCTTAATCGGTTCTCCCTTTTTAATTTCAATCACCTGCGTTTTCATTACCTTTGAATAACGTATGATCAGCAATAGTACAATCGATAAAATATTCTCTACGGCACGTATTGAAGAGGTTATCGGAGAATTTGTTTCACTAAAAAAATCGGGATCCAATTACAAAGGATTAAGTCCTTTTACGGAGGAAAAAACGCCCAGTTTTTTTGTCTCTCCTTCAAAACAAATTTTCAAATGCTTTAGCTCAGGAGTTGGTGGAAATGTTGTCAAATTCTTAATGGAACTTGAACACATGACTTACCCTGAAGCATTGCGTTTTCTTGCTGAGAAATACAACATTGAAATTGAAGAAGAAGGTACTACACCTGAAGAGGATGCTGAACGCAGCGAACGCGAGAGTTTATACATTGTCACCAAATTTGCCGAAGATTTCTTCATTGAAAAGCTACATTCAGAAGAAGGAATAGCAGTAGGTCTTTCTTATTTTAAAGAGAGAGGCTTTTCTACTGAAACAATTGAAAAGTTTAAACTAGGCTATAGCCCAGACCTTTGGGATGCATTCTTAAAAGAAGCACTAGAAAAAGGATACAAAGAAGAATACCTGATCAAAACCGGGCTGATCAAAGAAAGCTCAAATGGTAAAAAATACGATGGTTACAAAGGCCGCGTTATCTTCCCTATTCACAACCTAAGTGGTAGACCTATCGGATTTGGAGGCCGAACCCTAAAGACCGACAAAAAAGTCCCGAAGTACATTAACTCACCAGAAAGTGAGATCTACGATAAAAGCAATGTTCTTTATGGATTATACCAAGCCAAAGGAGAGGTCATTAAGCAAGACAACTGCTTATTAGTAGAAGGCTACACTGATGTGACCTCTTTAGCCCAAAGTGGTATTACAAACGTAGTTTCTTCTTCAGGAACTTCTCTCACACAAGGACAAATAAGGCTTATTAGCCGATATACTAAAAACATTACCATCCTCTATGATGGCGATGCTGCTGGGATTAAAGCATCTTTCCGTGGGATTGACCTAATCTTAGAAGAAGGACTCAACGTAAAAATTGTACTCTTTCCTGAAGGAGAAGATCCTGATTCGTATTCTAAAAAGTTAGGAAGTGAAGAGCTTAAAACTTTTATTGAGGAAAATGCGAAAGACTTTATCGTCTTTAAATCTGGCGTATTATTAAAAGATACGAAGGGAGATCCAATTAAAAAGTCGGGAATTATCCACGACATTGTAAATAGCATCTCATTCATTCCTGATCATATCACTCGGTCGCTTTACATAAAAGAATGTAGCAACATTCTAGACATTCCTGAAAAAGCATTAATTGGCGAGCTTAACAAGCTTCGAAAAAATCGGCTTGATAAAAAAATCAGAGAAAAAGAAAGAGGAGCATCCACTCCTCCACTCCCTGATAATGTTCCACTACCTACTGACGAGAACGAAACTCAAAATCAATTTTTCGAAGATGTAAAAGAACTTGCTGCTTTTGATTTTGAATTTCAGGAAAGAGACATTGTTCGTCTTTTGTTAAACTATGGGCAAGACACCATTGTTGTTGAAATCGAGAATGAAGAAACCGGTGAACAAGAAGAAGTAGAAACCATTTTAGCCAACTATATTATTAGTGAAATTCTTTCCGATGAACTGGTTTTTAAAAATCCTGCATATCAGCAAATTTTTGACGAATATGTTGACTTATTTGCCAGTGAAAAAGAGATTTCTCAGCAACACTTTATTAATCATACCAATGAACTGATTAGTAAAATGACTGTTGACTTACTGAGTTTTCCTTATGACCTTCACGAATGGGAAAAGAAAAACATCTTTGTAACCACCGAGAAAGATAAATTAGTAAAAGCTGGTAAGGGTGCCATTTATTCATTGAAAACAAAACACATCCAAAAGCTAATTGCGGAATTACAAGAACAAATAAAATCGGCCTACGAAAAAGGAGAAGATTTCTACCAGTTTCAAGGCAAGCAGGTTAAGCTCGAAAATATTAAACGAGAATTAAGTAAAGAACAAGGCATTACCATCTTAAGATGACACTAAGAGACATCAAAGGCATTCTTGAGTATCCGATCATTGAGATCAAAGACTATCAGTTTACACTTTACAATATTCTGGGGGTGATCATCATCCTTGTTGTTTCAAGAATGCTCATCTACCTTGTTACGCTCATTCTTAAGCGTAGCCTCAAACAAAAAGACTGGGTAGATACTGGTAAGCAGTACACAATTATTAAACTGATAAAGTATTTTGTTTATACCCTTTCCATCATTATCTGTATCGATAGCTTGGGAATAAACCTTAATGTTTTATTGGCCAGTTCAGCGGCTCTTTTTGTTGGTATTGGACTAGGACTTCAAAACACCTTCAACGACATGGTTTCTGGTCTTATTTTATTGTTTGAAGGTGTTGTCAAAAAAGGAGACATTGTAGATATCGGAAGCACTATTGGTCGTGTAGAGCAACTTGACATCAGAACCAGTAAAATTAAAACCCGCGATGGCATTATGATCATTGTTCCCAATTCAAAATTGGTATCAAATGATGTTATTAACTGGAGTCATAGTGATAAGATTACACGCTTTAAAATTACTGTTGGCGTTGCTTATGGTTCAAACACAGAACTTGTAAAAAAATTACTATTAGATTCTGCTTACAGCCATCCTGATGTAATTCAAACAAAACCTGCCATTGTTCGCTTTGAAGATTTTGGCGATTCTGCCTTGGTTTTCGAACTTTATTTTTGGGCAATGAAAACATGGGAAATTGAATTTATAAAAAGCGACATTCGCTACGAGATCGACAAATCTTTTAGAGAAAACAAGGTTACAATCCCATTCCCTCAACGCGACTTACATTTAAAAAAAGATTAGCTCTTCTTTCCCAACTCTTTAGCTAAATTTATCGTTTATATGGTTATTGAGTTGGTTTTGGATTTGAAACAAGTTTGGATGAAACAATTTTACCTTTCATTTTTATTCGTAACGTTCTACGCATTGGGCTTCGGGCAGACAAAAACCGTAACAGGTACTTTGTTAGATTTTAACGGAGACCCGGTTCCAGGAAAAGATGTTACTGTTTACTTCGATTCTACTGGAATTTCTGGCTCATACAGTCAAACTGTAGTTACCACAAATAGTTCAGGAACTTATTCCGGAACGGTTAATGTCAGCGGAGCCACAGGAACGCTTTATGTATATACATTAGATTGTTCTTCTAACATTATTCAGCAACCAATTGCTTATACTTCTGCCAGTAATACCTACACCAATAATTTTAATTATTGCAACACTTTTTCAACATTATTCAGCGCTTCTTTCTCGCTAGACTCTAGCAATGTACCCTATATTTTGTCGAGTATCCCAGCTAATGGACAATCTCCGTATACATATAGTTGGAGTACAGGAAGCAGCTCTTCTTCAATAGGAATAAGCCAATCTGGTTATTACTGCCTTACTATTACAGATGCTACCAATGCATCAGATACCATCTGTAGATATGTCTACATTGGTTGTGATGTTAGTTTTGATATTTCTCCGAACCAAACTTCGGTTGATTATACTGCTACAGTTGAAGGATATATGCCCATTTCTTACCAATGGACTTTTGGTGATGGAAGTACTTCTACTTATGCCAACCCATACCATACGTTTACAACAAATGACATTACATCATTTCAAACCTGTCTTGAAATTGTAGATGCAGCCAACTGTTCAACATCTGTTTGTGATAATGTTGTTGTGAGTCCATTGGGCGGAGATAACACCATTTCAGGATATTGCTCTAAGGGTATAACTCCGTTAAAAGGAGCAAACGTTTACCTCTATACACAAATAGATGGCTCAGGCACTTTCTCACTTCTTGATTCAATCATTAGTGGAACTAACTCAAATAATTTCACTTTTCAACACCTCCCTCAACACGATTATATCATACGTGCTGAATTGCCTGACAATCATACAGATTATAACAACTATGTCCCTACATACTTTGGAAATCAGGTTAAATGGCAATCTGCTACCAGTATTTTGTTAAATAGTTCTTCTACGAACAACCAAATTCTTTTCAGGCAAAACAACTCTGATAATGGCATTTATTCGATTAGCGGAACCGTTATTGATAGTGCCAGTAACCTAGGATACGAAGGGGCCAATCTTTTTGCTTTAACTGGAAATGGTACAGTAAAATCATTTTCAGCTTCCAATTCAAATGGGAGTTACGTATTGAGCGGACTTGATACAGGAAATTATACGCTATGGGTAGATATTCCGGGAAAATCAATGACAGAATATAACCTAGCCCTTTCAGGAAATGTTACTAACTTAGAGTGGGAAGTTAGACACAGCTACATTTTACCTCCTGATGAAGATCCTACAAGTATTGAATTATATGCTTCAACTCCCCTGAAACTTTTTCCTAACCCAGCATCTGATGTTCTTTATTGGAACACCACAGAAAAGATTAAGCAAATAAAGATTATAGATATCAGTGGTAAAATTGTTTTTGTAAGTGATGCAACAATCCTACAATCACACATAGATATCTCTGATTTAACAACAGGGTTGTATTTTATTCAACTAGAGACAAGTAACAAAACATACACAGAAAAGCTAATTAAGCAGTAGCCAGAATACCGGGAAACTTTTCATGAAAATAAGTGAGAAGCTCATACAAGATTGCATTGCCAATAATAGGAAAGCACAGTTTGAACTGTATCAAACATGCTATAGCATTCTTATGAGCGTTTGCTTGCGTTATGAAAAGAACAAAGAAGATGCTGAAGAGCTTTTAAACATGGGCTTTTTAAAAATTGTAACAAAACTTGAAAAGTACCAAACCAAAATCCCTTTTGAAGCGTGGATACGCAGAATTATGATCAATACGATCATTGACGAATACCGGAAAAACAAGAAGAAAAACGAAACAATAGAGTATACAGATTTCGAAGATCATAACTACGACCGCCACTTTGATTTTAACGAAGCTGATAAAAACTTTGACGCTGAAGGACTTGAACGTTTAATTCGTAAATTACCTGAAATGAGCCAAAAGGTGTTCAACATGCATGTAATTGACGGGTATAGCCACAAGGAGATTTCTGATGAATTGGGTATTTCTATCGGAACTTCAAAATGGCACGTTTCAAACGCCAGAACAATGTTAAAAGAGATGATTCAATCATCAATTGATGAAAGCATAAAGAGTATTGCCTTATGAGCAAGAAAATGAACATTGACGAATTATTTAAGCAAAAACTGGGGCACAATAGGCAGGTTGATTTTGACGCTGGTGCTTGGGATAAGATGGAGACACTCTTGAACAAAGAGATGCCAGTTGATGTATCGCCTATTGCCAATAGTTCTGCTTCTTTCTGGAGCAAGAAGTGGCTTATTGCTGCCTCTGTAACAGGAGTTGTTGGTATTGGAGCTGCCACTTGGTGGTTAACCAATGCATCAAAAGTTGAAACTAATTTTGCCCAAAATCCTACTAAACCTAATGTTGAACAATCAATTGAAGAAATTTCAACTGAAAAAGCTCCATCTTCTACAATTGAAAGCTCTAATGAAATAGCACAAACTCAAAATCAAACCTCAACAGTTGAAGAGTCGGTTGACAATAATTCCTTTACCTCTGAAATGAATAGCAATCGTTCTGATCAACAATTTTCAACCGAAACAACAACTTCAAAGAGTAGTAATGCTTCCTCAACTAATCAATCTCTTGATGACAACCTGGTTGCTCTTCAAGAAATTGAGGGAGTTAATACGATTACAGCACAAAATCAAGTTGATCTAGAAAACAATAATTTATCTCCTCTTACTGAGAACTCTTCACTTGTTTCTAAGGAGTCGCTAGCTACTGAAACTACAGATTTGAACAACGAAGATATTGCTGACCTGCAAAAAGCGAACACAATTACTCCCGAAGAGCTTGCTAATTTGAGCTGGGAAGAAGCTCTAGTTCTTTTCGGGGATGAAAAAACGCCAATTGTTTCGGAAGAGATATCCTCAAATAAAAATGAGAATGCCTTACAGATGGAAGTTCAAAACAATGAACTTCAGCCTCAGCAATTGCAAACCAATAGTACTGCAGAAGATGTACAATTAACTCTTCCTAAAGTAAACAGAAAGACATTGTTTGTGCTTGCCGGAGCCAACCTTGCTCAATCGCAAAAAGAAAATGAATCCAATAGTTTTAGCGGTAATGAGTTTGTGGGAGTAGGATTTGATTACTTATTAAAAGGTAGATTTTCAGTTGCTGCTAATTTAATTTATCAACCTCGTTACGGAGTTGATGCTACTAAAAACTTTACAGCTGTTAACTACAACTTTGGGAAACAAGAAACTACAACTACTGTTTCTGCCAAGAGACTATACTATTTAGAACTTCCCGTATACGCATCTTTCCATGCAGGTCGCCATACAATCTCTGCAGGTCCTTCCGTGTCTTACTTACTTAACGCAAACAATGATGTGCAGATAACCACTACTAATGCATTTGGTGATGATACTCAAACCAGTGATCAGGAAATGGGACATACAGAAGGTCTTAATCGTTGGGACATAGCAGTAGCTGCAGGGTATGAAATTAAGGTATTTGAAAAGCTTTCTTTAGGAGCTAGAGCCAGTTATGGACTAACTGATGTTACAAATAACGATTATTACCAAAGCAACACCGATCACCGTAACCTTATGTTCAGATTCATGCTCAAGTATGATATTGTAGAATTATAAGCCCCCTATAATTAAAGATGCAGAAAACATACATTCATATCATTACCGCTTTATTTGTTGCTCTGGTACTAGGAGCTTGTCAAAAAGACGATGAGCCTTCTAATGCTTCAGGAACACCTGTTTTTTATGTTAGCGGAATGATCGATGGTATTGACTATGAATCAATAGCGGGAGTAGATGAACACTACATGTTTTCTGATTATACACAAGATTCTTTCAATGTGTATTCTTTTACCGGTAGCTTTAGTACTACCGACTGTCCTTCAGGAAATTGCCCTAACACATTGGAATTTCTATTCCGTGATCATCAAGCTGTTAATGACATTCAGGACGCTACTCCACAGGAAGTTTTAAAAGGTGGTACTTCTTTAGCCTATCGAAATATTTTAGACAGTGTTCTTATTGGCTACAATCTTCAACTTTTTGCCAATGAATACAATACAGGTGCCACCTATGATTACAGTTGGACATTAAGTAATGGCGCTACCAGTACGGACAAGAACCCTCTGATTTTTATTCCTATTACAGATGATTCTATTGTAGAGGTTTGCTTTACTATTGATGAAGCCAGTTGTAGCAGTAATATTTGCTACGATGTCTACCTATCAAATTCTTGCTACGTAGACTTCACCTATAACGTTATTCTTAGTCAGAATTCTATTCACTTTACAGCTACTCCGCAAGGAGGAGTTGATCCTTATACTTATAAATGGGAAGTAGACCAAGGGTATGATCCGGTATCTTCTCAAGTGCAATACCAACCTCAAGGTTTTTCTGGTACGATAGAAGTTTGCGTAACCATTGAAGATGGGAATGGAAGTAAGTCTCAAATGTGTAAAAATGTAATTGTAGACCAAAATATAGCTCAGTGTGCGGCTAACTTTAGTCATGCAAAATCTACAGTTTATGAATTAGACAATATTGATGTAGACCAGCTAAGTATTGTTTGGTATGATGCCAATGGCAAGCATTATTCATCTGAAAAGTATGAACAGCCCTCAACATCATATTTCATGATTAATGAAGTAGAAGATTACATCGAAAACATCAACGGTCAACCTACTTCTAAAATGGATGTTACATTTGACTGTTGGGTATATGGAGATAGTGAGTCAGACAAAATTCACTTAGAAGATATGGAAGCAATTATAGCTGTTGCTCATCCATAAACTTAATGTCTTTAATGCGTAACTGTAAAGTTGTTGTTCCTTTCCAATGGTTTTCGTCAATTGAATAAGCTATTGCAAAGGGTTCTCCTGTTTTTATTCTCTCTGCATAGTTTCCTTTTCCAAAAGCTATACCTGTAAACTCTACTCCATTTTGCTTTACAACCAACCTTAAATGGCTTTCATCATTTCCAACCCTTTTTGTTCCTCCTGTATCTACTACATTCTCTGTTGCAAATACAGGCGTTAGATTTTTAGGCCCAAATGGAGCCATTTGCCGCATAACACGATAAAATTTATCATTAATCTCAGCAAAAGAGAGTTGTGCATCAATCTCTAAGACAGGAATCCTTTGTGAAGGGGTTATTGTTGTTGACACAACTTCTTCAAATCGTTTTTTAAACAGCTCTACATTTGATTTTTGCATGGTTAGTCCAGCAGCATATTTATGCCCCCCAAACTGGTCCAAACAATCTTTGCATTGCTCCAGGGCATGATGAACGTCAAACCCTTTTACACTTCGAACCGAACCGCTTATTTTACCTTCACTCTCCGTTAAAACTACCGTTGGACGATAATACGTTTCTATTAAACGGCTAGCTACTATCCCAATAACACCTTTATGCCAGTCTTCCTGAAAAACAACTGTACTGTAGGCTGTCTTTAATTTTTCATCTGCTCCAATCATTGTTAGAGCTTCAGCCGTAATCGCCTTATCGATATCCTTACGTTCTTCATTATTGGCATGAATGCGCTTACTATATTCCTTTACACTCAAATCTTCACTGGTCATTAGTTGAACAGCATACTTGCCATGCTCAATTCTTCCAGCCGCGTTAATCCGAGGGCCAACAATAAACACCAAATCCATAACGGTAATACGATTCATTAACTGTTCTTCGCTCAATAATGCTACTATTCCAGGTCTTGGGCTTTCATTAATTGCTTCTAATCCATAAAAACAAAGTATTCGATTCTCCCCTGTAATAGGAACAATATCACAAGCAATGCTAATTGCTACAAAATCAAGTAAATCATTAACGATAGCCTGATTCATTTGCTTTTTTTCAGCAATTGCTTGGCANAGCTTAAAACCTATTCCACATCCTGAAAGTTCATCATACGGATAAATACAATCCTTCCGTTTGGGATCTAGCACTGCTATCGCTTCCGGTAAATTCTCACTGGGTAAGTGATGGTCGCAAATAATAAAGTCAATTGCATTCTCTTTTGCCCATTTTACTTTTTCATGTGCCTTTATTCCACAATCTAATGCAATAATGAGAGAAAAACCATGCTCTTTAGCATATTCNACACCTTGTTGCGATACACCATAACCTTCTGTGTAACGATCGGGAATATAATAGTCAAATGAAATATTAAGTTTCTTGAAAAACGTACACATTAAAGAAACTGCCGAAGTACCATCCACATCATAATCTCCATAAATCAGCACCTTTTCTTTCTTCTCTTCAGCTGTCAATATCCGCTGAACAGCTGCTTCCATATCCTTCATTAGAAAGGGATTATGCAATCGCTTCAACTCTGGACGAAAAAAGTTTTTTGCTTCTTCAAAAGTTGTTATCCCCCTTTGAACAAGAATATTTGCCAGCACTATTGGTAAATTATTTAATTGAGCAGCGAGTTGTATTACCGTTTGTTTGTCTCCGTTCTCCTTAAGATGCCAACGCATTTTTTGCATCTTTCAAATGTAAGTATTTGCAGTTTGTAATACAGTAGCGTTACTTTATCGCATGATTTGGTTGTATTACGCTGCACAAACCTTTGGACTACTTCTTTTTCCTTATATCGCTATTCGCGTTCATCAAAGGCTGACTTGGTTAAGCCCCATTTTGACATGTTATGCTACCGGAATTATTGTTGGCAACCTGTTTCCTAATCTCTTCTATCACGACTTGTTGAAAAATCTTATTGAAATATCTGTTGCTTTAGCAATTCCATTATTGTTGTTTAGTTCACACATTCGCAACTGGATAAAACATCCTAATAAAAGCATACCCTCTTTCTTTTTGGCTATGCTAGGTACNNCANCAGCAGCNATTGTCACCTTTTTTATTTTCAGAAATCAATTTGAAGAAGCTCATTTTATTTCTTCAATGCTTGCAGGAGTCTACAGTGGTGGTACTATTAATATGAGTGCGATTAGTGTTGCTCTGGATGTTCCTCAGGAGTTATTTCTAATTCTAAACGGTTATGATATTATCTTCAGTAGTCTATACTTCCTATTTCTAATTTCAATTGCCAAACCATTATTAAGTCGTTTCTTAGGTGATGCTACAAAAGAAGAAAGTGCCATTGACCAAGATGAGATTGCACTTGAAAAAACATTTTCAGCGGAATTAACTTCACTAAAGATTAAACATATAAGCCTTGGGTTGCTAGCTGCTCTAATAGTACTTGGNATTTCTGCGGGGATAGCCATTCTAATTTTTGGTNAAATGAAAAGTATGGCTGTTATTCTAGGGATATCAACATTAGGTATTCTAAGCTCATTTATAAAGAAAGTTAGAACGCTACCGGGCACATTTGAAACGGGCGATTACTTGCTTCTTGTTTTTGCTTTATCCATGGGAGCGGCAGCTAATTTTGAAGAAATGCTCAACCATAGTGGCACCTATTTTTACTATGCGATAACACTCTTTCTGTTAGCCGTTAGTTTTCACCTTTTGCTTTCCAAACTCTTTAAAGTAAATGCTATTACTTTCATTGTTACATCAACGGCAGCAGTATTTGGACCTCCTTTTATTGCTCCTGTAGCCAATGCCATTAAACACAAAGAGACTATTATTCCTGGGCTAACAGTTGCTGTAATCGGAAATGCCCTGGGGACTTATTTGGGATTAGGAATTGCTGAATTATTGGAACGGGTCTTCATGTAACCAGAAAAGAAAAAAGGCTTTCAGTGATTAGAAAACCTTTCAAAAAAATGANAATAAAAAAAGGGCGCCACCGCATTACGCTGAATGACGCCCCCCACTAACCACCTACTTGAAGACAAATATACTGCATTTTTTTATTCTGCAAATACTTGTCTTCCTTTTTTTCATTTTTTTTCGCTCTTTTCCATCNTATTCTGGTTCATNACTTGATTTTGAAGCCGAATTGACTCATCGTGAACCACTGTCAANATTCTTTCTACAAAACTGTTATCCAATTGATTAGANACNCCAAAAGGAATTCTTGTTTCTAAAATTTCTTTCCATCGTTCAAGTTGAAGAATAGTAACGTCATTTTCTTTCTTATATACGCCAATCTCCTCAATGATCTTCATTCGCTCTCCCATCTTNGTGATCCACTCTGCATCAATTTGATCAATTAGAGTTCTTAANGTCTCTAATCGAGTGGTAAATTCAGCAGATTCAGAACTCGCTCTTCTAAATTGAAGCTGATCTATTAATTGAAAGAANTCTTTTGGTAAAAGCTGTTGCTTAGGGTCGCTCCATGCCTTACTCGGATTTGGATGCACTTCAACAATTAACCCATCCATATCTAAGTCGAGTGCTTTTTGGGCTACAGCAGGAATTGTTTCACGAACCCCACAAATATGACTCGGATCACAGATCATAGGCATGTTTGGAAGAGCTGTTTTTAATTGAATGGGAATTTCCCAATGAGGTGCATACCGATAACGTTTGTCATAACTCGAAAACCCTCTATGAATAGCCACCATTTTTTCAATCCCAGCTTTATTTAGTCGCTCCAAAGCTCCAATCCATAATTGTAAATCAGGATTAATCGGGTTTTTTACCATTACTGGGATATCGACACCTTTGACAGCATCTGCAATATCTTGAACAGAAAAAGGATTCACTGTTGTTCTTGCACCAACCCATATGATTTGAATACCAGCTTCTAAAGCCTTCTCTACATGTTGACCATTAGCCACTTCAATAGCTACCGGNAAATTCAACTCTTCCTGAACGCGCTTTAACCAAGGTAATCCCTTTGCCCCAACTCCTTCAAAAGAATTAGGGCGGGTTCTAGGTTTCCAAATTCCTGCTCTAAAAGCTTTTACTTTTTTATGNTGAACCAAGTCTTTGGCAACGGCCATTACCTGATCTTCTGTTTCAGCACTACACGGACCCGCAAGGATAAATGGTTCTTGTTCNGAAACCATCCAATCTGACAAGGGTTTTATATTGTTTAAATACTCTGACATATCTGTTTACAAAAATACGACTATCACTTAAACACATGTAGCTACACATGTGTTTCTGAAATATTGAAATGTGTAGTGTTTACAAGGTTTTGAATGTTTAGTACAACATTACCCTTTAAAAGAGGTTGTATCTTTGTTACAAATCCTACCACAAATGGATATAGAAGTTTTAGAACAAGCCATGCGAGATCAAATCCAAGATTATCGCAGTAGAGGGCTTAAAATGTTTGCGTCTTCTTCTTTTCAAACGCATAGTTTGCCTATGCTGCATTTGATCAGCAGAATTGACAACACAATTCCTGTGTTTTTTATCAATACTGGGTTTCACTTTCCTGAGACGCAAAAGTTCAGAGATGAAATTACAGCATCTTTCGGGTTGGAATTTATTGATGTAAAAAGCCCCGTTCCTAAAAGTGTTCAACGCGATAGTGAAGGGCGATTTTACTTTACCAGCGACCCCGATTATTGTTGCTTCATGAATAAAACACAGCCTATGAAAGCCGCAATGATGGATTATGATGTTTGGATCAATGGTATTCGAAAAGATCAAAATGCCAACAGAAGTGGAATGCAAAAAGAAGAAAGCACTCCAGAAGGGAAATTGCGTTACCATCCCATGTTGGAATGGAATTCNAAAATGATTTATGCTTACCGTAAAAAACATAATTTACCGGAACATCCTTTAGAAGCAAAGGGCTATTTCAGTGTAGGTTGTGAGCCATGCACACGAAAATTTGACACCACAAATAATCGTGATGGGCGCTGGTTTGGCATGAAAAAAACCGAATGTGGTTTACATACCGACCTCGTTCAGAAATAAATAGATATCCTACCGTACATTTTATTAAGCTTATCCAATAATGAAAGTATTAATTACAGGAGGTGCCGGTTATATCGGTACTGAGCTTGTTCATGCTATAGATAACGACTCAAACATTAACGAGATCATTGTATATGATAATCTGAGTCGCCCAAACTACAACCTGTTTTTAGGTGGAAACCGCCTCTCTAACAAAGTGAAATTTGTTAACGGAGAAATTTTAGACAGTCGTAAACTGGGTAAATTGGTTGAAAANTGCGATGCTGTTGTTCATTTGGCAGCAATGGTAAAAACTCCTTTTGCAGATGATAATCATCATTTGTTTGAGCAAATTAACCATTGGGGAACGNCTNGTGTTATCGATGCTGTTGAAGATGCCAAAGTNCCTTTATTCATTAACCTGAGTAGTGTTTCTGTTTACGGCTCATCTTNGGATGAAATGACATTGGATTCNGAACCTCAACCCCAAACTATTTACGGAATTTCAAAACTCAGAGGCGAAGAACAAGTTAGCCGACTAGAGAAAAAAGCAAAGACCTTTAANCTCCGTTGTGCGAACGTATATGGCTACAACCGTTCTATGCGTTTTGATGCTGTTATCAACCGTTTTATGTTTGGGGCGCACTTCGGTAATAAAATTAGTATTCAAGGAAACGGAGAACAACAACGNGCATTTGTTCATGTGAATAATGTGGCTAGAGCTATTCACACCTTATTGACTGATNCTTCTTTCNAATCGGGTACTTATCATCTGGTAGATAGAAATGCTGCTGTNATGGATTTGGTAGAAACTTTACANCGCATCTATCCGGATCTTGAGATGGTCTTTACTTCTCAACACTTGACCTTGCGTTCATTGAAAGTGCAGCTTGAAGAAGCTTTGAATCAAAAACTGGGCATGCAAACGCGTTCATTAGAAGACGAACTTCATGAGTTCAAAACCAACTTTGCATTTTAAAAAGCATAAGAAATTCGGGAATGAGGTATTAAGCCTCTTCCCAATTTACAGCTACTTTTCCAGTGCTTGCTCTTGATTCTAGATAATCATGTGCTTGAGCAATTTCAGTCGCTAAAAANNTTTTTCCNACATGNGGTTTTAGCACTCCCTGNTCNGTCAANTTNACAACTTCTTGCATGCAATGTTTAANGGTTTCTGGACGAGCATCTCCAACTTTAAGCATGTTAACCCCCATTACACTTTGCGATTTCAGNAATANTCCTAAAGGATGNAACANNCCAAAATCCCANGCTAACTTTAGNTTGTCTAATAACGTTCCTTTTTTGTGCGACCAAGTTGATACTCCATAGATCACAAATCGTCCNCCCTGTGAAAGCAAACGTTTTCCTTTTTTAAAGTATTTNCCACCAANAGGATCAAAAATCNCATTGATCTTAGGCTCTCCTAANTGNTNTTGGATAACACTTTCAAAATCTTGTTTCCTNTAATTGATGGGATAATCCACTCCATTTTNTTTCAGATAATCTAACTTTTCATCTGANCCAGCCGTNCCCCAAACCGTNCACTTTCTCCATTTTGCCAATTGNGTCAAAGCGGTTCCCACACCTCCCGCAGCAGCGTGAATTAATACATTTTCACCCTCTTGAAAATTGGCCAACATAATTCCACAATAATANGCNGTGATGTATTGAGTAGCTAATGCTGTAGCTGTTGCATTGTCTATACTATCTGGAANTTTNACTGTNGCNCGTTCATCGACAATAGCCTGTTGAGCATATCCTCCAAAACGTGTTAATGAAACCACTCTATCGCCAACATTAAATTCTTTTACACCNTCTCCTAATTTTTTAACAGTACCAACAACTTCATACCCTAAAACCGCAGGCAAAGGAGGTGTGTCGTTATACAACCCGTTGCGCGCCATTACATCGGCATAGTTTAAGCCAAACGTGGCTACATCCACCAACATTTCACCTTTTCTCGGAGAGGATAATTCTCGCTCAACCACTTCAAAAACTTCTGCTGATTTCCCCGTTTTGGTTAACGCAATTGCTTTCATCTTATCTCACTTTTGTTTTACGGATAATGGACGAGAATAACCCCGGAACAAATCGTTTGAGGTAAACACCCAAGACTTCTTTTCCTCCGACTACAAATTCTTGTTTTCCACGTTCTGCATTTTTATAAATAATCGAAGCACATTTATCGGCAGACATTCCGTTAGCTTGTGCATCATCCATCTCATTCAACTTTGAACCGTCTTCTGTAACCGCATTCACACTTACATTGGTATGAATAAATCCGGGAAGGACTATTGAAACACGAATGTTTTCATCGTGTAATTCTGCACGTAGTGAATCAAAAAAGCCATGCAGTGCGTGTTTGGCAGCAGCATAAGCTGAGCGATAAGGTGTTCCGAATTTGCCTACCAAACTGGTAATTACCACAAATTGTCCGCCCCCTGCTTTCAGCATTTTGGGCAACAATGCTTTTGTAATGGCTACTGTTCCAAAATAATCGATCTCCATGACTCTACGATCAACTGCCATTTGTGTATCAAGTGCTTTTCCTCTTTGACTAATTCCACCACTGTGCACCATTACATCAACACCATTGTTAAAGTTCCAGGCTTGTTCAGCTTTTTGAGTTAATGTATCAGCCTCTGCTAAATCAAGTGGTAAAATATGGTGATCGCCCTGTGGTAACTCTGCATGCACTTTCTCTAGTTCTTCTTGCCTTCTTGAAGACAAAATCACGTTCCATCCATTGTTGGCATATTGCTTTACCAAAGCCAATCCAATGCCTGAACTTGCTCCNGTTACCCAAACTGTTTTTTTGCTCATGCTTAACGATTATTTGATTTTCCTCTAGGCTTTTCGCCTGATGAAAAACGTATTTTCGGTGTAAAACTAAGTATATGCAGATGAAATTTGCGCGTCTGATTTCTTTTTTCACTTTATGCCTTTTCTTTATGCTAGAAAGCTGTTCTGAAAATAAAACCATCGATGTGCAAGGTCATCGAGGTTGTAGAGGTTTACTTCCTGAAAACTCTGTACCGGCTATGAAAAAAGCCCTAGAACTAGGCGTAACCACCCTAGAAATGGATGCNTCTATCACCAAAGACAAAAAAGTAGTNCTTTCGCATGATCCTTTTCTTTCANATGAGTTTTGCAGTTATCCTGATGGTACTCCTGTAACTGAAGATGAAGAAAAAGAACTCGCTATTTATCAAATGACTTTTGATTCCTTGTCTCTTTATGATTGTGGACAACGTAAAAATCCCCGCTTNCCGGAACAACAAACGATGCCAGTTACTAAACCCTTACTCTCTACTATAATTTCAACTTCAGAAGCATNTGCAAATCAACTTAATCGACCTGCTCCTTTTTATAACATTGAAACAAAATCGACACTAGAAGGAGATGNCTNTTATCANCCNGCTCCTAAAGAATTTGTTGATTTATTGATGAATGTTGTTTTGGAAGCCAATATTNAAGAAAGAGTAATTATTCA
Organism: Crocinitomicaceae bacterium; assembly: GCA_002705995.1. GTDB lineage: Bacteria > Bacteroidota > Bacteroidia > Flavobacteriales_G > Salibacteraceae. Next base: position 251,257 of record PAJI01000005.1, on the reverse strand, counting down.
ATCTTTTGATGTCCGCACACTTCAGGTAATGCATCAAGATTATCCTAAAATCAAACTTGCCTTGTTGGTTGANAATGAATATTCAATTGAGGAAAACATTGACTTATTAGGGTTTCAACCCGACATCTATAGTTGTGACTATACTTTGATCAATGATCAGGTTTTGAGTTATTGTAAAGCTCATCACATCGAACTCATTCCATGGACAGTCAATGAAAAAGAANACATGGTACGNCTCTTAGAAATGGGTGTTGATGGAATTATTACGGATTATCCTAATCGNTTGAATGAAGTGCTTAAAAGCAGAAAAGAATTGGTNAAATAAAAAACGCCAGGTACCTCTACCCAGCGTTTCCTTGCCTAACTAAACTATACACTATGACTTCTTAAAATAAGAAGAAATCGTATTTACATATTCTTCAAACGCTTGTTTCCCTTGATTTGTTATTTTACATGTTGTCAAAGGATAATTATTTCTAAAGCTCTTCTCGACTTCAATATACCCCGCAGCTTTTAATTTGTTCAATTGCACGCTAAGATTTCCTTTACTGGCTTCTGNTTNTTCCNGCAAATAATTAAACTCTGCCGATTCTGTATTCATTAATACAGACATAATTGCCAATCTTAACTGCTGGTGTAAAAGGTTATTTAACGGTTTGAGCATATACTAAGCCTCTTTTGCATTTTTCAACAAGTATCCTGGTATGAGGTAGGATACAATCAAAGAAAGACATAAGAGTAATAAATACCCTTTGAAATCTACCAATATGTTCTCAGAAAACATTCCGAATAAAGCCAATAACCACGAGGCAATGCCCCCATAGATTAATGGTTTAAATTTCAATACTCCACCGGAGATAAATGTACCCAACCCGTAAAGNATGATTAAGAAGATGTAAGCTGAGCTCCATCCTATTTCAGNGGCAAATATCAATGAAAACAGAATAGCNACTACAATACCACTCCACACGTATTTCATTACCAAATCTAATTGAGTAGTATGCTTTTTTTGCAGGCGTTGTTGTTTACTCATAANAACGCTAACCACTCCTCCCAAACTCATTAATACAGGCCATGTTACCCAATGATATGGTGAATTGGTAAATGCTAATAAAGNATATTCTATTAATCCNGCACTTAAGGCTAACCACCCCCAAAGCAAATAATGTCTACTATCTTCTTGCCAGTTGTGGCGGGTGTTGGCTACCATTTGTTGTATAATTTTCAGGCTTTCTTCATGTGTCATTTTTGATTCCATTGTGATTGTTTTTGCATTTCNACACAACAAACATAAACTAGTTTATTNTNNAAACCAAANTAACAAAAGAAAAGCNCTCTCAAAGAGTGCCTTNTTTTTAAAATTATTGCTTTTGTGCNAGCTCTTGTTGTTTAGAAAAATCTCGTANGGGTATGGCATCAATCTCTTTGCGCATCTTNCGCATGTGGGCATTGTATGCTTTGAGGTATTCTTCTTTAACAGGTTTGCTTGGTGGTAACTTCTCTTTTCTATGATCTACTTGTTGACCATTTTTCCAGAAGCGAAAACATACATGAGGTCCTGTTGCTAATCCCGTGCTTCCTACATAACCTATAATATCTCCTTGGCGAACAACCTTGCCTGGTTTCATTCCCTTTGCAATTTTACTCATATGAAGATATTGCGTAGTGTAGGTTCCGTTGTGCCTTACTTTTACATAATTACCATTATAGCGCGAGAATTTAGCCTCTATTACAGTACCATCCCCAACAACCATAATAGGTGTTCCTGTTGGAGCCGCATAGTCTGTTCCCAGGTGTGCTTTGTAACGTTTTTGTACCGGATGAAATCTCCTCATGGTATACCCCGAAGAAATTCGACCATATTCTAAAGGNGCCTGNAGAAAGGCNTTNCGTAAACTCTTTGCATTTTCATCNTAGTAGTCTACAATGCTGTCTTGCTCAAAGGCAAAAGCATAAAANGGTTCTTCGCTATGNTTAAACATTGCAGCTTTTATTTCGCCAATACCCACAAACTGATCTTCAACATAATTGGCTTCATAAATCACTTTAAAAAAATCGCCTTTTTGAATGCGGTAAAAATCAATAGACCATGCATAAATACTAGCTAGNTCTAGNGCTAAAGATGGACTAATGTTGTTCTTATTCAGAGCATCCCACAAAGAACTTTCAATCTTNCCTGAAGCTTGTCTTATTTCAGTTCTGATTTCTTTCTTGCCTTTGTATACACTAACAGAATCTCTTAAATCAAACACTACATAGTCNACTGCATTGGGTTGGTAGATAAAGCATTCNGCTACACCGGTAGTATCATTTGTGCAAAACACAGAATAGTTTTTCCCGTAGCGAATATTTCGCACATCAAAAACATCTGAAGCTTTTTNAACCATTTCATTAATGGTAGGATANGGCACATTGTATCCTAATAAAATATCGGCCAAAAACTGGTTTTGTTCAACTTGTCCTCTAACGATTCTAAAAGAATCTACGGGAATCCCAAATTCAATTGTAGGNTCAATAATTACAGTGTCTTCTTGAGGAACGACAGTGACTTCTTCTTCTGAAAACTCAGGTTCAGACTCTACAAACCATAGCGCCAAACCACACAATGCAATAACGATAGGTATAACTACCCAAGATGCTCTTTTCATGCTTTTCTATAACTCTCCAACCAATGATTCAACCCAACTTTTCCCCCACTCTTCAATTTCTTGTTCTGACCAAATTTCAGGGTAGAAAATACGCTTCTGAAATTTAGGTGGCAGGTATTCTTTCCAGTTGGTTCCACCGGTTGCCATTTTATCATTTGGGCGATTTTGAAGGTAAGTCACTGCCGACTTATAATGCATTAACGGCCAATTGATGTTTACGTTCACATCTAACTGCTTCAACACATTAATAACTTTGGTATCTTGTTGGTCTTCGGCAGACAGNTTCTTATAAATCTTCCAAATATTTTTACTTCTAAACTCTTCTGCTAAACGCGTAAGCTCACCCGTATATTTTCTTTCGAATTGACGCAGTGTCAATGTTTTTTTACCGGTTTCTTCTTCCGTTGCTCCTCGCTTCCAATAAAGAAATTCAAACATTTCACTAATGGTGTGCTGTTCAGGATTAGGTTGAAAACGGTGACGCTCATCTTTCTGTACCAAGTGAATAAAATCGGTAGAACAAATTTCAATCATACGGTATTGCGCAGATTGGAACCCACTTGCAGGAATTAAGCTCATGCGAAACTTCAAAAACTGATCGCGCTCCATTCCTTTGTACATGATTTCAAAACTTTTGGTCAACGCTTCAAAATAGCGGTTAATGCGCATTACACGTTGAATAAAGAACTGCTTATCAATGTTTGTATGGTTACAAATTTGATCATATTCATGAAGGCTCAACTTAAAGTAAAGCTCTGTAACCTGATGATACATAATAAATATTTGCTCATCAGGGAAGTCGGTGCGTGGAGTCTGTAAACTCAAAAGTGTATCGAGATGAATATAATCCCAGTAGGAAACATAATTAGCATACAANAACCCATCTAGNTATGCTGTNAGCTCTTGCCCCATTGCATCATACTTGTCTCTCAGCTTCTGAATTCGCTCAACAATTTCTGGTGTCAACTCCATATTTCAGCTAATTTTTCGTTTGCAAATTAACTGAATTTGAATGGGAAATTGTCCTTTGATAAGGTCAAATCTCCTATTCATAATGTCTATTGAAAAGNGATTGTTAGCTATCTCCCTTTGCNAAAGGGTGTGACAAGCCTTCGTAACTGATTAATTCTATTTTGATTGAGCCCACAAGAACATTGGCTTTGGCCAAAACAGGAATTCTGTTTTTATCATCGGTAATGTATACCGTTAAATCTTCAGGATCGTCAAAAATACGTCCTTTCTGAACCAAGGGTTGAAACTTAATACAATTGTAAGTTCCACTTTCAACTTCTATTTCTTCTTTGCCCAGATAACGAATTTTCAAGGGTTCAATTTCCTCATCTACAAAAGCNTGAAATACGATNACATCTCCAATATTGTATTGCTCCAANTCAATGGTACGCGCAAAATAATAAGANCTAATCATATCTTGAATCCCTGTTGGTGCATCGTATTCTTTGTCTTTTCTTTTGTCTTTTACTTTTTGACGATGCTGAAANAATTGGTAGCGTTGTTGAAATTCATAACCGCCTTCACTCACATCACGGTTAAATACGTAAGGCATAATTTCTTCTGAATCGATGAAAGACTCGTATTTATCACGCACCTTAAAAAACCAATCGAAGGCTCCTTTGCTTTTTCCTGTTCCTACAACATGATAAACTTCTTTACCACCAACAATTATATTNTCGTCTTTTACTTCAATGGTAGCAATNCCTGCATCTAAAAAACCGTAATGTACAAGGTATTCTAACTTCTCACCCGGTTTGAACGGCTTAAAGTTTACTCGGGGAATCGCTTTTATTTCACGCTCAAGGCTGTCAATATTGAACAGCGTTTTTTGAGCATTAATAGCCGATAGACAAAATACCAATAGCATAAAAACTGNACTCTTTTTCATCTGTTCTGATTTTAACCAATTAATAATCAGAGCTNTTTTTAATCGCTCCAAGAATTNACCAGAATGAAAATTCAAAGTTTGTGCCACGATGTTATTGGATGGNTTTNANGGTTTTTATTTTATTGGTTACAACAACAATTAGAGTTCCTAGTATAGACTTTACAATTAATCCCGGAAGAAACTTCCACAATGACTTGGCTATGGATAAATCTTCATGCTGAATGACTAGAAAGGCAAAGCCGATCACTAAAATCAGAAATTGACCTCCCATAAATTTGATCAGAATTTCCAGTAGAGGACTTTCATTCACTTTATTTCTTGCTAAAGCAGTTACTGCTAAAAGAAACCCTGTAAAGAAACCTACATTACTTCCTAAAAGGGTATCAACTCCCGAGCTTCCTCCTGAAAATACGGGCAATCCAATTGCTCCAAGCAATAAGTAGATGAATACAACTAATGCAGCAAGTGATCTTTTAAGGTAAAATGCAGGAAGTAAAACAAATAAAGATTGTAATGATACCGGCACTGAAGTGCCCATTAAAGGGAAGCTGATGTAACCGCTAACACAAAGCAATAGCAATAAAATGAAAAATGTAATGCTATTGCGTGTGAACGATGACATGATTTATGATTTATCGGTTTTTCCTTCAACCACTAGTACAATTTCGCCCTTTACTCCAGCAGCTTCATAATGCTTTGCTAGTTCTTCGAGTGTACCTCTGCGGTTTTCTTCATGAAGCTTTGTAAGCTCTCTGCAAACTGCTGCTCTTCGGTCTTTTCCGAAAAATTCGCCCAATTGGTTTAATGTTTTCACCAATCGATAAGGAGATTCGTAAAAAACAATGGTTCTGGTCTCTTCTACAAGCTGTTGAATTTTGGTCTGACGGCCTTTTTTATGGGGTAAAAATCCTTCAAATATAAAACGATCACATGGCAAACCTGAATTGACCAAAGCAGGAACGAAAGCTGTTGCTCCGGGCAAAGTTTGCACTTCGATGCCTTGTGCGATGCATTCGCGCACCAACAAAAACCCGGGATCAGAAATTCCAGGAGTTCCGGCATCACTTACCAATGCAATTTGCTCTCCGTTTTGAAGCTTTTCAACATAACGTTGAAGTACTTTATGTTCATTGTGTTGATGAAAACTCTGCAAAGGGTTTTCGATAGAATAGTGGCGCAATAACTTTACCGTTTGACGTGTATCTTCTGCTAGGATCAAATCGCAATTTTTCAGCACTTCAATCGCTCGAAACGTCATATCTTCTAAATTTCCAATGGGGGTAGGAACCAAAAATAGCTGCGCCATACGTTTACTTGAACNCTTCCATTTTTTCAAAAATGGCCGATTTCTTCTCGCCATTTTCAATCATTTCTACCAGTAGATTTACCAATTCTTCAATTGATACTGGTGGAAAACCCAAACCAACTCCAAAACTCATGCACATGCGAAATTCTTTAGGATCAACTTCGCCATCGATTACCATCATTGCAACCAAATTGTACAATTGAGCAAAACGCTCCTCTTTATCTACAGGCGGTTCAAAAGAGATATCGCCTTTGTTTTCAATAATGTCTTCTAATTCTTCTCGCGTAATGTAAAATTTCTTGGATGTCTTGAACAAATGATCCAATTCTACTTTATCAATAATGCCATCGGCCATGGCCACTTTCAATAAATTGGTAAAGTGCGATTTTGCACGTTTTTTCTCTAGCGGTTCAAAAGCTTCATTAGTACTCATCTTCAATCTATTTTGGTTTTTACCAAGTTACAGAAATCTACGTTCTACAAGGTCAAGAAACTTCTCTGTTACTTCAGATTCTTCGTTCCATTTGAAACGTTCTCTCAATTGCATGTTGATGAACTTGTAAGCGTCATCGCGCGATTCAATGTGATTCAATTCGTTCAATGCCCGGTTAAAAGCTTCCATATTTCCGTCAAACAATTCATTGGCAAACAAAAAGCGCTCGTTCAATCCAATGGCTGCTCTAAGGTCTCTAATTGCTGATTTTTGAAGACGATACCCTAAACTGTTATCATCTTCTTGTTTATTGCGTTCATTGAGTTCAACACCTGATTTCTGAATCCCCATTTTCAACGCTTCAGCCTCTAACTCTTTTTCCAACTCTTCAATGCTTTCCTCATCATCACTGGTGTTGTTCGTTGCTTCCGGTTTTGGTTCAGGTTCAATCTCTTTTTTCTCCTCAACTACTTCTTCTCTCTGCTCAATAACTGGCTCTTCCTCCTGCGATTTTTCCTCTGAAACAGGTGCATCCAATTCTTCTTGAACTTTTTCTTCCTCTACAGGAGCTTCTGGTGTTTCATCAATATTTTCTTCCTGAGGAACCTCTTTTTCTTCTTCAAAAGAGTCAACTTGAGGTTCATCTTGAGGAACAATACGCATTACTTGAGGTGCTTCAACCTGCTTTTCTTCAACTGTAGAAGAAACTTCCGTTTCATTNTTCTCAATGCTTTTCAGCGTTNTGTATGCAATAACTAACTCCTCGGCTTCACGCAGTTTTTTCAGTAATGCATTCAATTCCATCTCGTTCAAGTCATCGTTTACCTGAACCCCTTCCACATCTTTTAACGCCAACTTTAATTTTTCCAAAAACTCTTTCATGATTTCAGGATGTCTTGATATTCGTTCTCCTTCCTGTACAACGTAAAATCGCTTAGTTTTGTGTACCGCTTGAAGCGGCAATAAAAGTAGCGAATGTTTTTAGAAGACACGGTTAATCACAGGGAGAAATCAGGATGGATAGAGGTCATCTGCGGCTCTATGTTCTCAGGNAAAACAGAGGAATTAATCCGCAGGTTAAAGCGCGCGCAGTTTGCCAAACAAAAGGTTGAAATTTTTAAACCGATGGTAGACACACGCTANGATGAAGAACAAGTCGTTTCACACGATTCGAATGCCATTACCTCAACACCTGTTCCGGCCTCTTCAAACATTCTCATTTTAGCAGATGATGTTGAAGTTGTAGGCATTGATGAAGCGCAGTTTTTTGATTTAGAACTTATCTCTGTTTGTAACGATTTAGCCAATCGGGGAGCGCGNGTAATTGTAGCCGGATTGGATATGGATTATAAAGGAAAACCTTTTGGCCCCATTCCNGGATTAATGGCTACTGCCGAATANGTNACNAAAGTGCATGCNGTCTGNGTAGACTGTGGCAATTTGGCCAATCACTCGCACCGTTTTGCNCCTGGCGAAAAACTGGTTCAATTGGGGGAAACNGATAGTTATAAACCTTTGTGTAGAAATTGCTTTAACAAAGCCGTAAAGTAATNATGCAAGTTGCAGCAACATATACGCNATCAACGCTGGCCAATGCCATTGAAGCTACTACGGTTTTTCNCACTNATGAAACGCCCATTTCTCACTTACTGATCGACACACGAAAAATTCACCATGCNTCANCNTCTCTTTTTATTGCAATAAAAGGAGAGCACCATGANGGACATCAATATATTGCCCAAGCTNACCAAAAAGGAGTGCGTAATTTCATGGTAAATCGNGATAGTGAATTGCCTNAAATTGAAGCAAACTTTATTCTTGTAAATGACACTGTAAAAGGATTACAAGCAATTGCAAAATGGCATCGTCACCAGTTCTCCATTCCGATNATCGGAATTACNGGAAGCAACGGAAAAACCATTGTAAAAGAATGGCTTTCTCAGCTGTTAAGTGATGATTTTAAAGTAACTCAAAATCCAAAGAGTTACAATTCACAAGTCGGTGTTCCTCTTAGTTTGTGGAACCTGAATGTAAACAGCGAATTGGGCATTTTTGAAGCAGGGATTTCTCGNCCAAAAGAAATGGAGTTCTTGCAACANATGATTGATCCTACGCTNGGAATTTTCACTACTATNGGATCTGCACACGAAGAAAATTTCACTTCTACCACTCAAAAAATTCAAGAAAAGTTACTGCTGTTTAAAACCGTAAAAAGTTTNGTTATCAGCAGTCAGCATACAGAAGTTATAGCGCAAGCTAAAGCTCAGCTTCCCAACANTCANCTTATTAGCTGGGGTAAAAATCCTGATGACGCATTTCAGATTATTTCATCTGAGNNAGNTNCTCAAAAAACAATTCTATCGGGCAGTTACANAGGNANAGGNNTAGAATTCANNATTCCTTTNACAGATGCCGCATCTCTNGAAAATGCATTGCATTGCATTGTTACGGCTCTTTTCCTAGAGGTTTCTCCCGACACCATTCAGTCGAAACTGAACAACCTNCAAGCTGTAGCCATGCGTCTGGANTTTAAACAAGGACAGAAGCAAACTACACTCATCAACGATTATTACAATGCCGATTTAAAATCGTTAGAAATTGCNNTGGATGTTCTAAGCCATCAACACCAATACCAGCAAAAAACGGTTATCCTTTCTGACTTTTTACAAACCGGAATGNCTCCCGAGCAAATGGCTGAAAACATTGCCCGATTGATTAATCCGGAGAAAATTGACCGTCTCATTGCCATTGGAACAAATAGCAAATTGTTAGCNACTGTGGTTCAAACTCCAGTTTTTATCCACTATAATTCAACAGCAGATTTTATTGCTGATTTNGATGCGCTTTCATTTCAAAATGAGATCATTTTGCTAAAAGGCGCTCGTGTCTTTGCCTTTGAAAAGATCAGTAAGCTCTTGCAGGAAAAAAGTCATGAAACCGTTTTAGAAATTAACTTAACGGCACTTGAACATAACCTCAACTATTTTCGCGATCAGTTGGGAAGAGATGTGAAGTTAATGGTGATGGTAAAAGCATTGGCCTACGGATCNGGNACATTTGAAATTGCTAACATTTTGCAATTTCACCATGTCGATTACTTGGCTGTTGCCTACATGGATGAAGGCATTCAACTCCGCCAATCTGGAATTGAATTACCCATCATGGTAATGAGTCCTCATCAACACGATTTTGACCTGATGTTGGCCAACAAACTAGAACCTGAAATTTATAGTTTGGAGGTTTTAAACGCATTGGTCAGTCACCGCTCAGAAGCTGTNTTAAACANCGCAGCCATTCACCTTTGCATCGACACAGGCATGCATCGATTAGGATTTCAAGCTCATGAAATTGACGATTTAATCGAAGCGCTAAAAACATATTCTAACCTCCGGGTAGCTTCTATTTTNACACATTTGGTGGGTACGGATGAACCCGAANTAGATGCATTTACCGAACAACAACTTGAGCTGTTCAATAGNATTGTTCCAAAAATCACCNCTGCANTTGGTTACACTCCTTTATTGCACGCTTTAAATTCTGCTGGAATTCAACGTTTTCAAAACCATCAATTGAACATGGTGCGTTTAGGCATTGGGNTACACGGTTTGGGAGTNACTTCTGAAGCGCAGAAAAACTTACGTCCTGTAGCTCGCTTAAAGTCTACCATTTCGCAAGTAAAGCANATTAAAGCTGGTGAAACCGTAGGGTATTCACGTGCGGGCTTAGTTTCAAAAGACAGCTCAATTGCTACTGTTTCTATTGGTTATGCCGATGGATTAAACCGTCATTTGGGAGGTGGAAGAGCTACTTTTTACATCAATGGCCAACCAGCCAAAACAATTGGAAAAGTTTGCATGGACATGACCATGCTAGATGTCACTGGATTAAATGTTTCCAGAGGAGACGAAGTCATTATTTTTGACGAAAANCANCCCATTAGCCGGCTTTCTGACGAATTAGGAACAATCCCCTACGAAATGCTAACAGCCATTTCTCAACGCGTTAAACGTATCTATTTTCAAGAATCATGACACCNGTTTCTGCAGTTATTATCACATATAATGAAGANCGAAATATTGGTCGATGCATCGATTCTTTACAAGGTATTGCTGACGAAATTGTAGTGGTAGATTCTTTCTCAAAAGATGCCACCAAAGCCATTTGTCTTGAGAAAGGTGCAAAGTTTATTGAGCATGCTTTTGAAGGACATATTGAGCAAAAGAACTGGGCCATTACACAAGCTAAATTTCCACATGTACTCTCTTTAGACGCTGATGAAGCATTGGATGAAACACTCAAAGCAGAAATTCTTCGTGTAAAAGAAAATTTTGCTGCCGATGGCTACGAATTGAACCGTCTTACCAATTATTGTGGTACTTGGATTAAACATGGAAATTGGTACCCCGACATTAAACTACGTCTTTGGGACAGCCGAAAAGGCAAATGGGGAGGACAGAATCCTCATGATAAATACATGATGNAAAAGGAAGCTAAGATTGAACGTTTAAANGGACATTTACTNCACTACAGTTTTTANACGTTCGATCAACACTTAGACCAGATTCATCGTTTTACAGATATTTCATCTTCTGCTGCCATCCAAAAAGGAAAGAAGAGTACTATCTTGAATTTGGCGATAAATCCCATNGCTAAGTTCATTGGTGGATATCTGGTAAAAGCCGGATTTTTAGACGGAAAAGCNGGGTTTAAAATTGCCTGGTATTCTGCTTATGCCACTTATTTGAAGTATTCTAAAATGCGAACTAAACAATAGAACTTATCAATAATCCGATCAACATACTACACATTTCTACACCTAAAAGTTGGCGCGGTGGCGAGCANCAATTGACCTATTTAGTAGAAGAATTGAGTCACAAACCTAACTGCAATGTTTTTGTACTCTGTGCTAAAGGAGGTGAAGTTGCTCAATGGTGTAAGCACAACAACATTACTGTTTTTGAAGAAAAAGAAGTCTTTGCAGTAAACCCGGTTTTTGCTTCAAGGGTNAGCCAAGTGTGTAAAGAAAATGCTATCGACCTTATTCATGTACATGATTCCCATGCACACACTTTTGCAGTAATGGCCAATGCATTATTTGGTGCTAAAACACCTTTGATTGTTAGCCGCAGAGTTGATTTNNCCGTTAAGAAATCGTGGTTATCGCGCTACAAATACAACCACAAAAGCGTAAAGCGNATCTTGTGTGTATCAGACACTATAAAAGCCATTACTGCCCCCGCTATTCAGCATAAAGAAGTTCTGGCAACAGTCTATTCCGGCATTAACCTTTCTCGCTTTGATGGTGCTNAAAAAAATGGAACTCTTNACCGCGAATTTCAAATTNACCCATCGTTTCCTTTAGTCGGAAATGTTGCCGCTCTTGCACCTCATAAAGATTACAAAACCTTTATTGACACTTGTGTTTTACTTGTAAAACAAGGNCTAAAAGCGAAGTTTTTCATTATTGGAGCCGGCCCTATGGAAGAGGAAGTGAAACAATGGGTAAAAGCTTCCGGAATTGAAGAGCACATTATTATGACAGGATTTCGAAAAGATATTCCTCAAATTTTACCGGAATTAGATGTCTTTTTAATCACCTCGGAAACAGAAGGGTTAGGCACTTCTATCTTAGATGCTTTTGCTTGTAAGGTGCCTGTTGTTGCTACTGATGCNGGTGGAATTCCTGAAATTGTTAACCACAATAAAACAGGATATTTAGGAAAGGTAAAAGCCCCTGAATTATTAGCTGAAGGAGTTACAAAAATGCTTTCGGATAAACCTTATGCTCAAGAAATGGTAAAAGGTGCTTCGGAAAAACTGACTCATTTCACTAAAAAAGCAATGGCCGAAAAAACCTTTGAGCATTACCAATCTGTCATCTCAGAACTNCACTCCGGGTCTTTACAATCGTAAGAGAACAAGAAGAGCGACATAAAGAAAGCAAAGAATGTTGCTCCTACTTGGGTTTCTAGCGTATCCTCATTAATCATGCTGGCTGCAGCAATACAAAAGAAAGCAATGTAAAAATAACGCCTTGAATTTACTGCGGTAAAAAAGGGTAAGATCAAGGCTAAAACAAACCATATAATCCCTACCACACCAAAAGTTAGTGCTATGGTTAAGTATTGGTTGTGACCTCTTAATTGGTACTGACTGCTCAATGGAGATCCCGTTTCTTCATAAGCACGCTTAAATGCAATAGGAACATCACCCGTACCGACTCCAATAATTGGATTTGACTCAAAAATATACCACCCCGTTTTCCAAAACTCCAACCGTTGCGTCACCGAATTTCCTTCCGGATTATGTCCTTGTACATAGTTATCAAACTCCCAGATAATTTTATGAATACGTACTTCCAGTTTATTGGCCGACATGTACCTCACATTGGCTACGCCATTTTCTATTGCATGAACTTCTTTGTCTGAAAGTTGGCTTACACCTTCGCGATCTTTGTACAATCCTTTAGAGGTTAAAAAACGCTTTACCGTTTCAGATAAAGGTTGTCCTTTCAAGTCTAAACTGTCTATAGGAATACTACTTCTTTTACTCCAGGCTTCTTTTAGCTCATTGGGAGCTATGTAATANTTAACATAGTAGCCGTTTTCTTTCTGTTGATCNCCATAAAAGTGNTAATANTTTTCGCCTCCTGTTGTTGTAACAGGAAGTTCAGCATACACAATTTCTTGACGAATGGTAAAATAATCTACNACAACCTGNGCCAGATAAAGCCCCAAAAACAAAGGAATAGCAACCAAACTAATTAGTGCAAATGAGCGAATTAAGCGGTTGTTAATTCGAACAGTGAAATAGGCCAACATTACAAGCAATGTCAAGAAGAAAGCAATTATTCCGGACATTGATTTCAGAATAAACAGAAAGATCAAAAGCCACACCAGTACCACAATCATTATTGCCCGTACTGTTGTTTTACACTCTACGTAAAAGAAGATGTAGAACAGGCTAAAAATGGCCATTGTAACCAACAAGCTAAAGCGAATGTGTGAAATAAAGACCGACATTTCACGTGCATCGTACATGGCATCACCAAATATTCCAAAATAGGCCAATACACACACGATACTAGCCAGAAAGACAGCTCCTATGAATACCCCTAAAAGTTTTAAAACTTCACGTTTTGTGAGCATTGGACTAGTACTCATCACAACCGGAAATAAAATCAGAGGAAGCTTAACCCTAAGGTCTTTTAAAGCATAACTAAAATCTTCATTGGTCCATAGTAAACCAATAACGTGTAGAATAAAAATGGAGGTTACTCCAACAGCTGGAAGGTTCGTATAAAATCGCTTCCATTTGCTTTTCAAGTCTCCTTCGATAAGCCAATTTGCAAAGAGAATAATCTCAGCAATACTGATTAAAAGCAGCCAAAATGGTAGCCCTGCTGCTATGAGCATCAACGCCACATAATAAATCTGCTTGTGCAATTCGGGGGAGAGTTTCATATACGGATGTTGAGAGAAATCTCTTCTTTTAAAATCCCTTAATTTTTAGCTACAGGACCAGCCAAAATAGATTTGTATTCATCCATTTGATTGAACGTTTCCAATGCTTTTTCCAATTCTCTGTCAAATTGAAGATTATACTGGATGCGCCCTTTGCTGTAGTAGTATCTGGAAACAATTTCGTTGCCCAATACTTCAGCAACCTGATCTTTAAACGTTACCAAATCTTTCTCTTTATTGTGTTTTATTTCTTCTCTGAAATTCGAGAATTCATCGGTTAAGTGCTCGTAATAACGCTCTTTTTTAGTTGCTTTTTCCAAGCGCTCTAAAAGCTGTTCTGTTGTTGTTGTATAATCGTATTCTTTGTCTGACAACCACTGTTGAAATGAAGTATATTCATCATCGTTCAACTGAAAAGAGCTTGGTTTTGAAATCGAATCGTGTTGCATTCTAAATGCCGTAGCATATTCAAAAATGTAATTGTTCGATAACAGGCTTGCCAAAATTGGAGATGCTTTTTCAATTTCTACTTCAATATCAGGACGAATTCCGGCTCCATCGTAAACTGGTCTTCCGTTTTTAGTTTTGTATTCTGTGATCAATGAATCAGGAACTTCAAGAGCAATTCCATCATCGTCTTTGTGCGAATAGTCAATCCGCTGAATACATCTTCCACTCGGTGTATAATATTTTGCCACCGTTAACTTTAGTTTCGAATTATAGCTCAACGGTTTGGTCTGTTGTACTAATCCTTTTCCGAATGAATTTTGACCAATAATCACTGCGCGGTCTATATCTTGAAGAGTACCTGCAACAATTTCAGAGGCTGAGGCCGATGATTCATTAACCAACACAACCAATGGAATCTCAAGATCCATCGGACTATTGATTGTTCTGTGGCTATGATCCCACTGAGAAACTTTCCCTTTTGTAAATACGACCTCTTGACCTTTCTTCACAAAAATATTGACAATGTTTACCGCCTCACGCAGCAAACCTCCTCCATTTCCTCTAAGGTCAAGAATGAGTGACTCTATTTGATGATCGTCTTTTAACTCACCAAAAGCTTCTTTTACCTCTTTACTGGCTGTTTCAGTAAAACTGGTTAATTTAATGTATCCGGTGTTTTCTCCTACTACACCATAATAAGGTACATCGTTGATTTTAACCTCCATTCTGGTTAACGTCACTTCAAAAGGTTCGTCTACTCCCGGCCGTTGTATTTTTAGTTTTAATTCTGAATTAGGCTGACCTTTTAGCACTTTACTAATTTCACCTGAAGATTTGCCTTCGGCAGTTTTTCCATCGACTTCAAGAATCTGATCTCCGGCTCTTAACCCTGCTTTATAAGCAGGAAAACCTTCATAAGGTTCAGTAATAATTACATAGTCGTCTACTTTGCGAATTAATGCGCCAATTCCTCCGTATTGACCGGTTGTCATAAACCTAAAATCCTCAATCTGCGACTCTGGGTAATAGACAGTGTATGGGTCAAGTGATTCGAGCATGGCATCAATTCCTACTTTCATCAACTCTCCTGGCTCCGTATCGTCTACATAATAAACGTTGAGTTCTTTGAATAGAGTGGCGAATATGTCGAGGTTTTTAGAGATTTGAAAATACTGATCTGAAGAAGCTGATAATACCACAACTCCACTAACCAAAACAGTACTAACAGTTATCCATTTGGCTTTTTTCTTAATCGCATTAAAAAATTTCATACCGGATTGCGTTCTGACGACTAAATGTTATTGGCAAAAGGCTTATTCGCCTTGATTGATTTCTTGGATTAAACGTTGTAAAGATAGGATTATTTTACCGTTCACCTCTTTGAATTCAGGCATTTCAGAAGACCTGTAAATGAGCCCTATAGACCACTTTTTTGACCTGCTTTGAGCGAGCTCCAAAAGCTCGTGCTTATTCAATCGATAGCTTTCGCGCATTAACCTTTTTATGCGATTGCGGTCAACTGCTCTTTTAAACTTCTTTTTGGGCACACTAAAAACTACCTGAACAGGTGCTTTCACATCTTCTTCGTTGTGCTCAACATAAAATATTCTGAAGGGTCCTGCTCCAAAGCTTTTACCCTTTGAGAACAAGGCTTCAATTAACCCAAAATGGGTTAGTTTTTCTGCTTTGGGCAAACGATTATTCATGACAGCACAAATATGTTTGAAAAAGTGTTGATACAAAAAAGGCACCTCAAAATTGAGATGCCTTTGATAATAAATTAGACAAATCGAAAGCTATTTTACTTTGTTTACTTCTTTGATGTAGTTTTCAATAGCCATGGTCATAGATGGAGCGTTTTGCGTTGGAGCTAAAACATCTACACGCAAACCATGTTGCTCAACAGCTTTTGTTGTTGTTGGTCCAAATACGGCTATGCGCGTTTTGTTTTGTTTAAAGTCCGGGAAGTTTTTGAACAAAGATTCAATACCTGCCGGGCTAAAGAACACCAACATATCGTAAGATACGTTTTCCAAATCACTCAAATCTGAGCATACCGTGCGGTAAAAAACAGCTTTGGTGTATGAAATTTTATTTTTCTCAAGCAATTCCGGAATTTCTTTTTTCAAGATATCCGAACAAGGAAGTAAGAACTTCTCTTTTTTGTGCTTTTTGATCAAGTCAATTAACTCTGCAAAACGTTGTTTACCATGAAAGATTTTACGCTTTCTGTAAACCACATATTTCTGCAAATAATAAGCAGTAGACTCTGAAATACAAAAGTATTTCATCGTGTCCGGGATGTTGCAACGCATTTCTTCTGCCATTCTGAAAAAATGGTCTACAGCATTACGGCTTGTAAAAATTACAGCTGAGTGCTCTAATATGCCGATTTTTTCCTTTCTGAATTCTTGTGCTGGAACCCCTTCAACATGAATGAACGGACGAAAATCGATTTTGAGCTTGTACTTTTCTGCCAAATCAAAATAAGGTGACCTGTCAGATTCCGGCTTAGGCTGTGATACTAAGATACTTTTTACCTTCAAAGCTTTCCCCCTTTTTAGTGTTTGCTGTTCCCCTTACCAAACCACAAGATGGTTAACCAACCAACGTGCTAGGATGAATAAGGGTAAAATTTCAAGGGCGCAAAGGTACAAAATATTGTAAACTGGTGAAAGTGAATAGATAAATGTGCCAAAATAAATTGTTTTGATCAAACGGTAGGCATATAAAACACCAACAAATACTAACCCAATGATAACAAACACTATAGAAAAATCAATTGCTCCAGCTTTTGAGGTAAAAACAGGGGGTAAATCAAAATATTGAACGGTTGTAATCACCGGTAGTAAAATTAGCCCACTAATTTGCGTGTAATTAAAGAGAGTTGCCAAATACTCCATCATTTCATTGCGCTTCTTAAATAAAATTCCAGAGAAAAAGAGCAATATTACTTTTAACGCAAACCATAGGGCAAAAAACAACGATAACCCCACAATAACCAGCCAGGCATCTAACTGGCTGTATTCTGAGAAGTTTATAGGCCACAACATTGCCAATTGGTAAAAGAATATGGCATTAATAAAAAAGGCCATCAACAACATAAAGAAAGTCACATAGGTGTTCATGTAATTTTCTTCACGAATCATCTGACGTGTTACCCTGCTGCTAAACAATGACTGTATCATTTCTGAATAGTAGCGGGTATTGCCATTCCCTACTAGTATGTATCCGGCAATGATTGCTACCAAGGCTATAAACAACGACCCTACTAATGGTTTTTCTCGCAATGCACCATCATAACTGGGTCGAACCTGCTGAGCAACAACAGCTTCTCCATCATAAAATGGCTTGTACAACAATGCTTCTGCTTCAGGCTGTTTCAGATAAAACGGTATGGCTGAAGCAGAATCTTGCTGAAAAATATAGCTGCTATTTTCTTGCTCGTGCATGTTTTGCAAAAGTAGCCAAACCCTTGTTCCCATCATCAAACAAGAACAACACATTGAAAAAACAATACCTTTGGGCGCACTATAAAAACAAGTACAAATGGCAGATGATCGATTTGAAGCTCACGATTATTATTTAATGGATGAATTCCTTACCGATGAGCACAAATTAATTCGCGACTCGGTTCGCACCTGGTTAAAAAAAGAAGTTTCTCCCATTATTGAAGATTACTACGAACGTGGAGAGTTTCCTCATCAAATTGTTGTTGGATTGGGCGAACACGGTTGCTTTGGTCCTTATATTCCACATGAATATGGCGGAGCAGGCCTTGACCAAATTGGGTATGGTCTATTGATGCAGGAACTGGAACGTGTTGATAGTGGGGTACGTTCTACTTCATCGGTTCAATCTTCTTTGGTGATGTATCCAATTTACAAATACGGATCTGAAGAACAACGCAAAAAATACCTTCCGAAATTGGCTACGGGCGAAATGATTGGTTGCTTTGGCTTAACCGAACCCGATCATGGTTCAAACCCTGGCGGAATGCTTTCGAACTTTAAAGACATGGGCGACCATTATTTGCTGAATGGTTCAAAAATGTGGATATCAAATGCACCATTTGCACATGTAGCAGTTGTTTGGGCAAAAAATGAAGAAGGACGTGTACATGGGCTAATTGTTGAACGCGGTATGGAAGGTTTCTCAACTCCAGAAATGAAAGGGAAACACTCTTTACGTGCCAGCGCTACCGGGGAATTGTTATTCGACAATGTTAAGGTTCCAAAAGAAAATTTATTGCCCGGAAAATCGGGATTAGGAGCTCCGCTAAGCTGTTTAGATTCTGCACGCTTTGGTATTGCATGGGGAGCTATTGGCGCAGCTATGGATTGTTACGATTCTGCTTTGCGTTATGCTAAAGAGCGTACTCAGTTTGGAAAACCAATTGGTGCTTTTCAATTACAGCAAAAGAAATTGGCTGAGATGATTACTGAAATCACCAAAGCACAATTGTTGACCTACCGTTTGGGACAATTGAGAAATGAAGGTAGAGCAACTTCTGCACAAATTTCTATGGCGAAACGTAACAATGTAGACATGGCTTTAAAAGTGGCAAGAGAAGCGCGCCAAATTCACGGAGCAATGGGTATTAGCAATGAATACTCAATTATGCGTCATATGGCGAACTTAGAGTCTGTGGTTACTTATGAAGGTACGCACGATATTCACTTATTAATTACCGGAATGGACATTACAGGCATCAGCGCATTTAAATAAAGATTTCCATTTGAAATGAAATAGAAAAGCTACTCAAAATTTGAGTGGCTTTTTGCTTTAAGTCTATCTGCTACAGTTCTGTTTCGACAAAATCAAGAAGCTAGATTACACTCCTCCATTCATTCTATCCATAAAATCTGCATTCACGGGTTCTGAAAAAACAACCTTATTCTGCTCTATTTTATAGTAGTATATTTTATTGTGTTTTACCTGGTTATTGAGTTCTGGTAATACTTTATACTCCACATTTTTGAGGTCTTTTACATATTCCTGTCTATTGGTGAGAATAATTATTTTATGATCATCCTTCAAGGGTAAACGATTGATCAGCGATTGATACATACCATTTAAGCATTCGTCACACTGATTATCTAGCCCTTGCACTACAAACAAATTCACCTCAGACGATTGGTATTGCTCTTTAAACGCCTTCACAAATAAACTTTCAACTAATCTATTGTAATGTGATGTTTTAAAGTTAGATAAATCTATTTGTTCTTCTATGGAAGATTTTACTTTATGGTTAACATCATTTTCGCTACACCCCACAAAAGAAATGACCATTATTAGTATCCTTATCTTCCAGCTGAATTTCATTCCCATTTTGCCCTACATATAATTAGTTCCGATGCTTCTTCCGCAGGTTTATCTACAGTTAAAAAGCTAAGCCCATGGTTTGAATCGGAAACCGGACCGTAGTTAAATGCGAAATTACTTTCTCCGATATAATCAAAACCCAAGTTATAAAGTACTAGATTCATTTTTAGCCCATTGGTAATAGAATCATAGCGAAGCATTGTCCTTGCTATTAGTTCTGAATTGGGTAATACCTCTGTGAAATGGTATTTGTCAGATTTTAAAAGCATTTCGCTAAAGATCATTGAATTTAAATCTTCAATTTCTTTATAATCTATATGAATAAAATTGTGCTCAAGGTTACTCCCCAGGTAATGCTCTTCATGTTTTTTCGTTTCAACATTGTATACAAATGCAGTATCGTTTTGATGGAAAGTATACATAAATGTGTTCTCTTTTAAAACTGCTCTATCAGGAGCAAAATCATAACCGAAGCAATGCTCACTATACGAAACGGGATAAGTCACCTCCAATGCCTCAACATTATGATTTTCAATATTTAAAGTTGCTTCAATAGGAGCTTTAAAGAATTGTGGATCTTTATATGTCTTGGGATGCTTTGTACTGAAATAATGCATGAAAAGCTTTTTGCCAGTTCTTACAGGTAAAAAATAATCACTTTGAATAGACATAAGACCGGCCTCGGCATTCTCATTCAACACAATAGTATCTAGAACTGTTCCATTGAAGGTGTACTCTAACAAGTAATCATCTAAAAAAACAAGTATTTTTTGTCCCTTTTCATCCACTACAAAACTGGTATAATTAACCGGGGAGGTTAATTGACATACATTCCACACTTTTAAATCATCTAAATCTACTGCTGAAAGTTGTCCATTAGTCTTATTTAATCCGTAGCATAATGAAGAAGCATACGGTTGATAATTGTTTCTCCAGTCTTTGGCAGCTCCTTCAGGTAGGGGCAATCGGGCAACAGTGTCAATTTTAACTTCCAGCATATTCAGGCGTCTTTCCTTTTGCTCAACATCAGTCTTTAGCTCACAACTGTATACAACCATTGCTAACAATAGCAATAAAAAAGACCAGACAACTTTGTACCTAACCTTTTCTTTATTATCATTCTTCTCCACTATCATCTGACTCTATATCCTCCCAAGTAAATCCATATTCATCCATAAGAAGGATTCTCCCATCTTCTGTATTCCACGCCTCTAAAAACTCTTCAGCAGACATTCCAAGCGGAAGATCAGAAGGTTCTCCAACAATGGTTTCACAAGCACATTCTGTTTCTTCTTTACCACATTCACCAATTGGCGTACCACATCTTTTACCCAAGCAAACGGCACCACCTGTATTATTATAGACAATACAAGCAATTTCTCCTTTTTTAGGCTTGTCCTGTTCATATTGTGCTGAAGAACGGTCTGCATTTTGCAAATTTTCCTTTGTATTTAAACTTTCATCCTTCTCACAACTTGACCCAATTAAAACAACTGTGAAAAGTAATCCTATAAGTGACTTTTTCATAAAAACTTAATGTAATAAATTACCTACTCTATTATTCAGGCTTTTCGGTATCCACCCAACTACAGACCAACATGGGGTGACCTTTAAGATTATCAAAGCAAGTTTACTAAAAACAACAACCACCACCAATAGCTGAAAAGCGCTATTTTTAATTCGTTATTTTCCAAATAACAAGAGAGAATTTTCACCTATTTCTTACGGTTTACCGTAAATTCTACCAAATCGCGGAGGGAATTGCGGGCAGGGCTTTCCGGAAATTCATTAAGAACGGCTAGTGCTTCATCTTTGTAACGCATCATCACATCATGGGCATATTCTATGCCTCCACTAGCCAACACATAGTCCACTACTTCCTGAATAATTTTAGGATCTTCTTTGTGGTTTTTCACCTTACGGATAATGCGTTTTCTTTCGCTGTCTGAAGCGTTGTTTAACGCATAAATCAGTGGCAATGTGGTTTTCTTTTCTTTGATATCAATTCCGGTAGGTTTTCCAATATTTTCACCTTCACCGTAATCGAATAAATCGTCTTTAATCTGAAAAGCTATCCCGGTTTTTTCGCCAAATTGATGGGCTTTTTGGATCAGCTCTTCATCGTTTGTAACACTGGCTACTCCAGATGCGCAACAGGCAGCTATTAGCGTGGCTGTTTTTTGTCGGATGATCTCAAAATACACGCTTTCATCGATGTTCAATTTGCGCGTTTTCTCGATTTGAAGTAATTCACCTTCACTCATTTCGCGCACCGCATTGGAAACCAATTGCAACAAGCGATACTCGCCATTGTCAACCGCCAGTAGTAACCCTCTTGAAAGTAAAAAATCACCTACCAAAACAGCAATCTTGTTTTTCCACAACGCATTTAAAGAGAAAAAACCTCTGCGTTCGTACGCATCATCTACTACATCATCGTGTACCAATGTAGCTGTGTGCAGCAATTCAATCAGTGAGGCGGCATTGTAAGTTGATTCACTTATTTCTCCTGCGAGTTTTGCCGATAAAAAGACAAACATCGGTCTGATTTGCTTGCCCTTACGCTTAACAATAAAGTGCGTGATTTTATCCAATAAGGGCACAGTTGTTTTCATCGATAGCCTGAACTTTTGTTCAAAGTCTACCATCTCTTTAGCTATGGGTGCCTTTATTTGATTGATTGTCGACATCTGCGGCTGACAAAGATATTTATATGCCGCATTTAACAATTAAAAAACCGCAAGGGTTTATTTCTTAACTGCTTTGTTTTTATTCGCCAACTGTCCGCAAGCCGCATCAATGTCTTTTCCACGGCTTCTGCGAATGGTTACACCCACACGTTGCGATTCAAGATACGCAGCAAAGGCATCTACTTTCTCTATTGATGCACGTTGAAACTCGCCTTCGTCAATGGGATTGTATTCAATGATGTTGACTTTTGCAGGAACTTTCTTGCAAAATGCAACCAGCTCTTTTGCATCTTCAATTTCATCATTAAAATCTCTAAAGATGATGTATTCGAAAGTGATGGAATTTTTCGTCTTTTGGTAAAAATACTGCAATGCTTCTGCCAATGCTGCTAACGAATTGCTATCGTTAATCGGCATTATTTTACTGCGTTTTTCATCATTTGCAGCATGTAGTGAAAGTGCCAAGTTAAAACGCACTTCATCATCTGCCAATCGCTTAATTTGACGCGCAATTCCTGCTGTTGATACAGTAATTCGCTTAGGAGACATCCCTAAACCTTCTGGAGAAGTAATCTTTTCTACCGAGCCAATAAGTCCTTTGTAATTCAACAAAGGTTCGCCCATTCCCATGTAAACAATATTACTTAATGGGATATCGTAGTGGCCTTCACTTTGTTTTTTGATCTCAACCACCTGATCGTAAATCTCAGCTGGATCGAGGTTACGCATGCGCTTCAACTTTCCTGTAGCACAAAACTTACAACTTAAACTGCATCCTACTTGCGAAGAAATACACGCTGTCATACGGTTATCTGTAGGAATCAAAACTCCTTCCACTACATTACCATCAAACAGTTTGAATGCGCTTTTTATGGTACGGTCAGAACTAACCTGCTTGTCTTCAACTTGAATTGCTTTTACATCAAAGTGTGCTGCTAGCTTATCACGCAAAGGTTTTGAAAGGTTGGTCATTTCGTCAAAACTACGCGCAGATTTCTGCCATAACCATTCATAGATTTGCTTGGCACGAAATGATTTTTCACCCTGCTCATCCATCCAAACCTTCAAATCATTGAGGCTTAATGCTCTAATATCTTTTTTTGTTGAAACTGCTAACACGCTGCAAAGGTAAATTGAAAACTTCTTCCATAAAAAAAGCAGGACAAAAAGCCCTGCTTTATCAAGTATTGTTTAATGCTGATTACAAAATCAACATAGCATCACCGTATGAATAGAAACGGTATTTTTCTTTAATCGCTTCGTTGTAAGCTTCCATTACAAGATCATAACCTCCAAATGCACAAACCATCATCAACAATGTTGACTCAGACTCATGGAAGTTAGTCACCATTGAGTCTGCAATGCTGAACTCGTAAGGAGGGAAAATGAACTTGTTGGTCCAACCTTCGAAAGGCTTTAAGAAACCATCTGTAGAAACAGAAGTTTCAATGGCACGCATTACAGTAGTACCTACGGCACATACGCGTTTCTTATTTTCCTTCGCTTCATTTACCATGCTTACACAATCTTCAGGAATCATCATTTCTTCAGAATCCATTTTGTGCTTAGTTAAATCTTCAACCTCAACAGGTCTGAATGTACCTAGCCCTACATGAAGTGTCAATTTTGGAAACTCAATGCCTTTAATCTCAAGACGCTTCATTAAGTTTTTAGAATAGTGAAGCCCTGCAGTTGGAGCAGCTACCGCACCTTCTTTATCTGCGAAAATAGTTTGGAAACGATCTTCGTCTTCTGTCTCTACCGGACGCTTAATGTATTTAGGAAGCGGTGTTTCTCCCAATTCATAAACCGTCTTTTTGAAATCCTCATAAGGACCATCGAACAAAAAGCGCAATGTTCTTCCGCGAGAGGTTGTATTGTCAATTACCTCTGCTACAAGTGCGTCATCATCACCGAAATACAATTTATTCCCGATTCTGATTTTACGGGCAGGATCAACCAACACATCCCACAATCTACTTTCTCTGTTCAATTCGCGAAGCAGAAAAACTTCAATTTTAGCCCCGGTTTTTTCTTTATTTCCATATAAACGAGCCGGAAACACACGCGTATCATTTTGAATCATCACGTCTCCTTCATCGAAATAGTCGATGATGTCTTTGAACATTTTGTGTTCAATTTTTCCGGTATCGCGGTGAACAACCATCAAACGGCTTTCATCACGATCATCAGCAGGATACTGGGCAATAAGTTCTTCCGGGATATCAATCTTGAATTGAGATAACTTCATCTATATCTATTTTTTAAACTTCTAAAAACACGGGTTAAAATTCATCAAGTCATTTAATTTCAACTTCTTGAATCTATTTTCAAACGGTGTTTTTCGTTCTAATAAAGTTCTAAAAAGGGCTGCAAAAATATAAATTTAACTGGATTATTCGCCATACATTATTTTGATTAAGAAGCAGTTGCTTGTATTTTTTCTACAGCCTCATCAACGGTTAGCGCATTTTCAACTGAAAAATTTCCGCTTTTCGTTCTTCTTAAAACAGTTAGATGTGCTCCATTGTTGAGCAATTCACCAAAGTCTCTGGCCAATGCACGGATGTATGTGCCTTTTGAGCAAACAATTTTGAAATCTACCTCAGGCAATTCAAACCGGGTAATTTCAAAAGACTCTACTTCTATTTTATTCGGCTTTAGTTCAACTGTTTTTCCAGCTCTTGCAGCATCATAAGCTCTTTTACCATCTACTTTTTTGGCTGAGAATAAAGGCGGCATTTGATCTAAAATGCCCGTTAGCTTCAACGCAGCATCTTTCGCCTGCTCTGTTGTAATCTTGGAACAATCAAACTCCTGACCAATTTCTGTCTCTAAATCAAAAGAAGGCGTTGTTGCTCCTAATTTAATCGTACCAGTATATTCCTTGATTTCGCTTTGCAATTCTGAAATGCGTTTGGTGTGTTTCCCTACGCAAACAATTAGCAGGCCTGTTGCTAATGGATCTAATGTTCCGGCATGACCTACTTTAATTTTCTTCAGTTTAAGTGTTCGCAATAACGTCCACTTTAACTTATTCACAACATCAAAAGAGGTCCATTCATACGGCTTGTCGATAATAAAAGTCTGGCCGTCCAAAAAGGATTTTTGAAGTTCGTTGTACATAGAAGTTTAAGCAAATACAGTGTAAATAATGGTTCCTAAACCAACTACAAAACAGTAGAAGGCAAAGTATTTGAGTTTACTTTTCTTTACCAATGCTATCATCCACTGGCAAGCAATTAAGCCGGTAACAAATGCAGCAATAAATCCTATCGCTACAGGAGCAGGATTTGCAATTTCAGTTGACAGTGCCCCGTCTAAAATGTCTTTTGCCATTTTTCCCAAAATCAATGGCACAACCATCAAAAAGGAGAAACGAGCTGCTTTGTCTTTATCTACTCCTAATAACACTGAAGTTGATATCGTTGCTCCAGAACGCGAAATTCCAGGAAGAATGGCAATGGCTTGTGCAATTCCTATAATAATTGCAGCAACAAAGCTCACCTGCTTTTCGGTTTGTTTTGCTCTATCTGCCAAGAAAAGTAACAGTCCGGTAATTCCAAGCATGGCACCTACTAAGAGCACCTGCTTTTCAAATAAAGTTTCAAGTATATCGTCAAATAATACTCCAATTACAGCTGCTGGAATCATTGAAAGCACAATTTTGGATGAAAACTGCGTTTCTTCATTCCACTTAAACTGGAACAATCCTTTTAACAATTGGAGAATATCTTTACGAAAGATCACTATGGTACTCAAAGCTGTTGCCGCATGAAGAATAACTGTTAACAACATGCTTTCTTCAGGGATGCTTTGGTCTCCTAGCATTGCTTTAGCCAACTCAAGGTGACCACTACTACTAACCGGTAAAAATTCAGTAAGTCCTTGAATAATCCCAAGGATCAGTGCTTCAAACCACGTCATGGATAAACTTGCTTACTTCTCTTCTTGTGGTTTTTTCATAATTGCGAAGATGCCAATGGCATAACCAACAACAACTAACGTTGGAGCCAATGTAAGCCTTTTAAATCCAAAGATTGCATCGCTAAATACGCTAGGATCATCAGATCCTCCTCCTGACATCAATACAAATCCGACAAGTACCAAAACGGCTGCCGCAATAAGTAAAATATAATTCTGCTTTGTGAAAGCCAACTGTTCGTTATTGTTATTTGTCATGGCACTAATAAAGGTGTTCTGTTTTTATTCTAAGGTATTTTCTAACGGCTAATGAAGTACTAAACCAACTTATTAGAACTCCCAAAATCATTACAATCACAAAAAGTGAAGCAAATAATTCTACATCGCGTATTTCAAATATCTCAGGAAATTCTTTGTTTAAAAAATACCAAGCTGCAAAAATAAGCGAGTTTGCTATAAAGGCACTCACTACTCCGCGAATTACTCCCTGAACTACAAAAGGCCTACGTATAAATGCCTGAGTAGCTCCTACCAATTGCATACTCTTGATCAAAAAGCGCTTTGAGTATATCGCCAATCGTATAGAATTATTAATCAACGCAATAGCAATAACCAGTAACAATGCACTAAAGATCAATAAGACGAAGCTAATTTGCTTGATATTTTGGTTGACTACACTAAGCAAGTCTTTTTGGTAATAAACTTCCTTGACTTTGGGGTTCTTCAGCAAGTCTTTTTCAATCCAAGCAATACTGTCAGGATGAGCATAATCTGCATTAAGGTATACATCTATTGAAGCAAGTAATGGATTGTGTCCTAAAAAGTCTACAAAATCTTCGCCCAAATCTTCCTGTAAAACCTGTGCTGCAGTTTCTTTATCAACAAAATGACTGGTCTTAACATACTTGGCTGCATCTAATGATTTTTGCAGACGCTTTACTTCAACTTCTTTTACACCATCATTCAAGTAAATTGAAAATCCAATGTTTTCTTTCACATAGGTAGAAAGTTCTCTGGCCTTAAGTAAAATAGAACCTAAGAATCCTAACATTAATAAAACGAGCGTAATACTCACTACTACAGAGAAGTAGCTACTATTTAATCTTCTGCGTTCTATTTTATCCGGAGACTTAGACATATAGTTTTCGTTTTACAGTGGCTAAAGTATAAAATTTCAAGAAGCCCTAATCGATTGTAAGGCCAAGAATGAAAGGCTTTTTATTAATTTCGTCCGCCTAACAATTGCGGTAAAATACCTCACAATGGAGTACGATTTTAAATCTACAGAAGCCAAGTGGCAAAAATATTGGGCAGAAAACAAAACTTTTCATGCCAAACAAGCTGAAGATAGACCTAAATACTACGTGTTGGACATGTTTCCTTATCCATCTGGAGCTGGGCTACACGTTGGTCACCCACTGGGATATATTGCCAGTGATATTCATGCCCGTTACAAACGTTTAAAAGGGTTTAATGTTTTACACCCAATGGGCTATGACTCTTTTGGATTGCCTGCAGAACAATACGCCATTCAAACCGGCCAACACCCTGCTGTTACTACAGAAGTAAATATTAATCGTTACCGCGAGCAATTAGATAAAATAGGTTTCTCATTTGACTGGAGTCGCGAAATCAGAACTTCTGATCCGGCTTATTATAAATGGACACAATGGATTTTCCTTCAGCTTTTTGATGCATGGTATAGTAAAGACCTCAACAAAGCTGTACCGATCAAGGATCTTATTGACACTTTCGTTATTCAAGGAAACAAAGGTGTAGATGCTGTTTGTGCTGAAGGCACCCCTCAATTCTCTGCGGAAGAGTGGAAAGAAATGTCGAAAAATGAGCGTCAAGACATTCTTTTAAATTACCGTTTGGCTTATTTATCAGAGTCTGAAGTAAACTGGTGTCCGGCACTGGGAACAGTTTTAGCGAATGACGAAGTAAAAGACGGAGTAAGCGAAAGAGGTGGACATCCTGTTGTGCAGAAAAAGATGATGCAATGGTCTATGCGCATTACTGCCTATGCTGAAAGATTGCTTACAGGACTTGATCCATTAGATTGGAGTGATGCCATTAAAGAATTACAGCGCAACTGGATTGGTAAATCTGAAGGAGCAAGTGTTTTCTTTGGTGTAAAAGATAATGATGCTAAAATTGAAGTCTTTACAACACGCCCTGATACTATTTTCGGGGTTAGCTTTATGGTTTTAGCACCTGAGCATAAATTAGTAGAAACCATTACAACTGCTGAACATAAAGCTGAAGTTGAAGCTTACATAGAACGTACTAAAAAGCGCACTGAGCGTGAGCGTTTAGCAGAAGTCAAAAACATTACAGGTGCATTTACAGGTGCATATGCCATTCACCCTTTTACTGGAGCTCCTGTTCCTATTTGGATTGGCGATTATGTATTGGCTGGATACGGAACCGGTGCTGTAATGGCTGTTCCTTCGGGCGATCAACGCGATTGGGATTTTGCGAACCATTTTAACCTTCCAATTCCGAATGTAATTGAAGGAGCAGATGTTTCAGAAAGTGCATCTGAAAGTAAAGAAGGAAAACTTTGTAACTCAGAATTCTTGAACGGCTTACCGGTAAAAGAAGCCATTAAGAAAGCCATTGATGCGATTGAAGAACGACAAATTGGAACACGTAAAGTCAACTATAAATTACGCGATGCAGTGTTTGGCCGTCAACGTTACTGGGGAGAGCCAATTCCTATTTATTATAAAAATGGAATTCCTAAAGCAGTAAAAACAGAACACTTGCCCTTAGAATTACCAGAAGTAGATAAGTTTTTACCTACTGAAGACGGTGAGCCGCCATTACAACGTGCTACAACGTGGAACTATGATCCTGAAAAAGGCGTTGTTGCCAATGGAGAAGGTTTCCCGCTTGAGACTACAACAATGCCAGGATGGGCGGGTTCAAGCTGGTATTATTTGCGTTATGAAGATCCTAATAACACCAATGCATTTGCTGATGAAAGTGCTGTGAACTATTGGAAAAACGTAGACTTTTATCTAGGAGGTTCAGAACATGCTACAGGGCACTTATTGTATGTTCGTTTTTGGACAAAGTTCTTGTTTGACATGGGTTATATTCCTTTTGATGAACCGGCACAAAAGCTTGTAAATCAAGGAATGATTCAAGGGGTTTCAAAATTTGTATACCGCGTTGAAGGAACAAATCAGTTTGTTTCTAAAGGACTCAGAAAAGAATACAAAACTTCAGCTATTCATGCTGACGTATCGTTTGTAAATGAACACAACGAGTTAGATATTGATGCTTTTAAAGCATGGAGAGAAGATTTCAAAGGCGCTGAGTTTATTCTTGAAGGTGGAAAATACATTTGCGGAAATGAAGTCGAAAAAATGTCTAAATCGAAGTTCAATGTGGTTAATCCCGATGAACTCATCGAACAATACAGTGCTGATGCTTTGCGTCTACATGAAATGTTCTTAGGTCCTATCGAAATGCACAAACCTTGGAATACGCAAGGTATTGATGGGGTTACCAAGTTCATTCGTAAACTTTGGCGTTTATTTCACAGCGGAGAAAATGAAAGCTTTGTGGTTTCTGAAGAAGCTCCAACCAAGGCAGAGTTAAAAGCGCTGCATACAGCCATCCAGAAAGTCACAAGTGATATGGAACGTTTAGCTTTCAATACCAGCGTAAGTAACTTTATGGTAGCGGTTAATGAGTTCACATCATTAAAAAGCAATAAACGCTCCATCTTAGAGCCTTTAACAATTTTACTCTCTTGTCATGCTCCACATGTTGCAGAAGAATTATGGTCTTTATTAGGTCATGAGACTAGCATTGTTGAAGCTCAATGGCCAGAGTTTGACGAAAAACATTTGGCGGAAGATGAATTCAATTATCCCGTTTCTTTTAATGGTAAGATGCGTTTTACATTGCCTTTAAGTGCAGGGTTAAGTAAAGATGAAATTCAGGATGCTGTAATGAGTGATGAGCGCACGCAAAAGTACCTTGATGGAAAAACACCTAAAAAAGTGATCATTGTACCCAAAAAGATTGTGAATTTTGTGGTTTAAGCTAATATTATATGATTGTTTCGCAATTATTTAATCTTTTCACTAACTAAATTATAATTTCATATCTGGTTTTATTTCACTAATTTAGATGTGAGAAACGAGAGAAACCTGACTGAATTATGGAACTACAGAACAATAAAGCTGGCAATCACCCTCAAGCCAGCCTTAAAAAGAAAGTAAAACGAAACATTACAAAAGCCTGGTACAAGTTAGATAAGAAGTCTTATAGTGATTGGTTACAAGGCCGTGCTGAACGTTCATCGGAACTATCACTTTAATTTAATATTAACGCATTAAAAAAGCCTGTTTAGAAATCTAAACAGGCTTTTTTCTTATCTGAATTTTCTTTTCTTAAAGGTTCAAAAGCACTTCTCCAGGCTCTTTACCACCAAAGATTAGTTTATTTGGATCTTCAATCATTTCCTTGATTTTGTACAAGAATCCTACAGATTCTTTACCATCAATAATTCTATGATCATAAGAAAGTGCCAAGTACATTACCGGGCGAATTTCAACCTTTCCATCAACAGCAATTGGTCTGTCTACAATGTTGTGCATTCCTAAGATTGCACTTTGAGGAGGGTTGATAATTGGTGTACTCATCATTGATCCGAAAACACCACCGTTAGTAATTGTAAACGTACCACCAGTCATTTCATCAATGGTAATTTTACCATCACGCGCTTTGATTGCCAAACGCTTAATTTCTGCTTCGATTTCTGCTAGGCTCATTTGCTCAGCGTTACGAACCACAGGCACCATTAATCCTTTTGGAGACGATACTGCAATTCCTATATCAGCATAGTCATGGTAAACGATTTCATTTCCGTCAATCATACCATTAACTGCAGGGAACAAGCGTAATGCTTCTGTTACAGCTTTAGTAAAGAACGACATGAAACCTAATCCAACACCATGTGTTTCTTTGAATTTGTCTTTGTATTTAGCACGAAGATCCATAACAGGCTTCATATCAACTTCATTGAAAGTTGTAAGCATTGCTGTCTCATTTTTCACGCTCACCAAACGCTCAGCAACTTTTCTACGTAGCATTGACATTTTTTCGCGCTTTGTATCGCGAGAACCACCCCAACCTAAAGTTGATTCGGCATCAACTCCTGAAGTCATGTATTCAATTACATCATTCTTGGTAATTCTACCGCCAGCTCCAGAACCTTGTACTTTATCAGCTACGATATTGTTTTGGTTCATTATCTCTTTTGCCAGAGGAGAAGCTTTTGCTGATGAATTATCTGCTTTAGGTGCTTCTTCTTTTTTAGCTGCTGGTGCTGGTTGAGGAGCAGCCTCTTGTTTAGGGGCTTCTTCTTTTTTAGCTTCAGCAGGAGCTGCTTTTGCTTCGCCTTTGGCGCTTGTATCAATTTTACAAACGATTTGGCCTACTTCAACGGTATCACCATCTTCTGCAATTAATTCAATTACACCACTTTCCTCAGCGTTAAGCTCTAGTGTTGCTTTATCAGAATCGATCTCAGCTATTGCCTGATCGCGTTCTACATAATCTCCATTTTCTACCAACCACTGAGCAATTTCGACTTCTGTAATCGACTCACCCGGGCTGGGTATTTTCATTTCTATCACCATTGTTGCCGGATATTGATAGGTTCTTTATTTATTCAAAAACTTTAGTTGTAATCTCTTCTTGTCTACGCTTAAACACTTCAGATGACCCAGATGCAGGGCTACCACTTTCTAATCTTGAAATTACTTCAAAATTTGTGTTTTTCCATGTACGTAGTAAATAAGTGTATGCTCCCATATTCTCAGGCTCTTCTTGTGCCCAGAATACTTTAGCTCCTTTGTATTTCTTCACAACCTCATCTACTTTCGCTTGAGGGAATGGATAAAGTTGTTCAAGACGAACAAGTGCTACATCATCTTTTCCGTTTTCTTCTCTTGCTGCTAGTAAATCATAGTACAATTTACCAGTACAAAAAACTACGCGCTTCACCTTTTTAGCATCAACAAAAGTATCTTCTAATACTTCTTGGAATTGACCTTTTGCCAAATCATCAATTGTAGAAACACACTTAGGATGTCTCAACAATGATTTTGGTGTAAACACAATCAGAGGCTTTCTGAAGTTGCGCTTCATTTGTCTGCGTAGCAAGTGGAAATAGTTCCCCGGAGTTGTAGGATTAACCACTTGAATATTTTCTTCAGCACAAAGCTGTAAATAACGTTCAAGACGTGCACTAGAGTGCTCTGCTCCTTGACCTTCATAACCGTGAGGCAATAACATTACCAAACCGTTCATACTGTTCCACTTATCTTCTGCAGCAGAGATGAACTGGTCAATAATGATTTGTGCTCCATTGTTAAAGTCTCCAAACTGAGCTTCCCAAATCACCAATGTACCCGGAGACCCGAATGCATAACCATATTCAAACCCTAAAACACCATACTCAGAAAGGTGTGAGTTGTAAATATAGAATGGTGGTTGCTCTTCTTTAATGTTTTGAAGAGGAAGGTAACGTTCTTCAGAATCTTCAAGTGTTACCACAGCATGTCTGTGAGAGAAGGTACCTCTTTCTACATCCTGTCCACTTATTCTTATCGGATGACCTTCAGATAAAAGTGTTGCATAAGCTAAAAGCTCTCCTAATGCCCAATCTAAACGGTCTTCTTTAACCATTGTTTTGCGGTCATCAAAAAGCTTAACAATCTTCTTGAAGAATTTCTTATCTTCAGGTAATGTATTAATGCTTGAAGCTAAATCGTTCAACAGTTTTTTAGTTACTGCTGTTTTTACGGGCTTCAACACTTCACCCGGTTGAGCTTTTTTGTAGTCTTTCCAAGTAAAGCTTAAGAAATCAGTAATTTTTGCTTTCTGAATTTCTTTAGACTCTTCCAATCTTTCTTGTAGCATATCACGGAAGGCTGCTTCCATTTCATCTACGAAAGATTTCTCTACCACACCAGCACTCAAGAGTTTTTGCAAATAAATTTCTCTTGGATTTGGATGCTTCGCGATGGTCTTGTACAATAATGGCTGAGTAAAACGAGGCTCATCTCCTTCGTTGTGCCCGTATTTACGGTAGCACAATAAATCAATGAAAACGTCTTTATTGTATTTCTGACGGAATTCGATCGCTATGTTCATGGTATGAACTACAGCTTCAACGTCATCACCATTAACGTGGAATACCGGAGAAAGCGTTAC
This sequence comes from Crocinitomicaceae bacterium, assembly GCA_002705995.1. Taxonomy (GTDB): domain Bacteria; phylum Bacteroidota; class Bacteroidia; order Flavobacteriales_G; family Salibacteraceae. The sequence continues at coordinate 217,876 of PAJI01000005.1, read as the reverse complement.
TTTCCCGATATCTGTACAATATGTACTTGAACGACCATCTATATAGTTCGTTGTAAATCCTAATTGATTATTGATTACGATATGTACCGTACCTCCGGTTCTATATCCTTTCAATTGTGCCATTTGAAGCACTTCATAAACAACTCCTTGTCCAGCGATAGAAGCATCACCGTGAATCAAAATCGGAACAATTTTGTTCTCGTCTTTCAGGTAGTTGTCAATTTTAGCTCTTGCGATACCTTCAACAACGGGGTCAACAGCTTCTAAGTGCGATGGGTTCGGAGCCAATGTTAAGTGAACAGACTTTTTCGTCTTGATTGTTTTCACTTCAGCACTTGATCCAAGGTGATACTTCACATCACCATCAAATAGGTTGTCTTCGTATTCTTTACTTTGAAATTCGCTAAAAATTTCTTCGTAAGTTTTGTTAAAGATATTGGCTAAAACGTTCAAACGTCCGCGGTGAGCCATACCTACTACAAACTCCTCAACGCCTAGTTCTGCTCCGGATTCGATTAAAGTATCCAATGCCGGAATTAACGATTCTCCTCCTTCAAGTGAAAAACGTTTTTGGCCTACGAATTTTTTATGTAAAAAGTTTTCAAAAACTACTGCCTGATTCAACTTATGAAGAATTTGTTTCTTCTCATCTATTGAAAATTCAGGAGTGTTTTTATTGCGTTCTACACGCTCGATCAACCACTTCAACTGCGTTGGTTTACGATTGTAGACATATTCTACACCAATTGATGTACAATAGGCTTGTTTCAAGTACGCAATAATATCTTTCAATTTTGCAGGCCCTAATCCAAGTTCAGAACCAGCCTGAAATGTCTCTTCTAAATCGCTTTCGGTTAACCCAAAATAATCGATAGAGATAGTGTCAAGATATTGTCTACGTTTTCGAACAGGGTTGGTTTCGGTAAAAAGGTGTCCTCTGGTACGATAGCCCTCGATTAACTCTTTTACTTTGAACTCTTTGACAAAGTTTGCAGGAACCTCGCCTTGTTCTTCATAATGTGTATTAGAGAATTCAAACCCTTCAAAGAATTTTCTCCAGCCAAATTCAACTGAATCAGGGTCTTTTTTGTACTGCTGGTAGAGGTCTTCTACAGCATTTACGTCCCCATTACTGAGGTAAGAAAATTTATCCATGTTTTTTGTTCGCGTTACCGAATGACAAATCTACAATATATTTACTTTTCGATGGACCCTATTTTTCCTCAAATTCCATGAAGAATCAAAGAAATCCAATAATTTTATGCTATCACTCAATTATTTTCAATTATACCTGAATATTGCAACCTAAACACCACCTTTTCCAGCTCTCTTTTCAAAATCATTTGGGTTAACAACTCACTTGTCGACTCATGCTGAATTCCAAACAATGCTGCTTTCACTTTTTCTTCACTGATATCAATCCGATAAAGCACATTTTGCAACTTCTCAAAATCACGCTCAATAAAGTGCCTAATCACCGGTTCTAATTGCTCGTACAATTCTTCATATGCAGTTTCTGCATTGCCTGAAAACTGCAAATCAACTTGAAGCATTGCAAAATCTTTAACTACTTGTTCTGCAGTTGCTTCAACTACTACTTGATTTTTCTTAAACTTTTCTAAAGCTGTAGTCATTCCAGACTCTTTAAACTTAATAGAATGTATTTTGTTTTCAAAATTACAACATCATAAGCTCAATTCTATGAAACATATTCTAATAACAGGCGGAACGGGATTAGTAGGCACTCACCTAACTCCAATGTTACTTTCAAAAGGCTATGAAGTTGCCTATTTATCGAGAACCTCAGGCACTAAAGACGGTATCAAAAAGTTTGCTTGGGATGTACAAAAAAGCACTGTTGATGTTGAAGCTCTAAAATGGGCTGATGCCATCATTCATTTGGCAGGTGCGGGTGTTGCTGATAAAAAATGGAGTGAGTCTCGCAAAAAAGTCATTCTTGAAAGCAGAACGGAGACCACTAAGCTACTTTACAACACATTAAAATTAGAAGGGATAAAATTAGATGCATTTGTCTCTGCATCTGCAATGGGTTATTATGGATTTAAAACCTCTGATCACATTTATAAAGAGACAGATGCTCCGGGTGATGATTTTTTAGCTCAAGTAGTCATTGCCTGGGAACATGCTGTTCAAATGATAAAGAGCTTGGATATTAGAACAGCTATGCTTCGTGTTGGGGTCGTTTTAGCAAAAGAAGGTGGAGCACTTAAGCAAATGAATTTCCCACCAGTATTAGCTCCGTTGGGAAGTGGAAAACAATGGTTCCCGTGGGTTCATGTTGAAGATTTGGCTCAGATGTTTGTGTGGGCTCTTGAAAACACTAATGCCAATGGCCCATATAATGCTGTAGGGTTAGATCCAAAAACAAACAAAACTTTTACCAAAACACTAGCAAATGTATCTGGCAAACCTTTCTTACCAATTGGAGCACCTGCTTTTGCCTTGAAAGCAGTAATGGGAGAAATGGCGAATATGATTTTAGAGGGTAGTAGAGTTTCTTCTGACAAGATTCTTCAAGAAGGTTTTGACTATAAATTCAACGACTTGGAAAGTGCACTAAAAGATTTAGACGTTTAAATGTCTCTTACCATTAACTGTTCCGCAAGTTCTTCTAATGTTTCTTTTTTCTCTTTTGAAACATTTACCTTTTGAAGAGCTTCCATTCCAACTTGGAAATATTCATCCATCTTAGTTTGAGCCAAGTCTTTTACATTCAATGCATCAAATATTAATTTGACAGCATTCACCTTTTCTTCCGGATCAAAATCTCCAGATGGTAAATCAATCCATTTATTGAGCTCTTCTTTTTGATTCTCATCAGCCAACTCAAGAGCTTTCAGTAGTAGGAAAGTCTTTTTATTACTAATGATGTCTCCTCCTACTTGCTTTCCAAATTTTTCAGGATCGGCATACACATCCAAAATATCATCTTGAAGCTGGAAAGCCAGACCAATATTCTTCCCAAAAGCATAGATTAATTCCTGATCGTGAACCGGAGCTTCTGCTATAATTGCTCCCAACTGTAATGCTCCACCCAAAAGCACCGCTGTTTTTAGTTCAATCATTTTCAAATACTCATCAATAGAAACGTCTTCACGCGCTTCAAAATCCATGTCGTATTGTTGCCCTTCACAAACTTCAATAGCTGTTCTGTTAAAGATTTTTAATAACGATGGCAACAATTTTGGATCTGCATCTACTAAAAGCTCATAGGCTTTAACAAACATGGCATCGCCTGATAAGATCGCAATGTTTTGATCCCATTTTTTATGCACCGTAGTTTTACCTCTTCGAATGGGTGCCTCATCCATAATATCATCATGAACAAGGGTAAAGTTGTGGAAAATTTCTACCGCCAGTGCCTGAGAAATTGCACCTGATTTATCCAAACCAAAAAGTTCAGCTGCCATCAGGCAAAGTGTTGGGCGCATCCGCTTTCCACCTAACGATAAAATATAAGTCATCGGCTCATATAAATTGGCCGGCTCAAAATGAAAATCGAGAAGGTTAAGTTCCTTCTCGATTAATTCTTTGTAAGATATAATGCTCTGCATTAATGATGTTTAACAATACTTTGGAGATACTGACCATAACCGCTTTTTAATAACGGTTGGGCTAGTTTTAACAATTCTTCTTCTGAGATGAATCCCATACGATAGGCAATCTCTTCTATACAACCGACTTTAAGTCCTTGACGATCTTCAATAACTTCTACAAACTGTCCTGCTTGCATCAATGATTTGTGAGTACCAGTATCTAACCAAGCTGTTCCTCTGTCAAAAACAGTCACTTTCAAGCGACCTCTTTCAAGGTACACTTTATTAATATCTGTGATTTCAAGCTCTCCTCTCGCACTCGGCTTCAAATTTTTAGCAATTTCAATAACATCGTTATCGTAAAAATATAAGCCTGGAACAGCAAAATTTGATTTTGGATTTTTAGGTTTTTCTTCAATTGAAATCACATCGTTGTTTTCATCGAATTCAACCACTCCATAACGCTCTGGATCACTTACGTGATAAGCAAAAACAATTCCTCCTTCAGGGTTATTACTTTCTTGCAGTTTGCGGGTTAATTTTGACGCATAGAAGATATTATCTCCTAATATCAAAGCCACTTTTTCATTGCCAATAAACTCTTCACCTATAGTAAACGCCTGTGCTAATCCTTTAGGTTCTGGCTGAACCTTGTATGAAAAAGAGCACCCTAAATTACTTCCATCTCCTAACAAACGCTCAAAATGAGGTAAATCGTGAGGTGTTGAAATAATTAGGATTTCGCGAATTCCAGCCATCATCAGTACTGACAATGGGTAATAGATCATCGGTTTATCGTAAACAGGCATTAACTGTTTACTTACCGCCAGTGTAAGAGGATGCAACCTTGTTCCAGAGCCTCCTGCTAAAATAATTCCCTTCATGTGGTTTATGTTTCTTCAAGAGAAGATTGCTCTTCTCTTGTTTTTCGGATTGTCAGGTCATCAAACTCAATGTCTTCTTCCTCATCAAACACATCAAGTAAAGGTTCTCTAAAAGCCTTGGTTGTCACAGCATTATCCATTGTCATAAGGAAAGAAGGCAATAACACAAGGTTAGATAACATTGCTATTAGCAAAGTAAACGAAACTAATATACCCAATGCCTTTGTTCCTCCAAAATCTGAAATGTCAAATACCGAGAATCCACAAAACAGAATGATTGATGTATAAATCATGCTCACACCTGTTTCATGAATAGCCGTAATAGCAGCAANTCCAATGTTCCAATTGTGATTTTTAAGTTCCATTCGGTACTTCGCTAAGAAGTGAATGGTATCATCAATAGAAATACCAAANGCAATACTAAACACCAAAATGGTTGATGGTTTCAATGGGATTCCAAAATANCCCATCATTGCAGCAGTCAGCAATAATGGAATCATATTGGTAAAAATACTCATTGCTATCATGCGTAAACTACTAAACAGCAGTGCCATNATAAGCGCAATAATCATAATCGCCAGAAAAAGACTGGTAAAAAGGTTGTGCACCAAGTAAGTTGTTCCCTTTAGATAGGTTACGGATGTACCGGTAAAGTTTACTGTGTATTTATCCGTTGGAAAAAGCTTCTCAACTTTTGGTCTCAAATCTGTCANTAGTGAGTCCATCTGCTGCGTTCCAACATCAGCAACCCTTACAGATACTCTTGCATATTGTTTCGTAGAATCTACAAATCGATCCAANACTCCGTTGTCAGCATTTGCATTTTCTACATAGGGCTTAAAAAAGACTTCTTCTTGGCGGCTAATGAGTTTATACATTGAAGGGCTTCCTCCATAATAAGCCTGACGGATGTATTTGATACCGTCTACAATAGAAAGTGGTTTTGACATTTCAGGATATTCACCTAAAACGTGTTCAAGTTGATCTAATCTTCTAAGCGTAGATGAGCGAGTAACCTGTCTTGGTTTTTTGGCATCAATCTCTATTTCTAGNGGCATTACTCCATTAAAGTTCTTCTCAAAAAAATGGAGGTCTTCTACAACAAAGTGTGATTTAGGAAGGTCATCAACTAAATTTCCTGTTGTGCGGATATAACGCAATCCGTTTAATCCTAGTAAAACCAATATGGCCGTACCAACATAAGTCCACTTTCGATAATTTGTTGCTAAGTTTTCCAACACTCCAACAGTCTTCATTACCCAAGCTTTGTCTAAGTGCTTGGTATGTTTTTCTTCCGGAGGAGGTAAAAAACTGAATACTGTAGGAATGATTAAGATTGAAATGATAAACAGTAGCATAATNTTAATGGATGCTACAATACCAAACTCAACCAATACTTGACTATCAGTAAAAATAAAGGTCAAAAAGCCTATCGCTGTTGTAAAATTGGTCAACAATGTGGCTTTTCCAATTTTAGTTACTACGCGAATAAGTGCCAGTGGTTTATTNTTNTGAATGAGGTATTCTGAATGGTACTTGTTAATCAGGTAAACAGCATTAGGAATTCCGATTACAATAATCAACGGAGGAATAATACTGGTTAAAATGGTCATTTCATAATCTAACAAAGCCAGTGACCCTATAGACCATACAACGCCTAATGCAACAATCAGTATGGAAACCATAACAGGGTAAATAGACCTAAAGAATAAGAACAGAATACTTATCGTAACTACAAAAGCCAATACGATAAACATCTTTAACTCTGACTTAATCAAACGAGTAGTAAACGTTCTNATGAAAGGAAGACCACTATANCTTACATCAACNCCTGTTTCTTCTTCAAACTGTTCAATCCTGTTAAGAACAGCATCTACAAGAGGTTCTCTTTGTTTTGAGTTGAATTTATCATTATTGAGTGTAACGGTCATAATATTGACCATTGAAGTNTCGTTGTAGAGCGTTCCTTTGTAAAAAGGCAGGCTTAAAATTTTATTGCGAACACTATCGAGCTCTGCNTCAGAAGTGAGTTGCCGAGTAACAATGGTATCCAGTTCAAACTTCTTCTCTTCCTGATTCTTTTCNATGTTNAACAGNTGGTTAATCGAAAGAATATTACTCACCCCCTGAATGGTATCNANNTCTTCTCCCATTTGATACCATTGGTTAAAAAGTTCCAGATTCTCAAGTGGGTTTTCTTCAATTCCTAAAAGNAAAGTAGTTGGAGCCTCTCCAAACCTTTCTTTAAACTCTTCATGAACGATCAACGCNGAATCGTGATCAGGTAATAATTTAGGTAANCCCCACTGTAAACGGGCATCTCTTGATTTGATTCCCATTAACACGGTAACGATTGCCAAAAGGATAAGGATGGCAATTCTTTGTCGAATAATAAACTTGGCTATTGCTGACCACATAATCTTTAGGACAAACCGTGGTATGAACTCTTGAAAAGTTTATGCCCGGCTTATTGCTTTCTGAGATAAAAAATTAGAGCTCGAAAATATAAACAAAGCCCCGATAATAAAAGCGATTAACAGGGTCTTAAAGTTCAAGTGTTACAACAACTTTTAAAGCCAGATTATTTTCTGCTTTTTCGTATTGATAAGCGCCATAACGATAGAATGTCCCTATTCCAACACCAAGGTAGCCCACATCAGCATATTCCATTCTCAAAAGGTGATGAATTTGAAGTCCACTTTCGAAAAACCCTTCTTCCATTGATTTGAATTCTATTCCTTTATGATCTTTCAAAAGCNCATCATCAGCCTCTCCCCAACCAATATTGTGTGTCATAAAAAATTCCGGACGTAACCATTTATACTTTGAATACCAACGCCACAAACGATGATTATAATGAAGTGCGGCATATTTATCTCCAATGAACTCATAGAGTCTCATGGTTTGAAAGCTGTTATTGACCACAATTTTTATATCGTCTTCAAACGTTCCGTTTCCAACAAACATGCTATTTACAGGCAAACTNGCATCAACATATCCTCCTGAAAGCGAAANAGAAAACTCTCCCAAAACTCTTGTTTTAAAATGTTTATANAGCTTNGCNTCTACTTTATTGTAATCAAACTTACTGCCTTCTANATCTGATATNCCTCTGCCGTAGTTTANCCATAGAACAGGCTTATCCGTACCCATTGATAATACATTACGCTGTGTTCTAACCAATTTTTCTCCGTAGGCATATTTCAGCTGAACTCCCGTTTCAGCTACTGTTGCTTCNTTTGAGTAATAACTCAGTTCATCATTATTAAACAACCTAAACTGGTAGGCATTATTGAACGAAAAGTGATTATGCTCACCATAAAACTTCACTTTGGCATATTTTAATGTCCTAAACTGCCATGACAGCTCATAACTTTCGCCATAGTTCATCCATGTAGAAATAAGGTTTCTCCAACTATCTGACATTTTCGCTAAATGATCTTCAAAAAATTGCGATGTACCGGGGTTATAAACATCATAAGAATAAGAAGCCTTAATTTTCATTTCGGCTTGTTTTAGAGGAAAAANCTCTAGGCTTCCCCCGTATTTCCATTCTTTATCTTTGAATCCNTANGCTCCATACCCACCAATAGCAAACCAATCTGCAATTTTCTTATTGGTATACAAACCTAATCCTAAGCGAGTTCCTTCAAATTGATTGATGTGTATTAGTTGATTTACATCTAAATTAATTGGTCCTAAAGGAAAATAACCATTGACCAATTCTTCAGACCATTTGACTACACGCTCAAGATTCAATTCTTTACCCATTGAATCTAACGTTGTATAAGTGTTTTTATCTTTTGTGGTTAGAGTATCACTTCGGTGTTTATACCAAAAGTATTCGTCTTTGGTAGCTGATGAATCCGGGATTTCAACAACGAAATTATCAAAGTCTTTGCGTGTTAATTCCGGATGTAGATTCACATTTTCAATGTAACTCCTCCCTACAAAAACCAAATCTAGGTTCACAAATGTCAAGTCAAAGTTGAGCTGTTCCGGAAACCACTTATTTTCTATCAAGGCATACTTCTGCTGGATTTTGAAATTATTAATGCCTTCGTAAAAATTTTCTGCAATCACATTTTCTATCGCATAGCCATTTGAGTTGATGTACAACAGCCCTTTAATCCCTTCAAAATTTGAGTTTCGCTTTGGCTGATACTGAATCACAAAAGTTGAGTCTCCCTTAGAATAAAGTGTATCTTTTAGATCAAACACATAACGATTCCAACTACCTTGTGAAACTGGATTTAAGTACGACTTATCAAATAACTCAACATACGTATCGTAAAATCCGAAAGGTTGCAAATCTGTTGGCAAAAAGGAAAAGGCCGGATTATCAAAGCCAGAAACTCTTGTTCCTGTAACAACCTCCTTACTATGATTTGGAGCTAAAAACTTTCTAGTTGTTGCAGACTCCATTAATAAGATGTGATTTTCTCTCAGAAATTTTTCCAGCGCAGCATCTTCTTCCGGGTTATTAGTAGTCGGAATTGTGTCCATCGAAAAAATCATCTTATTGTACGAATCATAGGTATACTGATCGTACTTATTCGGGTTGTTATTTTCTCTGTTTTCAACCGCCAGCTTTATAATTCGATGAGCAGGGTTTTCTCCCGGATAAATTGTAATCTGATTTAATTCAATTCCCTTTGAAGTAAGCTCAATTTTTAGGTTCTTTTTTCCATCCACCAAAATGGTGTCTGGTTGATAGCCAACATAAGAGAAAACCAATCTTCTGATACTTGATGTACTGGCCACTTGAAACTTCCCATCAATGTCTGAAACTGTTCCAACATTTCTATCGGGATCATAAACAGAAACAAACACCAACGGCTTTTGGGATGATTGATCTAACACAATGCCTTGCACATTATTGGTTTGAGCCTTTAGTAGCGTATTGAATCCTGACAAACAGAAAGTCAGTATAATTATAGCATTTCGTAATAGTTGATTTCTCATTTTCAATCTTATTGCCTCCAATTTATCGTTAATTTTGAGCGCGATGTCATACAATATTACAGACGGTCTAAACTTTGTACGAAAGCTTACACCACTGCGTATATGGAACGGATTTCAGTTGTTATTTGGTTACTATGCTTCAAAATTTTTTAAGCGACCAATTCAATGGGGCACCCCTATTAGTATTTCAATAGAGCCAACAACAACTTGCAACTTAGGCTGTCCTGAGTGTCCTAGCGGATTGCGACAATTTACACGTGAAACCGGAAATCTAAAACCTGATTTTTACAAAAAAATACTAGACCAGCTATCAAAACGGTTGGCTTATGTCATTTTCTATTTCCAAGGCGAACCCTATATCAATCCTAAATTTTTAGAGATGGTACGTTATGCTCACCAACTGGGCATTTACACGGCAACATCTACTAATGCTCATTTCTTGCACGATAAACTAGCTAAAGAAACTGTTGAAAGTGGCTTGGATCGTTTAATTGTTTCTATTGACGGAACCACACAAGAGGTTTATGAACAATACCGCAGAAACGGAAAACTTGAAAAAGTATTGGCTGGCACGCGTAATGTAGTCAAATGGAAAAAAGAATTGAAGAGTAAAACGCCTCACATTATCTTTCAGTTTTTGGTGGTACGCCCCAATGAACATCAAATTGACGATGTGTATCGCATAGCTGAGGAAATTGGTGTAGACGAGGTTCGACTTAAAACAGCTCAGATGTATGAATATGAAAATGGCAACCCATTAATTCCTACCATTGAAAAATATTCACGCTATAAAAAACAGAAAGACGGGACATACACCATTAAAAATAGTCTCACCAATCATTGCTGGAAAATGTGGCACTCATGTGTTTTCACTTGGGATGGACTTGTGGTTCCATGTTGTTTTGATAAAGATGCCACACATCAATTGGGAGACATGAAAGACCACACGTTTAAAGAAATATGGCATGGGCCAGCTTATCAAAATTTCAGAAGAGCATTGCTCAAATCTAGAAGTGAAATCGACATTTGTAAAAACTGTACCGAAGGCACAAAAGTTTGGGCATAAAAAAAGCTGTTACATGTAACAGCTTCTTAAAAACGGTATCTGATCTGTTATGGTTTAAACAGTCATAATGTCTTTCTCTTTAGCAGCAACAATATCGTCTACTTTAGTGCTATACTTATTGGTCAATGATTGAACTTCTTCTTCTGCATCTTTTTGAGCATCTTCAGGAAGTCCGTCATTTTTCAACTTTTTGATTTCATCGTTAGCATCTTTTCTTGCATTGCGAATACTCACTTTGGCATTCTCACCTTCTGCCTTTGATTGTTTTACCAATCCAAGTCTACGCTCTTCTGTTAATGGCGGAATATTGATCATAATCATTTCACCATTATTTTGTGGATTCAATCCTAAATTAGAATTGATGATGGCGCGTTCAATATCTTGAAGAATTGACTTTTCCCAAGGCTGCACTGAAATTGTTCTGGCATCAGGAGTATTGATGTTCGAAACCTGGCTCAAAGGCGTCATTGCTCCATAGTATTCTACCATAACACCACCCAACATGGCCGGAGATGCTTTTCCTGCTCGAATTTTTGCCAATTCATCTTTAAGATGGCTGATGGCTGCATCCATCTGATCAGTTGCTTCCTGAAATATGAGGTCTAACTCTTCGTTCATTGTTTTTGGATTTGTGCGCACAAAGAAAATAAATTTTTAATCACATCTGAAAAACACAGATCAAACCACATAAGTTTAACTTTACAAAAGTTAATAGCAATCATTTATGGCACATTTCTCTCCCGACTTTCTTCAATTCTTTATCGATTTAGCACCAAACAACCATAAAGAGTGGTTTGATGAAAACAGACAACGTTACCACAAGAATGTAAAAGAACCTTTTGAAAATTTTGTTGATGCGCTTATTGAAGCGTTAAAACCTTATGACAAAGGAATTCCTGAAGATTTAACATATAAAAACTGTGTTTTCAGAATCAATAGAGACATTCGATTTAGTAAGGATAAAACACCTTATAAAATGAATAGGAGTGCAGTTATTGGCCCTCAGGGAAAGAATGATCATGGTATTCCCTCTCTTTATTTTGAGGCAGGCCCAGAACATTTTAGAATTTACACAGGAGTTTACTCTCCTCAAAAACATGAGATCGAAAGTATCCGACACTACATTGCCGATCATAGTGACGAACTAGATAAAATCATTATTGCTGATCAATTCAAAAAAGAGTTTGGAGAAGTAAAAGGCGACAAGTACAAGGTGCTTCCTAAAGCTTACAAAGCTGTTGCAGAAAAACAGCCCCTCATCTTGAATAAAAACTGGTATGTGTTCAAGACCTATGATCCGAAAGTTATCCTTCAAGAGGATCTAATTGATATTGTAGTGAATGATTTCAAAACCATTCAACCTTTTCAAGATTATTTTAGAAATGCGCTAGGCATCAAATAAAAACTGCAGCTTAAGCACTACGTCTCCTCAGTGAGGAGTTCATGCACAAGCTGCAGAAAAAAAATATTTTGATGTAAAAAAGACTAGGTCTTAGGAAACAATTGTTCCTACATTTTCACCTTGAACTACCTTTAACAAGTTTCCACCTGAATCCATATCAAAGACAACAATTGGCAAGTCGTTTTCTTTACAGAGAGTAAAGGCTGTCATGTCCATTACGTTTAGCCCTTTCTTAATGCATTCGTTAAATGACACCTGATCATATTTTGTTGCTGTAGGATCTTTTTCAGGATCTGCTGTATAGATTCCATCTACACGTGTTCCTTTCAAAATAACATCTGCACCGATTTCTATAGCTCTAAGCGATGCTGCTGTATCTGTGGTAAAATAAGGATTACCTGTTCCCGCTCCAAAGATGACAACACGGCCTTTTTCTAAATGACGTGTAGCTCTTCTTTTAATAAAAGGCTCAGCAATCTGCTCCATCTTAATGGCCGATTGCAAACGTGTTTGAAGTCCACTCGCCTCAAGAGAACTTTGCAGTGCCATACTATTAATCATAGTAGCTAACATTCCCATGTAGTCACCTTGAACACGGTCTATAGCTCCGTCTACCTGCTGTATTCCTCTGAAGATGTTACCCCCTCCAATTACAATTGCTACTTCAACACGAGCATCAACTAATTTTTTAATTTCTTGTGAGTATTGTGACAATCGGTTATGATCTATTCCGAATTGTTTTTCGCCCATTAGGGACTCACCACTAAGCTTAAGGAGAATTCTTTTGTACTTCATAAGAGGAAAAGTTTAGGCAAAAAAAAGAGAGATTAATTAAAATCTCTCTTCCTTTATGAAATTTATTTTTCAACCATAATGATTATGAAAGCGAAAATCTCAAGTATTCAGTTACTGTAAGACCGTTTTCAGTATCGTTAAGGTATTGCTTTACAGACTTTTTGTTGTCTTTAATGAAAGCTTGCTCTAGAAGTGTATTTTCCTTGAAGAACTTGTTCAATTTACCGTTGGCAATTTTATCAACCATTTCTTCAGGCTTACCTTCTTGACGGATAAGGTCTCTGGCAATTTCTAATTCTTTCTCAACAACATCTGCTGGAACGCTTTCTTTATTCACAGCAACTGGATTCATTGCGGCAATTTGCATTGCAACATCTCTTCCAGCACCTTGAACAGCATCTCCAGTTTTAGACAAACCTACTAAAGAAGCAATTTGGTTTCCAGGGTGATTGTATGCTACAACTGTTTCAGCTGCAATGTTTCCTAATTTAGAAACTTCAATCTTCTCACCAATTTTACCAATCTGCTCAGTAATCTTTTCAGAAACTTTAAGACCGTCTAATTCTAGTTCGTTAAGTTCTTCAACAGTTTTCACACCATTATCAAGTGCTACTTTAGCAATTTGGTGAGCAAAATCTGAGAAGTCTGCGTTCTTAGCAACGAAATCTGTTTCACAGTTAAGTGTAACAATTACACCTGTAGAAGCATCTTCTGTTGCCATAGCTACTGTTAAACCTTCAGAAGCTTCGTTGTCACCGCGCTTAGCAGCAACTTTTTGTCCTTTTTTACGAAGGATTTCAACTGCTTTTTCGATATCACCGTCAGCTTCAACCAACGCTTTTTTGCAGTCCATCATTCCTGCGCCTGTTTTCTTTCTCAGGCTGTTAACCTCTGCAGCAGTAATGTTTGCCATTTTTAATTCTTTTTAGTGTATTTATTGCGAATTATTCTGCAGTTTCTTTTGCTTCTTTATCGGCTTTCTTGTCAGCCTTTTTGGTATCAGCAGTTTTTTCTTTCTCTGCTTTACGCTCGTTCAAACCTTCAGCAATTGCTTCAGTCATGATTGAGATGATTTTTTCAATTGAACTTGAAGCATCATCGTTCCCTGGAATTGGGAAATCAACCACGTCTGGGTTTGAGTTCGTATCTACCAATGCAAAAGTTGGGATATTTAATTTTCTTGCTTCTGCTACAGCAATGTGTTCTTTCTTAACATCAACAATGAACAATGCTGCTGGAAGACGAGTAAGATCAGCAATAGAACCTAAGTTTCTATCTAATTTCTCACGTTGACGAGTAAGCATTAAACGCTCTCTTTTTGCAATGTGAGTTGCTGTTTCGTCTTTCAATAATTTTTCAATAGCACCCATCTTGCGGATCGCTTTACGGATAGTCGCAAAATTGGTTAACATTCCACCTGGCCAACGCTCAGTAACGTATGGCATATTTACAGCACCTGCTTTTTCAGCAACAATATCTTTCGCTTGTTTTTTGGTTGCTACAAACAAAATCTTCTTCCCTGATTTAGCCATTTGACGAAGTGCATTGGCAGCATCATCAGCTTTAGCTACAGTTTTGTGAAGATCAATAATGTGGATTCCGTTGCGCTCCATGAAGATGTAAGGAGCCATTTTTGGATGCCACTTTCTAGTAAGGTGTCCGAAGTGTACACCTGCTTTTAAAAGTTCTTCGTAATTGGTTCTAGCCATTTTTAATTTTTTAAATTGTTCACCTTCCTTCTACTCATTTTGAGCAACCTTCAGGTTTTGCCATATGACAGTCCTGAACAGTTTAGATACTAAACGAATAAAGGCTGAATCTGAATTAACGTTTCGAGAATTGGAATTTCTTACGCGCTTTCTTCTGACCAAATTTCTTACGTTCAACCATACGAGGGTCACGAGTCAACAACTTCTCAGCTTTCAAAGCCGGACGATGCTCTTCGCTAATCTCACATAATGCACGAGAAACTGCCAATAAGACCGCATCTACTTGACCAGTAAGGCCACCACCTTTAACGTTTGCTTTAACATCGTACTGACCTGCTGTTTCAGTAACAACAAACGGACGATTCAAACGTGCCTGTAAAACTTCAGTTGGAAAATACTCTTTAGCGTCTTTTCCGTTTACAGTGATAGTACCATTACCTTGCTTCAAATAGATACGAGCAACAGAAGTTTTGCGTCTTCCTAATGTGTTGATTACATCCATGTTTATCTAATTGTATTAAGGTCGATTTTACTTGGCTTTTGAGCTTCTTGCTTGTGCTCTGCACCTTGATATACATAAAGGTTTTTCATCAAAGCACGGCTCAACTTATTTTTAGGAAGCATCCCTTTAACTGCATTTTCAATAATGCGGTTAGGATCTTTTGCCATTACTTCCTCAGCTGTTGCTACACGCTGTCCACCAGGATAACCTGTATGACGGATGTATTCTTTTGTAAACCACTTGCTACCAGACAAGTTGATTTTCTCAGAATTAACAACAACAACGTTATCTCCACAATCAGAGTGCGGAGTAAAACTTGGTTTGTGTTTTCCTCTTAAAATTAGTGCTACGCGAGATGCTAAACGACCAACAGTCATTCCTTCTGCGTCTACCAATACCCATTGCTTGTCGGCATTTTCTTTATTAACCGACTTGGTTTTATAACTAAGCGTATCCAATGTTACGTTTTTTTAATTGTTAACCAATACTTTAACGACCCCTCCAAAAAGGGGCTGCAAAGCTATTATTAAATTTCAAATACAACAAGTTTTTTTCAACACCCCCTGTTCATAACCAACCGGATGCAGAAAAAAGACTTATAAATCATTACGCAGGAGCGCATTTGCACTCCGTGGATTTTGGTTTCAGCTCAAGAAGGCATCGGGCAAACACCTCAAAAGCAAGCTTTTAAAACAGATCTCACTCATCGTGGCTCACAACACTATGTGTTAGACCCTTCAAAAGCGGGTGCGAAATTACATGTTTTTTTGAAATACTCCGAATGGAATTGGAACAGAACGCATTAAAATAAAAAAAGCCCCATCTAATGATGGAGCTATTTCAAATCATCTGCTTGATTGTATCATTTATTGGATAACACCAAGCGCTTTTCCTACTTTAGTAAAAGCGGCTATGGCCTTGTCTAAATGTTCCGTTTCATGTGCTGCTGATAATTGCACTCGAATTCTGGCTTGTTCTTTCGGAACTACCGGATAGAAGAACCCTATAACGTAAATTCCTTCTTTCAAAAGTTCATCTGCAAATTGTTGAGATAACGCTGCATCATAAAGCATAATCGGAACAATCGCTGAGTCTCCATCTTTAATGTCAAAACCAGCTGATTTGATTCCCTTTTTGAAATAGTTCACATTGTTTTCCAATTTATCGCGCAATTCAGTTGTTTCGCTTAATAAATCAAACACAGCGATTGATGCACCAACAATAGATGGAGCTAGTGAATTTGAAAACAAATAAGGTCTTGAACGCTGGCGCAACAGTTCAATAATTTCTTTTCTTCCTGTTGTAAAGCCACCCATCGCTCCACCTAGTGCTTTTCCTAACGTACCGGTAATAATATCAACACGACCAATTACATTATTCAATTCAATAGAACCTCTACCTGTTTTACCGATAAACCCTGTAGCATGGCATTCGTCTACCATTACTAATGCATCGTATTTATCAGCTAAATCACAGATTTTATCCAATTGTGCAACATAACCGTCCATAGAGAAAACACCATCAGTAACGATTACTTTGAAACGCGCTCCTTCAGCGGCTTTTAATTGCGTCTCAAGGTCTTCCATATTGTTGTTTTCATAACGAAAACGCTGTGCTTTACACAAACGCACACCATCAATGATAGAGGCATGGTTCAATGAATCTGATATAATTGCATCTTCTGCTGTTAGTAAAGGTTCAAAAACACCTCCGTTAGCATCAAATGCTGCTGCATACAGAATAGTGTCTTCCGTACCTAAAAACGTAGCAATTTTTTCTTCCAACTCTTTATGAATGTCTTGTGTTCCACAGATGAAACGAACTGATGACATTCCAAAGCCATGAGAATCTAACGTCTTATGAGCTGCTTCAATCACCTTTGGATGAGAAGACAACCCTAAATAGTTATTCGAACAAAAATTGATTACTTCTTCTCCTGTGCTAATCTTAATAACCGCATCTTGAGGTGAAGTAATAATACGCTCTTTCTTGAAAAGACCCGCTTCTTCTATCGATGTTAATTCTTGTTGTAAATGTTCTTTTATACTTCCGTACATGATAATTCTACTTTGGTTCAAAGATATTGGATCAGGATAGTAATCCAACAAAAAAGGAGAGTTCAACAACCCTCCCTTTTCATTTCTTAATAATATTACGATCTGCTTAAATAACTCCCTGATCAATCATAGAGTCAGCAACTTTTACAAACCCAGCAAGGTTAGCACCTTTTACATAATCAACTACACCATGTTCATCTCTACCGTATTGAACACAAGCTTCGTGAATGTCTTTCATGATGGTATGTAAACGTGTATCAACTTCTTTTCTAGACCAGTTCATACGCAAAGAGTTTTGCGACATTTCTAGTCCTGAAGTAGCTACACCACCAGCATTTGCAGCTTTTCCTGGTGCGAAAATCACTCCGTTTTCTTGAAGCAATGCAACAGCATCTGGAGTACAAGGCATGTTCGCACCTTCAGCAACAGCTTTAACACCACTTTTAATAAGTGCTTCAGCATCTGAAGAGTTCAACTCATTTTGAGTCGCACAAGGAAGTGCTACATCAATTGTACAGTCTACATGCCATGGGCGTTGACCTTCAAAGAACTCTACACCAAACTCGTCAGCATATTCTTTAATACGTCCACGTTTAACGTTTTTCAATTCTTTTAAGAAGTCAAGCTTTTCAGCATGAATTCCGTTTGGGTCATAAATAAACCCTGATGAATCTGATGCCGTAACTACCTTACCGCCAAGGTGTGTTACTTTTTCGATAGCATATTGTGCTACGTTTCCTGAACCAGAAACCACTACACATTTGCCATGAATAGAATCACCAACACGGTTCAACATGTTTTCTGCAAAATAAACAGCTCCATATCCGGTAGCTTCTGGACGAATCAACGATCCTCCCCAATTCAATCCTTTACCGGTTAAAACACCTGTAAATTCATTTCTGATACGTTTGTATTGACCGAACATATAACCAATTTCACGTCCGCCCACGCCTATATCTCCGGCAGGAACATCTGTATTTGGTCCAATATGACGAGCTAGTTCAGTCATAAATGACTGGCAAAAGCTCATTACTTCACGATCCGATTTTCCTTTAGGATCAAAATCTGAACCTCCTTTACCGCCTCCCATTGGAAGGGTTGTTAATGAGTTTTTAAAGATTTGTTCAAACCCTAAGAATTTCAATACCGAAAGGTTCACAGTTGGGTGAAAACGAAGTCCACCTTTGTATGGTCCAATAGCCGAGTTAAACTCTACTCTATATCCTCTGTTCACATGAACATTTCCTTGATCATCTGTCCAAGGAACTCTAAACATAATTACACGCTCAGGCTCAACAATTCTATCNAGAATGTTTGCAGCCTTGTAACGTGGATGTTCTTCGATATAAGGTATCACGGTCTCAACCACTTCCTGAACAGCCTGAAGNAACTCTGGCTCGTTAGGATTCATAGCACGAGCTTTCTCCATAAAGGAGTCAATCTGAGCTTGGTACTTGTTGTTTGACATGCTTTTAAATATGTGTTTTGTTTGAGGCAAATGTAAACTTTTTTACAGATGGAAAGTGACTGCTAACTCAGTGTTTTAAACACCGAAATCTTTAGAAAAGATAATGTTTTAATTTCGCTGAAAATTTGAAGAAATGCGGAAGAAAATAATGCTTTTAGGGAGCGGAGAACTGGGAAAAGAGTTTGTGATTGCTGCACAGCGTTACGGACAATATGTAATTGCTGTTGACAGTTATGAAAACGCACCNGCNATGCAAGTTGCTCATGAAGCTGAAGTCATTAATATGTTAGATGGNTCAGCATTAGATAAAATAGTTGAGAAACACCAACCCAACTTTATCGTTCCTGAAATTGAGGCTATCCGNACAGAACGTTTTTACGATTACGAAAAACAAGGCATTACTGTGGTTCCTTCTGCGAAAGCAGCCAATTTTACNATGAACCGAAAAGCTATTCGCGATTTAGCCGCTAAAGAATTGGGGNTACGNACCGCTAANTTTCAATATGCAACCAATGCCGAAGAGTTAAAAGCGGCTACTGAAGTATGTGGAATTCCATGTGTTGTAAAACCTCTGATGTCTTCATCTGGAAAAGGACAAAGTGTAATAAAAAGTGAAGCNGANATTCAAAAAGCATGGGATTATGCATTAGAAGGTTCTCGTGGTGATGCTACAGAAGTTATTGTAGAGGAATTCATCAACTTCACTAGCGAAATTACCTTGTTAACAGTTACTCAAAACAACGGAACAACATTATTCTGTGCACCAATCGGTCACCGACAAGAACGTGGTGATTATCAAGAAAGTTGGCAACCAGCCGAATGTTCTGATGCGCAACTTAAGGAAGCTCAAGAGATGGCTGCTGCTGTAACCAAAGCATTGGGTGGATCTGGAATTTGGGGTGTTGAGTTTTTCCTTGCTGAGGAAGGAGTTTATTTTTCTGAACTAAGTCCTCGTCCACACGATACTGGAATGGTTACAATGGCCGGCACACAAAACCTGAATGAGTTTGAATTGCATCTGCATGCCATATTGGATTTACCTATTCGTGAGATTGAACTGCTTAGAAATGGTGCTAGTGCTGTAGTTTTAGCTGCTGAGCAAAGTAGCAATTTTGAAATACAGGGTATTGAAAAAGCTTTAACGGTTGAAAACACGGGTATTCGCGTTTTTGGAAAACCGAGCACTCGTCCATACAGAAGAATGGCCGTTGCCCTAAATTGGGGGCCTGTTGAAGAAGCAATTTCTACTGTTGTTGAGCGCGCCAAAGAAGCTGCTGGCTTTATAGAAGTTGTATCTAAATAAGTTGATAATACTTTCCGGGAAGGCTTCTTATTAGTCCGCTCATTTCTAAACTTAGCAGATGAACACTGGCCTGATGAGGAGCCAAACCGGTTTCATAACACAGTTCTTCCAAAGCTATTTTTTGCTCCGTATTTAGGCTTTTTAGCAATTTTTCTTCTTCGGGCTGTAGGTCTACAAAGAGTTGCTTTTGCAATGGCTGTTTAGTGGTTTGTTTCACCTTTCCCCACCCTAAATTATACTCTAAATCTTTTGCTCCGGTGTAAATCAACGCTTTCTGACTTTTGATTAAGTGATTGCATCCTTCAGAATTTCGGTCTGTCAACTTGCCTGGAACTGCAAACACCGCCCGATTGTATGAATGGGCAATTCCTGCAGTAATCATTGAACCTCCTTTAATTTGTGATTCAACAACAATAACTGCATCACACATACCAGCTACTATACGGTTTCTTTCTGGAAAATTGCCCTTGTCAGGATTGGTCTGGGTCATGTATTCAGAAATTACCCCTCCATTGTTTCTCATTTCCCTTGCTAAAGAAGTATGCACATTGGGGTAAATCCGGTCTAGTCCGTGAGCCAAAACGGCAATGTTTTGCATATTATGCTTTAATGCTGCCTGATGAGCGTATCCATCTATTCCAACAGCTAAACCACTTACAATTGTAACATTATAAGCTTTTAGTTCTTCTACTATTCGCTCAACAGTCGAAATTCCATAGGTAGTTGCTTTACGTGTACCTACAATGGCAATCATCCGCTCTTCATTCAAACGCATATTTCCTTTTTTGTAGAGTAATGCAGGAGCATCAGTACAATGTTTTAAGCGGTTAGGATATNCTTTGTCTAGAACAGTAATTACATCCAGTTCATGGTCACGAATAAAGTTGAGCTCTTGCTCAGCTCTTAGAAGGGTAGATTTATCTTTTATGGAAGTAATAATTCTATCGTGCAGTTGAGGAATTTGCCTTAANTCTTTTTCTGGAGTCTTAAAAAGAAATTCTGCGCTTCCAAACTCCTCTAGAATAGCTCTCGTTTTACGGGT
Source organism: Crocinitomicaceae bacterium (assembly GCA_002705995.1). Classification (GTDB taxonomy): domain Bacteria; phylum Bacteroidota; class Bacteroidia; order Flavobacteriales_G; family Salibacteraceae. Next base: position 197,126 of record PAJI01000005.1, on the reverse strand, counting down.
ACCAATACCATTTACNAGAGTAAGTGCAATTATATATAGTAAGTCTGTTTCTTGTGGCATCAAANTTTTTCACTGAAAAATACAGATTAATTTAAAATCCGTATGCCGGGTTTTCAGAAGAGAATGCCAATCGACCAAACTCAGGATTGAGGTAACATTCTTGCATCATGTATTCAGCAAAAACTCCTTTATCATCGTCTATACGCTGATACCAAGGAATAAAATGATTTACATCGATGTAAAGCACAATGCGTTTCCCATANAAATTGGGCACTAAAATTTTCTGTCCTTCTTCAACATCANTATAACTGTGAATCGCTTCGTTTGCTTCAAGAATCAGATGTTCCGGAACTAATAATTTTCTTGCGATTTCAATTACATCTTCACCATATGCCACAGTATAAGATTCATATTTAAAGTCTTGGTTATAAATNTCTACATGGTGGCACGCATGTCCTTTATACTTTATCTGTCCTTTGTAGAAAAAGCGATCATTAAACTCTCCCAATACGTCTGCTTTNTTAAGCGACTCAGCAATTACATTCGCCAAGTATTGTCCTCCTGCCTCAAATATAGTGTGATGACGGTTGCTTCTCATTATTGATCCATAAGGATCTAAATCCAAATTAATGTATGGAAACTTGTTGGGGTTGACTAAAGCATCACCATCGTTTTTACCTTCAATATACAAGACCTCGGAGCCTTTCCCTCCATCTGNCTTAATGGCTTGNACGTATATTTTAAGCTTAGGNTTGAACTGAATTTTTGCCTGTGCTGCTGCCGGAACTAATTCACCATCAATTCGTTCATTTGAACTTTGCTCAAACTGTATCCCTTCAAGGTTTAAAAACGTATTACACATNCCTTCCAGAGCCATGCGTGCTCTAGCCTTTTGCTGACTAGCTCCAATTAAAGGAAATAGNAATAGGAAAAAAAATACTGTNGTTTTTGTCTGGCCTTTAAGCTTCATCCTGATTTCAAAACTAATAAACCTTTTCTGCATTTGTGTTGCAGTGAATTTGACAAATGAANGACGGATTTTGTTTGTATTTTGTTACTTTCGCTTTCTTCAATGATTGACTTATCAACACATATACGCGAGTTACTCGCANACAATGACTGTGTTATTGTTCCTGGGTTTGGTGGTTTTGTGCTTAATTCGCAACCTGCGCGAATTGATGAGNTACAGCATAAATTTTACCCTCCTGGAAAAAGTTTATCATTCAACAAGAAATTACAGCAAAANGATGGTTTATTAGCTCATCATATTGGTCTTCAAACAGATCAATCATATGATGATGCTTTACAGNTTATCCATGAAGCTGTTATGGCTCTCAAAAGAGATTTGTCTGTTCAGAAGAGTGTCGTTTTTCAGCACATTGGCGCATTCCGCCAAGACAATTTGGGAACTCTTGTTTTTGAACCTCAATATAGCGAAGAAGGGGGTGTTGATACTTTTGGATTAGAGCCTTTTCATGCTTTNCCTATTGACAGAAGCCTTGATAAAGACACCTTTTCTGAGAAAGTCATCCCAGTTCAGAATTCNTCCAAAGAAAAAGAGCAAANCTTTGCTTCGGCAACAACCTCACCTAAACGTAACTGGGTAAAAACTGNTGCACTTGGAGCTATTGCTTTACCTCTTGTTGGTTATGTTACTTGGCTAGGAGTTGACAGTGGTATCTTTAAACAGGATAAAAGGTTTCACTACTCAGACCTCAACCCTTTTTCAGAAAAAATTTGTGAACTNTATGTTCCGAATAACTCAACATACAAAGCTGACCTTTTAAAAAGTGAAGAAGCTCTATTTGAACTTCCTCCTCTTGAAGAATTAGAAAGCCCGTATGTAGAGTTAAAGTTAGTTGATGAAGCAGAAGGAACAGTAACTGTTCAAGTCAATGAAGTTACACCTCCTATTATCAGCCAAAATAGTGATGTGGTTTCCGAGCAATCTACCATCTCTGGCTACTACATTATTGCTGGTTGTTTTGGTGTTCGGGAAAATGCAGAACGTTTGGTAAAAGAACTTCAGCACTTAAGTTATGAAGCTTCAATTCTTGACAAAGACAAAAGTCTATTTCGTGTTTCAGCAGGGCGATATTCATCTCAAGAAGAAGCTAAAGATGCTCTGCAATCCTTTAAAACAGCTGTTAACAGTTCTGCTTGGTTGACAAAAAAGTAGAATCTCTACCCTTTTATTAGTCTACTATATCAATTTCAACATCTCCGTAACGTGAATTGATCGTNACTANACTTGCTTTTTCTCCTTCAGATTTAAAGCTTGCTTTAACCGTCTTGCTAGTAAAACTCTCTTTTTCATATAGCACATTAGCAGCTGAAGGCAAATCAATATCGGCATAAGACAAACTAGTTTCTAACTTGATATTTGATCCGCTCTCAAAAGCCAATGAAACATCTGTAAAGGCTCCATCAATTTTTATTTCTTCCAATGTTTTNGCAATAAAATCTATCTCCAGTTCTCCATACTGGGTATTTGTTGTCATTTTTTGAGTTAGTGTATTTATTGCAACTTCTGTAAATCGCATCTCTGTCTTTAACTCAGCAACAGCCTCTATTTCTACTTCATCATAGGCACTTTCAAGCTCCATTAAGCCTACTCTTTTAATTTCTATTTCTGAATACTGGGAATCTAGTTTCAACCACTTTATCTTGTTGATAGAGAATTCGCCATACCTTAATGTTAAATCAAGATAATTCGATTCTGAAAGTATTAGTTTACCGTATGAAATTTTTAGNTTNTTNTCAGTNTGCGGNAGTTTCCCAATCTTCACATTCCCATAAGCTACTTTCAAGTTTAACGGAGCATTTAACTCATTTAGAACAACATCGCCAAACTTGTTTTCAATCTCAAGAGCCAGCTCTCTGGGCATTTTAACCTGATAATTAATTTCAAGTTGATTAAAGTATCCATCTCCAATATCTGTCTTGGCNTAAAGTTCATTGCNTGTTTTACCAAAATCAATTTGTATTGACTCTAACTTGCTTTGCGCTTTACTTTCATTGCGAGCATCCAAACGTACTTCTACGTCTACTGTGATGTTGCTAATACCAGGTTCAGTTGTTATTGTTACTCTACCATATCGGTTAATCACATTTAGTAATGTGGCTCCTTTTGTAGAAAATTCATGNTGATATTCTTTTACATACTCTTCTCTTGCTGCTGAGAGAGTTCCTGATAAAATCATCAGAAAAAACAGAAAGAATACTGATAGTGTTTCACGCTTTAATGTTCCCATTTGATCTTTGCTTTTTGTTTTTTGTTTCCATCATTTTCTGAAGATCTTCTAATAGTTGTACTCTAAGCTTATAATTCTGAATCATAGAACTTATGATTCTTTCATTGTTATTATTCTGTGCCAANGCTTTCTTTAAGGCTGAATAGTCTTTTTCAAGCTCTTCCAGCTCATCTAGCATTTCTTTAAAATCGGAGGCATTACTTTTTTCTATTTGTTGATTTAGTTCTTTTTTTTCTTCTTTAATGCTTTGGAGGTAATATAGCTCTACACTCTTCATCTCCTCAGAAACATCTCCTAAAGACACCTCTGCTAAAGTGTTCTCACCGGGTGCTTCTTCAAGCAATTCAATTGATGGAGTTATTCCAATACCTAAAGTGATTAGAGCAATAATTACTGCTGCAACAGCAATAAATCTTTTCTTAATTAGCTGCTTTTCTTTTTGTTTTGATGCTGCCAACAACTTCTTCTCAAACNTTTTTTCATGTCCTTCTATGGTTTCTTTTTCTTTAATTTCCTCACGGTTTGAGCGTATAAAGCTTGTTAATTTATCTTCCATGAGATTCCTCTTTTAACATTTCCAATAATTTCTTCTTTCCCCTTAAAAACTGTGATCTNGAAGTGGCTGCAGAAATACCTGTTACTTCAGCAATTTCTTCATGGTCATAACCTTCAAGCAAGTACATTGATAGAACTAGCCTATACCCATCAGGAAGTAGTGCCATGCATTTTTTTACCTTTTCCAGAGTGAGCTCTATATCATCATTTTCTTTTTCTTCATGCTGATCTTCAACTTCTTCCAGCTCATCAAANAATACACCTTGTTTTTGGTTTCTGGACCAACACTCATGAACAACAATTCTTTTTAACCACGCTCCAAACGTTGATTTTCCCTCAAACTGTCCAAGCTTTGAAAACGCTCGTAAAAAACTTTCCTGAACGGCCTCTTCAGCTTCAATAGGGTCTTTTATCATCTGCATTGCTGTTAAAAGCATTGCTCTGGAATACAATTCATAGATTTTCATCTGCGCCTTNTGATCTCCTTTGACACAGGCNTTAATTAACCCATCATGTATATGACTTGTTTTAGCCAATAGTCTATACTCCTAAACCGTTGTTGTTTTACTTTAACAGGATTTATTGATTGCACTTTGAGGCATCTACCAATCGGTAAAAAGTCATCCCTTTTCTGGACTTCACAGCTTCCCCCTCCGAAACAACCTTCCATTTATCATGGAATTTTAATTCCGGATTATCACTGTTTAGATGTAACACATTTCTCTTTGCCTTCCATGTACCGGTAATTGTGATATCACCTTCTTTGTTCCACGGATCGTGATAAATAAATGTATTATCAGAGTTAATTTTTAGTGTTAGCGGATTAGCTTCTTCACATGAACAACTGTATACTCCTGAAAAATCTTGTTTCTCTTTATCCTGATACAGGAATGATTGCGAAATGAATGCTATGAAAAAAAGAATTAGTAGTCTCATACTCTTATGTTTATTTTAAAGAGTATGAATTTAATACAGACGTTGCATAAGAAAGCAACAATTATTGTCGTGGAGGAAATTTATCTTTTAAAAAGCAGATTGTTTTCTCGTTAAACTCACGTGCTTTTTCAATGTTACACACATGTCCGCACTGATCAATTACCTCTAAAGCAACATTACGGTATTTTCTAGTGAATTCCTTTGCAGGCTTTAAAAACACATGATCTTGTGCTCCCATTACAATGAGATAAGGCACATTTAAGCGTTTGCTAAAAAGACGTTTTAATGTAGCATTAATGTCTCTCACAATATTTAGCCAGTTAAGAAACTCCTGATGACTTATTTTTTTAGCCTCACGAATAAAAATACTTCTTGAATTTTTATGGTTTCCTCTGGGAAGAAGAATTACTGCAAAGAGATTATAGATCAAATGGAAAGGGAGCATGTTCGCTAAAAACACTCCGGTTTTCAACAACACGTTTAGTTTGAGGTCAATTTTAAAAATACCCCCAGCTAAAACCACAGACCTAATCATTTTGGGGCGAAGCTCTTCAATGCATCTTATAATTATTGACCCTAACGAAACTCCTATAAAATGACAGCTCTCTATTTTCAAGTGCTCTAATAGACGAATCACATCCTGAGCAATACTCTCAATGGTGTACTCTAAGTTTTTAAAAGCTTCACGAACTTTAGACTTCCCATGATCGCGTAAGTCTAAGACCAGCACATTAAAGTGCTTTTTAAATTCACTTATCTGATTTTTCCAGGTTTTTGTACTACCTCCTGCTCCGTGCACTAATACTACCCAATCGTGATTAGGACTTAATGTGTGCTGCTCATAATGAAGAAGAAAATCCATCGCTCCTACCTTTCTCTTACCATCCAAAAATAAAAAATCCCGCTTTAAAGCGGGATTTTCAAAAACTATTTAGAATCAAACTAAGTTCTTATAGATAATGTTTCAACAAGTTAGAGTTTGCTTTCTTACGCAAAGAACGCAATGCTTTTTCTCTAATTTGACGAATTCTCTCACGTGTTAGCCCAAGGCTATTCGCAATCTCTTCTAAGGTCATTGGCGTTTCTCCGTTCAAACCAAAAGACAAACGCACAACATCTGCTTCTCTTGGCTTAAGTGATACTAAAACACGCTCAATGTCTTTACAAAGAGATTCTCTCATCAATACATCTGATGGATTTGAAGAGTTTTCGTTGGTTAAAACGTTTAACAAACTGTTTTCTTCTCCTTCAACTAACGGAGCATCAACAGAAACTTGTTTCTGCGAATATGTGAAAAGATCAGCTACGTTATCTGATGAAGACTCTAACAATCCTGCAATTTCTTCATTAGAAGGAGCTCTTTCATGTTCTTGCTCTAGCTTAGAATAAGCATTCGCAATTTTCTGGATGGCACTCACTTTGTTAAGTGGAAGACGAACAACTCTTGAGTTTTCTGCAATGGCTTGCATAATGCTTTGGCGAATCCACCATACAGCATATGAAATAAATTTAAACCCTTTTGTTTCGTCAAATCGTTTTGCTGCTGTAATCAAGCCTATGTTTCCTTCTGCAATCAAATCTTCTAACGTTAAACCGTGTCCTTGATATTGCTTTGCTACAGAAATTACGAAACGAAGGTTAGCATTTACCAAACGATTAAGAGCCTGCTCATCGCCTTGTTTGATACGTACCGCTAAAGAAACCTCCTCTTCAGGAGTTACCATTTCTTCTTTCGATACGTCACTTAGATATTTATCAATTGATTTACTGTCGCGATTGGTGAGCTGCTTGGTAATTTTTAACTGACGCATAGTTTCTTATGTAGATTTTTTTCGAGTTCGGATATCTTTCCAAGATACGCTTTTTTGGGTTATTTCCAACATTTAGTTGTTGAAAACACCTTTTCAAAAGCGGCTGCAAAGGTACAACCTAAAAACAATACGTGTCAAGAAGAATTTACTACTTAATCTAAGATTGATCTCTTAGTTTGTCTAAAAGTTGGTTTAATTGACGAGCTTCTTCAGGAGAAAGTGCCGTGAAACAATACTCAAACTCATCAAAGGCAGCTCCAATTTTCTCTAATACCTCTAGCCCCTTTTCTGAGATCATCACATCTTTTTGTCTGCGATCTTTTTCGCAAACTTTACGAACAATCAGTCCTTTTGCCAATAACTTATCTACTAATCTTGAAGCATTAGAACTTTTGTCAATCATCCGATCCATTAGTAGTGTAATAGATGCAGGAGAAGGATATTGCCCTCTCAATATGCGCAGCAAATTGTATTGCTGCATTGACAATCCATGCGGCTTGAAGAATTGCTGATGAAGGTTTGTCAACCAACTTGCAGTAAATAAAATATTTACCGTCAGTTTCTGGTATTGGCTAGCAAACTCCGATTGTTGTATTTCATCTTCAATCTTCATACTAAAAGCAAATATATGTAGCTACATTGAAATTTTCACTACTCTAGTTCACTTTATATGGAAAATCATTTATTTTCGAATTGTTTTAAGTCACTATAATGAAACACATTAACATCTCTGTAAAAGGAAAAGTTCAAGGCGTTTTTTTCAGAAAAAACACACAGGAAAAAGCACTTTCTCTTGGAATTTCTGGCTTTGTCCAAAACGAAAACGATGGATCAGTATACATTGAAGCCGAGGGCTTCGATGAAGACCTTGAAGAATTTGTGGAATGGTGTCATGAAGGCCCCGATAAAGCAGAAGTAGAAAGCGTAAAAGTATGGAAAGGCCAATTTCAGAATTACGAAGATTTTGAAATTGCTTACCGTTAAGTCCTTTTCAATTTAATAACTGTCAATTCAGGAGGAATCCCAACTCTTCCGGGAAATCCTATGTATCCAAAACCTCTATTGACATATAAAAATTGTTTTCCTTCTTTGTACAACCCTGCCCATCTTGGATATTTATATTTTACNGGACTCCATTTAACATTACCTAGCTCAATACCAAACTGCGCTCCATGGGTATGACCAGACAATGTCAAATCTATATCCTTATGTTCTTTCAACACNTGATAATCCCAATGTGAAGGATCNTGTGAAAGCAGTATTTTGAAGGGTTGNTTTTCAACTCCAACTTTANCTTTATTTAAGTCTCCATATTGAGGAAACGGAGGNACCCCCCAATTTTCAATTCCNAACAGCCCAATCTCTTCTCCATTTTTGGCAAACACCTCATTTTCATTCAGCAGTAGTCGAAANCCCATTTCACCATGAATTTCCTTNAANCGATTNAGGTTTGCTCGTTGAGCAGCTGCACTNGGCCATTTGGCATANTCTCCGTAATCGTGATTNCCAAGAATGCTATACTTTCCATGTTTCGCTTTAATNTGCTTGAAGTACTGTATCCAATCTTCTGCCTCTTCTGAATAATTATTTACCAAATCACCCGTAAACAATACCACATCAGCATTTTGCTGATTAATCAATTCAATGGCCTTTTCTACTGGCTTAAAATTCTCAAAAAAACTTCCTAAGTGTGCGTCTGAAAACTGAACGATTTTAAACCCATCAAAAGCTTTAGGGAGATTTTCAAAAGCCAATTCTTTTTCAATCACTCTGAAATCGAATCTNCCTTTCAGCATACCATATGCAGCTCCNATAAAAGGAACAGTTGCTGTAACAATTCCAATTTGATTCAAAAACCTTGACCTGGTAATCTTAGTTGCCTCCGGATGAATATNAGGAGAAGCATTTAACTTAGCATACGCCCATTTNACCAACCACAAAANATCATTTCCAAGTATAAATAATGAGTANACTAACTTGGGGAGGTAAAACAATAAAAGCATTCCAAACAAGTAGTAGAAAAACTTATAGTTTTTATAGTTAGTCATTGCCTGCGTATTGAACGTAGCTACTAAAATCCAAATAGTAAATCCAATAAATAGTCCCCAATGAACATACAAAACAGCCTTTTTCACAAACTGACTTTGCAGGTCTGCTGTTAACCATTTTAGTCCTCTTGAGGTATAGAGATCCAGTAGAAAAAAGATAATTAATATTACAACTACGGGAACAAACGATGTACTTTTCATAAAACAACTAACAGGTTACAGATGGGTTTGTTATTGCTTTGATCTAATATTTTTATAAATCTTAATTGCACTCATCAAAAGAACAGTAAAAGCCAATAAACCAGCTAAGCCATAAATCCAGTCAAGTGCACTTTTAAGGACTATAATAAACACTATAGCGACTAGGAAAATAGTGGCTACTTCATTCCAAATTCGAAGTTGAGTAGATGATATTCTAATTCTATCTTTCTGAAGCATTTTAAAAATTCTTCCACACAAGAAATGGTAGACATAAAGTAAAAACACAAAGGTTAGCTTAACGTGCATGAATCCAGCCTTCAGTAATTCTGGCGACTGAAATAGTAATGAAACCGCCATAATTAAAGTAAGAATTGCCGAAGGCCAAGTGATGCCATACCATAGTCTTTTCTCCATTAGCTTGTATTGCTTCTGTAAAATTACTCTTTCAACATCTGTNTTTTCTTCTGCCTCTGTGTGATAGATAAATAAACGAACAATGTAGAAAAGNCCTGCGAACCAAGTGACTACAAAAATTATGTGAAGCGCTTTCAGATAACCATATTCCATCTGGAATTCTTTTTTGCAAATGTATACACATGGAATAAATGATAAGGGTTTGGTGTAGATTTGAAACATAATCCCAAACACATGAAAAAAACAAAAACTCCTTCAGATTCAGTTACCGTCTCAACTTACATTGTTTTACCAAATGACACCAACACTTTAAACAATTTGATGGGTGGGCAGTTATTATATTGGATGGATGCTACTGCTGCTGTTTGTGCACATCGGCANGCAGAGCGCGTTGTAGTCACTGCAAGTGTTAACAATGTTTCTTTTAATCAACCTATTAAATTAGGGGATTTTGTAACACTTGAAGCCAAGGTAACACGTTCATTTACATCATCAATGGAGGTTCTGATTAATGTTCATGTGGATGACCACAGAAACAGAACCAAAGTTAAATGCAACGAAGCTATTTACACATTTGTTGCTGTTGACCAATATGGTAGTCCTATTGATGTTCCTGAACTAATTCCTGAAACAGCTAGTGAAAAAAGTGTCTATGATGCAGCATTAAGACGCAAACANCTCTCGTTGATCTTAGCTGGNAAATTAGATCCTAAACAAGCGACAGAGTTNNGGGCGTTATTTGATTAACCTATTTCTTAACCCTAAAATTAAATATCATGAGAAAAAAAATGCTCTTTCTTGTACTTGCCTCTACTTTCTTAATTNCATTAAACGTTAAAGCTCAATCTCCTATTTACAAAGGAGACAAGCAAGTTAATGTCGGCCTTGGATTATCTGGCTGGGGAATTCCNGTGTTTGCTGGAATGGACTTTTGTGTTGCTGATAATTTTACTGTCGGAGGGGANCTGAGCTATAGAAATTANCGTGATCGCTGGGGTGGNTATGACTGGCACCATAACGTATTTGGAATTGTAGCCAATGGGAATTACCACTTTACTGACATTTTAATGATTCCTGAAAAATGGGATGTTTATGCTGGAGCCAACCTTGGTTTTTATGTTTTCAACACATACGATGGGCCTGATAATGATTTAGACTATGATGGTAGTGGAGTATCTGGTTTAGGCCTTGGCCTTCAAGTTGGCGGAAGATATTATTTCAATGAAAAACTAGGAGTTATGCTTGAATTCAGCGGTGGTAATGCTGTTGCTGATGGTAAAGTAGGGTTATCCATAAAATTATAAGTTTATAAAATTCATCAAATAAAAAAGGGGCTAATTAGCCCCTTTTTTATTTTTAACTATTTGCCATCACATCTACACTGATGCAAAATATAAAATCATCTGTTTTTATTCCAGTACTGTAATATTGCCTTTATAGACTTGCGAACCTGCTCTGGTTCCNGCTTCTATTACGTAAAAATAAGTTCCTGAACTCACTACTTTTCCATTTACTTTCCCATCCCAATAATCTTTTGGATCATTTGATTCAAAGATTCGTCTTCCAAATCGGTTGAAAATGTTAATGCTATATGATTCCAAGTTTCCTGTTTGAATGAATAGGATGTCGTTTTGACCATCGCCATTAGGTGTTATCACGTTTGGAACAATTAGTTTGTCATATACTTCAATGTCTAATGTTGCCGTATCCATACACCCATCATCATTTGTAACAGTCAATACAATCACAAATTCTCCACCAAATGTATACTCATAAACAGGCATTTGAGTAAATGCAGAATCTCCATTTCCAAATGCCCAATGCCAATAGTCAGCCCCAGAACTTTGATCCATGTATGTTACAGGATCAAACACATTCACAGGTGACTCAGGAGTGAACGAAAAAGCTGCATTAATCGAATCAGGATCTGCCACTCTTANAGATACAATATCTGAAGAAGGTGGACATACGCCATTTGAAACTGTCCATCTGAATGTATATGTACCAACACTTGTAGGATATACTGGTGTGTTTGGATCATACTCATTAAATGAGGCTGTATCTCCAGACAAAAGTTCCCATATCCCAGTACCAGCATTTGCCGAATCTGCATTCAGCACAAAGTAAAAATCACAAATGACAGTATCNTTTCCAGCAAANGCTGGGTCTAATTCTTCATAATATATCACCTCAACAGTATCAACAATCACACACGCNCCATTCGTTGCTTCCCAACCGTAATTATAAANCCCGAANGTATCTATCTCTACAGCTGTATTNTTTACTGTTGAATTGGTNAAATCTGTAGTNCCAGGACCTGAGATCTGATACCACATAGCAGTTCCAAGATTTGGTGTTACAGCATTTAAGTTTGTTGCAGATCCACATACTTCCTGATCTGCTCCTCCTAAGGTAATAGGCTCCTGATCATAAGTTACCTCAACGGTATCTCGATCAACACATGAACCGTTTGTGATCTCCCATTCATAAGTATATGTTCCCAGGATTGAAACATCTGCAGAGGTAACAGCCTGACCATTGTTTCCAAAAGTNACCGCACCGGGACCAGACACATAGCTCCAGACACCCGCACCAGAAGAAGGTGCATTACCGGTAACTACTCCATCNGTCAAACAAAACGCAGTATCTACTCCCGCATTTGCAGCTATAAATTCATTTACAATAACGGTTTCACATGTGTTTAAACTAGTACCACAAGCATTAGAGGCCTCAACACATATTTGAGTGGGTCCACTTGACGGGAACTGAATAGTTGCTGCTGTAGTTCCTTGCCCTGAGGTTACAAATCCACCATTCGAAATGGNCCATGTGTACGAATCTGCATTTGACACAGAAGCAATTGTATATGTTCCACTATCTCCTTCACATATTGTAGGGGCACCTGTAATTGCTCCATTTACAATAGGAATAGAATCCGTATAAACTGAGAAACAAGTAAAGCTACTTGTATCACAACTNTTCGCNGATGCCGCACATACTGTTGCATTTGGAATTACCGCATCAAATTGTACGACTACTGAATCTGTACCTTGCCCATAAATAACTTGGGCACCAGTTGGAACTTCCCATATATAACTCGTGGCATTGGTATCAATCGGAATTGTATAGCTATAAGTACTGGCTGTTGCACACACAGTATCTATACCAGTTATAGAATCAGGAGCTGACAANCTATCNTTGTACATGTTAAAGCAATGCACAACCGAGTCACAAGAGTTTGCTGCTGTAACACAAATTTGTCCTGTTACTCCTCCTCCATGTAATACCTGAATTGAATCTGTTCCCTGCCCATAAACAATTTGGCTTCCCGATGGGACAGTCCAATTGTATGTTGTTGGCCCAAAACCTACACCNTTTGTATCTACTGAATAACTCTCAATATCACCAGCACAAGCTAGTGAATCTCCTTGTATAGGAGCTGGAAATGCGCTTGGTGGAGTACAACAATTGATATACATAATTATTCTACCAATGTTATAGTTCACCTCAGACCAGATATCATGCATTTGCTGAGTGTTAAGGTTAAACTGCATTCCTGACCTTTGAAGTGTTGCATTGTTTCCCATTATAGTTGTCACATAGTTAGGTGAACCATAACTATTAACCATGTTAGTACCNCTCGCTCCATATACACCTATTACATCACCNGCACTCACCTGTATATTACAAGGTATTGGCGTGTTTGGAGCATAATTATTGATGTAAAACAATGATGTGAACGCATTTGTAGTTCCTGCATATGCNGGTGGGGCNCCATTGGTAAACCTTACCACTTCTATATTTTGCACTCCAGTCGAAGCATCGGAAGGAATATAGAGTTGACAAATTGTAAAGTTTGTTGGTGCCGTAAAGAAATAACCCCTTACCATACTTGTGAAAGTAGTTGTTTGGGGGCCTACAGCAATTGCAGTCTGAGCTTGGGTTTTGTTAGCTGAAAGTATTAGAATAGACAATCCTAAAAAGAGTAGAATTTTTCTCATATCGGGGAACATTTATTTTTTAGGTAAGAAGTACAGATCGTAATTTTTCTTTCTTCTAATAAGAAGNTGAGTTACCTCTTCTACNTGAGTTGTAAGGTATTTTTTTATTTCTTCCTCCTGAGGTTTCGCAATTACAGCGTTGATTTCTAAAGAGGGAAAACCTGGTTGATTCAATATGTATTCAGCATAGTTGGTTGTATCNGAAGGATGCTCAACATAATCAGTTATGATNCTGTATACATCATCAATTGAATAAGGAAGTGCTGATTTTGAATCGGCTTGTTGTGCAAAAACTGCCACAAACGCGCCAAAAGAGAAAAAGAGGGATAGAAGAAGTTGTTTTGTTTTCATATTGGAAGTCTCTCAAAATTTGGACTTCCAATTTAGTCATTTTTAACTAATATAAAAATACAATTACACATCCACGTNAGCCAGCAATTAAAACATTACCACCTCAAACCCCACATCGCTATAAAATCACCAAAAACAAGACGATCTATTCAACAATAACAACATTAAATNTTTTATTTCCCCATTTTGTATCAACAACCAAGACATACTGTCCTGACTGAAAACNATTTAAATCAATGGTGTAATGCTGATAACTAATACCTTCTACTCTTCTGATCNCCTTCCCTTTAACATCCATCAATGTTATTTTATAGATAANTCCATCAGGATCATTTGAATGAACATTTAGCACTTCTGTTGCAGGATTTGGATATACTTTAACTACTTGCCTTTCCTTTTTATTAATGACTTTGTTACCTCTTGAGATCAGCCATAAATCNGGATCAACAGCTAAACTATCGACAACAAAAGGAACCTGATATTCAAACCTCTCCCCATTGTAGTTATGCATCGCAGTTAAATCCAAAGAGTCTCCTGAACGATTATAAACTCTTAAAGGCAATTTCACTTCAAAAAAATCAACTGAGGAATGAGATGTAGTTTGGTTAAGTTCAACAGTTAATGCATTTCCTTTTTGTTCCCACTCAACAGTAAAAGAGGGGTAGCCCTCACCATAAACCCAATCATTNAAAAACTCCTCTAAATCAATNCCTGATTNGTTTTCCATTAAATGGCGAAAATCTTCTGTTGTTCCAAAANCAAANCNGTAGTCTTCNGCATTTAACCAAGCNTTCACATTATCAAAAAAATGAANGGTATCCGTATGCCACCTCAACATATGAAGCACAAACGCTCCCTTACTATACGAAAGTCTACTNTCAAATATCCGNCTTACATCTGTTGTATCTTCAACGTATACAGCNCCACCNGTTTCAGATGTNATTTTTTCCANCTGAATTCTTTTCCATCTNCTCCAATATTGCCTGACTCCAGGTAAAAATTCATAAGTAAGNCCTGTATAATACGTTGCGAANCCTTCATTTAGCCATATATCTTTCCAAGATGCACATGTTACCAAATCACCAAACCACATATGTGCCAATTCATGCGCCTGTAACTCCCAACCAAAATTCCCCATGAAGCTCACTGTTGTATGCTCCATACCTCCATTGATTTCCCACATACAATGTCCATACTTTTCACTCATGTATGGATATTGATCTGCTATGTTTTCATACAGNTGTAGCATTGGTTTAAGTTGNTGAAACAATTCAACCTCATTTTGCTGAGAGGGATATATGTAATTAATAAATGGNAATGTGCCTTGCTCAAGCTGAATAGAATCTTCTATTACCAGATAATCACTAACAGCTATTGCTACTAAATAGGGGGGGATGGAATAATNATGTTCCCATCTGTATGTTTTAAGNCCACCGCTCTCTGTTACAGAAGACAGAAGCCCATTGCTTACACCATAATAATTTGACGGGCAGGTAATTTGAACAACTATTGAATCTAGCCTTTCTCCTAAATCTTGAATAANNGGCCACCATTCTTTTGCATAATAGGGCTCTGANAGTGTATATAACATAGGAGTTCCATCTGCTCTTTCGGTTGTAATAAGCCCTCTATTATTCAATAAAGGGGGAGCTCCGTGATAATGTACCTCNATNGAATCTAAATTTGCAGGAACTATGTTTTGAGGAAACTNGACTTTTACCCTGTAATTGCTATGCTCTACTGTAAGATTATTNCCNTGGAAAATNACGGAATCAATCTGAAGGCTATCGCTTAGATCGAGCACCANTGAGTCTGTNAGTTCTAACGGTTCAAACCGAATTAGCACCTGACCTTTTATATAGTGCTCAGAAGGGTTTACCCAAAAATGGGCATTTATCCATTTTAAATCTATTGGAGATTTTTGATATTGAGGTGTATCGAAATGTAGCGATCTATTTCTCTTCTGTTCTTCCTTAGCAATTTCATCTGTTTGGCTATTGAACAATATTTCTTGCGCATAACCACGACTGCATAAAATCACCAACAGAACAAAAAACACTATTCGATAACGCATCTTCACTAATCAAATATAGCTCAATCACATCAACTTACAACCCAGACCAACAAACCAAGAACTTTAGGAATGTTTCAAATAAAANANAACCCACTAACACTTAAAAAACAATTACTTACAAACAAAAACACAGATCGCTTCAATTTTTAAACAGTTTGACCTTATTGTGTTAATTAAGCCCTACCAAGTGTGTTATTTTTGTGTGAAATACGCATGTAACTATGAATAGGTCTTTAGGAATTTTAAATCACGCTATCGTGGATTTACTGTCGAAGTCTCATCTAGANACTAAAGAATTGAAACAGATAATCCGCGAGAAATACAACATCTCTGTAAGTGAAAATGCTCTTCAGAGACGTATAAAGCATTTGAAGCAAACTGCTTTGTAAAAACAATATTAATCTTCGGGTTTTACTTCTGTTGGAGGAAACCCGAAGTAATTTTTGAACGAGAAAGAAAAATAAGAAACACTGTTAAAGCCTACCAAGTAGGCTACCTCTGAAATATTTCCNCCTCCTTGCTCTAGGACTTGACGTGCTTGTTCTAAACGGAACTCTCTTAAAAGTTGATTAAACGTCTTATCAGTAATGTGCTTTACTCTTCTTTGTAAAGTTGATTTACTTAGCCCCATCGCATCCACCACATCTTCAATCGCATAATGCGAATCTTCCATATTATCTGAAAACAAGCGTAACAGTTCGCGCATAAAGGCATCTTCNGAAGATTCAACTTTAACTTCTCTTGACTGAAGAAAAGCTGAGGCTTTTATTTTCCTACGCAAGTCAATTAAGTTGTAAACCCTAACAATAAGTTCTTTNGCATTAAAAGGTTTTGTAACGTAATCGTCAGCNCCGNATTCCAGNCCTTTTATTTTCGATTCGGTAAGTGTTTTTGCCGTTAATAGAATAACAGGAATGTTNGATATTTTGGGAGATTGACGAACATTTTTAAGAAATTCGTAACCATCCATTTCCGGCATCATGATGTCTGAAATTATTAAATCNGGCTCTTTTTCATGAGCCAAATTCAANCCCNCAACTCCATCTGTTGCAGAAATTACCTGAAAACCTTTAAATTGTAATATCTCTTCAAGGTTTTCACGTACAGAAATATCGTCTTCTATAACTAAAATCAGCGCCATCAATCACCAAATAATTGAGAAAATATATTGATTTTTATCCTCAAGTGAATTACACAAATATAGGCAGCTTTTGGAAAACCCTTTAACGACAAATAACGCNGCACAAAATAATACTAATTTCAAGCAGAATTGTGGAGAAGGACTCAATCGTATCTTAAAAATTCTGAATAAGGCTCAATCGCCTGTTGAAGAGTTAAAAAAGATTGTGAGTATTATCGGTGAGCTTTTTATGGCTGATAGGTGTTATGTGTTTAAATCAAACGTTTCACAAAGAGAAACNGATGAGCTGACTGTTTCACAAGTTGCTGAATGGGTAAGAGGAAGTATTCCTGCACAAATTAACAATCAAGANCTTCAAGAGTTACCCNTTGCTCACTTNTCTGCAGCTTATAACAAAGTTATTGAAGGACAAATTTTCAGTGCTAGTGTTTCTGANCTNACAGATGATGATTTTAAAACCCTAATGGAATCACAAGACATTAAGTCTTTCATCTTTTCCCCGATCATTAACAATGAAACTATCTGGGGATTTATTGGACTTGATTCTTGCAAATTAGACCGCGCNTGGGTTTTAGAAGAAAAATTAATGCTTAGTAATTTTTCTCATGTCATTGGTACTGCTATAAATGTTAAAAACCTTACTAACTTAATTGTTAAGAAGGATCAACAGCTCGAAGTAGCCATCGAAAGCTCAAATGATGGTTTTTGGTACATTAATCTTCTTGAAAATAAAGTCTATCTCTCCAAGCAATGGAAAAGCATGTTAGGTTATCAAGAAGGTGAACTCATCAACAGTTTTGAGACCATAGAAGCTTTAATTCATCCAGATGAAAGAGACCTTGTTCTTTCAACAATGGATCCATACTTAAGAGCCAATCAAGGAACGTTTGAGTATGAATACCGCATGCGTCACAAAACAGGTTCATACTTATGGATTCTTACACAAGCCTATGTCAAAAAAGACGAAAATGGGCGCCCAACTACTCTGGTAGGAACAAATATTGATATCTCGGCAAGGGTAACTTATAAGAGAAATATTGAGGAAAAAGAAAAAGAGTATAGTAACCTTATTAATGCTGTTCACGAGGTTATTTTTCAAACCGATAGTAAAGGTGCTTTCATCTTTCTTAACCCCGCTTGGGAAGAAATTACCGGATTCAATGCTCAACAATCTTTAGGTACTTCTTCATTAGATTATATCTACCCAGATGATCTTGTTAACGCTCAAGAAGAGGTTTATATAAAATCATCACCCAACAGTGTCTTAAACAAAGAATTTGAAATCAGATCTTTAGTTGCTTCTGGCGGGTATAAATGGGTTGAAGTTTATATTTCTCTGGTATTTAATGCCGCAGGAGATGTTTCTGGTTCTTATGGGACCATTACAAACATTCACCAAAGAAAAATGGCCGAGATTGCCCAGCGGGAGAGTGAAGAGAAATTCCGACTAATGGCAGATACCATGTCTGATGTTACAAGTCTTCACAAAACAGATGGCACCTGTTTTTATGTTTCTCCGTCTGTTCAGGAAATGTTGGGTTATGACCCTAAAAAAGTTATTGGCAATACTCCTTACTCGATCATTCATCCTGATGATCAGGAAGATTTCTACCAAAACACACATCAGCCTCTTTTGAAAGGGAAAATTGAGAAAGGAATATCTATTCTACGTTTTCTGCGAAAAGATAAATCTGTTGTTTGGATTGAAACCGTAACACAAGCAATCAAGAAAGGAGAAAAGATAGAGTCTATTTTATGTGTTTCTCGTGATATTTCTGAGCGCAGACAGGCCGAACTTGAAATGGAAAAAGCACTCCAAAAAGAAAAGGAACTTCACGAATTAAAATCTAGGTTCATAACCATGGCCTCTCACGAGTTTAGAACCCCTTTAACCAGTATAAAGTCAAGTGTTGAGTTATTGGAAATGTATGCCGAAGATTTTGAAGAAAAACTCAATGGCCCATTCAAAAAACACTTCGAAAAAATCATTACTCAAATTGACCGGTTATCTCAATTAATGAATAACATTCTTGTTGTTGGAAAAACCGAAGCAGACCGTATGCGATTTGAACCGGAAGAAACCAACCTAACAGNATTAATTAATNCCATTTTAAAACGCGATTATGCCCCTTGGGAAGATGGGAGGTCTGCTCTTCTAACCGTTAATGGCTCTCCTAGATTGGTATTTGTAGATTCTAATTTAATGGAGCATGTNTTAAATAACTTGCTNTCTAATGCTTTTAAATATTCTAAAGNCAAACCTTCTCCAGAAATTACATTATCCTTTCAGACGAACCAGTTTAAAGTTAGTGTAAAAGATTATGGAATAGGCATTCCTGATGATGAGCAAGATCAACTGTTTGAATCTTTTTTCAGAGCCAAAAACACCATTAACATTGAAGGTACCGGACTTGGACTGGTTATTATGAAGCAATTTGTTGAAATGCATCAAGGTACAATTGTAGTGAACAGCCAAGAAGACCAAGGAACTGAAGTTCTAATACAAATCCCTTATCAATCTTGATCTGCTATTTCTAAAACTGCTCTCGACAGCTTATCCAAATCACTCAACTTGGTATAAACATTTGGCGTTATTCTTACACCATTTATGTGTTCATATTTAATGGGTATAGCATGAATTCTGTACTTATAGAATAATTTTTTATCAATCTGTTTGCCCTCTTTTCCTTCTATTGAAAAATGAGTTAAGGCTCCACATAAATCTTTATTTGTTGGCGAATTGAATGAAATTTTGGGATGACTTTTTACCTGATCTACCCAATAATCTTTTAAGTATTTCAATCTGGCTTCTTTTCTTGCTCCNCCTATAGCATTATGAAAATCAATTGCATTGCCAATGGCCATTTCACTCGGGATCGACCTTGTTCCCAAATGTTCAAGTTTTCGCACATCAGTATCTTTAGGATTTTCTGCGGCATACATTGGCCATAAATCTTTAATNCGTTCTTTTCTTACNTACAACATCCCTGTTCCAAAAGGAGNACAAAGCCATTTGTGTAAACTCGTAGCATAATAATCGCAGTCTAAATCATTTACCTTAAAATCCAGATGAGCAAAAGAGTGCGCCCCATCTACCACCGTTTGGATACCTCTCTTATTCGCTTCTGCACATATTTTAGCTACCGGAAGAACCTGTCCNGTCCANTTNATAACATGTGTAATATGAACCACTTTGGTTTTTGGAGTNAACTGCGCTANGTATTGTTTGACTATTTCATCTTCATCTTCTACAGGCAAATCAAGCTTTACCCAATTAAGCTTAATCTTATCTCGCATTTCGCGTTGCTTCCAGGCATGTTTCATTGCAGGATAATCAAAGTTACACACTGTAATTTCATCGCCTTTCTCNAACTCCAACCCAAAAATAACGGTCTCTAAACCCTCNGTAGCATTTCGGTTAATCACTATGGTTTCAGGTGATACACCTGCCAATGCTGCAAGTTTTTCACGAAGTGGTTCACGGCCTTCATCTATTATTCTCCACATGTAATAAGACGGAGTCTCATTCGACCAATGGTAAAGGCGGTCTACAGCATCCTGAACTACTTTTGGCTGTGGACTAACTGCTCCATTATTNAGGTTAATTAAATTGGGATCTACAGTATATGCTAGCTGTATCCTGCTCCACAAATCTTCATCTGACATTGCCATTTCCGGTGTTCTCTCTCCTAACGACACCAATGCTTCAGCAATATCTTTAGCTATTGCTTTATTCGCAAGGGCTAAAAAAGACCCTGTGCCCGCAAATGCAGCTGCCTTTTTTAAAAAATCTCTTCGTAAGCTCATTTGTTTGTGGTTTATATTTCTTCTTGCTTCTTTTGAAATAATCGACCCATTTTTCGATAACACGTTTCAAAATGTTGCTGTAATATGTCTTGATCTTTCAANTCTGTCTTGTAGTTTTCTACACACCTCAGTAACATTTTTTCTAACCGATTTACATCAATATTAATTACTGATCTAGAGTACATTTCAATTAGCTTCTCAGCAGGNTCATTAATAAACCTGTATTCTCTTTTTGTGCGCATATCAAACGCCAGTTGTCCATAATTATGAATAACTGCATTTCTAAATTGNAACAATAATTCGGCATTCCCAGCAGATAGCTTACCGTACTTNACCCAAAATTTCTTGATCCTTTTGGCCACCTGTTTTTTATCCAATGCCCCATAGTGAAACTGGGTTAACAAATCAAAGGCGCTAAAAATCAAGTAGNTTTTACTCATTGTATTTTCACTTGGCATTCTACTCAATTCATTTAAACATGCTCCAAGCGGAGATACGGGGTTATCTTGCTGAAAAAACAATGTTATTTTATCTGGAAATTCTCCCATTTCACTACTAAAAAATTTTTAATNCCTCGAAGGTAGATTATTTTTGAAAGGAACTTAAAACCTTGCACTACATGTACAATGCCGTATCACCCGAAACTGCCGTTCAATTGATTCATTCCGGAGATCGGGTTTTTATTCAAACTGCTGCTGCTGCTCCTCANGTTCTTATTAACGCTATGACAGAAAGGGCTGATGAGTTACGAGATGTTGAAATTGTTCACTTACACATCGATGGCGAAGCTCCGTATGCNCATGAGAAATANGCAAAAAGNTTNCAGGTNAANTCNNTNTTNATTGGNCCCAATTTACGCCATGCTACTCAAAGTGGAAATGCCAGTTATATTCCTGTATTTTTAAGTGAAGTTCCGTTNCTTTTCAGACGCAAAATATTACCCATAGATGTAGCTTTAATACANGTCTCACCACCTGATCAACATGGTTATTGTTCTCTTGGAGTTTCTGTAGATGCAACCAAGGCTGCTATTGAAATGGCGCGTATTATCATTGCTCAGGTGAATCCTAAAATGCCTCGAACACATGGTGACGGATTAATTCATATTTCAAAAATTGATCGTTTTACAGAGGTTGATGAACAAATTCACGAGCACATTACAGGAGAGCCTTCAGAAATTGAATTGCGTATTGGTGCTCACATTGCCGGTTTAGTGGAAAATGGAGCTACATTACAAATGGGAATTGGCGCAATTCCTAATGCTGCATTAAGCCAATTGAAACACCATAAACATCTTGGTGTCCACACAGAAATGTTTTCAGACGGTATTATCGATCTGGTTGAACGCGAAGTAATAGACAATAGTAAAAAAGCTGTTTTTGGCGGAAAAATCATCGGAACCTTTGCTATGGGGTCTCAGCGTTTATATGATTTTATGGACGACAACCCTCTCATTAATATGTTGGATGTAGCCGTTGTAAACGACATGAATGTTATCCGTAAAAACCCTAAGGTAATTGCTATTAATAGTGCCATNGAAGTAGACATTACCGGACAGGTCTGTGCNGACTCTATTGGATCAAGGCTATATTCTGGTGTCGGTGGACAAATGGATTTCATGCGTGGCGCCTCACTTTCTGAAGGAGGAGTTCCAATTATTGCATTACCCTCTACTACTCATCACGGAGAATCGAGAATTGTTCCTTTCTTAAAACGTGGGGCAGGAGTTGTTACTACTAGAGCACATGTGCATTATGTAATTACAGAATATGGAATAGCTAACCTCTACGGAAAAAGTATTGTTCAACGTGCTAAAGCTTTGATTGATATTGCTCATCCAGAGCATAGAGACANGATNTATGAAGAAGCTTCAAAATTGTACCATATCTAGTTGACGTTTGTCATATNACATCAAATGCTATAACTATTACTTCATTTTAATCTAAAAATTGATATTTAATTTTAGCCTTAGCTTTTATGTAAAATAAAATTCTACTTTTATTAACCTAGGGAAACAACTCTTCTGACTACTTTCGCGTCAACGTATTAGCAACTAACATCTCAAACCCCAACATTATGAGACGATTAGTATACTTTGTCCTATTCGTAGGACTGGGTCTTATTACGCCATTTGCTAATGCGCAATGCCCTATATTAAACGATGGTTTCGGATCACCTGATCCTAATCCGTACTTTGTCAGTTGTTCTGGCGGAGACTATACTATTTTCATTCAATCTNATGATACGATTGGTACGTATACGATTGATTGGGGAGATGGTTCTGCAACAACTTCAGGTACTGGTATTATTCCCCCAAACTATGTTAGCCATACCTATACTGCAACAATTGACACATTTGTTGTGACGCTAACAACAACCAATCCTTCATGCACTGTTACAGGAACTGTAGTAATGGAAGAACCCGTAAATGCTTCCATTCAAATTCCAATTGGTGGCGTAACACAAATTTGTGCTCCCGGTGACATCGAATTTGTCAATTCCAGTACAGACGTTTCTCCAACTACAACGTTTACATGGGACTTTGGAGACGGCACTCCCCCTATTACTTTTGATTACTCAAACCTTGGGGACACTTTAACACACACTTTCCAGAAGAACACTGTGAGTTGTGAAACTGCCGTTACCCTTACAGCAGAAAATTACTGTTCTTTTGGAAGCCCAACTACAGCTCAATTTTACCCTATTCAGGTTTGGGATGTTGACACCGCAGCAATTAATGCTTCTGCTATTTTACTCTGCTATCCCGATACAATTGTTCACTTTGAAAACAGTACCATTAAAAACTGTTTGCAAGAAGGCAATGTTTCACAGCGCTATGAGTACTGGAACTTTGGCGATTATTGGGGGAAAGGCTATGATTCTATTATCAACTGGCAGCCATTTGACCCGCCTGCAAGACCTGGTCACACTATTGCTTATCCGGGAATTGGGTCTTATGATGTAATGCTTATTGACTCTAATTTTTGCGGACGAGATACCGCTGTACTTACCATTCAAATTGTAGAGCAGCCCATTGCAAATCTTGCGATTAGTGATGACACCATTTGTGCCGGTGAAACGGTTATTTTTTACAACCAATCAACACAAGGAGCAAATAATTTCTATTGGAGTTTTAACAATAATGGAAACTATGTCAATACTGGATTTGGAAACCAATATCAAACCTATAATACAACTGGCAACTATTCGGTTGAGCTTGTAGCAAATATTTCTGGTGGTTCGGCTAGCTGTTACGATACGGCATACGGCAATGTATACGTACAACCCAGTCCGGTTGCAGATTTTAATTTATCACCAACTATAGGGTGTGACTCTATGGAAGTTTCCATTACTGAGAACACACAAAATGCTTTAACATGGGAATGGGATTTTGACAACGGTAACACCTCAATACTTCAAAACCCTACTAACCAATTTTACAGTGGTGTTGGGGTGTATACTATTGAGTTAAAAGTAGAGCATGCCAATACCTGCCGCGATTCCATCACCAAACAAGTTGAAATAAAACAAAGTCCGGTAGCCGCATTTACGCCTTATAATTTCTGCCAAAATTCAAATGCTACATTTACCGATCTGTCCTCTCACTATCCAGGAGATCCGATTACACAATGGAGTTGGGATTTTGGAGATGGGTCAAATGCTTCTTTGCAAAATCCTACACATACATATGCGAATAGTACAGCATATACCATTGAGTTGATTGTAAACACAGCTTATTGTGCAGACACTACTTCTATGAACATTACTGTTCCACCTAAACCCGTGGCCGATTTCTTAACTTCTACGACTTCGGGGTGTGAACCTTTAGTTGTTAATTTCACCGATCAATCATCAGGAGCATCTACCTACAACTGGAACTTTAGCGGTGGCAACACCAGCAATCAACAAAACCCAAGTTACACCTTTACCAACGGAACGCTGAACGATACGGTTTATCAAGTTGAACTGATTGTAGAAACACAGTTCGGTTGCACAGACACGATGACTGAAAACATTACTGTTTTTGGAAATGCTATTGCTGATTTTACTCAAAATGCAACCCCTCAATGTGCTCCTTTAGCTGTTAATTTTAATGATGCCTCACAAGGAGCTATCTCTTGGCAATGGGATTTTGGTGATAGCACCGGAAGTTCACTTCAAAACCCTAACCATGTGTTTAACAACAACACGCTTTTTATTACCAATTATAATGTTGAATTGGTAGCTACTTCTCCTAACGGGTGTACGGATACAACCAGTCAAATCATTACGGTTTACCCTGAGCCAGACTTTCCTTTCAATACGAATCCAGACTCNGGNTGCTCTCCATTAACGGTTTCTTTTCCGGCATTGGTAGGAGCTGTTCAATACCAATGGGATTTTGGAGATGGAACCACCACTACAGGCCAAGCTCCCACACATGTTTTTGTGAATAANACCACCAATAACCAAGTCTTTACAGTAGAGTTGATAGCTACTTCTGCTTTTGGTTGTAGCGATACATCTTACCGCGATGTTGTAGTATTTCCCAATCCCGATGCTCAGTTTACATTGAATAATAACATTGGCTGTCCGGAGCTCGAAGTTTCTTTTGCTAATAATTCTATGGGAGCAAGTTTTTACCAGTGGGACTTTGGTGACGGAAGTAATGATACTACAGGATTACCACAATTTACACACACTTATGACAATCTATCTCAGCAACAAATCAATTTTGATGTATCGTTACTGGTTTNTACGCCAGAAGGATGTACAGACACTGCCAACCAAANAGTAACACTTTACCCTAGGGTTATTGCTGATTTNACCTCAGATACCGNAGGCTGCTCTCCTGTNTCCATTGCTTTTAATAACACATCNTTAGCTGCCAACACCTATTACTGGAATTTTGGAAATGGNTTTGCCAGCACTAGCCAAAACCCCAACCAAACTTTTATCTATAACGGCATTAATGACACAACTTATAGTGTTTTGCTTGCCGCAGAAAGTAATTATGGNTGTACAGACACAACTGAATACCCCATCGTTGTGTTCAACACAGCAATTGCAACTCTTAATCTTTCGAGCCTACAAGGATGTACTCCAATTACCATTGATCTNCAGAANAATTCTTATGGTGCAGACAGCTATTTTTGGGATTTTGACGATGGNACAATTGATTCTGCCGGTATTGGAACGCTATCACACAGTTATGTGAATGCAACATCTTCACCTGAAGATTACAACATTGTATTAATTGCTGAAACCGTTGAAGGTTGCAATGATACTACAACACAAACACTTACCGTTTTTCCAGACGTTATTGCCNATTTCTCAGGGGCTATCGATGGATGNAGCCCATTAACACTCCAGTTTTCCAATCAATCAACCGGAGCTTCGAGTTACATGTGGGATTTTGGAACAGGTNTAAATTCTACCTCAACAACTCCTTCTCAAACATTCTACAACCTGTCTATCCCAGACACCAATTATACCATTGAGATGATNGCCTCTTCTCAATACGGCTGTGCTGATACAACCAGCCAATCCATTACAGTTTACAACACACCNGTAGCCAACCTTAGTATTGACCAACAAGCCGGATGTTCTCCTATTACGGTTAACCTAACCAACAGTTCAAGTGGTGCTGATGGTTACCTCTGGGATTTTGATGATGGACAAACATNATCAACTCTACANACATCTTTGANACATAGTTACACCAATACAGGCAGTACCCCTTTGAACATTAACATTCAGCTTGTTGCCGGAACAATTGAAGGCTGTAATGATACTACATACCAAGCGCTTACGGTTTACCCTGAAGTTATTGCTGGTTTTACTACAGACACTGTAGGCTGTAGTCCACACACCGTTACTTTCAACGATCAATCTGTTGGTGCAAACACTTACAATTGGGACTTTGGAAACGGATTAACTGCAGTAACACAAAACCCTTCACAAACCTTTATCAATAATGGAATTCCTGATACTAACTACTTTGTAACGCTGGTAACCTCATCGCAATATGGTTGTACAGACACTNTAACAACAACCATTACTGTTCACAATACTCCAAACACCACTTTAGCNCTAAGCCAAACACAGGCTTGTACCCCAGCAGAGGTTGATCTCATTAACACCACCACCGGTGCAGACAGTTATTTTTGGGATTTTGACGATGGAACAACCTCTACTTCNAATGCCGGAACAATTCATAGAAGCTACACCAATACAACTTCTTCTCCTGTTGATTTCAGCATTATGTTGATTGGAGAAACTGNCGAAGGCTGTAATGACACCAGCATTCAAACATTAACTGTTTTTCCACCCGTTGTAGCTGCTTTTGATGCTGACACCATTGGCTGTAGNCAGTTAGAAGTTGATTTTNACAACCAATCAACAGGAGCTGTAGCTTATTATTGGAATTTTGGAAACGGCAATAATTCAGTAGCCACCTCTCCACATGAAACTTTTACTTACTCAGGGAATCAAGACACNACTTACACGATTTCGTTGGTGGCAACTTCTATTTATAGCTGTTCAGATACAGCTTATACAACCATAACCGTTTTGCCTGATGCTAATGCGCTATTTACTGCAACTCCGGCTTTACAAACTTATCCCGACACATCTGTNGCTATCAACAACCTTACTGTTGGNCAATGGAATTCAANNTGGAATTTTGGNGATGGAATCACTTCAACCATTTCCGGCATTACNGGACATGAATACACTACATGGGGTGAGTTTGACATTCAATTGGTTATTGATAATGGCTATTGCAATGATACGGCTGTGCAAACTATTGTCATTATGCCACCTCCTCCTACTGCAGATTTTTTAGGCGGTGGTGAAGGCTGCGAACCGTTAACTGTTTCATTTACTAACCTTTCTGAATATGGCGAAAGCTATTTTTGGGACTTTGGTGATGGCAACACTTCNGAAAGTTTTAACCCCACTTATACTTACATGGTTCCGGGCACTTACTCTGTTGAGTTAGTTGTAATAGGTATGAACGGACAGGCTACAGTATACAAAGACGAAATTGTGGTNGTACATCCGAANGCTGAAGCTTACTTTGATTTCAGACCTTCNAATGTGCAAATTCCGCGACAACCGGTTCAATTCCTCAACTTATCTAATAATGCNACCATTTTTGATTGGAGTTTTGGNGATGGCGGAACCAGNGAAGAAGAGTCTCCGCAATACCAATACACAACAATTGGTGAATATTATGTAACACTTCGAGTAGATAACGAATGGGGTTGTNCCGATAGTTTCACTTCCAATATTCCCATCACGGCCGAAACCGGAGGGAAAATCAGTTACCCCAANGTGTTTACACCNGACCCTTCAGGCCCTTCTGGAGGTTATTATGGTGACTATAATCTTGACAATTATATTTTCTATCCTGTGAGTGAAGGTGTGGTTGAATACCATCTGATGATTTACAATCGNTGGGGTGAACTCATCTTCGAAACCTTTGATATTGAACAAGGTTGGGACGGCTACTACCGTGGAGAATTGTGTCAGCAAGACGTTTATGTCTTTAAAGCTGAGGCCGTATTCTCTAATGGCGATACTGATACTGTTGTTGGTGATTTAACTCTATTGCGATGATAAGAATACTTTTACTATCCATGTGTTTGGGGGTTACATTACTTTGGAGTAAAACTTCATCTGCTCAAGATCCTCAATATTCACAGTTTTATTCAAACCCAATGTATTTAAATCCTGCTTTTACAGGAAATACCAGAGGAAACAGATTTGTAGCTAATTTTAGAAATCAGTGGCCGTCAATACCCGGTGCTTTTATTAGTTATTCGGCTTCTTACGATGCCAATGTACAAGACTTAAACAGTGGTGTTGGTCTTCGTGTGAACTACGACAAAGCNGGAACCGGAGGATTGCGTTATACAGANATAA
The DNA here is from genome assembly GCA_002705995.1 of Crocinitomicaceae bacterium. Classification (GTDB taxonomy): domain Bacteria; phylum Bacteroidota; class Bacteroidia; order Flavobacteriales_G; family Salibacteraceae. Next base: position 168,625 of record PAJI01000005.1, on the reverse strand, counting down.
ATGGAGCGTATGCTTATACCATTAGAATTTCGAGAAAAGTAGCAGCCAGACCTGCTATTTCACTGGGTTANGTTGTACGCGACTTGGATTGGAGCAANCTAACTTTTGGCGATCAGTTGTATACAGGANCAAACACCAGTTATGCTTCCGGANTAATTAGGGAACAGGTAACTTATATGGANGTTTCCTCTGGAGTTTTAGTCTACGGACTTAACTTTTGGGCAGGGTATAGCGTTATGCACCTCAACGAGCCCAACAACTCTCTTTTAGACGATGAAAACCGTTTACCTGCCAGGCATTCGGTTCATGTAGGCTACCACATTTCNCTNAGAAGGTCNGTTAAAAAAGTAGACATTACCAGTTTAACNATAGCTGCTAATTACAAAGCCCAGCGCAAATGGGATCAGTTTGATTTAGGAGGGTATTTTCAATACAAGCCATTGGTTCTGGGAATTTGGTACCGAGGTCTTCCCATCATCAAAAACAACGAGTCATCTGCTATGAACCATGATGCTTTAATTGTTATCGTAGGTTATGATATGGATCGCTGGAGATTTGCTTATTCTTATGACATGACTCTTTCCAAACTGTGGTTAAACACAGGCGGATCTCATGAAATCAGTTTGATTTACGAATGGGCTAAACCAAAAAGAAGACGCAGAAGATACATTATGGCTCCTTGTCCCCAGTTCTGATTTTATTCTGGCAAGTTATAAGGCTGTTTAAACTGAACTAAGTAAAGCGTGTCTTTTTCATTGCGTGTGTTAAACATGAATTTACGCTCATACTGTAAAGCAAGGTCATTCACCAGTTTATTTTGTGCTGATGACATGATGTAATAGCTGGTTGTATCATAAAGCGTATGTTCTCTAGCCAATACTTCCTTACGCTCTCTGGAAATGTAAAACGAAACGTCTTCTGATATGGGAAATGATTTAAACAAATAAAGCGGCTTGCCATGAGTCATTTGCCCAACTTTGATTGCCAAATCTCTGTGTCTGTATTCTTTAATGTTATGAGAATATACCTTAACAAAAACAAAATCTGAGGCATATTTCCCGATAATCACTACAATTACAAACAGAATTAAATTGCTCTGAGGCATTTTACGCATTGTCCATAAAATTCCGGCTACCGGAAGTGCTAACCCATAACACACCCAAAAGGTATTTTTTACTCCTTCGGCATAAGGGGTTAGCGGAAAAACCAACAATACTAACAATGCTATAGCAGCAAGCCAAAACCACAGTTGGTTGACAAAACGAACCAGCTTTGGGTTGCCCGAATGCCACTCATTGTAGAAGTACACAAATACTACAAACAACAACGGTAGCAAAAAGAAAATGTAACGCGCATGCCAATAAGGCGATAGCATGTAAACCACATTATTTGCAATAAACATGAGCACAGCAAACACAATGATATTGTTCTCTTTGATTTTAGCAATCAGATCTTTTCGAATGAGCAGTAAAAACATAAAACCATAGGGAAGAACCTCATACAGCACTTTAACCGGATAACTGATGAAATGAACAGCATTATCTACCCAAGAATAGTTCATAAATGTGCGCTGTTCTGATTGATTCCACAACGTAGATACGTAGTAAAGGAAGCTTTCCGGGTTTACCGTATAATAGGTATACATGTAGGCAGAAATAACACCTATAAATAGCAACATCCCAACAATGTGCTGCCAAGAGAAAAGTCGCTTAAAATCTTTCTTCCAACTAAAGAACACCAATAGGGTTACCGCCTGTGCCGCTACTCCTTGGAAACCTTTCATTAAAAACGCTAATGCGATTAACAAGTATGAAATGGTAAATAGCAATAAATAGCGCTGTTTTCTATAGCCTTCATAAATGACATAAAAGTTGAAAAACAATACCAATGCTTGTGTTAGCGCAATAAGTCCTAAGTAAAAATCATTGAACAAAACACGCCCGCACGTCAAAAACAAAAGTGCCGTGAGGATTGCATTTTTAGGGTCAAATATTTTTCTCGAAAACAGATAAATCACACCTCCGTAAAGCAACCCCATAAATACATTGGCCAAACGAAAAACGTACAATGAGTGCGAATCAAAGAAGTTAAAAAAGCTAAGGATTAACCAATTGTACAAAGGAGGCTTATTGTAATAATTTACCCCATTTATAGTAGGCGTAAAGTAGTTCCCTTCAAAATCCATTTCGATAGCCACTAATGCTCTAATGCCTTCATCACTCATCAATGGCATGTAGCCTAACCCAATAAAAAGCGAGGGAATCAGCAGTGCAATTGCTAGCAGATAGAGTGGAAAATCATTGTATTTCAACTTTTCGTTGAACTTCATAATTGATGTATCAAAATAAAAAGGAAAAAGACGGGCAAAATTATCAAAATCAAAAGTTGCTCTCCGACTTCATTATTGTAATAATGTTAAATAAACAGGGGAAACTAGGCCAACTCTGACAATTCTAACCAACGTAGTTCTTTTTCATCCAACAAATCGATGACTTCCTGAATGCGTTCACCGGCTTTTTGCAAAGCCTCATGGTCTAATGTTCCGGAATTGAGTTGCGCTGTTAATTCAGCTTTTTCTGTTTCTAACTTTTCTATTTCACCCGAAAGCATTTCAAACTCTCGTTTCTCTTTGTAAGAGAGTTTTTTCTTCTCTGCCGGAGCTTTTTGTTCAACAGGTTTTGCTTCTTCTTTGGTTGTTTTCTCTTCTGCTTTTCGGGCTTTCTCTTCCGCATCTTCAGCGGCTTTTTTCAAACGATATTGTGTATAGTTGCCCGGAAAATCGCGAATAACACCTTCGCCTTCAAACACAAACACGTGGTCTACCAATCGATCCATAAAGAAGCGGTCGTGTGTAACGATTAACACACAGCCATCAAACTCTTGTAGAAAATCTTCCAGAACGGTTAATGTCAACACATCCAAATCGTTAGTAGGCTCATCCAGAATAAGAAAGTTGGGGTTTTTCATTAGGATGGTCAATAAGTAAAGTCTTCTTTTCTCTCCTCCTGACAGCTTGTCGACTACGACATAATGTTGCGATCTGGGAAATAAAAACCGTTCTAGCATTTGGGCAGCAGAGTAGGTTTTTCCCTTAGCTAAAGGAATAAACTCCGCAATATCTTTCACCACTTCAATTACGCGCTTTCCGGGTTTGAAGTTCAACCCTTGTTGAGCATAGTAACCAAAAACTACGGTTTCTCCCGTTTTTATGGTTCCTCCGTCTGGTTGTTCCAGATCCATCACCATATTCAAGAAAGTAGATTTCCCTACACCGTTAGGTCCGATGATACCAATTTTCTCTCCCTTGACAAACTTATAACTAAAGCCATCAACAATTTTGAAATCGCCATACTGCTTCACAATACTATGGAGTTCAAGTATTTTCCCTCCAAGGCGTGTCATGTTTACGTTTAGACTCAGCTCGTCTTTCTTTACTTTTTGACTGGCTGTTCCTTTCAAATCGTGAAAAGCATCAATTCTGGCTTTTGATTTTGTTCCACGAGCTTTGGGTTGTCTGCGCATCCACTCCAATTCTTTGCGCATCAGGTTTTTTGCTTTGGATATTTCGCTGTTGAGGTTTTGCTCACGTTCTTCCTTTTTTTCAAGGTAGTAAGAGTAGTTTCCCTTGTAGCGATAGAGATTACCGTTGTCTATTTCTAAAATATCATCACACACATTTTCTAAAAAGTAACGATCGTGCGTTACCATTAGCAAGGTGAGGTTTCCGGTTCGAAGGTATTCTTCTAGCCACTCAATCATATCTAGATCCAAGTGGTTCGTTGGCTCATCTAAAATGAGTAAATCTGGCTCTTCAATCAAAACACCTGCTAGTGCCAACCTTCTTTTCTGACCTCCGCTTAATGTAGAAATTGTTTGATCGAAATGGTGAATTTTAAGCTTCGTTAAAATTTGTTTGATCTGAACTTCAAAATCCCAGGCCGCTAACTGATCCATCTTGTCAATGGCTTTTTGCATCCTGTCAGTATCATTGCTTTCTATGGCTTCTTCGTATTCACGAATGGCTTTTACCGCAGGTGCTTCGCTATGAAAAAGCGCATCGCCTACACGCTGTTGCGGATCAAAATGAGGTTCTTGCGGTAGAAAACTTACTTTAATTTCATTGCGGTAAGTTACTTCTCCAGTATCAGGCGTATCTAATCCGGCCAAAATATTCATCAGCGTTGTTTTCCCAGTTCCGTTGCGGGCAATGAGAGCTGACTTCTGTCCTTTGTCTAATCCAAAAGAAAGCCCTTCAAACAACACACGCTCACCATAGCGCTTTGAGATATTTTCTACCGACAGATAATTCATATTTTAAACTTTTTGCAAAGAAACTCAATTCATATACATAGGGACCTTGTCCCAGATGAGTTTATTTACCTTAGTCCAAGAAGAGAAGTACTAGCACTTATGAAAAGAATAAACACCAAGAAAATTATACTTCGAGTCTCACTTTTAATCGTGATTTCTTTGGGTATTTTAAGTGCTCTTCTCTACTACACAATTACCCCCAAACTGGTTCAATCTCTTGAAGAGCTAGTTGAAGAAGAAACCAATGGAGCTTACTCACTTCAAATTGAAAACGCTTCTTTTTCAATCATCCAATTAAAAGCTAAAGTCAATGGAATTGAATTAATTCCCAATGCTACATTTTTTGACACTACACTTTCTTTTCAATCTTATTTAAACGTAAAATTTGATGCGCTAGAATTGGGACTAGGAAACGTTTTTGGAGTTATCTTCGATCAAGAAATAAACATTCGAAAATTAACCATTGATAAGCCCCAGCTCACCTTTTACAAACTTGCCAGATTAGATTCTATTTCTTCTCCCCCCAAACAAGACAGTACTCTTCAACAAGCTTCGAAACTTGGTGCTCTGTTCATCAATGATTTTTTATTAACCAACGGAACCATTGACTTGTATGAAATAGGAAAAGACACTCTTTTATTGGCACATACAGATAGGATTTCTATGAAATTAGATGCTTTTGAATTCAACAAAGCTCTTTATCACTTCATCTATTTTGAGCATTTTAATTTAAAAATGGAAAACTTCATCGCCTACCTTCATGATGAATACCTTCAGTTTAAAGCTGAAAAAGCAACATTTAATTCTAGTGAACACAACTTTATTGCTGAAACCATTCAGCTTACTCCAACAATCTCAAAAGAAGAATATGCCCAAACAAAAGGCTTTCAACAAGATTTTCCTGAACTGCAGTGTAAAACATTACGCATAGACGGAATCAGTTACCTAGACCTAGCATTTAGTAAGCATGTAAAGGCCCAGAAAATCACAATTGATTCGGCACAATTAAACCTTTATCGCGACTTTGCTTTGAATTACCTCCCCAAAAGAAAAAAACGACTTCCCAATACCTTTTTAAAGGAAACTCAACTTGCTATTGACATTGACTCTATTGAAGTAAAACAAATGGATGTTCATATTGCAGACCGCGGAAAGAAAACCCGTGAGATAGCTACCATTGATATTCAGCAAATTAATGGCCTAATCACTAACATTACCAACGATAGTCTACGGGTTCAAAAGCATCCAAACATGTTGGTTAATGCTTCCGGAATATTGGCTACTACAGCTCAGGTTAAAATAAATGCTGCATTTGAGTTGAATCATTCAAATGACGCTTTCAATGTAAAAGGAAAGGTTCAGCACCTCAACCTTCCCAATATGAATACGATCGTAGAACCATTGGCTCAAGTGAAGTTTACATCTGGAGAGGTCGAGCAACTAACCTTTAATATGCATGCTGATAACGCTTATGCCAATGGCAACGTAACGTTTAATGTAGACAATCCTCATCTGGAATTAGGCAATGCAGTAAAATCAATGAAATTCAAAGACCGGGTAATTCGTAATGTTGCTGTTTTTGCAGGAAACACCGCTTTATCCTTAAAAGGAACATTAAACGACCCTACTCCTATGAAAGGAAACATTAGTCATTACAGAGACCCTGAAAAAACGGTCTTTGCATACGTTTTAAGAAGTGTACTTTCNGGAATGTTAAGTGGGCTGGGCGTTAAAAACAATGAAGATAAAGCTCAGCAACGTAATAATTAATCAGCCATTAACTCCACTGTTGTAGAATGGCTTTCACTTGGCTTACATAACTTCCTCCAAATAAATTNACATGAATGAGTAAAGGATATAAGTTGGTAAGGGTTGCTCTTTCTTTCCAGCCTTTTTCTAACGGATAGATTGCATTGTAGCCACTGTAAAAGGCATCATCAAACCCACCAAAAAGTAAGGTCATTGCCAAATCTGTTTCTCGGTGNCTATAGGCTACTGCCGGATCAAAAATATAGGGTACGCCATCTTCTGTGATCAAATAATTCCCTCCCCAAAAATCTCCATGAACCAAGGCGNCNGGTTCCTCTGGATAGATCGTATCAATAATCTTACTCAAACCTTCAATTTTATTTAGGTCTGCTTTAGCTAACTGTCNATTATCTACCGCTAATTTTGCTTGAGGTAATAGCCGTTCTTGTATAAAAAATGCAGTCCAATTTCTGTGCTGATGATTGGATTGTGGCAATGCACCCATATAGTTATCATAATCTAATCCAAAATGAAAATTTGAGCTGCGATGTAATTCTGCCATCATTTTNCCCAACTGCTCGCTTGAACTTTTTAAGGCAACGCCTTTCGGTANATATTCCATCACTAAAATGCCAAGGTTCTGATATTTAACCAAACCATAAACTTGGGGAACATTCACTGATNTTTGCCGTAAAAGAGCCAACNCTTTTTGCTCTAATTCAAACATTTTTAACGCTCTATCATCATTTATTTTTAGGAAGTATTTTCTATTTTCGGCATCAACTCTGTACGTATCATTTATACTTCCTCCTGCCACTATGCTGNTNCNTAATAACTTTTCACTAATTTTCAGTGCTGAAGCTATATGAGCCCAAAGTTTNTCTGAAATCATTTGAATTATTACCGTTTTATCAAAAAATAAATGAAAACACTTTTAATTTCTCTTTCCATTTTAAGCCTTGTTTTTTTAGGTACTGACAAAACTGTATACCAGTTTACAATGACAACCATTGATGGANAAGATGTTTCAATCAGTGAATATAAAGGTAAAGTANTCTTATTTGTAAATACTGCCAGCGAATGCGGATATACNCCTCAGTATGAAGGGCTACAAAAACTTTACGAAAAGTATAACGATCAAGGTCTTGTTATTTTAGGCTTTCCGTCTAATGATTTTGGAGGGCAAGAACCCGGCTCTGATGATGAAATTCAGGCTTTTTGCACAAAGAATTATGGAGTGACATTTCCAATGTTTTCAAAAATCACGGTTAAAGGAGCTGATAAACACCCTCTCTATCAATTCTTAACTGAGAAAACGAATAATGGAAAAGTTGAACAAGAAGTAAAATGGAATTTCTTTAAGTTTTTGGTCAATCGCAATGGAGAAGTTGTTCAGGCTTTTCCATCTTCAGTGAAGCCTTTAAGTGATGACATTCTTGTTGCTATNGAAAAAGAACTTTAACNNCATCCCNCTAACTTTCANTATTTTATAACGCTAATTTCATTGTGATTTAAAGCCAATTGCACTACCTTGGCTCGCTTAAAGTGATACTCTATGATAGTCCCCAAGATCAAGTATTCTCTTTGTCCAATATTGGCCATCTTTTTTTCGCTTAGCGTTAGTGCGCAAAAGCCTTTAAAAGTACTNTGTACTGCTTTGCATACAGATGAGCCTCTTAGCGATGTAAACTACCGTTTAGTTGTTGACGATAACGTTCAGGATTCCTACTATTCTTCTAACGGGAAATATAAGTTTGAAATTAACCCTGAAAACACAGAATGTCTGCTNATTATTGAAAGGCCAGGGTTTATTAGCAAAGAAATTCTCTTTATTACTAAAGATTACCCTTTCACACGCAAGTACAATTCTCAAATTATAGACCTTGAGTTTGACCGTTTAGAAGAAGAAAGTCCTCACCGTATTAGAGGAACTTTTTCTTTTTCAAGAAGGCAAGGTGGATANATATTTTCAAGCCTTGATACCATTTGGAGAGAATATGAAGCCCAACCGAAAGAAGAAGCCTCAAAAACTATTGAAGTTGAAGCTTCTGTTGCTAAAGACACTTCTTCAATAGCTTTTGAGCAACAAAAAAAGGAANCTGCTGTAACTCCTATTGCTTCTTCATCANCTNAAAAAGATAATGCAAGTGAAAAATTCGCTTTGATTTACCAAAAAGCTATCAAAAACGGAAATGGGCTCTGGGCTCTGGAGGAATATGAATATTCACGGGGATATTATGAAATAGCTCTGGAAGCNAAACCAAATGATGCATACGCACAGCAAANAATCAATAGTATAGACTCTGCCGTTACCACATTAAAAAAACGAGAAGAGCTTAAATTAAAACAACTTGAAGCGCAGCGGGAAGAAAAATTATTAGCAGATATTGGTAATAATATCCCTGCCCAGAAAAGTAGTTCAGAAATTACTTCTCCATCTAGTTCATCTACTTCAAANCCGGTTTTGAATGAAGAAAAAGAATGGTATTCAGTTCAGGTAGGAGCNTTCAAAAAAAATTACGATCCAAATGTCTTTTCTNCNATTCCTGATTTTCAGGTTATTGAAGGCAGTGATGAATACATGCGCTGTTTTTCTGGTANGTTTACCCAACGTACATTAGCCAAAGATCATTTAGCTACTTTAAAAAATATGGGCTTTAATGATNCCTTTGTTGTTTTAATGAGAGGCAAAGAAAGAATTGGCTATTAATAATACGCCTTACTTTGCATTACTATCACAAAGTTTCTTAATTTGTGTGCTTTGAGTGGTAGAGTAATGAAAATCCGTGTTTTAGTACTTCTTTTTATCATCTTGCCTTTGATCAACCTCGCTGGGTCTAGATCAAATATGACTGTTCAGTTGAGGGCTTATTCGGGTAAATCAAGGCTTAAGAATGTTACTTANACACTGTACGTCAATCATTCCAAAAAATTTGAAAAAACTGAAACTAAAGGGCTCTTNCAGTTCATCATTCATCCCGGAGACGAACTAGTAGTTATCATTGCAGAAAAAGAAGGTTATATNACCAAAGAGCTACAATTCCCGGCCAAAGACTATAAGTTCAAAGAAGACTATGCTGTGCAAGAAATTGATTTAATCTTTGATGAAGGTCTCGGTAATGAAGTTCAGGCGGGGTTGCTTGAATTTACCGGAAGCAAATACAGAATCAACCGAACAAATTCTCTTTTAGCAGATAAAGCTCTATCTGCTCAAGAAACAAATGAAGAAGTTTCTACACATCAATCCATAGCCAAAGCCGACACTGCTATCGAAATTCAAGAAGAGGGTAATCCTGACTTTTTAGCCTTTACAGATACAGATCGAGGAGTTGAAGAAGAACCAGAAACGACCGAAGAGTTTAATTTCTCATCAACTACTCAAAAAGAATACTACAGTGTACAAATAGGAGCCTTTTCCAATAAGGTAAATACCAAAGCTTTTAGTCAGGTTCCTGATTTTAAAACCATCGAAGATTTGGATTACATCCGGTGTTTCTCAGGTAANTTTAACTCCAAAACAACTGCTGACAAAAGAAGAGACGAGCTTCGCGAATTGGGTTTTATTGATGCCTTTGTNGTAAAATTCAGAGGNAATGAACGGGTTGATTTTTAATTCATATTCACCCCTTTTTCACTCATTTTCTACATGTTAACTGAACCATTTTCGTAAAGAGTTGTTATCATTTTGTAATTTAATGGCTCAGCGGTTCTTAATTATCTGGCACATTTCGTTTTCACATCCGTGAATTTTGTTGCCTGAACCGATTTTTTCGAACATAAAACAATCAAAAAAAGTTATGCATAAACAACTAAGTGCAGTCACTTTATTTTTTCTTTTTATTTCTACTGGGTTTGCCCAGCTTAACGAATCAAAATATGACAAGCTTTTTGACTTGTACGTAATGGGAGATTACGAGAAATGCATCAAAAAAGCAGAACGTTACACAGAAAAGGATAACACAAAACGAGACCCTGATCCTTATCTATACTTGTCTATGAGTTATTTTAAAGTAGCTCAAGATCCCGAACTATCGGAATACTATCCTAGAGCTTTTAAAAATGCATTGAAACATGCTTACAAACTTTACAGAAAAGATGATGAAACTTCTTTAATGGAAGACCACGAAGAGTTCTTTACTACATTAAAAATTCGTGCTGTAGAAGAAGCATTATACAACTATAACCTCAACGATTTTAGAAAGGCTTCTTATTACCTTAAGAAGATCAGAAAATTTGATCCGGCTGATCATAACGTTCAACTGATGCTAGGTGTTACTCAACTCAAAGCAAGGGATAGAAGATCGGGTAAAGAAAACATTAGTGTCGCCATGGAAAACCTTAAAAAAGAATATGAAGCCCAAAAGGCATTGGAAGAAGCTACTGCAGATTTAGTGCCCGAAGCATTAGTTGAATACACCAATTATTTACTGGAGAAAAATATGTACGGTAAAGCTCAGGATGCTATTGCAGATGCCAGACTATTAGTGAGTGACAATCCTGAGGTAAAAAAACTCTACGAAGAAATTTACCAAGACGGCTAATTTGTCAGGTAAAGAAAAATATTAGATTTGTGCCGCTACAATTGTAGCGGCTTTTTTATTGGGGGCATTAGCTCAGTTGGCTAGAGCGTTTGACTGGCAGTCAAAAGGTCAGCGGTTCGACTCCGCTATGCTCCACTAAGGAATACAGGGTTTTACCCTGTTTTTTTATGCCCTGTCGCGTGCTTTTCACAATTGAAAAACAAAGAAAAGGCAGGCTACTGGTGCAACCCGCCTTTTCTTACGGAACAACAAACGAAAACATTATGCCTTCGTTCATTACATCGGGAATTTCCCCTCTTTCCCGGTGTTTTTCTATACAACCGCCTTTTCATCAGAAAATTATTCCTTTTTCCATCTTATTCACAGATGAGCTACTATGCATAGTGGAGTGTCAAATTTGATGCGAATGAACCAACCTTACATCACCATTTATCCTTAGAAATTTCTCTTATCCACTTTTAAGGCTTTTATGCCTCAAATATAAAAAAACGGCACATATGCCGTAAATATTTTTTAAGAGATTCTCGTCATTCGAAAAATGAACGCAGATGAAGTTTTTTCCGTGAGAATAAAAGCTATTGGATTAAGAATTAAAGAATTGAGAAAATCTGCGGGATATACGAGCTATGAAACCTTTGCTGTCAAAAACGACTTAGACCGTAAACATTACTGGAGAATGGAAAATGGTCAGAATATTAGTATGAAAAGCTTGTTTAAGATCATTGACATTCATCAAATCACCATCCAGGAATTCTTTGATGGCTTACCTTTAGAATAAAAAACCAGAATAAGTTTTATACCTCTAAGTCTAGCAGCACTTTATTTCAATTCACCCGTAAATTTACCTGTTTCATCCTCAACTGTTTGGTTACTCAACAGGAATTGTTAGTTTTACTCCAACAAACAAAATAACCTAATTGTATTAAACTGAACATTTATGCTCAAGCCCTATTTTATTTCGTAAACACTTCTCAGCAAACTATACCTCTTCTCACCGGAAAATCACAACCTACATGTAAGGGCATGATCTAAGTCCTGAGCATGTTCGATTAAGCATCATTTTCCCCTTTGTAATGCTTCATCGCCCTAAATCTATTTGAGCATATAGCTCGACAAATCTAAATCCTTAATGCTTTATGAAAAAAGCTACAATCCTTTCATGGCTTTATATTAAGCCTGTAATTCTTTTATTGCTTTTATTTTTAACAGGTGAAGCCATCAATGCTCAAGAGGTACGATGTTTCGGAATAACGGATACTTCTTCGAACTCTCAATCTCAAAATTCTACCAATGCAACTTCTGGTTCTACATGTTTATCAGATAATATTGCCAACAATTCTAACAGGTATAAGCTTCAGGAAAGATTCATACCCAATGCTACTGATCCTGTAAAAACAGTAGAAATAAAATTTATTGTGGTTCAGAATTCTTCTACCCCAGGTCAAGCAGGAAATTTCGAAAATAATGCGGCTGATCTGGAATTTTTAGATTCATTGGTATCTAAAGTTAATATGTTGTTTGGCAATATCTCCAGTCCTCTAAACCCTCAAACATGTGTTTGTGGTACAGACTGTCATATACCAGATGTGAGATTTCGAGTTGAGCAAGCTACTTCCCCTGATTTTATTGTAAACTCTTCTCTTTATGGAAGTAGATCTTTCACTGAGTTAGAACAAAATGCTGCATCAAATGAAGATGAAGTATTAAATGTTTTTCTTGTATCTGGAAACTTTGGAACTGGTGGTAGGGTTAACGAAATTGCCAACTACAAGAATTTAGATATTTTCCAAGCAATTGTTGCACAGAATTATTATAGTGCCTATCAGAGTGCTTCTAGTCTTGAGTGGTGTGCAATCTCATTAGCAAATAATCTAATGCATGAAATCGGTCATGTTTTTGGTCTTTTACATGTATATGAATCCACTTGTTGTAATGAGTTTTCTTCTCAAATCTATTCTTTTGATTTTCTTGAAGATTTTTGGGGATCAGGAACTACTCAATGCCCTCAAATAGACATGCCTTATGAGGATTGGTGTTGTGGTACACCTGATGATACATGTTCTTTAAACTGGGTTGGTGGATTCTGTGGATCAGATCATAGAGAAGCCACTCCAATGCAAATCGGAAGAGTGCATCGGGCGACTAAACTATCTTCTGCTAGACGATTTATCAAAGAGAACACAAATTTAGAGCCTGATCATATTGTTTCTTATGACGAAACATGGGAATTTAGCATCCGCATGTACAGTAACATTGTGGTCAAAAGTGGGGCAACTTTAACACTAAAATGTGAAGTCTTTATGCCTCCTGCTGGAAATATTTATGTTGAGCCCGGTGCAGAACTAATTGTTGATGGAGGAACAATAACAACTTTTGATGACGAATATCTATGGGGCGGTATTCAAGTAGAAGGTGATGCCACAAAATCTCAAATTGAAGATAACGGGGTTCAATACCAAGGAAAAGCCACATTTAAAAATGATGCATTAATTGAAAATGCCCGCCATGCTGTAACCAATTGGAAAGTCAATGATTGGACTTCAATGGGTGGTATAATTGATGCGGAGAACACTACTTTCAGAAACAATCTCCGTAGTATTGAATTCATGGCTTATGAGAATTATACGCCAAGCAATCCTTCCAATATTATTAGAAATATCTCTTCATTCAAATATTGCACCTTTGAGCAAACTGAAGCCTTAAACACAGGTGAAAACCCTATTGCAATGGTTACGCTTTGGCAAGTAAGAGGGGTTCAATTCAATGCATGCTATTTTAACAATTACACAGATTATGAGTATCAAACTGGTATCTACTCTATAGATGCTGGCTATACCGTTGAAGATGTTTGTGTAGGAGGTACAGGCCCCTGCTCTAGCAACAATATGGATTTATCACAATTTAACAACCTTTATATTGGCGTAGAAGCTACTGCGGGATCAGGTGCAGCTTACAAGGTATCAATATTAGATTCTGAATTTGAAGATTGTACCTCTGGCGTTGTTGTTGATGGTCAAAATGATGTTTCGGTAAAAGGAAATCGATTCACAAGCGAGGGTGAAACAATTTGGTGGTCAATTTTTATCAGAGAAGCTACTGGTTATGAAATAACTGGAAACTCATTAATCAATAATGGGGGAACATACAATGATGGAATTGTCGCCTACAAAACAGGGGCAGATATCAATGTCATCGACTACAACTACACCAATGATGTAGGTATCGGTATTTTGTCATGGTCAGATAACTATGAATATTCACAATTGACAGAACATGATGGGCTTAAGTTTTTCTGTAATGAATTTAACAGTACCTCTACTGATATTTATATCGCTGGCGGTTGGGGTGCAGCTCGATATCAAGCAAACATCAATAATCAACAAAGTTATATAGCAGCAGGTAATACTTTTTCATACGATACTCTTGTCTATTATTATAACAATTCTGATTCAGGGATTATTCCTACTTATTTCTATTCTAATCAATTCAGACAGATTCCATCTTTTGTAGTTAATACAAATATCTCACATACTGCGGATAACGATTGTGATGGAGATGAATCTACCGACACTGATGATTTCCTTGATCAATTAACACCTGCACAATTAAGTTCCAGTATATTTGACTACAACATTTGGAAGACCATTTATACTGATCGACTTTTAAGCTATTACAATGCACTAGATGGTGGTGATTACGATGATCTCATCTCTACCATAGAATCTACTTATTCCAATGATGCGATTAGTTTACGTGATGACCTTCTCGAAAAGTCTCCTATTTCATACGAAACCTTTACGGCTGTTATCGAACAAGATGTTCTAAGTAATGCAATGCTCTATGAAGTATTGGAAGTCAATGCTGATTTAATGCAGGTTGAAGAGGTTATAGAAATATTAGAGACTAAAAACGATCCCATGCCGGCTTACATGATCAGTAGCCTTGTGGATGAATCTTCTCTGATGAATTACAAGGACAGNATGATGATTGAATTAGGTGGTCTTCATTGGAAAAGGGANAAAGAATATAGAAAGATTCTGGATCATTATCAAACCTANAGTGACACGGGAAGTTCAGATTCATTATTGGTGTGGATGGGAAAACATCAAAGTGAATTCACCGGAAAGAAAAGGCTACTTCAATACGAGCTTTCTTTGCAAGACAACGAAGCTGTAAGCAGNGAATTAACCCAATGGCTTAATGTTGACTATGGTGTTACATCATACAACAACCATCGTGATGAATATGTAGATTTTCTTGGGGAGTACATGAGCGCATTTTATACGTCTGATGGTATTCAGTGGCCGCAAGACACNCCTTATTTTGACGCTTTGGAAAGCTATGTTTCCAACNCTGATTATGTATCAAATAATGCCAAGAACATCATTCGATTCAATGAAATGGGNATCTACGAATTTCCNACNCCNCCTTCTNTACCTGNNAGTAANAAAACNTCNACACAAAGCANNTATGANTACTANAAAGAAGGNANCTTTNTNCANACACCNGANATAAACANTTCNATATCNGCAACGCTNTACCCTAANCCTTCAGGAGATGCACCTGTTACNNTANAANTCNATGGCATGCANTCTGAAAATGTATANCGCTATCGATTANTNGATNCNCAAGGTCGTGAAGTAAAAACAGGTNAACTNACCAGTTCAACCACTCTTTTAGACCTTNAAGTTGAACCNGGNGTATATTTTGTCGAACTTTATGAAAATGANAACCGNTGGGAGGTNATTAATTACACNCGATTTTAAATGATAAAATANATCAAATATGCATTNTACAGCCTTCTGATNCTTNNGGGTCAGAAGGCTTTTACTCAAACCTTTAATAAGAGTATTGATCAACTACCAAGCGGAGAACATGTTTTNNTNTTANNTGGAATTNTNNNTGAACAAGATGANAATATTGTAAGTCAANTTATTTATTACCATCCNNTNTATNATAATGGNTTTGCTATGATTAGAGTAGACTCAAATGGAGATATTCTAACTGCTCCACTTACTTCAAACGATTATTCGAACACCATATATAAGGCATTAAACATCACAAAGTGTAGTAATCACTATTATGCAATCACATACACCGACTCTGCATTTATCTTTCTACATAAAATAGATACAAATTCTCTAATTGACTTTGTCACTAAAATAAACGTGCTTAATAACAACACTTTTGATCTCATATACTCCACACATAATGACAATTTGTTTTTTGGCGGCAATATCAATTACACTATGACTGGAAATGGTGCTAGTTCAAAAGGATATATAATTGATACAAATGGAATTATATTGGATGAAGTTCAATTTAATGCCTCTAACTACATTGATGATTATACTCATTATGCCTATACCCAAGATAATAACTTTTTATTCATTGCGGTTTATGACAACAACTATGATGGTGAATCCGCCTACTCGAAACAAATGGTTGCCAGATACGACACCAACTGGAACTTAATCAACCGCATTTCAATTGAAAATGAAAATGGAAATCCAGCTATTTCTTCAACCAAAGCAGTATTAACTGATAGCTCTTGTATTATGACCAGCGCCTATGGCATAGGCAATAATGATCAATATGCTCGACTTAAAGAGGTTGATTTAAACACGGGGCAAGTTATATGGAGCTTTGTAGACTCTATAGGCACACTGGCAAACTCTACTAATGCAATGACAGATATTCATTTTGGAAATAATGGATCACTGTACGCTATGAGTTCTTCATTCAGCTCACACGATTCTTCAGATTTAAGAAAACCCCTAGGAAACACTGAAACATGGACACGGGCTAAACAAGTTGCCCTTTACAAGTGGAATAAAAATAGAGAACTCCAATGGATCAGACACATTAAACATCCTGAAGCAAAAAGTGCCAGCTCCAACTGTATTGGGAATAATCTAACCATTCTCGAAAATAATTCGATTGTAATTGTTGGAACCTATTATCCGGGAGAATACGATAATGTACCAAGCAGTTCTCAACAAGGGTGGATCGTTAAAACCGATAGTAACGGTTGTATCGATGGATGCCCTTGTACTGATTGGACAACTGTAGGAATTGAAGAAGTCACCTCTCCAAACTACATTAGCTTCGAAGTCTATCCTAACCCAACATCATCAAATGTTATTTATACCGACCTTCAATTCTCCCCTTCCAATAAGGCTACAATTATCCCTATGAGTGGAGGTGTAGGTCTACAAGGAAAATTTGAAGGAAATCAACTTTCTATCAACCAAAAATTAACTACGGGAAGCTATTCCATTATGGTCTGGGACAAAGGCCAATTGTATTCTTCTAAAATCATCATTCAACAATGAAAAAACTTTACGCTGTTCTAACACTAATCTTACTGTTTTCAACAACCTCAATATTCGCACAAGACTTTGCTCCTGTTGGTGCGAAGTGGGTATATACAGTTGATTTTTCCTCTTCTCCGAATATAGGGTATGAAACAATCGAAAGCATTTCTGATACTGTTATACAAGGTAAAACTTGTCAAAAAGTTGTGGCTCCTGAAGGCCATCAGGAGTTGTCAGGAGGCACTAAATTTTTACACACGAACAATGACACTTTGTTTATTTACGATACAACTACGCAAGCATTTAGCCCTTTTCAAATTTTCAATGCTCAAGCAGGAGATGAATGGGATTTTGTATATACACCCGCTTCTTTGGGCATGACTCCTAGCATTGATACTTTACATTATATTGTCGATTCAGTAGGCATAGAAATCATAAATACTGATACTCTTAAAAAAGTATACGCATCCTCTATTCTTTCTTGTGCAGGGTGGAGTATCGAAGACACTACTAAAATAGTTTACCTAGAGCGACTAGGAGATTTGTATTACTTGTTTAACTATAATAACTATAGCTGTAACCCAGCCATAGATGCAGATATTATTGGTGGACTTCGTTGCTACTCAGACCCTGATTTTGGGTCTTACGAAACAGGAATTGTTGATTCTTGCTATTGGATATACGATCCGACTTCGGTTGCTGAAATCAATAATGAAAATAGTCTTAAGCTTTGGCCTAATCCGGCCAACAATGAATTGAATATTCAACTTACCTCAACGGTTTATGAGCTATCCATATACAACATCAATGGTCAATTGGTGAAACAGATCAATGTTTTCCCAACACAACATCAATCACTCACGATTGATGTTGCTGATTTACCAACTGGGATTTACAGTTTGGTCGGTGTTACAAACCACGAAACGATTAAAGTGAAATTTATGAAGCAATAAGTGCTTTAGAAAAGCATTTTCTTTAATCTCTGTTGGTTGAGTTTTATAGCATTCTTAATGCAATAACTATTTTTTGAATTCACATGATTTGGTCGTCATCAATATTACTTATTTTCGAAACCTAAGAACGTATAATAAAATACAGGGACACGGATTAAAATGCTACTTCCCCTGTTTTACCTTACTGCTTTCATGGTTTTTAGTTCGGTAGTTTTTCTATTTTTTTTCCTTCCTGCTGTATTACTTATCTATTACAGCCTACCATCTATTCAGCTCAAAAACATATTTCTGCTTATTGCCAGTCTCTTTTTCTATTCTTGGGGTGAGCCGGTATTTGTATTTGTAATGCTATTCTCTTGCTTACTCAACTATATTTTTGGATTACTCCTTAATCGGTATTCAACTCAACAATGGCCTTTGATTATTGGTGTTTCGCTCAATTTATTGGTACTTGTTATTGCCAAATACAGCGACTTTTTTGTCCATTCTGTAAATCCAATTTTACCGGAAGGCTATCAACTTTCTGCTCCAAACATTCCTTTACCAATTGGAATTTCGTTTTTCACATTCCAAGCGATCAGTTACTTGGTTGATGTTAATAGAAAACAAGCCCACGTACAAAAGAACCCGCTACGCCTATCTCTTTACGTGGCTTTGTTTCCTCAACTTATAGCTGGCCCTATTGTTCGCTATCACCACGTTGCAAGTGAGCTACACAGAAGGGTTCATCATATTGGGCTATTTAGCGAAGGGGTTAAACGTTTTATCATTGGTTTGGGAAAGAAAGTAATTATTGCCAACAGTATGGGACAACTTACTGATGCTATTATGAATCAGCCAGATAGTTGGAATTCATCGGTTACTTGGTTGGGAATGCTGGCGTACACACTTCAAATTTATTTTGATTTTTCTGGCTATTCGGATATGGCCATTGGGTTAGGAAAGATGTTTGGCTTTAATTTTCATGAAAATTTCAATTTCCCTTATCAGTCTAAAAGCATACAAGAATTTTGGAGAAGGTGGCACATTTCTCTTTCTACATGGTTTCGTGATTACCTCTATATTCCTTTAGGAGGAAACAGAAGAGGCGTAAGACGAACTTATGCTAACCTGTTAACTGTTTTCTTTCTCACAGGATTGTGGCATGGAGCCAGCTGGAATTTTGTATTCTGGGGCCTTTTTCACGGTTTTTTCTTATTGATTGAACGTATTGGCTTTGGCAAAATTTTAAAAAAGATGCCGATCCTAGGGCATATCTACACCATATTGGTTGTAATGATTGGATGGATGCTTTTTAGGCTTGAGCATTTCTCTGACTTCATTGCTTATATGCAAGGAGTCTTTTCTTTCTCTTTTTCGAACGTTTCTGATTTACTCTCAAAGCAACAAGCTTTGATGATGATATTGGGTATTTTATTCAGTGTAAAATGGATTTCAAAACCACTGAATATTTCTCCTAAATGGAAAAAAATTACCGTACCGGCTTATCAACTTGTATTGCTTGTACTTTTTGTGCTTTGCTGCTTAGATATTGCCACCAGTACCTACAACCCATTCATCTATTACCGCTTCTAAATGGTTTCTAAACGCAACATAAAAAACATTTCTTTCGCTGCACTTTTTAGTGTTCTGTTGGTGCTTGTGTTGTTCAATACTATTGAGAAGCCTTTCGAAAATCAAGTCATTTACCTTCAAGTAAAAGCACCTTCTACAGCTACACTTGAAATTTTTGAAACCAATGACCAACACAGGGAAACACTCCTTTTACCTACTCAAATTCCTAGTGAAAACCATGTAGTTGCTATTGAGCCTCAAAAAGCCCAAGAGTTCCACTTTAACTTATCCGATGTACAAAAAGGAGACACACTTTATTTCAAATCTCTGATGTACCTCCGCGGTAATACAATCCGATTAATTCAAACAATTGGTGAATTAGAACACGCTACTGTAGAGAATGGTACAATCGATTTTGACAAATCTGCTGTCATTGTTTCCGGCAATCAAGTGCGACTCTCTTTTTCTGCCGATAATATTACCGAATCAATCGCCAGCCATATAATCAGTCGACTACTTATCTACGCATTGATTGCACTTCTTACTTTTTTGTTTTTGTGGTGGGCAATTCCTTCAATGGCAGGCTTATCGTGGTTAAAAACCATTGGCTATTTTCTTTTTGCATTAATGATTGGATTTGGATTATACCACTTAATGGATAACCTTAGTGAATTTCCAAACCGAACTGTTGTAGATATTGAATGGGATCAAAAGCCTGGTAATATTTATGGTATTTTACCTACCAGAACTTCTTCTTTTTCAGATGCAAGACCAATTTTTCTTAACCCTAATGATCCTGCAGCTATTCCTACTTTACTTATTTCAAGAATGGATCCACTGCATTCCCTCCGCATTGATGTAGATCCTGCTTCTGACAATTACTTTATAACGTCTGTAAAGGTTTACAATGCTCTTGCTCAACTTAAAGCTACTGGTACTGAGTTAACAACTGCTTTTCCGTTAGTAAATGATGCCCAATTAAAAATTGTACAGAAGCAAAACCAAAGTGTATTGCAGATTGTACCCACGGGAGAAGATCCTTATGTTATTTTCTACAGCAAATGGCTTTCTTATTACCGCATTCTGGATCGGGTTATCTTTAGGATTAACCTTTATATGGGTTTTCTTTTGGTAATTGTAGTGTTTAGCCTTCTCATTCGGCTTTCGCACCGAGAAAAAGTTTTACCAGTTTACCAAAGCTGGTTTCCTATTGTTTTTCTTGTATTGCTCTTTACTCCTGGTTTATTGTGGTTTTTCTCTTCTCCAACACCCTACTTCTCTGCTGAAAAAAGACGCACCAATCATTTAAAAGGAATAGACACGCTATCTGTTTCGGAAATACCCGGTCACATAGAAAGCTATATTTCTGACCACTTTGGCGCACGTTCTATAATGATTAGTACAGACAACATTATAAGTGTAGTGCTATTCAATGAAACCAACGAGCTGTCTACTGTTGTTATTGGGAAAGATGACTGGATGTTTTACACCGGTGAAGGCGTTAAAACAATCGTAAGAAACGCTCACCCAATTGACACCGCTGCTCTAGAAATAATAAGACGTAATTTGCTGGAAAGGCAATACTGGGCAGAATCACACGGCTCTAAAATCTTTTTTGCTTTTCCCCCAATGAAGCCTACTGTATATAGCGAATTTTTGCCGGATGATTTGCAGCCTGTAAACCATCCTTCTGTAATGGAAACCGTGATTAATTACCTTAAGGCTACCACAGATTTAAGACTCATTAACCTGCAACCTACAATTATGAGCGCCAAAGCAGCTGAAGACAGGTCGCTTTATTACAGAAGAGATTCCCATTGGAACCACCTAGGTGCTTTTTATGCCTATGAAGCATTGGTAGATACATTGAACAATTATTTCCCTGAAATGGGAGAACCTTATCCGCTATCTGAGTTTGACCAAGTTTCTTCTGAAAACAATTATGGCGATTTATCCTCTCTATTGGGCTTACAAGATTATTTGTTGAGAAGTGAAATTTTGCTTTTCCCAAAGACCCCTTGTGATTGTTCGGAAGAGTTTAAACGAGAATCTCCGGATATTCCAACAAAATCGTTAACGGTTTCACGCATTAACCAAGCACCTATAAATGATCTTTCAATTTTTATATTCAGAGATTCATATTCGAATTACCTCATTACTCCCTTGAATCCTCATTTTGAGGAAAGCGTTTATTTATGGACCTACGGTTTTTTCCCGGAAGCATTTAGCCAAGGCTATCCTGATATTATCCTGTATGAAGTTATGGAGCGCTTTGTACTGGATTTAGCTATTCCAAATCCACCTCAGGTTCAGCAATATTACCAAAGTCATTTAGACTCTATCGCAGCTGAAAAACACTTACCGCAGTAAGCTGATAAGTACCAGCCTTAAAAACTTCTTTCCCCAGTGCCGGTCTGTTTTCTCCAAAGTAAAAAGTGTACCAAAGTTGGGTTGAAAAATCTTGAAAATGATTGTGATTTGAAACAAGGTATTCTGCTTCAGCTAGCGTTGATACAATTTCAAATCGTTCTTGTTCTTTTATGGGCAGCAGTTCTAAATTATATATTCCCGGCCTATCAGAAACATAAACTTTCACTCTTCCTGAGGTATTTTCACTGAGGTATTCCCATGCTTTATTAAAGTTAATTCCCCAATAATCGCACTCAAATTCACCCTCCAGATTTGCTCCCATCCAAAGGTTAAAATATGTCCCTCCAAATGGGTGCAACATACCATTTACAGCTATTAAAACAATAAAAAAACTTGCTGCAAATATGCTTTTGTAATGTGCCGTAATGTTATTGACCTTCTTCCATTTTAAAAAGGATTTGAGGCCATAGAGTGCCACTATCAATAAAAAAGGATACATAAACTGAAAATGACGCCATCCGTTATAAAAAACCGGAGTTAAAACCATTGAAGCGATTAGAGGAAGGAAGAATAGAAGCAGTGCAATCCAGAATAACGGATTGTTTTTTATTTCCTGAAGCTGATTCTGCTTGAGATGCCTTAACCGATCGTAAAACCCGTAGAAAAAAGGTATCCATATTATCACAGGAATTGTAATTCCAAAATAACCCGGCAGGTACCATCTGGGAGCTGCTTTGGGGGCATAAAAAGTTCCAAAAAACAATGTAGGATTAGGTTGCTTCACTTCCGTTATGACTTTAAACTGCTCCAAAAAACTGGTTACCGGATGTTCCCATAAAAATGGCCAAGCTAAAATTGACATTCCGAGAAATGCTACTACAACAAGCCCTCCACCTAGCAACCCATTTGTATAAGCTCTCTTTTTCAAAAAGAGGTTCATCCAATAGAATCCGTATGGAGCTATAAAAACCAGTGCAATTACCCTTATATCCGCTACCAAGCCTAGCAACAGACCAAAGGCCAAATGCCATTTGTACTGATTCGTTTTAAAAATGAGCAACAACACATAGGTTATCCAAGCAAACAAGACCATTAATAGAGGGTCTTTTGAGTTAAAGATTGAATGTGCAAATATGCGGGGGTAAAGTACCAATGCCATCCACCCTAATAGGGATAACCACACAGAAAAACCTACTTTTCTTAACAAGAGATAAAAGCCCAAGCTGAGAAAAGCAAAAAGCACAAATGTTGTGTTATGCCTTATCAAAATTCTTGAAGCCGTTGTCTGAGGTGAGAACAATTCTTCTGCAGCCAACAATACAAATTGAAAAGCAGGACCATGTTCATCTATATTTCCAAAGAAGACTTCTTCTCGGGTTTGCTCACCTCCATTGAGAAACACTTTTGCCCAGTTTAAATTGCGCAATGCATTGTCTCTCATAATCCACTCATCCCATCCTATGCCGTAATCGGGTACTAAAAACAGCCCCAATAATAGGTAAACAGTAAAAAAGATATGGATGGCAAACCGTTTAAACATGCATATAGGTATAGATAAGGTGAGCGCAATAAATGCTGGTGTAAATCATTAGTACAAAAACAGGTGCTATAAGTACCCATTTTGCAACCTTTGCTTGCAACAAGCATTTAAATCCATTGCCTAAAAAATAGAGTAGTGCCGGTAACGAGGTCAACAAAAAAGCTCCTTTCATGAATGAATACATGGGGAATTTACCTGTGAGTGTAATTATTCCGACAATGTTAAGTAGCATTAACGTCAAGAGAGACCAACCCAATGCTTTAAAAGCTCTCTCTTTTATCGTTTTGTACAGAAAACGCAATAATCCATAGACAAAAACAGCCGTAATAATTAGTCCTACTACAAGCCCCGTTCTTCCGTAGATAAGGTAATGCTTTGGAATTTTTGACCAATCTGGTCTTTCTGCCGCATCGCGGTAATTGATATAGACTTGATAATTGTGTCGGAATGTTTTGTCTTGAAACCATTCCCATGAAATTTTAGGTTCCGATTCAAACCAAAATTGCATGAACAAGGTGGAGAACAAAGACTCCATATTTTCCTGCCGCACCATAGGCACATTCCAATATTCCCATACTTCAAAAGAAGCCGGATTCCGCTCTCCGGGACGCTGAGGGATGTCCAACTGAAAAATTTCCATGTTCATTTGAAACGGATCTCCTATATATTGGCTTTTCCACCACAGATGGCCGGCAAAACAAATGAATGGAATTCCTGCCACCACTGCCAATTGCCTGATTTTCCACCCCATGGATTCTTTGCTCAACTGGGTGAAAATAAACACTGCGAAAAAAGGAAACAACACAACTGCCGTTGACTTGGTAAGGATAGCTATACCTCCTAAAGTTGCCACTAATAGCGGCCACCAGTTTGCTTGAGTTTGTTTTCTCCAAACCAATGTTGCCCATACAGTTGCCGTAACAAAGAAATACAAAGTCGAATCGTTGCTATGCGTTACAGACATAAAGATATGGCGTGGCAAAAAGCAGAAAACGGCAAATAGTAAGAGCTTTACCCACTGCTGAAAATCAAACTGTTTTAATACTTGCCAAACCAATGGAATTGTTCCTGCTCCAAATAACCAGGTTAACCCTTGAAGGCCTTTTCTTACGACCTGCTCATCGTTAGTGAAAAACAACACCAATTTTGCAATTAATGCCGAGATACCATAGAAAAAAGGAGGCTGAAAACACTCAAAACAAAGGTTGGGTGCTGGTAATTTTCCATCTCTAAGCAGAAACATTGCCGGCTCAAAATGATCATCATACAAAACATCTGCAGGAACCATCCACCAAAGCAGAAAACGAAGAAGTATCCCCAAAAATCCGATAATAAAAATGAGATGGTTTCGCTGTTTCATTCAGGAATAATGCACATATTCGAGGTCAACAAACATATGTAAATTTACATCCTTGTTCATGAAAGTCACCTCTACACACCATAAAAATTCTCGTTGGCCAATTGCGCTTGCATTTTTGTTTGCACTTAAAGTACTGATTTTCTCTGCCGGATATCCTCTATTCAACACTACTGACGAATTTCCCAACTTTGATACGGCTTTAAAACAGGGAAGGGGTTATTCTTATTACGACACCACTTTTACTTACGATACTTTGACTCTTAAAATCTCACACGAAGTACAGTCTAAAAATTACCTCTTGGGAGAATTCCAAAATCCTGATTTTCTGGATTTACTCTCTCTTCAATACAATACCAAATGGGAAGATTACCTCAGCATTTTCTCAAAAATCACACACCAACAAGCACATTCTTCTCCTTTTTATTAT
Organism: Crocinitomicaceae bacterium; assembly: GCA_002705995.1. GTDB lineage: Bacteria > Bacteroidota > Bacteroidia > Flavobacteriales_G > Salibacteraceae. The sequence continues at coordinate 143,503 of PAJI01000005.1, read as the reverse complement.
GCTACGTATGGTGCCATTTTTTATGCCCTCCCAGAGAGTTGGTCTCCCTTTGCCAAAGTATATACACTGCGTTTTCTAAACAGCATTTTTGCTTTTTTCCTGCTTTGGCTCATTGTTAAATCGCTTCTCATTATTTTTCAAAACCTGTGGATTGGCATTGCCGGAGGAATACTTCTCATTAGTATTCCGCAGTCTATCTATTACTTCATTAACATTGATATTTTAAGTGCTTTGACTACAGCTTGGTGTTTTTACCTTACGCTGAAACTTATTCACCGGCAAACTTGGTTACTTGTATTGGCCTTTGGTGCTATATCAGCTTTTGCTGTTATTATAAAAGCCTCTGCTCTTATTGCCGTTGCTACTTGCTTTATGCTCATTCTTTTTAGCTTAAAAGCCTCATCAATAGTCATGAAGTTAAAAATAATGGGAGCTGCTTTTTTCAGCTTTATTTTGCTTTTGATTCCGCCTTTTATGCATCGATTAAACGCTGGTGTTGGCCTTTTTGCAACCCAACGAAAAATTGAAATCCTCACCTGGAAAGAGAAAGCCATTGAAGACTATTTTCCTCATATTTTGGGCACTGTCAGTGGAATTAATGAATTTTTTATGCATTCGTGGAAATCATGGTGGTCTGGAGAAAGTTTATGGCATGGAGCTCCTGCTTACAACGATGTTTGGAAAGTCTATTTTTCGATTATCTCACTCCTTTTTCTTGCTGCTTTTTTAAGCATTACATGGATGAATAGAAAAGACAGGGACTTACGTCAAAATATGCGCTATACCAGCTGGACATGTATCTTAGGATACTTTTTGTTGTTTGCTTACTTGAGCGTTAAATACGACTTTGGAGACTGTGTTTACCCCAGTAATTTTTTCCCAATTTTCGTTTCAGGACGACTTATGCTAGGTATGCTCTTTCCTTTTATCTTCTTGTGTATTGACACGTTTACCGTGTTCTTTAAAAAGCCCAAAAAGGTGCTTACCTACATGTTAGTATTCGGAGTTTTACACTTTGCCATTGAGTTGTCTGTTACAGGCGATGTTTTCTCAGACAATAAAAACTACTTTCATCAGGTACTGCACTTCTAATGCTTCATTCTGAAATCATGTGCTCCAAGGCTCAGGTTAGGATTGTAATGCGGATCATTCTCAATGTAATTTTCCCATTGGGTTCTGAGTAATCCTAACTCTCGTTTATGACGCTCTAAAGATGCTTTCGTCAAATGCGGATGTCCTCTTGAGATGGACTCATGGTGATACAGCTCTACATGTGGTACATATAGATTGCGATACCCTGCTTCTAATACCCGTAAACAAAAATCAACATCATTGTATTCAACCTGATACCTTTCATCAAAGCCATTTACTTTATCAAAAACTTCAGTTCTGATCATGAAACATGCAGCCGTTAATGCAGAGTAATTGTTCAATAAATTGATGTAGTTGAAATATCCCGGTCCATCGCGATGCTCTCCTACAAAAACATGCCCGGCAGCTCCGCCAAGTCCCATAATTACACCAGCATGCTGAATGGTATTGTTAGGGTACAACAGCTTACATCCTACTACTCCTATTTCATCTCTTTGTGCTTGCTCTACAAATCCTTCCAACCAATCGGTTGAAATTACTTCTGTGTCATTATTTAGCAATACCAAGTATTCTCCTGAGACATGTTTACGACCAAAATTCATCAAGAAAGAAAAGTTAAAAGGTTCTTCTGTTCTTTCTACTTTAAAGTTTTCAGGATGTTTTTGCTGGTATTCGTCAAACAGTTTAAACGTCTCTTTTTCTTCGCTGTTATTGTCTACTACAAGTACCTCGTAGTTAGAATAGGTTGTCTTCTCAAAAATCGATTGCAGACAAACCTCTAGTACATCAGCTTTATCTTTTGTAGGAATAATGATTGACACTTTTTGAGCTGGTTTTGCAAGATCTAACCGAATAGAATATCCTCTGAACCCGTCCAGAAAATCAACCGTACCGGGCATTTTTCTACGCTGTAGTGCTTCTGTTAATGCTTTTTGAGCTGCGATGTATGCATAAGGCTTTGCTTCTTCATTAGATGCTGCAGATTGCTCATGTACCCGCCAGTGGTAAAGCACCTCCGGAATGTGTTTGATACGATCTGTCTCCTCCGTAAAACGGAGCACTAAATCATAATCCTGACTTCCTTCAAAACCAACACGCCAACCACCAATTGCTTTCATGATAGACGCCCTGAATACGGTTAAGTGTCCCAAATAATTTCTCGAGAGCAAATTCTCAGGAGACCAATCAGGCTTAAAGTGCGGATAGCTGTGATGCCCATCTTCATCGATCTTATCTTCATCGGTGTATATCAAATCTGTATCAGGTGTATCTTCAATTACTTTAGCGACTTTGTAGAGTGCATCTGCCGTAATCAAATCATCTTGATCCATCAGTACAATAAAATCACCTTCTGCTATTTCTAATCCGGAATTAGAGGCCTTGGAAATGTGCCCGTTTTCTTTGCGAAAAACAGCTTTAATGCGTGGGTCTTTCTTTTGATAAGACTTTATGACCTGTTGCACATTAGGGTCAGACGAACAATCATCACTTAAGATCAACTCCCAATTTTCATACGATTGGTGCATTACCGAATCAATCGCCTTTTTGAAATATTCAATTGGAGGATTATAAACCGGCATAACAATTGAAAAGAACGGTGCATGTTCAAATTTACCGGCATCGATACGTTGTCTTAAAATGTCATCTTCTTTTGGACGGTGCATCTCAATCCAATTCATGTATGGATCTGAGCTTAAACCAAATGTAGTTTGGCCAGCCTCAACAATAACAACCCGCGTTTCTTCCAATGCAAGGTAAATGTGCTTGGTGATCTTTGCCAAAAACCTTCTAGCAACTTGCAGAGATTTTTTTGAAGTTAGTACTATAATTTTCTTAAACAGATTTTTAGAACTTCCTAGATTACTATTTGAGCGAAATTTAATTGCTAGGTTTTTTATTTCTTTCAGAAATCTATACAGAATATTACTTTCTAAATCCTTTATATGTTTTTCAAGCTTTCCGATACTCTTCATCGCATGATCTAACTGTTTTACATACAGTTTTAATTGATCATCTATGTTTTGTATATGAACGTCTTTGTCACTAATAGCAAGACTTATCGTCTTAATTGTATTGTCTTTCTCGTGAACTGCTTGATCAATGTTCTTAATGCGCTCATCTTTCTGTTGAATCGCCTTTTCAAGGTTATCAATATGAACATCTTTGTCTTTAAGAGCAGCTCTGAGTTCACCGTCAAAGTTGCTTTGTTTCTCAATTAATTCGGCAACTTGTCTTCCTAAATGAATAAGAACTTCGCGGTTGTTTTTCTGAAATAAATCCGGGTGCTTTTCAATAATGTAGCGATAGTTTACTACGTGGTTTTCAGCAGACCTCGCCCCCTTTACCAAAGAACCTTCTCTATTTCGGTATTGAAATAACAACTCTGGAATGTGATGGAATTTCCACCCCTGATCCAATGCCTCAATCCACATGTCCCAATCTTCATACCCTAAAAAGGGAATATCTACATCATAGCCGTTGGCCTTTTCCCAAATTGTTTTTCGGAATACAGCACAATTGTCAATGTAATTCACCGACAAAAGTTTTACCGGATCAAAACCATCAAAACGAACATCTCCAACCTGTTCTCCAAAATGTCTTACATCGCTAAAAACAACGCCTACCTCAGGGTTTTCATCCAGAATTTGTATTCCTTTGGTGATGTATTCATCTGAAATTTTATTGTCAGGATCTACCGGTAAAATATAATCTGCTTGAGCTTGACGAATCAGGCTATTTCTTGCTGCACAAACGCCTGCGTTTTCTTGCCAAATAACGTTATAACCACTGCTTTCAAGGCTCTTTAACTTTTCAATTGTTGCCTGATCTGTTGAGCCATCATCCAGCAATAAAACTTCTATATCTTCTCGCTCCGTATTGAACGATGAAAGACATTCATCAATATAAGTCCCCAGATTATAGACCGGGATAATGACAGATAATTTCGGTTTACTCATGGTAATTAAAACATCGATTGGTAGTGTCTTATGCCTTCTTCTATATCTCCCTGAAACTTTAATTCGCCTTGTTCCAGGTATATTGTACTATCACAAATTCGTCTAATATCGTCTACACTATGCGAAACAAATAAAATGGTACTTCCTGAATTTTTGATCTCCTGAATTCTCGCAATGCATTTTTGCTGAAATCCCTGATCGCCAACAGCCAACACTTCATCTACAATTAAGATCTCAGGTTCATTGGCAACAGCTATACTAAAACTCAAGCGGCTTAGCATTCCAGTAGAATATGTTTTTAGCGGCATGTTCAACTCTTTTTCAGACAATTCTGAAAACGCAGCTATTTTAGTCGTGTGCTCTTTAAGTTCTTTTTTTGAAAAGCCGATCAAACTTCCGGTGAGTTCAATATTTTCATACCCGGTAAGTTCCATTTCAACTCCTGCACCTATTGCCAATATTGGAGCTACATTTCCACGTACAGTCAGCTTTCCACTTGAAGGAATTAACATTCCTGCTACAGCTTTTAACAGAGTGCTTTTTCCTGCTCCGTTTCTTCCTAAAATGCCAACCGTTTGCCCCTTTTTTACCGTAAAATTGAGGTTGTTCAGTACGTGTTTTTTCTCAAAAACAGGTTGAAAACGAAATGAGGTCAACAAATCCTTTAGCGAATTAACCCCCTGGTTAAAAGTATAATAACTCAACCCAACATCTTCAAAAACGATATGGTCTTCAGAAGTTCTCAAACGTTAGAAATTAACCCTGGTTCCAGTTTTTTAAATATGCCCCATCCCAGAACACATGTAGCCCCAGTAATGCCAATCATTATTCCCCAGGTTTGAAGAGATGGCCACTGGTTATAGTACAACACATCTCGAACAGCTGCAAAATAATGGTAGAGCGGATTTAGCTTTAAGATGAAATGATATTTCTCTGGAACAAAATCTAATGTGTAAGCAATTGGAGTCATGTAAAAAAGAGCCGGGTTCAATGCATTCCAAAGAATAGAAATATCTCTTAAATAAACATTGAGCGATCCCAATAACATTCCCAATCCTAAAGAAAAAAGGCTGAGTAATGCAATGATCACAAACACTCCTATTGTATGAACTGAAAGCTGTAGTCCAAAGAAAAACATCAGTGAGAAAAACGGAACAAGGATCAGTCCCATATTAATCAGCTCTGTGTACATCGTAGCAATTGGAAAAGCTACTACAGGTACATTAATTGTTTTTATTATTCCGGCATTGGAAAGTAAACTTTGAATACACTGATTGCTCGCATTAGAGAAATATTGCCACATGACTAACCCCGATAATACGTACAACGAATAGCTTCTCATTCCCTGAAAAGCCTGCGAAAAAACAAAGTTGAAAATCAACAGGTACATGAGTGGGGTGAGAAATGACCATAAATAGCCCAATACTGTACTTTTATAACGAAGTTTAATATTGCGCCTGGCCAGACTGGCAATTATATAATAACTGGGTATCTTTTGCGCCATAATCATCAAGCCCGTCAAAAGTAAAATTAAATCGTTGTGAACTCTAAAAAAGAAATCTGGATCAATGGAAAGTTTCTTAGTTTACCCGTAACCGGGGTTCAACGATTTTCATGGGGAATTTGCCAAGCTCTTTATGAAAAAGGGTTTCAGCTGAATATTCTTATGAATAAAGATCTGCAACACCAACCTGATTTTGGGAAACTTATTCGAGTTGGCAAACACAGTGGTATATTTTGGGAACAGGTTGAGCTACCGCGTTTTCTTAAAAATCATGGAAATCCGATGTTGTTTAATCCCGGCAACGTAGCTCCTGTAATTTATACCAACAATTTTGTGGTTGTTCATGATGCTGCCACTTTAGAGCCTCATTCTGAATGGTTTTCTACTGGATTTAGAATGTGGTACCAATGGTTAATTCCTCAACTGGCTAAACGTGCTAAAATTGCAACAGTAAGCAGGTTTAGTGCAGAACGACTAGCACATTTTTTAAACTTAGACATTGATCAAATACCGGTTCTTTACAATGGTATTTATTTCCACAAAGTCGATGATTCGAACAAAACTGAAAATAATGCTCTCCCTGAGAAGCCCTACATATTGGCTGTTGGTTCTCACAATCCAAGAAAAGGAATTGACCTTTTAATCAATGCTTTCTTAAGTGTTCCTCAATTGCATAAAAACTATGACTTACTGATCATAGGATCTCATTCTCGCCATTTCAAAGATTTTGAACTCAAAGATCACCCTTCTATTTTGTGGAAACAGAATGTCTCTGATACTGCTTTAATTCACTATTACAAAAATACTGACCTAGTGGTCGTTCCTTCGCGCTATGAAGGTTTTGGAATTCCAGTCTTGGAAGCATTACATTTCAACAAACCGGTTTTATGCAATGCTATTCCGGTTTTTAAAGAATTGTTCGGTTCCTCAGTTGATTATACCGATTTTGAACAAACCTCCATTTCGGCTCAAAAATTAATTGAAAAACTAGGAAACAATCCTAAACAAATCAAAAACAACAAGTTAAAAAAACCACTTCAAGGTAATTTATCGGCATTTCAACTCAATAAATGTTCATTTAAAAGTTCTGCTTCAACTATTGAATCATACATTCAAAAAGAATATATTCGCGAGGAAACATGTAACGAATAGATCCTTTTGAGAACTGCTATTATCCACGACTGGTTTCTTTCGAAAGGAGGTGCTGAACAAGTTTTTCGTCAAATCTACGAGTGTTTTCCTGATGCTGACGTTTACTCATTGTTCTATAATCTTCCCCCTGATCTTGAGCGAGAAATTGTTAATAACAAGCCAATTAACGTCACTTTCTTGCAACGGATTCCCTTTGCCAAACAATATCATCGTTATTTCTTTCCACTTTATAAGAAAGCAATTGAGTCTATTGACCTTTCACAATATGATTTGGTAATTTCTTCTTCTCATGCCGTTGCCAAAGGAGTTAAAATTACTAACGGACAAACACATTTGTGCTATTGTCACACTCCTGTCCGTTACGCATGGGATTTGAAAAAAGAATACCTCAGCCATTTGTCTAGTGGCGGACTTAAAAAGATAGCCAACTGGCAACTGGAAAAACTACGCCTTTGGGATTTGAAATCTTCTGAGCGTGTAACTTCTTTTGCAGCTAACTCAAACTATGTTTCCAAACGGATTAAAAAGAACTATAACCGTGTTGCCAAGGTTGTATATCCTCCGATTGATACAGGTTTCTTCACTCCTAACGGAACTACTGTAGAACAGCGTTCTCAATACATTATCATCTCAAGACTTGTTCCTTACAAGCGTATCGATGTGTTGATTAAGGCTTTCAAACGACTTCCACANCTGAAACTAAAAATTGTTGGNACAGGTCCTGAACTACAGCGTTTGANAGAATTAGCTTCTCCTAACATTGAGTTTATGGGGTTTGTTGATAACACTCTACTTCGAAAGGAGCTAAGAAAATCGCGCGCCTTGTTGCTTGCTGCCAATGAAGATTTTGGCATTACATCGCTTGAAGCTCAATCTTGCGGAATTCCGGTTATCGCCTTGAAAAAAGGAGGCTATTTGGAGACTGTTGTAGATGGTGAAACCGGCTTGTTCTTTGAACGTCAGGATGAAGAAGCCATCATTTCTACNATTAGAGAGTTTGAAGANAATCGTTTGCATTTTGNCCCTGANAAGGCACGTGAAAATGCTATGCGTTTTTCTACAGAGCGTTTTCGCGAGGAATTTTTAGCGTTTGTGAATGACGCTATTAATAAAAATTCGTGCTCTTGAAATGGCTTAAGCTTGTTTTCAACTATTCTTTTATCGGACTTTTTGCCTTTCCGGTGCTTCCTTTAAACATTGCAGTTCTTTTTCTAGCNGTTCCTTTTCTTACAGTNNTCATCAATGCATTGATGCAACACCAGGGGTTTAANAAACTCTCAAGCCTATCACTCCCCGCAATATTATTAGGGNGCATTGCACTANTCTATTTATTCTANCTTCCTTTCNCCCAAAGTTTTGAAATTGCCTGGTTTGAATTTGAAAAACGNGCAGGACTATTGGTTATNCCCCTTTTTTTCNTNCTGATTCCTNTCAACTGGTTTGAACAGGTTTGGAAAAAAGCACTTGGGGCTTTCTTGTTGTCTGTTTCTTTTCTAGGGCTATTGTGGCTTATTTTTCACTTCTCAGGATTGGCTGAAACGCATATTCCTGATGAAAATGCTCCTTATTTCTACAAATTACGCACAACATTTGAAGATTTCACAGAACTTCATCCTACGTACTACGGACTTTTTGCAGGGACTACCATCTTAGTACTGTTGCACTTTACACTTGCNCAAACGGGTTGGAAAAAACGTATTCTACCATTCTCTTTAATTGGAATTTCTGCNGCAGGTTTATTTTTATCTGGGGCNAGAATGGCACTTGCCGCTACAGTTGTTGCCGCTATTGTATTGCTTATTTTACANAAAAANTACCTCTTTATTTTAGNTTTAGGGTTCTTGGCTTCAATTGGCTTTTTTGCAGGGAAAGATGTGATTCTACCCCGCATGGAAAACATTTCCAGCCTATTTTCAGGTGAAGAGAATACTGGCGCCAAGGGCACTTCTATTCGAAAAGGAATCACTGCGTGTTCTGTTCGCTTAATTAGCGAAAACTGGCTAACCGGGGTGGGGAGTGACGTTTTACAACACCAACTTAATGCNTGTTATCAAGNGCAAAAAAACAGAGAAGCTTTGGCCAAAAATCTGAACACACATAATGAATATGCTAACCTGCTACTTTCCTTTGGCCTACTGGGAGGAATCATTTTGATCAGCTACTTCATTAGCCTCTTTCGTATTGGACTAAANCNCCCNATAATATTGGCGATTGCTCTGCTTTTAGCATTACAGTTTTTAACTGAAAATATTCTCTCTCGCCAACACGGAGTATTCTTAGTCGCTCTTTTTTCTTCCTTTATGTTGTATTGGAAAAGTGCTGATCAAAAAACAGCTTAGAATTTATAATTCAAGATAACCTGATAAACGGTCATATCAACCTTATTTAAAATGAAGTTAGGGTTGTCATAGGTTTCTCCAAAGCCGGGTTTCCATGTGGCNAAAAACTCAACCTGNAGTCCTTCTAGAAGACCGGCAAAATGGTAAAACACATCTACATTGAGCTGATCGTGTGATGGAACNGCATATTTATTGTCTTCGGCATCTTTTACATCTTGCCAATAGTATTTCCCGTATCCTANACTCCAATCAATTTTTGCACCTGATTTTAGCTCATGCTTTTTACCAATTGTTAGTAAAACATTAGTAGCATCTGATTGTCCTTCTGTTCGTTCTCTTTTCTGAAAAGTATAGAGCGTTTCTCTTCCCCATTCTCTTGGAAATAAAAATCGCCCGTCATCGGTGATGTGATTGGCAGCTAATACAATTTCATAGCGGTTATAATCAACCCCTAATTTTGCTCCAAACACATTGCTTTCATCCTGATCGAAATAGCGTTCTCCATCAGTTGAACTTCCTCCGTTTCCTACTTTATCTTGTCGTAAATATTGTGCTCCGTATAACAAGTTCAGTTTAGAAGACAATATTGCTGTTTTGCCATTGGCTTCTAGGTAAGCAGTATTAAAAATATTGTCTAGGTAATAATCCCATAGTTGAATGTTGATTCCTTTATACTTTGCCTGAATAGCTCCGATTGCCATATAGTCAGAATTGGAATTTCCTGAATACCCGCTGGTTGTTCCATCGTTATTTCTTCCTACGGCATAGGTTCCTAAACTGTGTTCTATAGAATAAAAACGATCTGTTGATCTGGGCGCTATGGCGTTTAACACTCCTAACTGAAATGTATAATGTTTTAGCGATTGATTTTTAAACCAAATTCCCTGTTCTAAAGTGGGTATCATCCGGCCATCTTCAGGGTTTAGAAAGGGTGTTTTCAATAACATCCTCCCTACCGTAAGCTCGGTAGATTTGGTGTTATATTTTAAATAAGCTTCACCCAGCAATACAATTTCGCGTTGTGCCGGATCCATGTTATTGAACAATCCCAATTCATAGCGACTCAACCTACCTGTTTGCTCATCTGTTTCAGACATGTCTGAGATTCCCGTATTGATTGAAACATATGTTGCTGCTCCAATACTAAATCCCTTCCATTTCCCGGTTTCATACTTCAACTTCCCTCCTACAGCCAAGGCGTTATAATCCTTAAGGTCATCTGTATTATCCGTATACATCCAAAAGCTTCGGAAATACCCTTCGGTTTTTCCACCTTTGAGTGCTTTTAACAAAGACGATTTATCTTCTGACTGGGCAATAACAGTAATTGAAAGAAATAGAAAAAATAGTGTTTTAATCCAATTCATTGCGAGGTAGGCTCTTATTTGGTTTTCTTGAGATTATATTCTTTTTCGTAATAGGCCATAATTTCTTGAAACGGCCCGAATTGGTGTTGTTCCTGACTAAACTCATCGGCATATGGTCCGTAAGGAGCTGAAACAGGCTTGCGTTCTAATTTGGGATAATCTTTTTCTGTATTCTTTTTCTTTGGTCGCTGGTGCGAATCAATAAACCCAGCAACATCGTAGGCTTCTTCATCAGTAACCATTGGATTTTCAGAAGTAGCTCCGAATGGCATGTTTCCCTTAATAAACTGAGCTGCTGTTAGCACTCTGTTCATGCCTGCTCCGTGATTGTATGAATCATTTCCCCATAGGGGAGGATAGGTATACCCCAAACCACTAGGCATTTTTATTCCTTGCCCATCAACCCCATGACACGAAGCACACTTCATCTTATAAACTTCTTCTCCATGAGCCAAGTCTACTTTTCGGTTAGGAATTTCAACCTTCACAAACCCAGAGCCTTCAATTTTTTCTCCTGTAGGAACTTTGTCGCTTACCCATTTCATGTAAGCCATAATTGCGGTCATTTCTTTTCCGTCAACCGGTAGTTTTTTTCCATTCATACTGCGTTCCATGCAACCATTTACCCTGTCTTGGAGTGTTCCAATAGTATTCTCACGGCCACGGTACTGTGGAAAACGACCAAAAACACCAACATATGGAGCAGAAAACTTTTTTTGTCCAGCATCTAAATGGCAATTCTTACACGCCAAATTATTGCCCGTGTAAACCATTTTAGCATCTCCATTTTCTGGACCTATGTATTTGTAAGTTTCAGAAATTAACTGGTAACCATACTTTATGTATTCACTGTTAAGATCTGTTTGCTCTTTTAATTCTTCTAACGGATTATGTATTTCGGTAAAAAAAGAAGCTTTTTCAGGTTGTTCTTTTGAATCGGTTGTTCCTACAGCTGACTCTGAAGAAACATCACTTGATCCCTCAATCCAATTAATGGTAAAAAGTGGCTTATCGTATGAATAAAAAGCTACTGTAATGGCCACAATAGCAACCAAAAGTAGCAGAACCAGATTGATCAACTTTGTTACCGTGCTAATGAGTGCTCCGGTAGGACGTTCCTTCATGGGATCCATTTGTGACATGCTTACAAGATTTATGTGATTGACTAGTAATGCAAAAGTCTATCTACTTCCGTCTCCATACAGTGATTTTTGTCACAGTTACATATGGTTTTTGATATGTATTAAAACATCAACAAAGCTCCGTCTCCATAGCTTAAGAAACGAAAATCGTGTTCTAAGGCATAATTGTACAAGTCTTTCCACTCATCTCCAACGATTGAAGCAATCAGCAATAATAACGTGCTCTTGGGTTGATGAAAATTCGTGACTATTCCTGCTACAATGCGGTGTTGATACCCAGGAGCAATCATCAATTGTGTACGCGTAATCAGCGCCTGCATCTCTAACGTTTTCATACCGTCAATCAAATGCTGAATGGCTTCTACTGCAGAAAGTGTTGCTTCCATTTCATAAGGATCCCACTGATAAACTTCGACTTGTTGCTGCAATGCTTCAAAGCCATTTTTGGCGACCTTCAACCCCAGCCAATAAAGACTTTCAAGCGTTCGCATAGATGTTGTTCCTACGGGAATAATGGGCGTTTTAGCCTCTAAATATTCCGCTATCTTCTCCAATGCCTTCAACTCAACATGAATGAACTCAAAGTGCATTTCATGATCGGCTATTTTTTCAGACTGAACAGGTTTAAATGTTCCGGCACCAACATGAAGCGTAACAAATAGTTGTTCAATGTTTTTTGTGACTAATGTTTCAAAAACTTTAGGCGTAAAATGCAACCCAGCTGTAGGAGCTGCTACAGAACCATCATGCGCTGCGTAAATAGTTTGATAGCGGTCTTTATCCTTGGCTTCGGCATCTCTCTTTAAATAGGGCGGGAGAGGTGTAATTCCTGCAACATCTAGTATTTCGGCAAAAGAAAGTTCTAGAGGATCCCATGAAAACCGAATAAGGAAAGTTCCTCCTAGCGCCTCAAGTTTTTCTGCTTTCAGGCAATGTGTTTTTCCATCGACCTCAAAATTCTTTATTAAAATTTCTTCTTTCCATTTTTTAGCTCCACCAACTAAGCATCGCCACTCTACGGTTTCAGAAGTGCTCATTGCTACCGTTAAATCAGGATATAAATCAGCTGGCTCTAGGCAAAAGAGTTCAATTTTTCGTCCGTTACGATTTTCAAAAAACATACGTGCCTGAACAACCTTTGTATTGTTAAAGACCAGAGCAGCCGGAGAGGGTAGAAAATCTGCAATATTGCGGTATTGACTTTCTTGAATTTGACCTTTTTGATACACTAAGAGTTTAGAGGCATCCCTCTCTTCCAAGGGAAATTTTGCAATACGTTCTTCTGGTAAGGGATAATTAAAATCTTCTATTTCAAGCTCACGTGGATGTTTCATCACTCCTAATTTTGTGCAAAAGTAGATCAATCAGCCCCAAAACATAATTCGCAAACGATGTTTGTCTTTTACTTTAAATCCTCGCTTGGTATTGGAAATTACTTCAAAAAATAAAGCCACCCCTGCTGCACTTGCCGCAGGGATTAAGATTCTTTCATCAGCCAAATTATCTCCCTCAATAATACCATTGGCAATTGGAATAACAGCAATTAAATAGAACACCTTATTCGCGGTATATGAGATCACTTGAGATTTTGTTCGCTCTCGGTAGATTTTTTTTACGTCTTTTAACCGCACAATTACATCATCAATTCCAACAGCTGAATCTGCTAGCATTGTGATTTTTCCGTCTATTTTCTCACCGGAAAACAACTTCACTTTCAAATCATCTCCTGCCAAAAACTTGTGGGTTTTTACTCTTCCCCACCTGTATTGATCAAAAGCAAGTGCTCTTTGTGCCGTTGCATTTTGAATGAAAACAACTGATAATAAGAAGACAAGAAAGGTGAAGTAACGTAACATTTTGTTTGAGTTTCGTGGAATGAATAAATTTGCAGGCTCGAATATCGAAATTTATTGTTTTACCCTCAAAACTTGAAGTATAGCATGCAACTGTACAATAAAGTAGACAAAAGGGTTCTCAAACAACAACTCATGGAAGAGCCGTTCCACCGCGTTACGGTTTCTTTTTACCGTTATGTTATTTTAGAGAACCCACAAGAAATGCGCGATAGCCTTTATACGGCTTGGAATGAATTGAATTGTTTCGGTCGAATTTACCTTGCTACGGAAGGTATTAATGCGCAAATGAGTGTTCCCGAACAAAACTGGGAAAAATTTAAAAAACACCTACACTCTATTCCTGAATTCAAAGAAATTCCTTTTAAGATAGCCGTTGAAGACGATGGCAAATCGTTTTACAAGCTTACCATTAAAGTACGTAAACAAATTGTAGCTGACGGTTTAACACCTGATGATTATGATGTGACGAATGTTGGTAAGCACCTTTCTGCTAAAGAATGGAATGATGCGCTTCAGAATGACGATACCGTTGTTGTTGATATGCGTAACCACTATGAAAGTGAAGTAGGCCATTTTAAAAATGCAATTTGTCCGGATGTTGATACTTTCCGTGAAGAGCTGCCTGCTGTACTAAAGGAACTTGAGGACAAAAAAGACAAGAAAATCTTGTTGTATTGTACTGGTGGAATTCGCTGTGAAAAGACTTCTGCCTACCTCAAGCATCACGGGTTTGGTGATGTCAACCAATTGCTGGGTGGTATTATCGATTATAAACGTCAAATCGATGCAGAAGGATTAGACAACCAATTCGTTGGTAAAAACTTTGTGTTTGATCAGCGGTTAGGTGAGCGCATTAGCGAAGAAATTATTTCCAAATGCCACCAATGCGGAGAGCCTTGTGACACACATACCAATTGCGAAAATGCTGATTGCCACCTGCTGTTCATTCAGTGTGAAAAATGCAAGAAAAAATACGATGGTTGCTGCAGTACTGCCTGCCAAGATGTTGTACACCTTCCTATTGAAGAACAACGCAAGCTTCGTAAAGGAAAAGCCAAAGAAGGCGATCAGCGTAATGTATACAAGAAAGGTAGATTACGCCCTCATACAGAAGAAATTCTGAAAGAAGAAATTGTAAATTCGTTAAAAGAAGACTAATCCTTCTATGTTGAGGAATATCATTTTTTTGTGTGAAAGAGTCTGCTAATTTTGAAGCCACAATTAGGAAATTGTACAACTTAAAACTTAGGACTCATGCCGATTTATCATAAACTCGGAAAAATACCACACAAGCGCCACACGGTATTCCAATCAGAAAAAGGAGACCATTATTACGAGCAGTTATTTGGAACAATCGGTTTTGCCGGAATGTCCTCTTTGCTTTATCATACGCATCGCCCAACTATGGTGCGTGAGATTGGCAAACGCTATTCGGTAAAACCGGAGGTTGCCGTTGCTAACAACATACAATCTTATCGCCTGAAAGGATTTCAAGTTCAACCTGAAGCTGACTTTCTGAACAGTCGAAAAATTGTCTTGACCAATAGCGACTTAAACATTGCATTGGCAGCACCTCAGCAATCAATGACAGATTACTTCTACAAGAATACAGACTCAGACGAGATGATTTTTGTACATGAAGGATCCGGAACATTAAAAACGCTTTTGGGAAATATCGAGTTCTCTTATGGCGATTACTTGATTATTCCTCGCGGAATGATTTATCAAATGCATTTTAACGATGAAAACAATCGCCTTTTTATTGTTGAAAGTGCACAGCCCATGTATACGCCCAAGCGCTACCGCAATCATTTTGGACAATTGCTAGAGCATTCTCCATTTTGTGAACGCGATATCCGCAGACCTGAAAATTTGGAAACACACGATGAAAAAGGTGATTTCTTAATGAAAGTGAGAAAAGCTGATGAGCTCATCGAAATGGTTTACGCTTCACATCCGTTTGATGTTGTGGGCTGGGATGGTTACAATTATCCTTACGCCTTTTCTATTCATGATTTTGAACCCATTACCGGGCGAGTGCATCAACCGCCACCCGTTCACCAAACGTTTGAATCTGATGGTTTTGTAGTCTGCTCATTTTGCCCAAGGTTATACGATTATCACCCACAAGCAATTCCTGCACCCTACAATCACAGCAACATCGATTCTGATGAGGTGTTGTATTATGTTGATGGCGATTTCATGAGTAGAAATGACATCGAGCGTGGCCACATCAGTCTTCACCCTGCCGGCATTCCACATGGTCCACACCCTGGAGCAATGGAACGCAGCATTGGCAAAACAGAAACTGAAGAGTTAGCTGTTATGGTTGACACATTCAAACCTCTAATGGTTACTAAAGAAGCGATGAACATTGCAGATCAATCTTATTACAAATCTTGGCTGGAAGACTAAACATAGGTTATACACTTGCCCTTTATATGGCAATGGGTTAAGGGTGCTCATCGGTATGAGCCAACCTCCTCTTGTCATTCGTCAATTTTGTAATTTTATATAAGCCAAAATCAAGAAAAAAATGAATACAGTTAAAGATAATTCGTCACTACAATTAGAAAAAATCTTTCCTGATGCTGAAGATTTTCTTCCGTTAAACGGAACAGATTATGTTGAACTTTATGTAGGAAATGCCAAGCAGGCAGCCCATTATTACAAAACAGCTTTTGGTTTCCAAGATTTAGCTTATGGCGGTTTAGAAACTGGTTTGAAAGATCGTGCTTCTTATGTTCTGCAACAAGATAAAATCCGTTTGGTATTGACTACTCCCTTGGAAAAAGGTGGCCCCATTAACGAGCATTTGGCAAAACACGGAGATGGAGTTAAAGTAGTTGCATTGTGGGTTGATGATGCTACCAAATCTTGGGAAGAAACAACCAAGCGCGGAGCAAAATCATTTATGGAACCCGTTCGTGATGAAGATGAAAACGGATATGTAGTTCGTTCAGGAATTCACACGTATGGAGATACGGTTCACATCTTTGTTGAGCGCAGCAATTACAACGGTATTTTCTTACCAGGGTACAAGCCATTAAACAGCGAATACCAACCTAGTACTACTGGATTAAAATACATCGACCACATGGTGGGAAATGTAGGTTGGAACGAAATGAACAAATGGATTGAATTTTATGCAAAAGTGATGGGATTTGCTCAATTGGTTTCATTTGACGACAAAGATATTTCTACTGAATACACGGCATTGATGAGTAAGGTAATGACCAACGGAAATGGTCGTATCAAATTCCCAATTAACGAGCCGGCTGAAGGAAAGAAAAAGTCTCAGGTTGAAGAATATTTAGATTTCTACAATGGGGCAGGTGTTCAACACATTGCCGTTGCAACCGATGATATCGTGAAAACGGTAGTTGAAATGAAATCTCGTGGTGTTGAGTTCTTACATGTTCCTTCAAACTACTACGATGACATTTTAGAGCGCGTAGGTGAAATTGAAGAAGACTTAGCTCCATTGAAAGAGTTAGGTATCTTAATTGACCGTGATGATGAAGGTTATTTGTTGCAGCTATTCACTAAACCAGTGAGTGACCGACCAACATTGTTCTTCGAAATCATTCAACGTAAAGGAGCTAAATCTTTTGGTAAAGGAAATTTCAAAGCGCTTTTCGAAGCCATTGAAAGAGAACAAGAGTTAAGAGGAACGTTGTAAATCATTCTCAGTAATATTCGATATACTAGAAATGAAAAACCCCGCAATTGCGGGGTTTTCTCATATCGTTAACACATCATATTGCTCAGCACTATAATTGTGCTTCCATCATCTTTAATTTCTAGATGTCTTTATCAAGATAAAACTCACCAGCTAACCTAGTGCTTAGTGCCTGAGATGTATAATCTCTGAGAATCTCCTTTATATTCCCCGATACTGAAGTCTATTTCCTGTGAATAGAGCTGCTCCAATTTTTTAGATTTATTCCAAATGGAATACAGCAGGAAAAACCTATTATCAAACTCAAAAATATCTTCATAGGCATATTCTTTTGGAAAATTTTTAATATGACTTAACCCTACTTTTTTAGTATCTCACTTTCAATAATCGTTTTTTTCTCTCTCTGTTATCTACTTCTATCACATAGGAACCATCATCTAATTGCTTTATTTCTTGAGGTTTAAAAGGAAAAACCTGCCCTTCTATCTCTCTTAAGTCAAAAAGATAATTCTTGGCCACTTCGCCTGTCTTATCATTCACTTTGAAAACGGATACTATATTTTGATAGTTATTCCATGTATCCCCATATGTTACAGGCTTTTCGTCCAAACCTCTATTCTTATTGTCCGAATGGTCTAAATAAAACATATAATGAAAACCTTCACTTATTTTATATGCAAATGATGTATGAGAATTGGAACTCCTCGACTCTTGTCTTTTCGCTAATCTATTGATCCACTTAATATTTGCATCATTATCAAGTTTAAGTATTAAGATGTCATAGTAACAATCAATATAAGGAGGTTCACTCCCAATAGTAAATCTATGTTCGGCTGTAATAACGATACCTTCATCTCCTTGAGAATCTATATTTCTGACTTTCAATTTTCCTAGGCTTATATCTTTTTTCCCTTCTTTAATATATCGAACAAGCTTTTCTTCAGGAAAGTCTTTTGTTATTAAGTGTGATATACTTCCATCTTCTGCTATTTCGAATTTAAAAATTCCTATGGTCTTTTCTTCTTTGTCTCTATATCTCATACTATAAAACCCTATACCAAAAGGCTTTCCTTCTTTTGAAGCTATATCTACATCACGAACAAATTTATCACCCAGATCAATCTTTGTTGCCAGAACGTTTCCTTGTGAACCAATATGAACCAGCTCCTTATGAAAAGTTGAATGTTTTCCTCTTTCATAAACTTTAATTACGAGGTTAACGTCACTAGTATTACTTACCATGAAGTCAACGTATTCAATTTTTCTTGCCGGATATGGCATTTCTACCTTTCTATTCCACTCCTCTTCTAGCTCAGAATTAAAAACATGAATTCTAATCTCATCATTATTTCCCGGGGGCTTAGATCTTGATTTGATCATTAACTTTTTGTTGTCTTCTGAAATGAAAAAACCATATTTTTTTGACACCATATCCTGATACATCTTACTTGGCTTGGCCTTATTTGTTGTCAGCAACTTTTGGGCTTCACCTATAAATGTACCTTTACTAAAATCTATCTCGTAATAAAAGAGCACTTCCTCTTTCTTTGCCGCATCCCAGAAAGAATAAAATAGAAAGTAGTGCCCATTAAACTCTACAGCTGATTCGGAATAAAAATTGGCTGGCATGTCTTCATATTTCTTTGTTGAAGTAAGTTTTAGTGTTTTTAAATCCATTTTCTGGATTATCACTTCATTTTCGTCTGTTTTTCTTACAGCCAGCATCTCAGTCCCTTTGGTAAAATATTCTTCCAAAACATTTACCTCATGATCATTCTTTCCAACATAAGGTTCGCCCAACAATAAACTAGAAGCCTGTGAATAAGACATCAGACTTGTTAGCACAACTAGACTAAACAGGATGATTTTTTTCATAATTCTTCTGAATTGATACCATTTAAATTTGATTATAACTTAATTGTAGTTCTATCTGTAACTTGTTATTTTAAAGAACAAGTACAACTAACTCAACAATAAAGCGCTCAACAAATAAAGTAATGAGGATAATAAATAATGTATGCAAACTTTCATTCACCCTCGAATGAAAACTCATTTGCAGTTGTGCTTAGTGAGGAATGGTAAGAACTGATTGCCAATAATATTAAAAAAAGCGTTGAGCATCTCTCCTCTTATAAGAAAAACACACTTAAGGCATTTTCTTCACCTTCAATTAAGAATAAATTTAGAGTCTAGGAACACAGTAAACTATGACTCTACCTCATAAAAATCGCGCAATAATTTACGGTAGGCATTGAACAACCTTGACTTTGAAACAAAGCCCACATATTTTTCACCATCTAAAACAGGTAGGTTCCAGGCTCCGCTGTGTTCAAATTTACGCATCACTACTTCCATAGTATCTGTAATGTAGATAAAGTCAGGAGCTGCTTGCATTAACTCATGCACAACTACCTTATCATACTTTTCCTGATCAAACATGATGTTGCGAATGTCATCGAGCGTAACAACACCTAAGAACCTATTTTGATCATCAATTACCGGGAATAGATTACGCTTAGCACACGAGACCAGTTTTACCAAATCTCCCAACTTGTCATAAGGTCCAACCTGACTAAAATTGGTTTCGATCTCATCACTTAATTTCATAAGCGTTAAAACAGCTTGGTCTTTGTGATGTGTAATCAATTCTCCTCTTTTGGCCAATTGCATATTGTACACCGAATGTGGAACAGCATATTTTACCGTAATAAAAGAAATGGCTGTGGTAATCATTAGTGGAACAAATAGTTCGTAACCACCCGTTATTTCAGCAATCAGGAACATGGCTGTTAGCGGAGCATGTAGTACACCTGCCATCATTCCACCCATTGAAACCAACGTAAAATTGGATGTTGACAGATTCGCAATATGAAAGTTATTGAAGAAGCGAGAGAATACAAATCCTAAAGTGCTTCCTACAAACAGTGTTGGAGCAAATATTCCTCCAATTCCTCCACTGTTCAAGGTAATGCTGGTAGCAATCACTTTAATGAACATAATGGCTATTAACGCCAAGCTAACTGCCCAAAACGAATTGCCTAAGTCAAATAAGCGAAACTGTGAAGTAACGCTCGATGCTTCTCCTTCAATTAATGCATTGATTGTTTCATACCCTTCACCATAAAGCGGTGGAATTAAAAACACCAAAACTCCTAAGGCTGCCCCTCCGATAAGTGTTTTTACATAACCGTTTTTAAATCGGGAGAGAACATTAACCACCTTAAAGTATCCTGATGAGAAATAAATGGAAAATAGCCCACAAGCTAGTCCCAGAAGCACATAAAAAGGAACATCTGAAGAAGTAAATCCATCGCGAAGATCAAAGTGAAAGAGAATAGCATTTCCGAGAAAGAACCTAGAAGTAATTGCCGCACTTGCAGAAGCCAAAAGCAACGGAATTAACGATGCTGCCGTTAGGTCAATCATAATGACTTCAATGGCAAATACAATGGCTGCAACCGGTGCATTAAAAATAGCAGACAAGGCTCCTGCTGCCGAACAAGCAATAAAAAGTGTTTTCATCTTGTAGTTCATCCGAAGCAATTGCCCCAGATTCGAACCAATAGAGGCAGAAGTTGCTACTGTAGGACCTTCTAGCCCAACTGAACCTCCAAATCCAACTGTAATGGCTGCTGTGATAATGGAAGAAAACATGTCTTTTCTTGGCATGTTCCCATTTCCTTTAGAAATTGCATACAATGCTGCCGGAATACCATGACCAACATTTGCCCGAATCACAAATTTGATCACAAGCATTGAAATTAGAACACCCAGCAAAGGATAAAGGAAGTAAAGCCAATCTGCTACTTCTACGTCTGCAATACCTTCTGTTAAGATTAACTCTACAAGGTGTACCGTATTTTTGATGGTTACAGCAGCTAAGCCGGATAATAATCCGATTACAACAGCAACGATATAAGTAAATTGTCGATTGCTAATGTGCTTTGACCGCCAAACTAAGAATTGCCGTATTCTTGCCTGTAAGTACATTTGACCGGCAAAATTGCGAAAGGTATTGTAAACAGCGATGAAAAATTTACACTAAAGTAAATTCGCAATAAACTCATCTGCTCCGGTTGATGGTCTTGGGGCATTTGCATCTACAATATTTCCCTCCGGATCAATTAGGATGAAACGAGGAATCGCCTCAATTTTATAGGATTCAGAAAGTGCTTTGGATGCCTCTTTATTGGCATGAATCTGTATCCCTTTCAAATGATCTTCTTCAACCTTATACCTCCAGGCCGATTCACTTTGATCTATAGAAATACTCAAAAACGTTACTTCTCGTTTAAAATCATGCTCCAAATCTTTGAGGTAAGGAATTTCACTCAAGCAAGGACCACACCATGTTGCCCATACATCTATGTACACATATTTCCCTTTAAGGTCTGAAAGATAAACGGTGTCACCATCTAAAGTAACACCATAAAAATCAGGAGCAGGATTCCCTGCTTTCAACTTGTTCCAAGAAGCAATCTCTTTTGCTATATTCTCTTCATACGCCTTATTTTGGCACTCATTTGCAAAAACCTGATAAAGGCTATCGTTTATGCTTGGAGATTCATACGCTACCATGTCTTTTGCAGCCTTGTAAAAGAAATAATCACGTAATTTCTGATCTGTGAATAACGAATCTGCGACCTCCATTGGAACACGATACCATGCGTATCTATCATTTTGTGTTTCTTCTAAGTTTCCATTTATTTTTTCATAGCTCAACTGTTCAATCTTAGTACCTAAGAAACTCAGGTATTGATTCACCTCCAGTGCTCCTGTATCATTCAGGTTAACACTATTAAGCTGCTCAAAAAATGCTTCAGAAAGAGGCGGCATAGAGTCTCCTTCCACATAATAATCACGATACATCGGATAATACACCAACCATTCTGCTTCTCTGTAATAGTTGTCTAATTCTTGCCTGCGCATAAACTCAGGATTGAAACGCGTATTATTCGTTGTAAACTGTACCAGCATAGAGTCTAGTACCTTTCGTGATGAATCGATATAGTTTAAATATTCTTCTTCGGAATAACCAAAAGCCGGACGCAAGCCTTTCATTACAGCTTTCAACACTTCATTTTTTTCATGAAGGTAATTTGCTGTCTTTTTCAGCTTCCCTTGATATTCTAATGATGTTTCGGGCTCTTTTCCGTTTAGTTGAGCATATAACGTTTTTCCCGGTTGGAGGTAAACTTGCCATTGATGCTTATCGTATGTAAAAGCATAATAACCTTCCGATAGATCTTCGCGCTCAATTTTCACCCAGTTATTTGAATCTAACTCCAAGGTGTCAACGTATGGTTCAACTCCTTTTTCCAGCTCAACGTTGGGCAGTAACTGCTCTATCACCACTACTTTTTCAGTAGGATTCAGTACTTCTATACCAAATGTGACTTTTTCAACGGGAAGTTCCTTTTTACCACAGGCTATAAGCAATAAACCTAGCGTAAAAGCTGCAAGAATCTTTTTCATATTGGACTTTTGAAGGTTGACGATGCTCAAATATAAACACCAGCGCTTACGGAAACATTATTCTACTCTAGCTATTTATTTTTCCTTTTCGAAAAGGGCTATTTTAACCCAAAGTTCAACAGCTGTAGGTGCTGTTTCCATTCCATCTCCTCCACTAGGTGGGCCTCCGCCTCCCATAGGCATCCGATCACCACTACCACCTCCCGGAGGCATTCCTCCACCGCTTCCACCTTGGGGCGGACCACCGGCACCGTTAGGAGGGCCGCCTGCTCCTCCCATATCAGGTACATTAACAATACCGGAAACAATTCCAACGGAAAATTCCGTAACGTTTCCTTGGGGAAATATTTTATCAAAAGGAATAACCAAATCGTAGTTGAGTTCTTCTTCACTCACCTGTTCTATGGAAACCTTTATAGCAGAATTTTCTTGATTTACATTAAAATCTTGCTGTTCGCTTCCATTGTAAAAAATAGCATTCCCCGGAATATGAATCATATTGTTCATTCCTCCCTGAGGCCTTTCAGGCATTTCACCTCCTGCTGGAGGTTCAGGCTTATCTCCCCCTAAAGATCGGTGCATTTTTGGCGAACCCATTACCGGATATTGAAGGTATACTGTTTCATTTTTCTTTGCCTCCGCATCAAAATAAACAGTTAATCCTCCACGCATTATCTTCATGGTTGCAGCTTTGTCTACAGTACCAATTTTCAAGTGTAAATTTTCACTATCGTGCAGCACATGATATCGGATTTTTTCTTTGGAATTGTAGTACCTATAGGGCAAAGCCCCTTCCGCAACTTCACTTTCCTTTTGGCTGGTAATTGTAGTCATTGTAGCACAACTGGTCATGCTAAGCAACAGCATTGAAAATAATAGATTTTTCATTTCAAAATTTAATGTGAAACCATGCGGGAGATGAGGAGCAAACGTTCTCTTTGCGAAGTTAGTGCATCCTACTAGATCAAAGTGAATTGTTATCGTTTTAAATTGGTTTCGTAGAGTTCTATCCACTCTTGAGGAGTCATCTTTTCTACCAATTGTCCAATTAAATCATAAGGGATTTTATCGATTTTCTTAAACCGAACACAACTTTTACCCATATCGAGTTTTAAGTCACAATGTTTGGGGTATTCAGCAACAAACCATTCCAACAAATCAGGATTAGCATACATGCCCATGTGATAAAACCCAATAAAATTCTTTTGAGAAGCAATGCTAATAAAAGGCAATGCTTCTTCTGGCTTACAATGATAACCAGCTGGATAAAGGCTATGCGGAACTACATATCCTAACATTCCGTAAGACATGGCTTCTGCAAACCCTTCCGGTAAATGGTCTAAAATGGTTTGCCTTAATTTTTGTAGTGCAACCTGACGGTCTTCAGGCAATTGTTCAATGTAGTTTTCGGGAGATGATGCAACTATTTTCATTTTTAATTCTTTATTAAAGTAAGATATATGCAAATGAGGTAGCTACTGGTACAGTAAGATTGTCTGATCCATTTGGACTCAGGAGTTCAACACCTGTTAAAAGTACAGCCATTTTCAAGGCTAGGTTAAACGCATTATTAACATGTAAGTAATGTAATGCTAACCAAGATAATCCTAAACTAGTAATAAAAAAGAAAAGCGAGCCTACAAATGTCTTTTCGAAAATTAGCTTCTTATTAATCCCTCTTTTTTGTGCATACATTCCGGAAACCGCTGCAACCGGATCTGCAAAACCAAGAATGAGCATTGAAAGAATAAATGCTTCTTGCGAATGGGTTTTCTCTCCAATCAAAAACGAACAATAAATTCCGAGTGGGATTAAAATACTTCCGTAAGTTTCTCTTTCAACATGATCAATTGCTTTAAGTTTTCCCGATTTTTTACCCCAATAAAGTATCCCTGAAAAGACGACTGCCAACAATAAAACACACCAATGTGATTCTAGCGTGTAAACAAACCCAATACTTGCTGTAGAAGCCATTACATGAGCAATTTTTCTTGTAGTCTCTACAGGTGGGTGATATTTTCTATACAAGAATTCGCAAATGCTAAGAACCAGAATAAAAAGAACGGTATAAATCAGTAGGATAATGATTTCATGTACATTCATAACAAAAGTGATTAGTGAAAAATAACTGCCATAAAAGAACCGGCAGCAATTAGGCTATCGAAACGATCTAGCACTCCTCCATGACCAGGTATTAGATTGCTATAGTCTTTGATCTGAAATTTGCGTTTACAGAGTGATGCCAGCAAATCACCCAATAGTGAAAAAAACGAGATTCCAAGTCCGAGAATTATCGCTTGTATAAACGATACTTCGATCAAATTTCTGATAAAAACGGAGGTAATTAACGTAGAAAGTAAGCCACCCAGTACACCCTCAAGCGTTTTATTAGGACTTACCACTGGCAAAAACTTCACCTTTCCAATAAGCTGACCTGTAAGTTGACTAAATGCATCAAAAACAGCTACCAAGAAAAAGCAAAACAAAAGGTGGTTTTGGTCTAACTGACCATATTCTAAAAAAGGAATGGCAGACAATAAAAGAACAACTAACGCAACAATTCCTACAATAACTTTTTTAGACAGAATAAAGTTTCTAATGATTTCTCCAGTTCCCAATACTAGGATAACTGCACTAATCAGGTAAAAATGATTTGGTGAAAACCATATAACAAGATATAACCCATTTAAGATGATAAAATAGATTACTGTTTTTAACCAATTCTTTCTTCTATAGCTTTTCTCTTTGTTTCTGTTAATGAAAAACATGAGTATAAAGCCCAGCAAAAAATACGATATCAGGAATAAGTAAAGCTGAAGTAACATGTTAGCTCCTTTCCTTTAACACCCAGTATAATCCTTTGAGGTTAGACCTTAACTCCGGGATCATTAACTGTATAGAAATATGTTCCAATTGAGACATAATTCCCCAGCAAATCATCACATAATATAACGGTTCGTAGAAATCATATACAAACAATACGAAGAAGAAAAAGCCCTGTAGATATCCACCAATTTTTGATGAATACAAGTGTAGACTTGAAAAACGTCTAAACTTTATCAATGATAACAGGTGTAATGAAATGTAAAGTCCCAGAAAAACACTAAAGCTCAAAAAATGTGGTCTAAACTCTTCTAACTTAAATAGAAAGACACCCAAAAAGGCCAAAATATAAGATCCTACATCAGCAATAGAGTCTAAACGAGCACCAAATTCTGTTTGTAAATGAAATGTTCTGGCAATGAACCCATCAAGAATATCTGTTACCAGATTAATCACCAAAAAGGTCACAAAGAGGTTTTCTCTACCGGTTAAGGCAAAGTATAGAATTACCGGAAACATAAATAGCCTATATCCTGATAGTAGGTTGGGAATGTTAATGAGTTTTTTGGAAAACATATAGGTTGATTTTCTGATACACACAAAGACCTTGGTGTATGTGTTGGAGAGGTAGTAACGAAAAACGTACCAGAAAATTATAGCTCCACCTTTATGGTGTTTCAATAACCGTTCCTTTTACTTTAATCTCAAATACTCCTCCAGGAGGGTAATAACCTAAAAGTTCAAACTCTGTTTTGCCCAATTCACTTTCATACCAACCATCAAAAGTGGCTGCTCCGGTAAAGTCTCCAGTTGCTGATTGAGGGTTAGAAAAGTCAATGTCATCTACATCGCCAAAGGCTTGGCATACAATACTTGTAGATGAGTCCATTAGAATTTGGACGTAGTTTTCTGAAAGACCAATAATTTTAAAGGTATCGGTATAGTAATTGTTTTCAGCAGGAAAATCGGTATAAATTGCCTGTACCTGCCCTTCAAATTCAAGTGAAAAATTTGTTGTGATAGGTGTATAACCAGCGTTGGATGATTGGGAGAGGTCATCATCTGATGCACATCCCCCAATCAATATCATTGTAGAAAAAAAGAAAGCTATTTTACTCGCTCTTTTCTTTTTCTGCCAATCTAATATGTAGTTCTTCCAATTGTTCATCTGAAATTGTAGCCGGAGAATCAATCATCATATCTCTTCCGGCATTGTTTTTCGGAAATGCAATATAGTCACGAATTGAATCATCTCCACCCGTTACTGCTGCAAATCGATCAAAACCAAAGGCGATTCCACCATGTGGTGGTGCTCCATATTCAAACGCATTCATTAAGAATCCAAACTGTTTTTGAGCTTCTTCATCAGAGAATCCTAGCACTTCAAACATGCGTTTTTGCAAATCTCTGTTGTGAATACGAATAGAGCCACCGCCTAACTCAACTCCGTTCATTACCAAGTCATAGGCATTTGCTCTTACGCTACCCGGATCAGAATCTAATTTAGCAAAATCTTCTTGCTTTGGCGATGTAAAAGGGTGATGCATTGCATAAAAACGTGCTGTTTCTTCATCCCACTCTAACAATGGAAAATCAATCACCCAAAGCGGAGCAAACTCTCCTCGTTTGCGTAACCCAAGTCTATTTCCCATTTCTAAACGCAACTCACCTAGTGCTTTACGCGTCTTGTTCAAATCACCAGAAAGAATCAACAGCAAATCGCCCGGCTCAGCATCTGCCAACGTTCCCCATTCTCGTAAATCTTCTTCGCTGTAAAATTTATCTACCGCTGACTTAATGGTTCCGTCTTCATTGAATTTTACCCAAACCATGCCTTTTGCACCAATCTGTGGACGCTTAACCCAATCGGTTAATTTATCAATGTCTTTACGGCTGTATCCTGCACATCCTTTGGCATTAATTCCCAATACTGCTTCTGCAGAATCGAACACTTTAAATCCTTTGTTTTGTGCTTTTTCTGTAACATCAACGAAACGCATTCCAAAACGTACATCTGGTTTATCAGAACCATAATACATCATAGCCTCATCGTATGACATTCTTGGGAAATCGGGCAACTCGATACCTTTAACCATTTTGAACAAATGCTTTGTCATTCCTTCAAACGTTTGTAAAATATCTTCTTGCTCAACAAAAGACATTTCACAGTCTATTTGTGTAAACTCTGGCTGACGATCTGCTCTTAAATCTTCATCGCGAAAGCAACGTACAATTTGAAAATAGCGGTCGTAACCCGATACCATTAACAATTGCTTGAATGTTTGAGGAGATTGTGGTAATGCGTAAAACTCTCCGGCATTCATTCTAGAAGGTACCACAAAATCGCGTGCTCCCTCAGGGGTTGATTTAATTAAGAAAGGGGTTTCAATTTCAAAAAAACCTTGGCTATCTAAATATTTACGCGCCTCAATGCCCAACTGATGGCGCAAATACATCTTAGCTTGTAATGGGTTTCTACGCAAGTCCAAATAGCGGTATTTCATGCGTAATTCATCACCACCATCTGTATCATCTTCAATAGTAAACGGAGGTGTTTTACTTCCATTTAATACATTAAGGCCAGTAATCTTTATTTCAACTTCTCCGGTAGGAATTTGCGTGTTTTTACTCGATCTTTCAATCACTTCGCCTTCAACTTGGATCACAAATTCGCGTCCTAGTTTTCTGGCTTGTTCGCATAAATCTGCATTTTCTTCCATGTTAAACGCCAACTGAGTAATGCCATAACGATCGCGCAAATCAACAAACGTCATTCCGCCTAAATCTCTTGAGCGTTGTACCCATCCGGCTAGTTTAACCATTGACCCAATATGGTCTATTCTTAATTCTCCGCAAGTGTGAGTTCTATACATAGTCTGATTGAAAATTAATGCCGCGAAATTAAGTTTTTTCAATCGCTCTTCCTGTAGTGATTGTAAAGGATGTTTTAATTTCGATAGGGTTCCAGATGATGTTTTCTGTAACTAATGAGAAGTACAAACCGTTTTTTCGTCAAATAATCAAAACAAATTTCAATGAAAGCACTATTTACTTTATTGATTTTAACTACCGTAACGTTGAGTTCATTCTCACAAAATGAATCTATTAAAATTCCTGAGCCACCTCTCCCCAAAAGAGTAGACACATCTGCCATAGACACAATGGATACCGATACAACACGTATCGACATGACGAATATGAAGATCATCCTCATTACTCCAAAAGACAAACAGCACAAAAAACCCCGACAATATGCCCATTGGTCTGGCCTTAACCTTGGGATGACATACTTAATGTTTCCTGCCGGTCCCGATGAGTTTGACTACAGCTTCTTACAAGACATGGATTATGCGAAGTCTATTCACTGGGCACTGAATGTTTTTGAGTATGATTTTGATTTGGTGAGCAACAACCTTCAAATTGTTACTGGGGCTGGCTTTTCTTTTCACAACTACTCTTTTAACCATAACAAATACATACAATCTAATGACGATGAGATTTTTGCTGTAGAAGACACCGTAAACGATTATCGTAAAAACAGGTTAAGAGCTACTTATTTTAATGTGCCCTTGATGATTGCATACAACACCAAACGAGATTCTGACAAAGGCTTTCACCTTGCGGCAGGTATTGTTGGTGGTGTAAGAATGGCAACAACAGTAAGAAGAAAATGGTTTGAAGATGGCGACAAGGTCAAATCAAACGAACGCGGATCATATAATATGAATCCTTTTAGTGCAGAAGTTACCGTTCGCATGGGACTGGGAAGGTTTCTTGCTCTCTATGCCAACTACAACATTGTTCCTATGTTCGATACCGACAAAGGACCGGAAGTCTATCAATTTTCTGCAGGGGTAAGACTCATCCCTTTTCAATAAAAAGACATCAACTCAATTGCTTCTATGAAGAATAGAAGCTCATCGTAAAGCGAAATCAGGTTAAGAGAGCACTTGATTTCGCTTTTTTTATCTATCTCATTGCTTCTACTCATATATTCTTAGAAAGTGAGGTTCTATTTTGAATAATATTTAATCGAAACTGAACTCTTTTTCATGGTTTTGCTTTTCCACTAGGGTTGGTTTTCTAATTTTACAGTCCAGACAATACAGACCCAATGAAAGAAAAAATTGAAGACTTAGAAAAGCGCATTGCCGAAGCTAAGCTTGGTGGAGGAGAAAAGCGCATTGAATCACAACACAAAAAAGGAAAGCTTACAGCTCGCGAACGCATCCACTTTCTACTGGATGAGGGTTCTTTCGAAGAAATCGGGATGTTAGTAACCCACCGTTCAACACTTTTTGGCTTAGATGAGCAGAAATTTTATGGCGATGGAGTTATAACAGGCTACGGAACCATCAATGGTCGTTTGGTTTACGTTTTCTCTCAAGATTTTACCGTGTTAGGTGGTTCGTTAGCAGAAGCACATGCAGAAAAGATTTGCAAAGTCATGGATCTTGCCATGAAAAATGGTGCTCCAGTAATTGGATTAAACGATAGTGGTGGAGCAAGAATTCAAGAAGGTGTAGTATCTCTTGGAGGATATGCTGACATTTTCTACCGTAACACACTTGCTTCGGGTGTAATTCCACAAATCTCAGCCATTATGGGGCCATGTGCCGGAGGTGCGGTTTACTCACCGGCACTTACTGATTTTATTATGATGGTTGAAAACACTTCATACATGTTTGTAACAGGGCCAAACGTTGTAAAAACTGTTACGCATGAAGAGGTTACCAGCGAAGAGCTTGGTGGAGCTTCAGCTCACTCAACTAAATCTGGTGTTACACACTTTACCGCTCAAAATGAGATTGATGCGATTAATCAATTGAAAAAATTGATGTCTTACATCCCTCAGAACTGTGAAGAAGATGCGCCAGCACTCCCTTACGAAGCAGGAGATGAAGTTCGTACAGTACTTAATGATATCATTCCTGAAAACCCAAATCAACCTTACGACATTCGTGAAGTAATCTCAGGAGTGATTGATGCAGATTCTTTTTATGAGGTTCATAAAGATTACGCAGAAAACATTGTAGTTGGTTTCGCCCGTTTGGCTGGTCGTTCTATTGGTATTGTAGCCAACCAACCAGCTGTTTTAGCCGGAGTTCTAGACATTGAATCTTCTAAAAAAGGTGCTCGTTTTGTACGTTTCTGTGATGCGTTCAACATTCCATTATTAGTGTTTGAAGATGTTCCCGGATTTTTACCTGGTACAGACCAAGAGTGGAATGCAATTATTACCAATGGTGCAAAATTACTTTATGCGTTTAGCGAAGCTACGGTTCCACGTATTACGGTAATTACACGTAAAGCATATGGTGGAGCTTATGATGTAATGAACTCTAAGCACATTGGTGCTGACATGAATTACGCATGGCCATCAGCAGAAATTGCCGTAATGGGAGCCAAAGGTGCAGCTGAGATCATTTTCAAAAAAGAAATTGCCTCTGCTGATGATTCTGAAGCTAAATGGAAAGAAAAAGAACAAGAATATGCTGATGAGTTTGCTCATCCATACCGTGCCGCTGCCAGAGGGTACATTGATGAAGTAATTAAGCCTGAAGCTACTCGCGAAAAGTTAATCAAGGCATTTAAGATGCTTGAAAACAAAGCAGATAAATTACCGAAGAAAAAGCACGGAAATATTCCGCTGTAATAATTTGTTAAATTAATTGTGCAAGCAACCCTTTCGAAAATCTGGAGTTATCTTTAAGAAATAAAACCTAAAACAATAGATATATGAAAAAAATAAGCACACTATTTACAGGAGGTATTCTTTCTTTGGTAGCGTTGGCACTTTTTGCCTTCAAGCTATCCGACAAAGCGCCTGTATCAAAAGTCGATTCACAAAAAGCCTTTGCCCAAACAGTAATTACACTTGATGGCGAAGACAAAATGTTGCGTGAATTAGCAGGAGATAAAGGAACGCTTGTTGTTTTCTCTTGCAACACCTGTCCTTTTGTACTGGCTTGGGAAGGTCGCTACAACGCACTTAACGAAGTGTGTAAAGAAAATGGTGTAAACATGGTTTTAGTAAATTCTAATGAAGCTTTCAGAGCTAAGGAAGATTCACATGAAAACATGAAAAAGCATGCTGAGAAAGAAGGTTATACCATGCCTTATGTAATGGATCAGAATCACGCTATTGCTGACTTATTAGGAGCTAAGACAACTCCACACGTATTTCTTTGCAACAACAACTTTGAAGTTGTTTACGAAGGTGCTATTGACGATAATCACAAAAATGCAGCAGAAGTACAACACACTTATGCAGCAGATGCCGTTAAAGCATTAGCAGCAGGAAAAGAAGTTTCAGTAGCTGAGTCAAAAGCTTTGGGTTGTAGCATTAAACGTGTTAATAAATAACACCGTTTACAAAACTCTTTATAAAAAGGCTGTGTGAATTTCGCACAGCCTTTTTTCATTTCAATGGGTTCACTTACTTTGCAGCAAATTGAAACACGATGAATGTCTTAGTAATTGGATCAGGAGGTAGAGAACATACCCTAAGTTGGAAAATTGCTCAAAGTCAGCTTTGCTCAAAGCTCTTTATTGCACCAGGAAACGCAGGTACAGATTCCGTAGGAACAAACGTTAACATTGCCGTTGACGATTTTGAAGGAATCAAAAAGCTCGTTTTAGATGAAGACATTAAACTCGTTGTAGTTGGTCCGGAAGCACCTTTGGTGAAAGGCATTCATGATTTTTTCTTAGCAGACGATGCATTAAAAAGCATCCCTGTAATTGGCCCTAAAAAAGACGGAGCTGAACTGGAAGGCAGTAAAGATTTTTCAAAGGCGTTTATGCAAAAGCATAATATTCCAACAGCCGCATACCAAACATTCACAGCTGAAAACATTGAAGAAGGATATGCATTTCTAGAAACGCTTAAAGCTCCTTTTGTGCTTAAAGCTGATGGCCTTGCTGCTGGAAAAGGTGTTTTAATTCTCGATGATATACAAGAAGCAAAAGATGAGCTTCGCAACATGCTGGAAGGCAAATTCGGAAATGCCAGTTCAAAGGTGGTAATTGAAGAATTTTTAGCAGGAATTGAGCTGTCGGTGTTTGTGCTTACCGATGGAAAAGATTACCTCATTCTTCCAGAAGCAAAAGACTACAAACGCATTGGCGAAGGTGATACTGGTTTAAATACTGGTGGTATGGGAGCAATTTCTCCTGTTCCGTTTGCTGATGATGCGTTTATGCAAAAAGTAAAAGAAAGCGTTGTTGAGCCTACAATAAATGGCCTAAAAGCAGACGGTATCGACTACAAAGGATTCGTTTTCATTGGGCTTATGAATGTTGATGGAGAACCATTTGTTATTGAATACAATGTAAGAATGGGTGATCCTGAAACGGAAGTAGTTATTCCTCGTATTAAAAGCGACCTGCTAGAATTATTTGTTGCTGTAGGAGAAGGTAATTTAGCCGCTAAAACCCTTGAAGTTGACGAACGCTTTGCAACTACGGTAATGCTAGTTTCAGGCGGTTATCCCGAAGCCTATGAAAAAGGAAAGCCGATGGCTGGTTTCGATAAAATCAGAAATGCGCTTTTATTTCACGCAGGCACAAAAATTGAAAACCGTAAGATTGTTACATCCGGAGGGAGAGTCATTGCTGTTTCAGCACTTGGAAACACCATGAAAGATGCACTTCAAATTAGCTTTGAAAATGCTGAAACAATTACTTACGATAAAAAGTATTACCGAAAAGACATTGGTTTCGACTTAAAATAAGGCCATAAAAAAACCCCGGAATTTCCGGGGTTTAATTTTATATCTTAAACGAAAACTGAAATTATTTCAATGTTCCGTTGCGCTCAGCTTCTTTGTTGTATTTGGCTTGTGCTCTTACCCAAACAACAAGTAAAACAAAAATTGCTACGATGTAAAACCAGTTTACGAAACTATCCTGGTTGTTGCTTGCTGTTATTTTCAACAGTTCAAAAGATGAGAAAACTAAATCTCCAATACCGTAAATTAAATCATTCCAAGACATCTGTCATTATTTTTGTTGAAGGCAAATTTAATATTTCTGCAATATGCTGGTAAGTTTTTTTCGATCAAGTAAAGTAAAAGTGCTTTTTTTCATCCCAATACTGGCGCTTTTGTTCCGTATACCGGCATTTTTCACGCCATTTATATCCATTCAAAATAACTACTCAATTGAATTCATCAACCAGTTTTTTAACTGGGTAAACCAATTTACGGGGTTATCTGTAGTTTTATCAGCATTCGTAATTAGTGCTCAAGCCATTCTACTTAACAAGCTGGTAGAAAAACACGCTTTGCTTAAACAAATCAATTACCTCACTGCATTTTATTTGATTCTATTGAACAGTGCATTTGCCCCACAGTGGTTGCTATCGGAAAGCATGGTTGCCAACCTCTTCTTTTTGTGGAGCATTGATAAAATGTTATCGCTTTCAAGGTCTGAAAGCAACCTATCTCCTAGTTTTGATTCAGGACTACTCATTGGAATAGCTAGTGTATTTTACCCTTCATACCTCCTTTTTATTGGCTTGTTGATCTTAGCACAATTTTATTTTAACTCCTTTGGCTTCCGCGAATTTATCCTTGCTGTTCTAGGAGCCATCACTCCCTATTTTTTCTGGTTTGGAATTGCCTATACAATAAACGCCTCCCTCCATACTTTTGAAAATCACTTTCAATACACTGCTATTTTTTCAGTCCCATGGGAAAGCTATACTTCTTTCCTACCGTTAATCATTAGCATTTTAGTAGCCGTTATTTTATCCCTAGGCTCCTATTTAAAAGGAATAAGGGTCAATACCGTTAAAACCAAAAATACCCTAGTCCTTTACCTTTGGATTATTCCTCTTTCAATCGCTGGCTTTTATTGGCAATCGTCTACAAGCTTTGATGTTTTCTACTCTTTTTCACTTCCTTTAGCCATGATTTTATCCAACTATGCTTTGTACGCTAAAAAAAGGTGGATACCAGAAGTGTTGGTGCTATGCCTTGTTTTAGCAGCTGCTTATTCTAATTTTCAACTGCTATCGCATTAAATCAAGGTCAAAAAACTACTTTTGTGGCAAATTCTAGTGAAAAATGAAATTTGGAGTAATCACATTTCCCGGAAGCAACTGCGATGAAGACATGATCTACGTACTCGAGAGTATTCTCGGGCAAAAAGTTGAACGTCTTTGGCATAAAGAACATGACCTTAAATGTGTTGATTTTGTAGTACTTCCCGGAGGGTTCTCATACGGTGATTACCTTCGTTCAGGTGCAATTGCCCGTTTTTCTCCCATTATGCAAGAAGTCATTAAGCATGCCGAAAATGGTGGCTATGTGATGGGAATTTGCAACGGATTTCAAATTTTATGTGAAGCTGGTTTATTACCAGGTGCACTTCTACACAATGACCATCAGAAGTTTATGTGTAAAAACATTTACATGAAAGCGCAGACTTCTGATACTTTGGTAACTGCAACATTAGATCAAGACAAGGCTTACAAAATTCCTATAGCTCATGCTGAAGGCCGTTATTACATTTCAGATGAAGGCTTAGCTGAGTTAAATGCTAACAATCAGGTTCTATTCCGCTATTGCGATGAAGAAGGGAATGTCTCTTCAGAAGTTAACCCTAACGGATCTTTGGAAAACATTGCAGGAGTAACCAATCAAGGAAGAAATGTATTTGGAATGATGCCTCACCCTGAAAGAGCTGCAGACACTGCGTTGGGCAATGTTGATGGGAAAGCACTTTTCGATTCTATCTTGGCTCAGGTTTCTGCTTAAAAAAGGTTTTCCTTTTTTCATCGGTTACCAACTATCGATTTTTAATTTTGACCGATGATGATTACTGATACGCATTCGCATATTTACCTCGATGTCTTTCAAGAAGATATTGATGAAGTAATGTCTCGTGCTACAGAAGCTGGTGTTGACCGTATTTTCTTACCCAACATCGATAAATCTTCTACCGCACAAGTAAATGCACTTGCAGAAAAATATCCGCAACGTTGTTTCCCCATGATGGGGCTACATCCGTGTTCTGTCAATGAAAATGTAGCCGAAGAACTTGCCCATGTAAAAGCAGAGCTAGATACTGGTAAATATTGTGCTGTAGGCGAAATTGGTATTGACCTTTATTGGGATAAAACATTTTTCAAGGCACAGCAAGAAGCTTTCAGAAAGCAAATCGAATGGGCCAAAGAAATGCAACTTCCTATAATCATTCATGCCAGAGAATCTTTTGATGAGATTTTCGAAATTGTTGATGAAATGAATGATGAGCGCCTTTTTGGTATTTTTCATTGTTTTACCGGAACTATTGAACAAGCTAAACACATCATGAATTACGGTGGTTTTTACATGGGGATAGGTGGTGTTGTAACGTTCAAAAATTCAGGATTAGATAAGGTTGTTAAAGATATTCCGCTTGATCAACTTGTATTAGAAACAGATGCTCCTTACCTTACTCCAACACCTTATCGCGGCAAGCGCAATGAAAGTGCTTACACCCGAATAGTTGCCCAAAAAGTAGCAGATCTCCACGAAACCAGTATTGAACACGTAGCAGAAGTTACAACAAACAATGCCAACTCAGTTTTTAAGGTATAATGGGAGTGACACCTAAAATATTGATTATCTATACCGGTGGTACTATCGGAATGGTAGAAGAGCCTACAACAAAAATGCTTCAGCCATTTGATTTTACGCACCTAACCAATCAAATTCCTGAGCTTACAAAATTCAATATTGAGTTAGACTCTATAGCCATTGACAACCCTGTAGATTCCAGCAATATGAATCCAGTTATTTGGGTAGCCCTTGGTAGAATGATTGAGCAAAACTATGATGACTATGATGGTTTTGTTATTCTACACGGTTCAGACACTATGGCTTATACAGCTTCTGCCTTGAGCTTTGTTCTGGAAAATTTGAGCAAACCGGTTATTCTTACCGGAAGTCAACTTCCTATTGGGGTTATCAGAACAGATGGAAAAGAGAATTTTTTAACGGCAATTGAAATTGCTGCTGCCCGTAATGAAAACGGGTTACCCATGGTTCCTGAAGTTGCTGTTTACTTTGAGTATAAACTTTACAGAGGAAACCGTACGCACAAGTTTAGCGCTGAAAATTTTGAAGCATTTGACTCACCGAATTACCCTGTTTTAGCAGAAGCCGGTGTACACATAAAATACAATCAGGCGAACATCTGGACGCCAACGGGTCTACCTTTAAAAGTCAACCAATGGTTTAGTGACAATGTAGCCCTTCTTTTTCTATTTCCGGGAATTAGCCCAAAAATTGTAACGGCAATTTTAGAAGCCCCCAATATTCAAGGAATTGTACTTAAGACATTTGGGTCTGGCAATGCACCTACCTATAATTGGTTTTTAGAGGCCATTCAAAAATCAATTGATGCTGGTAAATTCATCTATAATGTAACACAGTGTCATACTGGAAAAGTAGAGCAAGGAAGATATGAAACCAGTATGGCTCTCCTTGAAATGGGAGTTATTAGCGGTAGAGATATTACAACCGAAGCTGCCCTTTCGAAATTGATGTATCTTACCGGAGCAAATCTTGACGAAGACGTAATTATTGATGCAATGAATACCTCACTTAGGGGTGAAATGACCATTTAATTGCTTTATGGCCAGAAAGAAAAAACAGCAGCCACAAAAACCGAAATCAACAGAACAACCAGTAGTTGAACCGAAACTAGCTTCACTAAAAACAGATTTCTCAACTTTTTCTCAGCCCCTTTTGGTCATTTTAATTTTGGGCTTTATGCTTTATGCCCAAACAATTACTTATGACTATGCTTTGGACGACAAGATTGTTATTACAGGTAATCAAATTACAGAGCAAGGTTTCAGTGGCATATTTAAGCATTTCTTTTACGACTCGATGAATGGTTTTTGGGCAAAAAACTATGGTGTTGATGTGGAAACGATAGGAAACAAGAATCTTGTAAGTGGTGGTCGTTATCGTCCTATAACAATGGTTACACACTCTATAGAATATGGCCTTTTTGGTGACAATCCTGGTATAAGTCATATCATTAATGCATTGCTTTATGGCCTTACAGGTGCTTTTCTCTTTTTATTTCTTCAAAAACTATTTCCTATAAAAGACCAAAAATGGTTTTGGAATGTTCCTTTTGTTGCAACACTCATTTTTATTTGCCACCCTCTACATACTGAGGTTGTTGCTAACATTAAAGGTAGAGATGAAATTTTAAGCTTTTTGTTTATCCTAATTTCAGGCATTCATTTTCTTAACTACATCGATGTTAAACACCAAAAACACCTTATTTACACTGGATTATTTTTTGCACTATCTATTTTTTCAAAAGAAACAACAGCCCCGTTTTTAATTCTGTTTCCTTTAACAGCCTATTATTTTCGAAAGGCAGACATTAATCGAATACTAATTCCTTCAGCCACCGTTATTATTGTTTTCTTTATTTATGTAGCCATTAGGTTTTCAGTATTGAACGGAGAAAGTAATTCTCCTAATGAATTAATGAATGACCCTTTTCTATTGGCTACACCTTCTGAAAGGCTAGCCACCATTGTATTAACAATCGGAGCTTATCTCAAACTCTCTTTCTTTCCGCATCCTTTAACACATGATTATTATCCATTCCACCTTCCATTCATACCAGCCGAACAACACTATGCTTCATGGTCAGAGCCAGCCGTTTTTATTACACTTGTTATATTACTCGGATTACTTATTTTGACAATTTCAGGCTTGCTTAAAAAGTCTGTTCTTAGCTATGGTATCTTGTGGTATTTTGGAACACTAGCACTAGTTTCCAATGTACTATTTCCTGTGGGAGTATTTATGAACGAACGTTTCTTGTATATCCCTACAGCTGGTCTCTCACTTATTTTAGGCTATTATATTGTACAATGGGCACCATCAATTAACCTTTCAAAATCGCGCATCATTGCTGGGGTACTTGGGTTTGTCTTAATTGCCTTTAGTGTTAAAACAATTGCCAGAAATCAAGCTTGGAAAAACGACAACACCCTGGCTTTAACAGATTTAAAAATCTCTGAAGGAAGCGCCAAAGTAAAAATGAGTGCTGGTGTACAGTATATTCAAAAAGCTTACAATACAGCGAACCCTGAAGAAAAGCAAAGGCTATTGTATGAAGCAATTCCCGTTCTTGAGAAATCAGCTCAAATACACTCTAAATATGCCCAAGCTTTGATCTTGCTTGGAAAGGCCTATTATGAGCTCAAAGAATACGATCATTCATCTCATTACTTTCTGCAACTGGCAAGTGTCAATCCTTTTTTTGAAAACAAAGCCGCATTAAACTACAATATTAGTATTGCACAAAAACAAATTGAAAAACAGCAATTTGACGCTGGCATTGCATTATTAAAAAAAACAATGACATACTATCCCAACGATTTTAGCGTATACAACGTGTTGGGTATGACATACGGGAGGTATTTACAAGACGCGAGACAATCTGAGCAATATTTGTTAAAAGCCTATCAGCTTGCACCTGAAAATGCAGATGTATTAATGAATATCGGAACGTTATATGCACAACAAGGTAAATTAAATGAGGCTCGTACTTATTTTGAGATCGCTGTTAAAAAGGTTCCGAATAATTTAATACTATTGCGCAACCTTGCTTCTATTTGTTACAATACCGGAGACAGAGAAAACTTCAACCGCTATAATGCAAGAATTCAACAACTTGAGAAGAATTCGCAGAACCCCCAATAATGGCGTAGTTTAAGGAAAAATTAAGAAGAACATTAAGCTGATTTAGTGAATATAATTTTTTTGTAGTTTAGTCGCGCTAATTTTGAACGGTTCTAAGCTAAAAGACATTTTAACCTATTGGTTACTAAAGAAAAAGCTTGGTTCAACTACAAAAAGCACAAAGGATATTATGAGAATAATTCCTAATTGAACGTAAATTTTTTAAATCTATCTATAAACTTAGAAAACAGTAATTTTTCAAAATCAACAGTTATGAAAAAATTAATTGCTTTACTGACTGTAGCCGGAATTTTAACTTTCGGAGCGTTTACAGCTAATGCTCAACCTGAAGGCGAAGCATCATCACCCGATACTACAGCAGTAGAAGACACTACCGCAGCAGCAGTATCAACAGAAGTTGAAGAAGAAGAGCCCGCAAGTGTTGAAGAAGTGAGCACTGAAACCGAAGTAATCGAAGAGACTTCTGTTCATCAATTTATTAAAGACAAATTTATTGCTGGTGGTCCTATTTTCATGGCCATGGTTCTTGTTTGTTTGATTTTAGGTTTAGCAATCGTTATTGAGCGTGTGCTTTATCTTTCTATGTCAACAACAAATACTAAAAAATTACTAAACGAAGTTGAGTCTGCTTTGAACAAAGGTGGAGTTGAAGCTGCTAAAGAAGTTTGTAGAAACACAAGAGGTCCTGTAGCAAGCATTTTCTACCAAGGTCTTGACCGTTCTACTGAAGGAATTGAAATGGTTGAAAAATCAGTAATTTCATACGGATCAGTACAAGTTGGTAACATGGAGCGTAACCTTTCATGGATTTCACTTTTTATCGCTCTTGCGCCAATGCTTGGTTTCTTTGGTACTGTACTTGGTATGATCGGTGCATTTGATGCAATTGCAGCAGCAAACAACATTTCTCCGGGTATTGTTGCCGGTGGTATTGGTGTGGCACTTATTACTACACTTTCAGGTCTTTTGGTAGCAATGATCCTTCAAATTTTCTACAACTATATCGTTTCTAAAGTTGATAGTTTAACTAACGAAATGGAAGATGCTTCAATCTCTTTGATTGATATTTTAGTTAAGTACGAACAATCAAAAAAATAAGCTCCCATGCAAAATAAAATAGCAACATATCTAATGTATGTGCTCATCGCTATTGGGGTTGCATTATTCTTTGCAGCTGTAATTGCTGAGAAATTCGAGCCTTTTATCGTGTATTCATACGTGTTATCAGTATTAGCAATCGTAGGAATTCTTGCAGGTTCGGTATTTGGTTTGATTCATCGTCCACAAGCGATTAAAACCATAGCAATTGGCGTAGGTGGTTTAGCAATTTTATTTGCTGCTGGCTATGGCATAGCAGATGACAGTGTTAGTGAAGCACAAGCACTTGAAGGGGTTACAAACTCTGTATCTCAATTTTCAGGAGCCATGCTTTACATGCTTTACTTAATGCTAGCACTATCAATTGTAACGATTATCTATTCATTAGTAGCAAGATTAATTAAGTAATAATATGGCTAGAAAAGAAGCACCGGAGATTAACGCTAGTTCGATGGCAGACATTGCCTTCTTGCTCTTGGTGTTTT
This sequence comes from Crocinitomicaceae bacterium, assembly GCA_002705995.1. Lineage (GTDB taxonomy): Bacteria > Bacteroidota > Bacteroidia > Flavobacteriales_G > Salibacteraceae. The sequence continues at coordinate 102,801 of PAJI01000005.1, read as the reverse complement.
TCCTTGTAACGACAACCATGGATTCAAGCTTTGGTTTAATGAGGAAATTGCCACCGCCCATTTTGGAGAATCAACCAGATCCTCCCCCCATCAAAGAGCGTAACGTATTTGTTGTGCTTGCCAATGCCAATGATCAATTATTGGTTGAAGGCCAATTGATGGATATTAAAGATTTGAGAGCGGCAGCCAAAGAGTTTATTGTTAATCCTAATAACCTTTCGGATTTACCGGAAAAAAGAGTTAAAACCATTCCTTTGTTGGGTGAAGTTCCTGTTTCAAAACAGGTAATTTCTCTTCAAAACGATAAAGGAACTTCATATGATCTGTACATTCAGGTACAAAATGAGTTGGCAGCAGCTTATAGCGAAGTTCGTAATGAACTAGCTAAAAGTGAGTTCAACACATCGTACGATGAACTACTTGAGCGTGGAGAAGAAGAAAAGGTGAAAGCCATTCGAGCGGTCTACCCTCAACGAATTTCAGAAGCAGAACCAAAAGATGTAGGAGGTAATTGATATGTCAAAGTTTAAACCAGATAAGCAAAAAGGAACACCGGCAATATCAACTGCGTCTTTACCTGATATTGTATTTATGCTACTTTTCTTTTTCATGGTTACTACAGTAATGCGTGAAACAGATGTGCTTGTTGAAGTTGAACAACCATCTGCATCAGAAGTAGAAAAACTTGAAAACAAATCATTGGTATTTTACATCTACATTGGGGAACCTATGGATCCTTCATTGTATGGTACAGCATCTCGTGTACAATTAAATGATGCAATTGCTGACATCAATGATGTTCGTCCTGCAGTTGAAACATTTCGTACCACAAAAGTGGAGGCTGAGATACCTCTGATCACAACGTCATTAAAAGTTGACAAAGCAACTAAAATGGGTATTGTAACTGATGTGAAGCAAGAACTTCGTTTAGCACAGGCCCTTAAGATCAGTTATGCAGCCTTTGAAAAAGAAGACTAATTCATTTAGTTAAAATAAATAACTGTTGAAAAAAGCCGACATTATTCAATGTCGGCTTTTTTTTCTGCCTTTCCCATGCGTTTGATCAAGGCCAATAATACAACGCAAAGAGAGAATGCAAATAGCACTCCTGGCCACTGGCCTTCTAATGCTCCAATATCTTCGGTTTCTTCCGGTAGCTTGTTCAGATCAATCAGGAAAACTAAACCCAGCGCTATCCCATTATTAATAAAGTGCATTATTATTGGTAACCTAAGGCTTCCTGTCCAACTTAATACGTAACCAAATAAGGCTCCCATCATCATTCTTGGAATAAAACCCAAAAACTGAAAATGAATAGCACTAAAAATAATTGCGGACAGCCATATACCAACATGTTTATTCTTAAACCATTTTATAAGTTCTTTTTGCAAGACACCTCTGAACAAGAGTTCTTCTCCAACTGCGGGAACAATTGCTATCATGAATAAATTCAGAGCAAAATCTATCGGGGTCTTCATTACCAAAAGTTGCTCTATCAAGTTTTGATTGGACTCTTCCATTTCTCGCATCCAATCTTCAACAAATTTTAATGACTCCGGAAAATTCATTTGACCATTTAGCCATCCCAAATAATTTACCACAGGAAGTGCTGTTAGCATGGCAAATACAGCAACAAATACCAGCCTAAAATCACTTACTCTTTTTAATGATAAATAATTGGTCCAAGATGTATTGTTAAACAAAACAGCCGCTAGCAATGCCGGAAAGACGAATGTCCCAATGCTGCTTAAAATTTGAAATAATTTCAAACTTCCGCTAACTCCGGGATCAGAAAGGTCTCTTCCGGGAGCAAAAACATTCATAACATCCATTCCCTGAAAAAAGAAAATAAGAACAAAGCCCAGCAATGAGAAAAGAATTGCTCCAACCAGAGCAAACATTAACAAGTAAGCAAGTCTTGCAGGAGAACTTGTCGTAGATAAAACACTATTTAATTTCATGGAAACTGTTTCGTAATTTTGCAGGCTCGAAATTAATCAATGGTAAAGATAGCCGACATAGAATTGGGGGAGTTTCCTTTATTGCTTGCTCCAATGGAAGACGTAAGTGACCCTCCCTTCCGTACGTTGTGTAAAGAAAACGGAGCAGATTTAATGTATACTGAATTTATCTCTTCAGAAGGATTGATTCGAGATGCGGCTAAGAGTGTTCAGAAGTTAGACATTTACGAAACCGAGCGCCCGGTAGGCATTCAAATTTTTGGCAGTGATTTGGAATCAATGGTTGAAGCCACCCGAATTACTGAGCAAACTAATCCTGATATTATTGACATCAACTTTGGATGTCCTGTTAAAAAAGTAACTAGCAAAGGTGCAGGTGCAGGAATTCTACAGGATATTCCTAAAATGGTTCAGCTTACGGAAGCTATTGTAAAAGCTACAAACCTCCCTGTTACTGTAAAAACACGTTTGGGATGGGATGACAACTCGAAATATATTGTTGAAGTAGCAGAGCGCTTACAAGATGTTGGAATTAAAGCAATTTCCATTCATGGTAGAACCCGAAAACAGATGTACAAAGGAGATGCCGACTGGACATTAATTTCAGAAGTCAAGAAAAACCCAAGAATGCACATTCCTGTTTTTGGCAACGGAGATATTACTACTCCTGAAAAAGCGGTTGAGTATCGCGACAAATACGGTATTGATGGTATTATGATTGGCAGAGCTACAATTGGTTACCCTTGGATTTTTAATGAAATCAAGCATTTTATGAAAACCGGAGAGCATTTNCCCAAGCCAACTGTTGCAGATCGGGTTGATGTAGCGAGACGTCACCTTGAGATGAGCGTGAAGTGGAAAGGCGAAAATTTAGGCATTGTTGAAATGCGCAGACACTATGGAAATTATTTCAAAGGAATTGCCCATTTTAAGGCTTTTCGAACCAAATTGGTTACTTCTTATGAAATGGAAGAATTGCTGGCCACTTTAGAGCAAATCGAAACTCAGTTTGCTGNGTATGATTTTTTTTGAAACGCTTTACGNGTAGCAAATTTTGCCGGAAAATAAGATGCAAAATAACCGATAACAATTACTGTAATTACAATCATTACAACATCTGGCCATTCGATTTCAACAGGATAAGCATCTACAATAAGACCTTCTATCTTGATAAGGCCGAATTGCATTTGTAACCAACAAATCAATAGCCCTAACAGCAAACCTATAAANCCACCTAGCCAAGCGATAATTTGTCCCTCAAGGTGGAAAATACGAAACANGTGTTTAGGCCCAGCTCCCATACTACGAAGCGTGAAAATATCATCCTCTTTATCGATAATAAGCATTGTTAAGGATCCAAGCAGATTGAACGTAGCAATCATGAGGATAAAAGCTAAGATGAAAAACGTAATCCACTTCTCAGACTGACTTGTCTTAAAAATGATTTCGTTCCTTTCCTCACGAGTAATTACCTTATAGCTTTCTCCAACAACTTCTTGTAATTCATCCCTTACATNAAGCACATCTGCCTCATCATAGAGGTCTATTTCAACAGCAGTAACTGCTCCCTGTGCATGTAAAATATCCTCGGCAAACTCATATGNACATAACACATACTTAGAATCGAAATCTGCATTTACCGCAAAAACACCTGAAGGAAAACGATTTTCTACATAAAATGCGTCTTGAGGATTGATTGCATACCCTTTTTTCTTCTTAGGTGCATAAACTTGTATTGGGCTTGTAGAGTTATTAATCAGCATNCCGAGTTGAGAAGCCACAAAATAACCCGGCACCAAGAACTGACGACCATCTTCGGCAGACAACGTTGCACTCCCAGCCCAAATCATGGTATCAATACCNGTTATGGTTTCAAATTCAGGATCAACCCCNTTTAAAATCGCAAATGTGTGATTGTCTTTGTATTTAAACATCACGGTTTCTTCCAAACTTCTTGAATAGTTGACAACATCTTCATGCTGTACAACTTTCATAGCCGGAAAATCATCCCATTGAAAAGTCTTTCCTTCAGCAGCTTCAATACGAATATCAGTATCAAAGTTGCTATACAACTGCGCAATTAAGCCTTCCAACCCGTTAAAAATGGATAGAATTACAATTAAAGCTAATGTTCCAANACCAATTCCAAACATCGAAATGAAGGAGATAATNTTGATCACATTTTGACTCTTCTTAGAAAAAAGATACCGCTTTGCTATGTAGAAGGGTAAATTCAATGCTCTAGCAAATCGTCTATGCGTTCAGCATAATCTAGCGAATCGTCTAAATAAAAATACANCTCTGGTACTGCGCGCAACTGATTTTTTATGCGATTTCCTAACTCTCTGCGAATTTCTGAGGCGTGTTCTTTAATTACCTTAAGATCTTTCTTTCCATCATTAGTAGGAAAAACGCTGAGATAGACNTTTGCCATTTTTAAATCAGGTGCTGTTCTAACAACAGTTACCGTAATCATTTTTCCCGGAAGCATTTGGGCTCCATTGCGTTGGAAAATTTCTCCCAAATCGCGCTGAATCAGCTTTGCCACCTTTTCTTGTCGAATACTCATAATGCAAAGGTAGCCATTCAACAGGGTATTTTTAGATGGCTTACATTGATTTGTTTACCGTTCATCCCGAACTTTCTTCACGTAGGTAAATATCATAGNATATTTGAAGCGGTAAAAAATGACCAGCGTAAAGCATGAAAAACCTTTTCAAAATTTTAAAGCTCGCCAAAGATTATCCGGGCTTTGCATTTCTCAATGTCTTTTTCAACATNTTAAGCGTCTTTTTCTCGGTATTTTCATTAGCCATGTTAATTCCTGTCTTAGATGTTTTGTTTAGTGATAATCTGGAACAATTAAAGACCTCATCAGCACCTGCAAATTATTCGGCAGATAGTCTNAAAGACGAGTTTTACAACTTCTTAGCTACTACAATTCAAGAACAAGGCAAACAAGAGGCTCTTATTTACATCTGCATTCTTTTGATCATAATGACAACACTGAAAAACCTCTTCAAATACCTTGGGATGTTTTTTATTGGAAAAATTCGCGGAAATGTAGTAAGAGACCTGCGCAATAGACTATACAACAAAGTATTAGCACTTCCTCTAGCTTACTTTTCAGAAGAGCGAAAAGGAAATATTATCTCAAAAATGACCTCTGATGTTCAGGANGTTGAATGGTCTATTATGACTTCTCTTGAAGCTGTNTTTCGCGAACCTATTTCGATCATTGCCTTTCTTGCCGCTCTCGTATATACNAGTCCGGAAATGAGTGTCTTTATTTTCATTCTGCTNCCCATTGCCGGACTNATTATTGGTCAAATCGGAAAAAGNCTTAAGAAAACTTCTTCTCAAAGCCAAAACCAGTTGGGGAACTTACTTTCAACTATTGAAGAAACACTTACGGGATTACGCATTATTAAAGGATTCAACGCAGAAGAAAANTCGAGCAACAGATTTGAAACACAAAACGAACGTTACGCCACGTTGATGAAGCGCATGTATCACAAGCGAGACCTTGCCTCTCCAATGAGCGAATGGATGGGGATTTTGGTGGTTTCTATNGTGTTACTTTACGGTGGAGGATTGGTTTTTGATGGTAGCTTAGAGGCTTCTTCTTTTATTGGTTTTCTGGCTTTATTTTCACAATTGATNACTCCGGCAAAATCACTTTCAAGTGCTTCTTATCATGTACAAAGAGGTTCTGCNTCAATGGATCGTATCAATGATATTTTAACGGCAGATAATCGCATTTTTGAAATCGAACAACCCATTTCATTAGCCAACTTTAAAGAAAAAGTTGAATACAAAAACATCAATTTCAAATACGATAANGANCTTGTATTGANNGATCTCTCTTTGACCATTAACAAGGGAGAAACAGTTGCATTGGTTGGGCCTTCNGGAAGTGGTAAATCAACTATTGCAGATTTACTTCCGCGTTTTTATGANGTTGAAANCGGAGCTGTTTTAATTGATGATATAAACATCAAAGACCTTAAAGTAAAAGANCTTAGAAGTTTATTGGGAATTGTAACCCAGCAAAGTATCTTGTTTAACGATACCGTTAAAAATAACATTGCTTTTGGCGAAGGGTCATATTCTGATGAGGAGATTAGAAAAGCGGCAGAGATTGCCAATGCCCATGAGTTTATTGAGCAATTGGAACACGGATATGAAACCAACATTGGCGATGGAGGTGGTAAATTATCAGGTGGACAACGCCAGCGTATAAGCATTGCCCGTGCGGTACTAAAAAATCCACCTATTCTAATCTTAGATGAAGCCACTTCTGCTCTTGATACTCAATCTGAAAAATTAGTTCAAGAAGCTTTAGAGAACCTGATGAAAAACAGAACTTCTATTGTTATTGCACACCGCTTGTCTACTATCCAAAATGCAGATAAAATTGTGGTTATCGAAAAAGGAACCATCAAAGAGATGGGAACTCATGAAGAATTAATAGAAAAACGTGCTTTGTACAAAAAATTATACGATCTTCAATCTTTCGGATAGTTAATCAATCAACCTAAAACAGCTATGAATAAACCTTTACTTCTATTGCTTTCCCTTATCACTACTGCTATTTCTTCATTTGCCCAAATAACGGTAACAAGTAGTGATATTGCTACGGCAGGAACAACAATTTATACCTTTTATGATTCAGTTGCTACTCCAACAGGTTTAACCATTACTGCAGGTTCATCCACAGCTCAAACATGGGATTATTCAGCGTTACAATACGATCTGTTTGATTCAATTGAATTTGTTACGCCTGCATCAACAGGATATGCTTCAAATTTCCCTTCTTCAAACTTGGCGTTAGAGCAAGATGATTTTATTTCTTTCCTAAATCTAAGTTCTGGAGGACTATCGATAGAAGGTATATACGGAGATATATCCGGACAGAATTTCCCTCTTGCTGTTTCTATTAATCCCACTTTATCAGTGATTAATTTCCCTGCTAATTATGGCGATGCTCTCATGGACACAGCTGTTATTGACTCAACTGTTTCTGGTGCTGCATTTGGCATATCAACGGTAGATTCAGCTCGTTTTATTAGAAAGATGATTGTTAATTCTGAAATTGATGCATACGGATCATTAACTACACCTTCAGGAACTTATGATGTTTTAAGAGTTTACACCATGCAAGTGAATATCGATACATTAAACGTATTGTTTTTTGGCTCTTGGCAAACCTTTCAAACGACTATTGACACAAGTTATACTTACCAGTTTATAGCCAATGGAGAAGACTATTTTGTTTTAGATGTTACTACGGATACCCCTAACGGGAATATCATTGAATCGTCTTACAAAGAAGGATATACTTTAGCTGCGGTTGTAAATACAACGGATGCTTTGTGCTATGGTTCTGCTGACGGAGAAGCTACAGTAAATACTATTGGAGGAAGTGGAACTTACACTTATTCTTTTTCTGCGGGATCTTCTAGCGGAAACACTGTAACAGGGCTTAGTGCAGGAACATACTCTGTTGTAGTGAATGATGGCTCTTCTACTGCAACCGTGTCATTTACTATTAACGAACCAGATTCAATTTCTATAACTACAAGTATTAATACACAACCAACTCCGGGAAATAGTGATGGTGAAGTTGAGGCTTCTGCTACCGGAGGGACTCCCGGCTATGCTTTTGTATGGTCAGATAATTCAGGGGTAATTAGTACTAACCCAACATTGAATAACATTCCTGCAGGAACATATACTGTAACAGTAACAGATGTTAACGGATGCTCAACCAGTGAAACGCTGAATTTGACAACCAATGGAATTAACGATGCTGAAGTAAATGCTTCGTTGTTGGTTTACCCTAATCCAAGCAATGGTGTTGTTCATGTTTCAAATACTACAACCATTGAGCGCATTACTGTTTTTGACATTACAGGGAGTACTGTAGTTGATTTAAACATTCAGCAAAAGAAAACGGTATTAGACCTTGATGTAGAACATGGTATTTACCTGATGAGGATACAAACTCAAGAGGGTATTTCTACGCATCGATTGGTTAAAACCAACTAAGCAAAAAAAAGACTTTAAGCTCATTATTAGTTAAGCCGGTGGAAAATCCCATCGGCTTTTTTTATTTTGCCGTTAATGTATTTCTACTTTCAATCCCACGCTTGCCCTCTTATCTTTGAATTGAAATCTAATCGATCATGCACATTTCTATTAAAGGACTCACTAAATCATATAAAAACCACCAAGTACTTAACCATATTGAACTCGATATTCCAACAGGCACAAATTTTTGTTTATTAGGGAAAAATGGAGCTGGAAAAACAACCCTGATCAATTGTATGCTTGACCTTGTCCAATTTGACGAAGGAAGTATCACTTTTGATAATCGCTCTATGAAAGAAGCAGCTACTGCCATAAAAATAGAAATGGGAGTAATGAGCGAAGACAACCCACTTATTGATCAGTTAACAGGCTATGGATATTTGCGCTTTGTGGGGTCACTTTATAAAATTTCAAAGCAAGAGCTTGAACAGCGTATTGAAAGCCTTACTAAGTTTTTCTTTGGTGAAATGGATGTCTTGAAAAAGCAAGTTTCCAGTTATTCTACAGGAATGAAAAAGAAAATTGGTGTTATTGGGGCTGTACTTCACAAGCCTAAATTACTCTTGTTAGATGAACCTTTTTCAGGATTAGACCCCGTTGCAGCGAAAGTTTTAATTGAGTTTTTGAACAATTATCAAAATGGAGAACGTGTGGTTTTTCTTTCTTCACATGACTTGTCTTATGTTGAAAAAGTAGCCACCCGAATTGGCGTACTAAACAACAATGAAATTGTTTATGAAAACAGCTTGGCTGATTTTACAACCAATGGTAAAGAGCATTTAGACGATGCCCTCATTCGGATTCTACAACCAGAGAACACCGATTTATCAGAAATTTCGTGGATCAACCAATAAAAGTCTTCAGCAATGTTTCGAATTATTTTTATCCTGCTCGGTGAGCAAATCAAATATTTCTTTCGTAAAGAACAACTTTGGATTCGTTTGCTGGTTGCTTTCTTTGTTTCTATTATTTCATTGATTTACAGCATAGGACTTGGTTTTGGTCTTAAGGTTGGAGGCAAAGCCATTTCAGAAGAATTTGGCCTTACCATACCACAGTTGATTATGGTAATTATTGGACTGGTTGGTGCTACCAATATTCTTTCTCATTTCTTCCCTACTTATCGACCTAAGAAGAAATGGATTCCTGTTATTTTCCCCATGTCAGGCTTTCAGCGATTTACAATTGAAGTTGTTGTTGACTTTCTAAACTTGCTTTATCTGGGTAGTATTTTCTTTTTTATCGTGCCCTTTTTTATGGCCGAGGCATTTACATGGCAACTCATGCTTTTGGTTGTCTTCTATAATTTATTTGTACTGCTCGCTTTAAGAGCTTTTCAGACCTTGTTTCAAGAGCAAATTAACTGGTCAAATTTTAAAGCCTATGCCGGTATTGCAACCATTTTAATTGGTGTACTTACCATTATTCCTACGGCCATAGATTTTGAAACCTATTGGTGGTTGTCTTTCATTACCTTTTACCTTGGAAAAATTGGAGCTTTTCTGATTGAGATAACGGCTGTTGGAAAAAAAGAAGAACAAGCCTCTGTTGGCCAGTTAGAATACAATTCAATTCAGCTGGGAAGAGCATTAATGTGGAACAATAAAAAACTGAGGACAAGTTTATTGGTAAGCTTTGTTCTTAAAGTACTATTTCTGATTTTCCTTTCTGTTCAAAGTAGATTTGTGCCCAGTCAACAAGACTTTATGCATGGGTATTTGATGTTTTTTGCCTTGCCTCCTATCACACTCTTCACTTATATTTTTAACAACCTCTTTGGTTATTTGCGAGAAACATGGCTTACGATTCAAAAAACAACTGCTTCTTTCAAAGACTTGTTTACCATTTACTCCAGCATTCTCATCATTCCACTTCTAGTAGATTTTATGATCAGTTTGGTGTATGCCATCTACCAAAAAGTTGACCTTGTTTTCTTTTTGGGGATGTACATTGGATGTGTCATTTTCAACTTTATTGGAGGTTTATTGTGGTCGATCTATTTTCCAAGACCGGTAGTTAAAAAAGGAATAAACCTTAAGGGTGGGCAAACATCTCCTATCTCAAGTTTTGCAATTATGGGATCTACTTTGCTGCTTTTTACCATTAAACTGTCCCATTGGTTTCTTTTACTTATTCCGCTTTACATATTGGCAGCATGGCTTATGTACATCGCTATGCGCGATGATTACAAAAACAAACATTATCAGTTGTACGAAAAACTTTTTAAGAAAAGTTAGCAGCTGAATGGCTACTCTTCATAAACTTTGGCTCTACTGGCATCATACCACAAACGCTGCGCTATCTGATGTTCATTGTATGAGGTAATAGAAACAAGTTCATACCAACAGGCTACTTTAAGCACATTAATGGTTTTTGACTGTTTTTTAAATTGATGCAGCATGCCACAAAAATCATAGGTGTCGTTTCCACTTGTAGCAGACATTCGGTCTAGCTCTTTGTCTAGACTATTCCCATCAAACACAAAATAAGTAGACAAAAATTCAAGGACTTCTAATTCTTCCTCAGAGCACTTTTCCGGTTGAATGCAAGTGCTTATTGCCCCCTCTAGATCTCTAATAATTCTGGGATAAGGAAACTCTTTTGCAAAATCTGCAGAAAGAAAGGTTACATCATTTTTTTGCTCTTGATGAGTTTTGAGCATTTTTTTAATGCTCCTGCTCATAATCAAAGGAGCTTTTGCACCTGCTACTATTATAGCTCTGTCTTTCAAGTCGATAAATTGCTGGGCTTGTTTGAGCGCACCAACCAATCCTTTATCGGCTTCATCTTGTTCAATGTATTTATATGCATCTCCAAAGTAGTATTCTACTTTTTCTGATTGCTGACCTGTAACAATATAGATCTCTTCAACTCCGCTGTCCTCAATGGCATCTGTTATGTGCTCTATTATTGGTTTTGACATGAAGGGCACCATTGGAGTAATGAGGTCTTCGTTCACATCAAAAGCATTATCTGAAGCGAGAATTAGTGCAATAGGTTTTGGCATGAATTAATAAAGGTTATTCGTTGTTATACGAACGGGGGGACAAAGACATTTAGTTTATACGACTACTTTTCTTCGTTTTTAGTTTCACAGGTGTTGGTCTTGGTAATCAAGTAGAGCGGACACCTTCTTGTAAATCCTGTAACTAAAAAAATGGTTGCCAGCCCTAAAAGCACATAACGCATCACATCTGGTAATTCTACCAAGGCAGCAACCAAAGCCAAAGCCAGTGCCAATATCATTCTTATCGATTTATCTCGAACTCCAACATTCTTTTTCATATGCAATGATTTTGTTAACACATCTGAGTAAAACGCAAATCTTGCGATCTTTGATCATCTAAATTAGCAAGATTTACAGCATGAGCATTCGTTTTATCTTCTTTTTCACCCTTTATTTTTCTGCTTTCACCGCAACAGCACTGGCTCCTGTTTACATAGAAGGACAGGTTCAATTACAAGAAGCTCCTGATAAAATGGAATTGGTTCAATGGGATGTTTTAGCTCGAGAAACCACGCATATCACTGAATTTCAACCCACAAACAACTCGTTCGCTACTTCCTTGGAACTTTCTCCGGGGCTTTATCAGCTAAAATACAACAAAGAAGAAGTGTGGTTAGCTCTTCATCCCGGTGACTCTATACAAGTCATTATTACTGAAAAAAATCCTGTTTTTGTTTCAGGCAGTAGTGACACCCGTGAGCTCGAAAAATATGAAGCTTATCGAAAACGCTCTTTTGACCAACTTGTAAAAGTTGTTCGCGATGAAATGCGTGATGCCGTTAGCAGTAGAGATCAACAAAAGATAGAATTTCTGGCACTTCAGGAGCATGAAAATTACCAGGAACACCTGCATGTGTTGATGGACTATGTGCAAAAAATGCCAGACACTTCTTTGGCTATTTATTACACAGCTTTACGCTGGGTTGGAGATGAGTACATTGACTTTCTACAAAACCTTATGCAGCGCTTTTCTTTGCATTATCCACAACTCGAACTAACCCATCAAATGCAGCAAAAGGTAGATCAACTTGCAAAAGTTGCCATTGGGGCAAAAGCCCCTGAGGTACTACTCAACGATACTTTATATGATTTCTCAAAAGGTACATTAACGCTTGTTGAATTTTGGGCTTCGTGGTGCATGCCTTGCAGAAGAGCCAATCCTCACTTAAAAGAGCTTTATGAAAGTTACCATCCGAAAGGATTTAATTTATTAGGAATTTCATTGGACTATAAAGCTTCAGCCATGGAAAAAGCTGTTGTTGCAGATGGTATTAGCTGGCCGGTATTTACCGATGAGAAAGTATACAATTCTCCTTTGGCACAAGCTTACAATATATCAGCCATTCCTTCTAATTTCCTAATCAATTCTGATGGTGTTATTGTTGCTAAAAACCTGCATTGGAAAAAGTTAGACGGTTTATTAAGAAAGCAACTGACTAGTGAGCGTTAATCGGCCATTTTTGTATAGCGGTTTTCAGCTATTTTTTGGTTTTTAAACTTCTTTTTTTTCAGAAGTACTCTAAAATTCTTTAGGTTTGATCAAACTAAAATCAACTGTATTAACACGCTCTTTCAACTTTTTTATTCATGAATGCTCTTTCTCAAACCCTTTTTGAATCTGTTTTATTTTGTCATTTCTATTCCAAGACAGGTTAAGTATTACTGCACCCTAGATCAATAACTTCATCTCTTCCATCGCATTTATTAGCATTTATTACTACTGAATTAAAAGTCCCTTTTCATGGGATATTTTTTTACACAAAAAATTACACATGGTATTTATTGCTCAAAGCGATTTGCAAATTGCATTAAAAGAAAAAAACAGAACCTCTTTAGTATTTATCAAAGACATCTCTCACATTCAAAGTTCTTCGTATATCTCAACGGTCTATTTTACAAATGAAAACCCTCCTATTTCAGTAGCGAAACTCTTAAAAAAGTTTGAACAAGAGCTAGCTCAATATGGCTTTCTACGAATTTCACGTAGCCTGCTTGTCAACAAAAAGAATATAGCTATGCTTCATAATAACAATACACGAAAAATTACCATGATTGGAGGAAATGAATTAGTGATTTCGAGTAGAAACTACAGAAAAATCACATCCATAATAAAAAAACAAGATCACGGTCATTCATGAAAAAATAACGATAACACACCAAAAACCTGCATTCATTAGATAAAGCGCAGCATTTGTCTCTTTAGTGTCTATTTCTTTCATCTTTATCCAGATATAAACACTTTAAAAAAATTATCATGAACAAGTTATTTTCATTGTTGNCTTTAAGCTTATTTATCGTTGTATTTAGTAGTTGTACAAAAGAAGATACCGAAGACAGTCATTCTGTTGAAAATGTATCAACCGGAAAAATTGGATTAACTGCTTTGGGGCCTATGGATGAACCTACTTTTGATGAAGTAAACTCAAATTNTAGAGCAGCAGCCATGAGAATGCTTTATTGTGAATGGGGTTTTGTTTGGGAAAATGGAACAATTACTTGGGGCATTGTATGGTGTGACTGTTACAGTCTTACCAAAGATTGTTTACCAACATTTACCGTTTCTGCCAATGCTAATGCCTATGAGAATTTTGTAACTAATTTTAACAATGAAACTCTCTCAGATTATTTTTCTACTGACGATTATCAAAACATCTTTCCTGGTTTAGATGACCTTGGAGTAGTNGATGAACTCCAAAGTGGAGATATAAAATTACACTACGATAGTGATATTCAAATAGATGGTAAAGACTTTTACATTGGCTTACCTAAAGACATTGAATACAGTAGCTCAGATACTTCATGGATGAGCCAAACAAAATGCGTATTAGTGGTTGACAATGACCTGTAACTTATTCATTATAAAACTACCACATAGTTTTTTTACTATGTGGTAGTTCTTTTAGAACAACTATGAACAGAAATTTAGCTTTTATTCTACTACTTGTTTTGCTTGTATCGGCCTATTCATATTCATGTACCAGCAACCAAAAAAACAAACTNCTTAGCATAACTGTCATTGAGGATGTTTCACTTAATGATATTCCTTTTAGTGCATCCCAAATACAAACTAAGTTAGACACCAACCAANCTGCTTACAGTTACTTTTCTTTCTTTAATCCTGATGATAATGCATTAGGAATTGCTTACATAGAAGAAAGCCGCACTCAATACATTACTATGCCTTTAAAATTCATGAATAAAAGACGTNGTAGCGCAGATTTTTATNTCCNCTCATTTGATTCTATCTTTTATTTTGACCGNGATTTATCNGGAATATTTTTGTTTGATACTTCCGGAAAAATTATTGATCAATNTTCAATTGACCCCGCGTATCCACCAAATCCACTGACTTCACATTTTTTCACTTTTTCAGATGCACTTTATTATTCATGGATTCCANAAACAGANANGNGTTCAGANANTCANNAGAAAANANANGTTTGAAACTACTNCNCCAATATGTANAGTTGAATTAAATCATTCAGCACAATCTTCTGGCTCTCCAATGCTTTTTGGGACTTACCCTGACANCTATAAAACGGNAAAAGACTATTACAATTACAGNCCAAATATCTTTATTGGTCTACAGAACGAGATTATTAATTCTTATGAATCAAGTCACCACCTTTTTATNTATAAAGACTCAACACTCTTTGCTGAAAAAATATGCCGAAGTAANTTTATTNAAGAATTTAAAGACATNCCAGANGAAGAANNCTAGNNATTTATCCTATTNTCAAACANTNTNTAGGAGANGANCCNANNTANACNNAATTGATAGCNGATCCTTTCAGAAACTGCTACTACAGAGCAGTCAAACTAAGAATGAAAACAGATGGGTTATCTCTAAAAGATGCNAAATGGTCAATTATTGTCTTAAATGCAGATTTTGACGTAATAGGAGAAGCTGCTATGCCATATGCTGATTATATGCCAGACATAATAGTTCCTTCAAGAAAAGGTGTTTACATTAAAAGGTCTCCTAANAGCAAAGAGGAATTCTATGGAGATTTAAAATTATCGTTGATACAATTTGAACTATGAAAAGTTACCACTTCATCTTTCTTTTTTTTATCCTTCAGGTATTTATCGGATGCTATAATCATTCGGAAGAAACTGAAAAACTCAATAGTATTCTAATAAAATACGAGAAGGTCATTCCTGATGAGCATCATTTATACTTTGTCAGATCAAATTTTTACTGTGATGGGTGTATTCAGTCCATCTTTTTTCAATTGGACAATGCCCTTGCCAATTCAAGCANCATACCTGTAACTATCATTAGCCCTGATCAAAGACACATATCTGATCGTTTACTATCGAAAGCTAAATACATTAATGACTCTCTTAGAATGGCTGACAAAGCATTTTCCNCATACATTAACTTAACCATTTTCGAAACTAAAAATGGAAAGGTATTAGAGTATAATAACATGGGAGATTCAAAGAAAATTGACTTACCTCAATTTGTAAATGANTTCTTAAGAGAGGAAACTATTGTCGATTAACAGCTTTCACTACTTCATCCACNTCAATTTTCTCCATGCCTTTGAAGTTGGGCTTGTAAAATTTATTGTTGCCTAATTTAGAGTAAGGNCTGTCCCAAACTCCTTTNGGTTCAATAATTACAGAGCCTTTTCCNGGAAGATAGGGAGACATTCCAAATGCCGGAACTGTAGCTCCCCAAATAGAAATAATTCGCTTTTTAAAGGCAGAAGCAATATGCATAAGNCCCGTGTCATGAGCAATAATTACATTGGCCTGTTGCACCANTGAAGCAGATTGGTTAATGCTAAATTTACCACATGCATTAAATACTCTATCACCTACTTGACTGACAATTTCATTTCCGCTTTNTACATCTTCAGNTCCTCCCAGCAAAACAATGGGTTGATTTAANTTTTTACAGATTTCAACCATTTTATGAACGGGCAATACTTTCCCGGGATAACTTCCTCCAATAACAAAACCAACATATCCTTTTTGATGCTGAGCGGGTAATGCCATAGAAAGGTTAACATTATCTTCTTCGGGAATAAAATAGTCTAACCCTTTGCCGTCATTTTTTACGTTCAATGCTTTCACCGTATCCATGTAGCGATCTACAATGTGCACATTGGGCATTACATTGATCTTAGTATTCACATAAAACCACTTTTTCAAATTCAGCTTATCGAACGAAAACGAAAGTGCTTTCAGCGCCTTTTTTACCTGGTGTGAGCGTAGGTTGTTGTGTAAATCAATTACATAATCAAATTGCTCTTGCTGAAGCTGCTCGGTAACCTCTGCTACTTTTGATTCTATGGTGTGAATCTTTGTTATATACGGATTTGCCTTTAACAGGGAAGCAAAAGCCTTTTTAGTCACAAAATGAACCTCAACATCGCCTTGTAATTGTTGTTTTACACAACGCACAACAGGCGTTGTTAGGACAATATCTCCAATGGAGCTAAAGCGAATGATCAGTACTTTAACCTTCACAGTTACTTGTAAAAATTCATTTCTGTCAGGTACTTATAAACCGGCTCAGTAAGTAAGTAGCGCACATCTTTGCCGTCTTTAATTGCTCTGCGAATAAGACTTGATGAGATTTTCATGATTGGAGCATTTACCAATTCTATTAATTCATCTTCAATAAAACGGTTGCCCTTACGGTTAATTTTCTCTTGTTCTTCTTCGGTTAAAGCTCTGGGGTAAACGTAGATTTTTCTCCCTTTAATGATCTCTTCGAAGTTCTTCCATTTATGGAGTGTGCGTAAGTTATCTTCTCCCATAATCAATGAAAACTGATGTGTAGGATGCCTTTCTTCCAAAGCCACCAACGTGTTGATGGTATATGAAGGTTTGGGTAACTTAAACTCTATATCGCTAACTTGGAGCAGGTCATTATCTTCCAACGCCTCCTGCACCATTGCCAAACGGTGGTAATCTGCCAGAAGGTTGTTGTTCTTCTTCATGGGGTTTTGTGGAGTAACTACCATCCAGACCTGATCTAAATCAGTAAACTGTGCCATGTAGTTCGCGATGATCAAGTGCCCCACATGAATGGGGTTGTACGTTCCAAAATAGAGGCCGACTTTCATGCCTTTAACGCTTTAAAAAATTTGCGATAACTTCTTCTGCTTCGTTAAAAGCTTCTTCAAGGTTATCATTAACTATTATGGTATCGAATTCAGAGGCTCTGCTTAGTTCTTCTTTGGCTTTACCAATACGCAATTGAATTTTCTCTTCACTTTCGGTTTGCCTGCTCCGAAGTCTTTCTTCTAATGCTTTCTCGTGTGGTGGTTGTATAAAAACGGCTAGTGCCTGATCTTTAAATTTCTTCTTGAGATTCAGACCTCCTACTACATCAACATCAAAAATCACCGTTTTCCCCTCGTTCCAGATACGATCTACTTCTCGTTGTAATGTGCCATAAAACTGGTTAGGGTAAACCTCTTCCCATTCTAAAAACTCATTGTTTGAAATGGCCTTTTTAAACCCTTCAACTCCTAAGAAGTAGTAATCTTTTCCAGCTGTTTCGTTGGGTCTTGCATCTCTACTGCATGCCGAGATAGAAAAAGACAATGCCAGCTTTTCTTGTTGCAACAAGTGATGCACAATTGTGGTTTTGCCTGCGCCAGAAGGAGCTGATATGATAACTACCTTTCCTGCCATTATAAGACGTTCAATACTTGCTCTTTAATCTTCTCAAGTTCGTCTTTCATCTGAACCACAGCTCGCTGTATCTCTGCATAATTGGCTTTTGATCCAATCGTGTTGATTTCTCTCCCTATTTCCTGAGCAATAAATCCAAGCTTTTTCCCTTGAGTTTTTGATTTTTCCATGGTTTCCATGAAATAATCGCAATGTGCTTTTAAACGCACTTTCTCTTCCGTAATGTCTAGCTTTTCTATGTAATAGATTAACTCTTGTTCATGACGATTATAGTCAGCCTTATCTGGAGTTAATATTTCTTCAAGATTCTTCGTAATTCGTTCACGGATGCCTTCAATTCGCTTTGGATCGTGTTTTTCAACCTCTTTAAGAAGTGACAAAATAGAGACAATTCGCTGATTGAAGTCTTGCTGAAGCTTTTCGCCTTCTTGTTTTCTAAATCCGTTGACTTGTTCTATGGCTTCTTCAATCAAGTCTTGAAGAAACTTAGCCTCATCTTCCTTAAGCTCAGGCCTTTCCACTTTCAACACATCAGGCATTCTTACGATTTGTGCCAAATAATCTTGACTTTCTTGCCCTATTGCTTCTGCAACTTCCTTTAACTCATTGTAATAGTTAATTGCAAGTTCTTTGTTGAATGTGTGTTGAGATTCTTCCCCATTGCTTTCACTATAAATCGAAAGTTCAATTTTGCCTCGGTGCAACAGATTAGCCAATAAAGTCCTGAATACCAATTCTTTCTCTTTGTAAACACTTGGCATTCTTACAATAAAATCACCTTGTTTACTGTTCAAAGATTTGATCTCAACAGTTAACTTTTTCCCTTCGAATTGGCCTGCAGCTTTTCCGAAGCCTGTCATTGATACGATCATAGTTTCTTGCTTAAAGGCGCCAAAGTTACACAATAATAGAAGGTGGTGTGTTGAGAGGAAGATAAACGTACATCATCCTTCATTATATTTGTTCATGTTCTATATACTATGAGAGTTTTAAGATTTCTTCTTTATCTGATTACCCCTGTTTTCTTTTTCACAGTAGATGCGCATGCCCAATTCACACTTAATGGTTCTGCTACTCAGCTGGGAAATAGTTGCTATCAATTAACTCCGAATAGTACATACTCTATGGGCTCTGCATGGTCTTCTGCATTGGTGAGCCTCAACAATTCGTTTGACCTTCAGTTTGATGTTTATTTAGGCTGTTTTGATTCTGGTGCCGATGGAATGGTTTTTGGCCTACAACCGGTAAGTACAAGTGCAGGAAGTACAGGTGGAGGGATGGGCTTTTCAGGAATAACACCATCATTAGGAATTGAATTTGATACCTACCAAAACACAAACAATGGCGATCCTTCATATGACCACATGGCACTGATAAAAAATGGAGATGTTAACCACAATACAACCAACACGCTTTTTGCTCCTGTTCAAATAAACCCCACCAATGTTAATGTTGAAGATTGTAACTATCACACTATTCGGGTTATCTGGGATCCTACTACGCTTAATTTGAAAGCCTATTTTGATTGTACATTAAGGATTGATTACACTTTTTCAACAAGTCCGGTTTCTTCTATCTTCAGTGGAAATCCCAACGTATACTGGGGGTTTGCTGCTGCTACAGGAGGAGCTTCTAACGAACACAGATTTTGTCTCATCAATAACCCGTTTAATAGCACCACACAGTACGACACCATTTGTCAAGGCGATTCTGTTCAACTTACATACTCGGGGGGGGTGAGCTACCAATGGAGTACAGGATATGGATTAAGTGACAGTACCATTGGTAACCCTTATTTTAGTCCGGATACATCCATGATTTATGGAGTAACAATAACAGATAATTGTGGGAATTCATGGGTTGATTCAGCCATTATTGAAGTAGAACCTTCTTTTTCCTTAGAATTAGGAAACGATACCGCCATCTGTAATGGAGATACTATTTTTCTGGACGCTTCTGTTCCCAATCAATCTATCTCTTACGAGTGGAATACCGGATCTTATGACTCCGTTATTGTTCCTACTTCAACATTAACCTACATTGTTACTGCCACTTCAAGTTCAGGAGCTTGTTCTTTTGAAGATCAAAAATATGTGGCCATTATTGACTCTCCTTTAGTAGATTTGGGTAATGACACGGTCTTGTGCGATGGTGATATCCTGTCTATGAATGTTTACACCGATAGCGCCACATACTTATGGCAAAACGGCTCAACTTTGTCAACATTTCAAATTGATACTACCGGACTTTATTATGTGGAAGTCAGCAATTTTTGTGGAACAGACACAGATTCTATTCTAATTGATAGTATCCCTGATTTACAACTCAACCTACCGGATTCTATAAAATATTGTGAAGGAGATACTTTTATTGCTGATGTTACAAATTATGGCAACAACCCTTCTTATCTGTGGTCTACCGGCAGTACTGCTCCAATGGAAACCATGACCACCTCTGGCATTTACACTGTAAATGTTAATACAACTTGTCAAAGCCAAAACCACAGCCTTTATGCTGATTTCAGCAATCCTCCACCTTTTTACCTTGGAAACGATACGACTATTTGCGCTGGAGACTCTATGACAATTTTTTCCACCAATTCAACAAGTTATAGCCACTTGTGGTCAGACGGAACAACTGGCTCTTCCATTACGGTTAACACAGCCAATGCATACTCTCTCACTGTCTCAGACTCTACCGGTTGTGAAACCTCAGACTCTATTGAAGTAGCAGTTCAACCGCTTCCTGTTTTTTCATTAGGAAACGATACTGTTATCTGCCCTTATGACAACACTACTTTTTCTGCACCTGCTAATTACACTTATTTGTGGAGTAACAGCTCTACCAATCAATCTATTACGGTTAATCAACAAGGCGTTTACAGTGTAACAATTAGCGATCAATTTACTTGCTCTGCTACTGATTCTGTTCAACTTTTCCTTTCTCAACTCCCAAGTGCTGCCATTCAGGGAAGTACAACTGGATGTGAAGGAGACACCTTATCNCTTGAAGTGAATCAAGNAAATGCCACTGTTTTATGGTCAAACGGATCGACAGNTTCTCTAACGAGCTATTTTACAAANCAGATTGTTACAGTTACTTTAACCAACACTGATGGATGTAGCATTAACAACACTGCATCTTTAGTTTTTCACCCACTTCCTCTACCCAATTTAGGAAATGATACTTCGCTTTGTGGCAACGAGTTAACTCTGTACCCTGGCAGTTACATTAACTATTTATGGAATACCGGCTCAACTGATTCTGAAATCGAGGTCAACTCATCGGGAANTTACAGTGTTACNGTTACTTCAGCATTACAATGTTCAAACAGTGATACCATTAATGTTTCATTACTGCCTAACCCGGTTGTTAATTTAGGTAANGATACGGCTATTTGTGAAGGCGAAGATTTTTCTCTTACTGTAGATAACANCACANCCAATTCAACCATTGTTTGGAATGGTGATTTTTATGCAGATGAATATCCTGTTACACAATCAGAGAGGGTTACAGTATACATTCAGTTACCCGGAGGATGTTCTGCCAGAGATTCCATAAACGTCTCTATTATTCCCCANCCCCAAACCATTGAAATGCCTATGGATACTACNATTTGTTCAGATTTNTCTTATCCAATTACGATCGCTTCAAACAGTGCATTTTCTTACGATTGGAGTGACAATTATCCNTCTGCAAGCAGAAACCTCAGTCAACCCGGAACTTATTGTCTTGATGTATACAACCAATGTGGAAGGGTGTCTCAATGTGTTTCTATCGAGCTAGACAATTGCGAATGTGTTTGGTTTATTCCCAATACCTTCACTCCCAATCAAGACCAACTCAACGAATATTTTATGCCTGTTATTGATTGTGAAAATTTTTTCCTTGATTTTTCAGTCTTTAACCGATGGGGAGAAGAGGTTTTCAGAACACAAACGTATGGCGAAGGATGGGATGGAACCTTCAATGGTTCAGTGTCTCAAAACGANATTTATGTTTGGAAGTTACACCTGCGTACATACNTTAATAACGGCAATGGGAAAATAATGGAAGAAACAGGAACCGTTCACCTNATGAGATAAACCTCTGTAGGTCTTTAAATATTCAATTCTTNTTTCACCTATTATTTTCTTCGTCTAATCAAGCTTATTTTCAACCTCAAATTTTCCACCTTCACCCTTTCAAAAAAAACGGGCTTTTTCTTTTCCATCCCCTAGAGAAAATATAGAGTATCAAAGCTTCCATTCCTTTGTATATAGGCATCCTCTGTTTTTGAAGATGAAGCTGCTTTACNCCCGTTAAAGAATTACAAANGATTATTTTTCATCAAATCGTAACCACTAATAAGCCAGTAAGTTATTTCATTTTTATATTTTTATCGGGATTTAACGAATTCCTGTGAGAAAAGCCTTAATAATAGCGTTGTTTAGTGCTTTGTTTCTACATGTCAGTGCCCAAAATTTTTCCTATTTCGGTGCTGCTCAAGAAACAGAAAGTCGGTTTTTCTCGCTCAGTAACCTCAATACTCCATACGGAGGTGTATGGTACAACGATTCTCTATCTCTCAACAATAATTTTCAGATTTCTTTTAGCGCCAATTTTGGTTGCATNAATAACAATGGTGAAGGGATTTCTTTTATTCTTTCTAATTCGCCATCCGTATCCAACCTATCGGGAGGTATGGGAGTTCAAGGACTTCAGAACACATTAGCCGTTGAATTTGACCTCAATGCTGACACCTACGATCCAAATTATGACCATGCGGCAATTATTCTTAACGGAAATATTAACCACAACAATTCTCTGAGCAACCCATTNCCATTAAGGGCNAACAACATACCAGTTGAAGATTGTAATTTTCACCAAATAACCATTTCTTGGGTGGCATCAACCCGCACAATCGAAGTTTTCTTTGATTGTTACCCCGTCTTAAGCAAAAACATTTCTCCATCAACATTAAACCAANTTTTGGGTAACCTCAACAATGTTTATTGGGGCATTTCTGCCAGCAACTTTATTGGAAACAATGTTTATGAAGTAGAAATTATTGATGCTTCATTTCCTTTGCCGAATAAGGTGCTTAAAGCATGTAAAGAAGAAACAGCTACATTGCATTACACCGGTGGGAGCTATACTTTTNTTACGAATACTTACCATACTCAGCCTTCAAATGACCTTATTAGTTTTACACCAACTCAAAACGAAACCATTCAGGTTACCGCAAGTAANAGTTGTGGTAAAAATTGGACTGATGAATTGGAAATTCAAGTCTCAGACCCTTATGTGATCAACCTTGAAGAAGACACTTTTGCTTGTGGCACAGATACAGTTTGGCTGAATGTTCATCAATCAGATCTTTCTACGCTTTATGCNTGGAACACCGGACATAATGGCCCTCAAATAGCACCTTATAACACAGGCCTCTACACGGTTACAGTAACAAANGGAGTTTGCACAACTTCTGATTCTATTCAGTTTTACAGAGAAACTCCTCCTCAGATTNACTTGGGAAATGACACTTCTATTTGTCAAGGAAGTTCCATCACNCTCAATACAGGCTCTTCAAATTACAACTACTTGTGGAGCGATGGCTCTGTAAACAATAGTATTTCGGTAAATACTTCNGGATCATATTCGGTTGATGTCAGCAATCACTGTGGTTTAGCTTCCGATACCATTANTGTTCAACTCTATCCGCAACTTGCATCAGATCTTGGCCATGATTCTACCCTTTGTACAGGAGATACTTTACTTCTTCAGGCGCCAATTTTTGCAAATGCAAATTATANGTGGTCTACCGGAAGTACAACTCCTTANATTGAAGTTACTTCTCAAGGAAATTATGTTGTAACCATTAGCAATAGCTGTGAAATTGTAACGGACAATATTGTTATTGATTTCAATGATGTTCCCGACTTACAAACCTATCAAGACACATTTATTTGTTCTTCTGCTTCAATTCTTTTGCCTTCTCCTACAGATGCTGATCAGTTTATGTGGTCTAACGGAACAAGTAACCAACCATTACAAATTGATTCTGCCGGAACTTATACCATTAGTGCATGGAACAAATGCGGATTTGCCCAAAAAGACTTTGATGTAGTTCTTNTTTCNTCACCAACTGTAGAGCTAGGGAATGATACTATTATTTGCTCATCATCTCCTGTAATCTACTCCTTCAATTCTCCTTTTACAGATGTTNTATGGTCTGACGGAATATCAACTAACGACCGTGTAATNGCTACTACAGGCAATTATCAGGTTACAGTAACAAATGGCTGTGGATTCGCAACCGATGNTATTAACATTGAAGCAGACGATNTTCCATCAATCATAACAGAAAACACATTAGGCCTTTGTCCGGGAANGAGCTTATCGCTAACTGCTGATGTTGAAAATGCCAGAACTACTTCTTGGTACAANGGATCTGCTCACATGGGTTCTACAATCATTACTTCTCCAGGTGTTTATACACTAGAAGCNTCTAGTGTTTGCGGTAGCGTATCAGAAGAGATTACCGTTATCCTGAATGATGAAGCACATGTTGATCTGGGAAATGATACGGCTCTATGTAGCGGAGAATTACTCCGAATAACGATGGCTCAAAATGGGATTTATGAATGGAGCAACGGAGACAATGGCAATGTTGCCTATTTAGAATCTCCCGGGGTTTACACCCTAACTTATGCTTCTGAAGANGGCTGTCTTGCTACAGATACTATACAAATTAATGCNGAGTGCCCAACAAAGATTTTCTTCCCNACTGCTTTTACACCAAACGGTGATGGACTAAATGATTTATTTGTTCCAAAAGGAGAATACGTCTACGATTATTCTCTTGAAATNTTCAACCGATGGGGNGACTTGATTTTTGAATCAAACACTATGGAAATAGGATGGGATGGAAAAAATAGCCCTGATGGTGTTTATATCTGGCGCGTTTCATATCAAGATGAAACCTTCACTACCTNATCTGAACAAGGTTCGGTAACACTTTCGCGCAATGCTAAGCCTCAATAGTTTTTTTCTCTCGTTTAACACTCACAAAGTATACACCAACAAAAATTAGTACTGCAGCAATTATCTTTGTGATACTTAACGAGTCATTTCCAAAATACAACGCAATTAAAGTTGCAAATAATGGTTGTGTATACATGTAAATGCTTGCGGTAGAAGGCATAATTTTCCCTAAAGCAAAAATATTGAGCAAATAGGCTAAGAAGGTTGTTCCTACTACAACAAAAACAATACTCCAAATAATTGGAGTTGGCAAAGTAACCCATTCTATTTCTGTAAATTCTCCAAAGCCAAAGGGAATAACAACACAAAAACCAAATGTAAAAACCCATCGAATAACTGTAACCGCAGAATAGCGCTGCATTAAAGGTTTAACAATTACCAAGTACGTTCCATAACTTATGGCATTCAACATTACCAAAGCATCTCCTAAAGCAGTGTCAGAATCAAAAGCCAGTTGAGGCGCTCCTGATAAGTTTCCTCCTTTAAACAAAATGAGCAATACTGCTCCGGTAAGCCCTAAAACAATTCCAAACACTTTTCTAGCCGATATTTTTTCTTTGATTAAGAGTGCTGAAATCACCAAAACCAACACCGGAGATGATGTCATCATGATTGATGCATTGATAGGATGAGTAATGTTCAGCCCTTTAAAGAAGAGGAGTTGATTTACTGCCACACCAAATACTCCTGCCAAAAACATTCGGGGGATGTCTTTTTTGGCAATAGGTTCCCACTTCATTGCCAGTGAAATGAGCCAAAACAACAACACGGAACCGCTAGCACGTAAAAAAATGAATCCGAAAGGTTTCACATAGTCTGGCATTACCCCTTTTGCAACGGAATAATTGATGCCGTAAATGAGGTTAGCGAGCAGAAGCGCAAAATGCGCTTTAAACTTATCCAAAGGAAATTATTTGTTTAGAACCTTAGGTACTTTGAAGTAATCAGAATCTTTAGATGGAGCGTTAGAAAGCGCCTCATTCTGAGAGATTTTAATCGAAGATTCATCTTTACGCAACTCCAAATAACCTTCTGTCATGTAGATCAATGGCTCAACATTCTCTGTATCGATTTCCTCTAATTCAGATACAAAATCTAAAATGCGTTGCATATCGGCTTTGATCGACTCTTTTTCTTCTCCTTCAAATTTAAGGCGAGCCAATTCAGCAATACGATCTACCAATTCATCATCTACTTTCATTACGCAATAAGGGTTCGTTTATGATCTCAAAAGCTTGCTCGCGCAAATTTACCAAATCTTTGTCAGTAAGTGATTTTGTTTCTATCGGTTTATGAATTTCTAACCGAATAATATCCGGGCTACCTTCTCCTGTGTACAACTCATTNCTGTTAAAGCAACTCCAACTGTTTACAATTGTTATTGGAACAATGGGTACTTGGTGTTCAATGGCTAGTCGAAATGCTCCGTTTTTAAACCGCTCCAAAGTTGGTGCGCTAAGTGGAATTCCTCCTTCAGGAAAAATAGCTACTGACCTTTTTTTAGAAAGTTCTTCGTGTGCTCTAACATAAGCTGCATGAGATGCTCTAATGCTGCCTCTTTTTACAGCAATGTTCATCCCTTTGGTAAAGAATATTTTAAACAACGGCCAATCTTCCAACTCACTTTTCCCCATAAACACAAAGTAATCGGGTACAATACAATACATCAANACAATATCGATNTAAGAAGCATGGTTGGCCACTATTACATATGGCGGAGGCGGAAAGTCGCCTTCTTTCTCAATCCGAATGAATATTCCAGAAGCATAACGTAAAAAATTNCCCCAAGGGCGCAGCATTTTAAAGAGTCTTGGCCAGTATTTTTCATTGCTCAGCATGAAATACAAAAGCGGGTACATCACCACTAATGTGCTGTAAAACAAGACCAAGAAATAGACCTTNTAGAGAAAGCGAAATGGTATTTTTAGGAACTTTATCATTTTGCAAGCCAACGAAGTTATTCGAATGATTGAATTACCATAAGATTTAACGCATATTTTCTGCCGCACATTTTGCTAATTTTGATGCCTTGATAAAAAGTAACCAAGAATTATGGCNAGAATTTTAACCGGTATTCAGGCAACAGGCATCCCGCATTTAGGGAACTTATTAGGTGCAATTTTTCCTGCTGTTGAAATGGCAAATGCAACAGATGGAGATTCNTTTTTGTTTATCGCTGATTTGCATTCTGTTACACAAATTAAAGATGCTGACACAGTAAAAGAAAATACTTATGCTGTTGCNGCTGCTTGGTTAGCCGCAGGCCTTGACCCAGCTAAAACTGTTTTTTATCGTCAAAGCGATGTGCCTGAAACNTGTGAATTGTCATGGTATTTAAGTTGTTTTTTCCCTTATCAACGATTAACACTAGCACACTCTTTTAAAGACAAAGCAGATCGTTTAGAGGATGTTAACGGAGGATTGTTTACCTATCCAATGTTAATGGCTGCTGATATTTTGTTGTACGATGCCAACTATGTACCTGTAGGTAAAGATCAGTTACAACACCTTGAAATCACACGCGATGTAGCCAGCAGATTTAACAACCAAATGGGTGAAACATTTGTCATTCCTGAAGCAAAGCTACGCGAAGATTCTAAATTGGTTCCNGGTACTGATGGAGAGAAAATGAGCAAATCAAGAGGCAATACCATCAANATCTTCTTACCGGAGAAGAAACTCAAAAAAGCAGTGAATGCTATTGTTACAGACAGTATTCCGCTTGAAGAANCTAAAAATCCGGATACCTGTAATGCTTTTGCTATTTACAAGNTGTTGGCAAAACCCGAGCAAGCCCAAGAAATGCGTGAAAAATACTTGGCTGGAGGTTATGGCTANGGACATGCCAAAAAGGAAATTCTTNATCTAATTTTGGAGAAATACAAAGAACCTAGAGAGCGTTTTNCTTACTACATGGAAAATAAATCTGAGCTTGATGAAGTGTTGAAAACAGGTGCTGAAAAAGCCAGAGTTGTTGCCCGTGAAGTATTAAACAGAACACGAGAAAAAATTGGTTTTCANGTACAATAGAACTATTNCTAACTAGCAAAGCACTAGATTGTTTTAACTCTTTTTAAGCCGCATTAGCGGCTTTTTTTATACTTCATAAGCAAAAGAACTGCTAATTTTACCTTATCAGANAAATTACAATTTATGGACGTTGTTGGCATTCACATTACTTCAAAAGAGCTGGAACGGTATCAAAAACTGGTACAAGTACTGGTTAAATACGGNTTTACAGATTTGCTGGCNACTTCACGATTGAAAGACTACATTCCTCAGGCTTTTCTAAAAAAACATGCTGAAGTTGAGCATAGCCTTTCTCTCTCTACTTATGAGCGCATCAGAATGGTGCTTGAAGAACTGGGACCAACCTACATAAAGCTGGGGCAAATTATTAGCAATCGAGAAGATTTACTTCCCTCTAAATTATTGGTTGAACTTCAAAAATTGCAGGACAGTGTTTCACACATTGAAGGTTTTGACATNTGNGAAGCNCTCAAAGANCACTTAGAAATTGAGCCCGATGATGTTTTTGAAACCATCAGCAAAGAACCTTTAGCTACAGCTTCTATTTCGCAAGTACANAGGGCTCGCTTAAAAACGGGTGAAGAAGTTGTNCTTAAAGTGCAACGGCCAAACATTCAACAAATGATTGAGGCCGATATTCTGGTNATGCAGAAAGTAGCGCGGTTGTTCGAAAAATACAATGACCAGATTGCNCGCTATCATCCTACTCATTTNNTNGAGTCTTTTGAGCGCAGTATTCATGAAGAACTTCAATTTCANAANGAGGCCCGTAACCAAAANCGATTTGCCAAAAACTTTAAAGGAAGCCCNAANNTATACGTTCCGAAAATTCACGATCAATATTCTAANAANCACATCATTTGTATGGAATATGTTGACGGAATNAAAGTCAACAACATTGAAAAGTTAGATGAACATAACGTGGATAGAAAGCTACTGGCTTCTGTTGGTATAGACCTTTATCTTCAGCAAGTGTTGACCCACGGTTTTTTTCATGCAGACCCACACCCTGGCAACCTATTTTACCTTCCCAAAGAAGAAAAAGTATGTTTTATTGATTTTGGGATGATGGGCTACATATCTCCCAATCAGCGTGAAGTTTTGGATGAATTGTTGCTCAATTTTATGCGAAAAGACATCCGCAAGATGATCAATAGCATTGAAGACATTGCCATTCAATCTCGTTTGCCCAACAAAGAAAAACTCGAATACCAGCTTACGGCTTTAATGGACAAATATGGAGATGCTTCGCTTGATGAGCTAGATGCTGAAATTTTATTGCCAGAGTTTAAATCAATATTGAACGAGAACGATGTGATTTTACCCCATTACGTTTACCTCTTATTAAGAGCTTTGGTCATAATTGAAGCTATCGGCACTAAACTCGATCCCAACNTNAATATTCTCAAAAGTATAGAACCTTATATTGCCGAAATTCTTATCCGCCATTACAGCCCAAAACGGATGTTCAAGAAAGGCTCGGAACGCTTTTTTGATTTGTATGATTTTGTCACACACCTCCCCGATGATGCACGCGATATCATTAAAAAAATTAAAAACGGTGAGATTAAAATTGTGCATGAAATNANTGGGCTGGAACAATTGGATCATACATTAGGAAAAGCCAGTAACAGACTGGTGCTTGCAGTAATTATTGCTGCACTTTCTATTAGTTCTTCATTGCTTGTTATGGCCGATATGCCACCTAAAGTATATGACGTTCCCCTCTTTGGNGTACTCGGCTTTTCGGTTTCAGGATTGTTGGGAATAATTGTAGTTATTTCCATTCTGAAAAACCGTAACTTTTAACAAACTAANGGNTCTGTCATTTGTTATAATATTAAAGAANACAAGCACTTAACCTTTAAAAAGACACACAATAAACTTATCATCATGGAAAAAGAAACCACATTCACAGAAAGAGCNAAAAAGAAGTTTGAAAAATGGGAAGGAATGGCTCAACGTTTAAACCTTCAATTACACTTGGGAGCAGCCGAAGCCAAAGAAGCTTTCGAAACTCAAAAAAAAGAATTGAACGGCTGGCTCAATGAAGTAAAAACCCAACTTGATAAAACAGAAAAAATCAGCAAAGAGAAAGCTACTGAGTTAAAAACAAAAGTGGAAGCTCTACAAGTACAAGCCGCTTTGGGAAAAGCGGAGACCAAAGACGAATTTGAGAAACAACAAAAAGAGCTCACCAAGAATATTGAAGAACTTAAAGTCAAGCTAAAAAACATCTATGGCACTACAAAAGACAAAGGATCTGAGTGGGCCAATGAAGTAGAAGAAGAGTTAGAAGATTATCATACCAAGTTTGATTTCTTTAGGCTTCAATTGCACCTTGGAAAAGAAGAAGCCAAAGAGAAATATGAGGCCACCAAGAAAGAAATGGAATCGAAGTTGCGAAAAGTAGAGAGGCTTTTGAAAAAAGGATCTGAAGCAGCATCAGACAATTGGGGTAGTTTTTCTTCAGATATTTCTAAAGCTTGGAAACAGTTTAGAGAACACTAAAAAAGGCTTTAATCTAAATAAAACAAAAAAGCACGACTCATATGAGTCGTGCTTTTTCATTTAACTGTATTTATAGAACTCAAATCTATACCCATTAAAATGATGTAACAACATTGGTTCCTTTAACCGTGTTGTTCGACATTTCTTTGAATACATCGTTGACTTGACTGATTGAAATTTCACCCGTAACCATTTTGCTAGGATCTAGTTTACCGGCTGATAACATAGGCCAAATAGACTCATATCTGAATGGAGGCATCCCTAATGTTCCAATTACACTGATTTCACGCATTACCACGCTAGTCATTGGTACAGAAACGTTACCACCATTTTTGGTTGTAATTCCAATTTGAAGCAAACGCCCGCCCTTTTTCAAACTTGCGATACAGTTGTTGACTGTAACCTCAAGTCCAAGTGCATCAACCGCTAAATCGGCTCCACCACTCGTTAACTTTTGAATCTCAGCAACTGCACCCACATCATTGCTATTGATGATTGTATCAGCTCCCATCACTTTGGCTAATTTCAAATTCTCTGGATTGATATCCACTGCTATGACATTAGCTCCAGCAGCTTTGGAAATGTTGATAGCAGATAAACCAACTCCACCACATCCAAAAACGACTACGTTTTCGCCAATGGTAATGGCTGCACGATCAACCAATCCGTGAAAAGCTGTAATAAACCTACAACCTAATGCTGCACCGTTTAAGAAACTCAACTCATCTGGTAAATGTGCCAAATTCCTATTCGCTTTAGGAACACAAACATATTCGGCATATCCACCGATATAGGATACTCCAGGTATGTACGAATTTTCACATAAATGTGGTTGACCTGAATTACAATATTTACACGTTCCATCACTACCAGAGAATGGAATAACTACACGATCTCCAACTTTAAAGTTGGTAACGTCTTTGCCAGTTTCAACAACAGTTCCACTGATTTCGTGCCCCATTACTTTGGGACCATCAAAATTCATCATCCCTGAATCTGGACCCCACTCCCAAAAGTGATGATCTGAACGACAAACACCGATTGCTTCTACTTTGATTAATGCATCCTCAACACCCGGTTTTGGAACATCAATATCCCTAAGGTTTAATTCATGAGGACCTTCTAATACTAGTGCTTTCATGGTAAATCATTTTATGCAGCTTCTACATCTGCGGTACTTTTAGTTTGTTCAAATGTTTGGTAACCACTATCTGCAATCTCGTTACAGATTTTGGAGTATGGACCAATTCCACCGATGTAGGGCATGAATACTCTTGGCTTACCCGGAACGTTTGCGCCTAAATACCACGAACTACCTTGCGCTATGAATAATGGTTTAGCCAACTCGGTTACGTGCTCAACCCACTTGTCTTCTTCCTCCAACTTAGCATCTAATGCGGTGATGTTGTTCTCGTCTAGATATTTGGTACATCTATCTACCCACTCAACATGTTGCTCAATTGACGTTACCATATTGGTTAAAACAGATGGACTGCCTGGTCCTGTAATAGCAAACATATTTGGATAACCGTGAGACATTAAACCCAAGTACATACGAGGCCCCGCCTCCCATTTATCTGTCAGTTTCTCGCCACCTTTACCAACGATATTCACTTTCGAGATTGCTCCTGTCATGGCATCATAACCCGTTGCGCAAACAATCATATCAAATTCATATTCGTTGTTTTCCGTTTTGATTCCGGTTGGTGTGATTTCTACGATTGGATCTTCATTTACATCCACCAAGCTTACGTTATCGCGGTTGTATGTTGCAAAGTAGTTGGTATCCAAACACAAGCGTCTATCTGCAAAATGGGTACGCGGTTTCAACAATGCTGCCGTTTTTGGATCATCCACAATTTTGTCAATCATCTCAAAGAAGAACTCACGCACCAATTGATCTGCTTCTACATCGTAACCGATATCGGTAAACAGTGTATTGAATGCAAAACCTCTTCCCAAGCTCTCTTCCATAATTTTGAAAGCCTCTTCACGAGAGAATTCTTTGATCGACTTACCTGTTCCATTGTCCGACATCCCCACACCTGTGTAGTTTGTACGTGCATTGTGGCGAATGTCATCGTAACGCTTATAGATATCTTGCAAGTAAGCATCATCAATATTGTGGTTTCCTGCNGGAATGGTAAAGTTCGGATCACGTTGTAAAACCGATACATGTTTTGCTGTCTCAGCAATCACTGGAATTGCTTGAATTCCTGAAGAACCCGTGCCAATTACNGCTACGCGCTTCCCTTCAAATGACACTTCTTCATGTGGCCATTGNCCTGTGTGGTAGAATTCACCTTTAAANGTTTCCATTCCTTTAAACTTAGGCGTTCTTGGAACAGACAANCAACCNGTTGCCATGATAAAGTAACGCGCTTCATACACATCACCTGTATTGGTTTTTACCGTCCACAACTCCGTGTTTTCATTGTAAATCGCATCCGTAACTTTCGTTTCGAATTTGATGTCTTTCTTCAAATCAAATTTATCCGCNACATGNTTCAAGTANTTCAAGATATCTGGCTGCGCAGAATAACGCTCAGGCCACTTGTATTCTTCTTGTAATTCTTTCGAAAAAGAGTAACAATATTCAACACTGTAAACATCACAACGCGCACCCGGNTAACGGTTCCAATACCAGGTTCCACCAACGTCTGTTCCAGCTTCAATAACTTGTACATTTAGGCCTCTATTTCTCATTCGTAAAAGCATGTACATCCCCGAGAACCCTGCTCCTACGATCAGGGAGTCAACAAATTTCTTTTCCATAAGTNTTTCTTTTTTAGTTGAGTAAACTGTGAATTGCCGCTNATTTTATGCGACTGCCTCCTCTTTTACAGGAAGGGCATTTACAATGGTTTTGCTAATGAATTCTATTCCTCGATCACTCCCCGGAAGGATGTTCACAAACGAGAAAAAACCATGTGTTTGGTCTGCAAAGCGTTCAAACGTAACCGGAACTCCNGCTTTCATCAATTTAGTAGCATATTCCTCACCTTCGTCACGAAGCACATCATGACCAGCCGTAAGAACNACGGCTTGTGGNAAACCTTCNAAATCTGTTGCATATAGNGGAGAAACTTCAGAATTTAATCGATCGGATAGGTTGGGCACATAATGNTTCCAAAACCACTCCATTAGAGGTTTATCCAAAATCAATTGATTTTGAGGATCAATGTAAGATGGTCTTGTGAAATCGTTAGCTGTTACTGGATAAATCAANGCTTGCATGTGAATTTNAGGCCCNTTNTCACGCTTGCTTTTTANGCACATTACTGCGCTAATGTTTCCTCCAGCACTATCTCCAGCTACAATTAAAGGAGCNTCTTCACTTGCCAATTCAGCCTTGTGCTCTTCTACCCATTTTAATGCCGTGTAAGAATCATTAATTGGTACTGGAAATTGGTGTTCTGGTGCCTTGCGNTAATTTACCAACACAACTGTTGAGTTGGTTTGCTTCGCCATTTTCTGACCTAACGCTTTAAACGCATAAATGTCTGAAAGCACCCATCCGCCACCGTGGTAATAAACGATAATTGCCTGAGGGTCATTCGAAGGTTTTAAAGTCATCAGTTCTATTTCTCCTCCTTCAACAGCAATTTTNAATTCCTTTTCTTCNGCCATTTTTGGTCCTTCGCCATACATTTCGGCTCCNGGACTCATTGCTCTCGCTTCTTCCGGAGTACATTCACTCATGGGNTTNCCNCCCATTTTTGCCATTTCATTTAATAAATGAGTTGTTGCTTGATCTAGTGCCATAATTGATTGTTTTTATATATTTGTTTTTGCAAGTAAGTAATCACTCACGCAAATCTATAAAGCACTATACCTGAAAAACAGACCGTATNAAGGAGTTAATTNACCAAAACATGGAACCTGATTTTCAGTAGGTTGCGACAATTATTAAATGAACTAAAATAGTTTAGTACAGATGAAGACTTACATTCCATACACCAATATAGAGAGTCTATTTGACCGTATGCATCTGCCTGTTNGTGAGAAAGATTACTTTATTACTGATGATATTTCATCAATTGTTACACACGACACAATACGACCTGATCATTATTCCATTGCATTTTGCCTGGCTGGCAACTACGAAGTAGAGCTATCATACAACAAGTACAATTTAACAGCGGGACACATTATGTTTTTCAAGCCAGGCGAAGTGCATCACATGATAGCCATGAATAATTACAAGGGTTACTTAGTTACCTTCAGCAAGCAGTTCTTTCTCTTTAAAAACAACTGGGGTTCAGATGCCAAAGCTCAGCCCTATTTTGCTGAAGGTAGCGAGAGCCTTTTGGAATTAAAGGAAGATGATCAGNCAACGGTTGANTTTTATTTCAGCACTTTATTAGCGAAAGAAAAAGATCANACCAATCCTAATCGTAAGAAAATTGTTCGCTCAATTATTGCGGCTTTGCTTTTTGAATTAAACACGCTTTATCCAAAAGCTACACAACATATTCAAGAGCAAAAGACTTCAAGAAACAAGGAATTAAAACGGTCTTTTATACAGCTACTGAACAATCACTACAAAGTAGAAAAAGAAGTNAGTTTCTATGCCGAGAAGTTACATGTAACTCCCGGACATTTAAGTGATGTGCTAAGGGCTGAAATTGGNAAAAGNGCCAGAGACCTCATACAAGAAAAGCTTATCCTAGAATCAAAAGTGCTGTTGCAGGGAAGCCACCTCAGTATCGGTGAGATTTCGAGAACATTCCACTTTCTTAACGACAGTTCTTTTATTCGATTCTTTAAAAAGAAAACCGGTATAACTCCTGCTAAATACCGGTCTTCTTTCAATTAANGTANNNTTANACCCATCTTACCAGCGGCATATCNTGGCGGTATTTTAAATCNGGATGTTTGGGGTAAATTCTGAAACCATATTCATAAACTCCAGATTGATCCATGCTTTGTCCGCCTTGATAAACAGCTCTATTGTTTTCAAAAGAGACTTGCTTCAACTCAGCTATATGATGGATAATCTGTTCTGAATTGGACTTTAAACGATGTGTAAACACCATTTCAACACCAACATAATCTGGNTTNAGNCCATTTAACAGCANTGTAATTTCTGCTGTAAAATCTTCCCCTGCCTCCAAAGANTCGTTATTGGAATCNAATACATCCATGCGCAANACTTCAATNTCATNCCAATAATCTTTGATCTGCAATTTCCATTTGGCCAAGTCTCTTGCTTTAGCATAATCATTGGCTTTCATTTCTTCATGACGGTTGTACAAAGGCATATAGTACTGNTCCGTATANTCGACCAACATGCGGTGCATAGTAAANTTGGGAACAATTTCTTGTACAGTTTTACGAATGCGNTGCACCCATTTTTCGGGTACATTATCATCGTTCATTTCAAAATATTCTGGAATTACCTCGTTCTCNATNANGCTGTAAATGGTCTCAGCATCCAGCTCATTTTGATAATTCTGGTAATCGTANGTCTTTTCTTTGGACAATGCCCATCCTGATCCCGAAACATAGCCTTCATCCCACCAACCGTCTAAAACACTTAGGTTTAAAACGCCATTGAAACATGCTTTAATACCACTTGTTCCTGAAGCTTCAAGCGGACGNGTTGGGTTGTTTAACCAAACATCACAGCCGCTGACCAGATAACGGGCNACATACATGTTNTAATCTTCTATGAAAAGCACCTTNCCCATAAATTCAGGCATTCTGGANACTTCAACAACACGTTTAATCAATTCCTGACCTGGAATATCTTTAGGATGNGCTTTCCCGGAAAAGATGAGNATAACAGGTCTTCCTTCTTGATTCAGCAGTCTTCTTAAGCGATCTAAATCATTGAATATTAGCGTAGCCCGTTTNTAAGTAGCAAAACGNCTTGCAAACCCAATAACCAATGCATTTTCATCAATGTTGGCAATAACCTGCATAACGTTACGCGGACTTTGATGACGCTGTCCTAAATTCTTTTGTAACTGATCTTTNAANAAATGAATCANNTNACTTTTCANNANTTTTCGAATCCCCCATACTTGCTCATCCGTCATGTCTAACGTCCAGGATTCTTTATCCATGTGGTGATGGAAAAACTCTAGCTTATTCGATTGACTCAGCGGCATATTGAATTCTAAAGCCGTATGTGTAGGGTAATGCGCTCCATTGGTAACATAGCCAAAAGGCATTTCATTGGGGAAATAACCCGGATAGATGTGACTGAATATTTTGCGTGTCACTTCACCGTGTATTTTACTTACACCATTCACTTCTTGTGACAAATGCATGGCCAAATGACTTACTGAAAATGGCTCATCTCTTGCTGAAGGATTACTTCTTCCCAAGGCCATAAAAGCATCCCAGGTAATACCTAATCGATCGGGATAATGCCCAAAATATTTGCGCATGTAATCTTCATTGAACACATCATGCCCGGCTGGAACCGGAGTATGTGTTGTAAACAATGAACATGAGCGTACAACCTCAACGGCTTCACTGAAACTCATTCCGTTTTCTTCTACTAAAAAGCGAATGCGTTCAATTCCAGCAAAAGCTGCATGACCTTCATTGAGGTGATAGATTTGAGGTGATATGTTCAATTTTTTGTATAAGCGAATACCACCTACGCCAAGTAAAAACTCTTGCTTCAAGCGGTTTTCCCAATCGCCTCCATACAATTCACTGGTAATCGATCGGTCATATTCACTGTTTTCATGAACATCAGTATCGAGTAAGTAGAGGTTAACAGCTCCAACTTGGATTAACCAAACCTTGGCATGTACCTGATGACCGGGGAAATCAACCTGAATTCTTAACCAATCTCCATTGGCTTCTCTTACCGGGATTAATGGTAAATAAGTGAATTTTTGAGGTTTGTATTCAGCCGTTTGATCTCCAGATTCTGTCAATACTTGTTTGAAATAACCGTTGCGGTACATCAAGCCGATAGCTGTCATTTTCGTATTAGAATCGCTGGCTTCTTTTAGGTAATCACCGGCTAAAACCCCCAACCCGCCACTGTACAATTTAATCAGTGGATCTAGTCCGTATTCCATACACAGATAACCTACATGCGGCTCATCACAATCTG
Source organism: Crocinitomicaceae bacterium (assembly GCA_002705995.1). Classification (GTDB taxonomy): domain Bacteria; phylum Bacteroidota; class Bacteroidia; order Flavobacteriales_G; family Salibacteraceae. The sequence goes on along the minus strand of PAJI01000005.1, from coordinate 65,438 downwards.
AGCGCTCTTCCATGTAATTGTTGAACCGGTCGAGCACCGACTGGTAATATTCCATGAAGGTTTTGTTGCGCTTAAGGCTATTGAGGTGTTTGTAAGAAACCGATTCTAAAATCGCTACCGGATTTTGTTTTAACGTTTCCCATCCTTCCGGATCAATCGCTCTAAAAAGATCGCGAGCATCACGGTTCCAATAAGTCCAAAGGTTCCAAGCCAATTCGCGTAAGCCTTCTAATTCTAATGGAATTTTAGGCGAGACAAACAGTTTTCTCCATTGCGGCTGAGAAGCATCATGGTCTTTAATGATACTAATTTGATGCAACCTTTCTTGAAAGCGTTCTTGCTGAAAAATGAATTTCCTTTCGTTTACACGCTGCAAGGCTCTGCTCCAAGCTTCGTAATAATGTTCAATAAAATTATCCCACTTGAACTGATCTGCTAGTTTTCGTGCAGAAGCTGCACTTTTCTCACGCTCTTCATCCGTTCTTGAAGCATAATTTCGAATAACGGCTTCAAGTTCATCTATGGTTTTAGCATCATTCCCTTCTTCGCGCTCTATAATCCAAACGCTTTTTCCTACTTCTAGCGAATGATGGTCTTTTACCCAATTTCCAAACCCGGCAAAGGTTGTTGTAACTGTTGGTACACCTGCGGCTATACTTTCCAAAGGTGTGTATCCCCAAGGCTCGTAATACGATGGAAAAACACCCAAATCTGCACCTGTAAGTAAATCATAATATGTGCTGTTGAACACGCCATCATCTCCATTTAAGTACACTGGGGCAAAAACAACATTCACTTGCTGACCTTCGGTTTTATCTAATCCTAATGTGCGAATTTTATTGACGATAGGATCGTGGGTCATATCTACCAAATGATGGGTAAGAAAATGATTTTCTTCGCCATTTGTAGCGTTCAAATCTCCTTCCAAGCGTTTTTGCACCACATTAAACGGATCTAAATGCGCTCCGGGAATTAGTACGAATGCAAGAATGGTTTTTCCAGCTGGATTGGCTTTAAATCTGCCAACAGCATCTAAAAAAACATCAATGCCTTTATTATGAAACTCATAACGTCCGCTTTTGAATAAAATGAGTGCGTCTTTGTCAACAGACTCTCCTGTAACGGCTTCAGCTATTTTAATGAGTTTTTCGCGCGCAGCTTCTCTCTTCTTTTTCAAGGTCTTTTTATCTGCCGCAATTGCATTGGGCTGAAACCCGTTGGGCGTAATGTAATCTGGCTTTTTGTTGTGAAAAGTTTCGCATTCTCTAGCCGTAATTTCACTTACTGTAGTAAATGCATCTGCCCGGTTGGCAGAAGTATACTCCATACTGTGCTTGGCTTCGATGTGAAGGCTTTCTGCCATTTTATTGGGAGCAACATCTTCTAATTGGCTGTAGAGTTTGTATTTATTTCCAGCCAATGCACGCCCCATCATGGTGGCATGTGTTGTAAAAACAGTTCCCACTTTAGGGTTGTGACTTCTGAGGTAAAGTGCTCCAGCTCCGCACATCCATTCGTGAAAATGTGCTACTGCTCGCTCACCTTTGAGTAAGATGTGATTGACAAACTCATCGATCACCATTCCGCAGGTATATGAAAACAAAACCGGCTCTATGTAATCCCATTCTCCTTTGATGGAATCAACACCGAATTTTTCCCACAACTCTCCTAGAATTTCATTTTTTCTATCGAAAATCGCGTGAAAATCAACCAATAAGGCGATGGGTTCTCCAATGACTTTCCATCTGCCCGTACGCACAAAAATTCCTTTTGCCGAAAGGGTTTTAACCACCTCTGGAAAAAGGTTTTCATCGGGAGTAAACTCCGGGTCATTTTCCCGATCCAAGTCTGGCCCTAAAACAATGTATTGCTGCTTTAAGTGCTCTACCAATAAAGGCGATTTACTTGCCAGCACAGTATGTATACCGCCAACTTTGTTGCAAACTTCCCAGCTTACCTCAAAGACCCAATCGGGTTGATAAATTTGACTTTCCATGCGTAATTCTGTTTCGTGTGAAGAATTTTATTGTTGTTCCAGTCTGATTTTAAAATCAGATAAAGCATTCATGTAATTGGTGTAGGCTTCGTAGGGCGTTTCGTAGTGATTAAAGTATTTGTGTACATCGCCATCGCTAAAAAACTTGGTGCACATGTAGTAAAAATGATCACTGGTTTGANGGTATGCCCAGTCTTTTAGCAGCTGAGGATCTGTNCAATTTTCNATNGNCTGGCTGCATGCATAGAGCGCTTGAAAAGCATCGTCTTGTAAATCGTTTCCTAACCAAGCCGAAAGGTCGCGCTCTTCATCTGCCCATGAAATGGGATAGGGCACATTCAAAGGAGCCACCGGTTGCAATTTTTCAAGTACTTCAGAAGGTGTNTTGAATGTAAATTCAGATTCTTCGATAACCATNCGCGGCANCGCATGCATAAAATCAAAAATNCCGGTCTCTTTCCACTGGTGCTCACCAAAGGTTTCGTAGTCCATAAAAAGGTTAATCACTTCTTCGTTCCACGGAAGTGCTTTCACCCATGTAAGGTATTTTTCTGCTGTAAGTGGCCATTCTCCCCAACTGGTTTGCGAGAATCGAAAAGCAATGTCATCNCTTAAGCTAAAGTTCTTCAGCAACAAGCGCAATTCGGGCTGTTTGGCATTGTAGTACAATAAATTGGGCGATTTCCACCCTAGGATATGACGTGCTCCTTCTGTGAGCATTCCTTTAAAACCTAATCCGTGAACAACTTCACCNATNTCATCGCTGTAAATGAGCTCNGTATTTCTGAATACAGTTGGTTTTTGACCAAACAATTGCTCTATNCGTTGAGCGTGTTTTTGAACTTGTTTTTCGAACTCTTCTTTGTTGGTTAACGCAGCCAACGAGTGGCTGTATGTTTCTGCCAAAAATTCAACACANCCTGTATCAGCAAGGCGNTTAAAGCTCTCAATCACTTCTGGTGTGTATTGCTCAAATTGNTCTAAAGCTGTTCCGGTAATGCTAAACGANACCCTNAATTGATTGCCGTGTTTTTCAATTTCTTCCAGCAATAACTGGTTCATGGGTAAATAGCACTTATCGGCTACTTTACGACAAATGTTGCGGTTGGCAAAATCATCAAAATAATTGTGCTTCTTACCGATGTCAAAGAAGCGGTATTGACGTAAACGAAAGGGTTGATGNACCTGGAAATAAAANCAGATAATCTTTGTACTCATCTCAATCAGTTNGCAATAGTTGTTGATATACATTGTTCACTTTATACCCTACNTGATCCCATTTAAGGGCTTCAACTTCTTCGCGGGCATGTCTGATAAANATGGTAGATATTCCTTTGTAATTCAGTAGAGCATAGATGGCATCGGCAATGGCTTCCACATCCCAGAAATCGGTTTTGATGGCGTGATTNAATATTTCTGAGACACCACTTTGTTTAGAGATAATTACTGGAACACGACTCTGCATGGCTTCCAGTGGAGAAATTCCAAAAGGTTCGGATACGGAAGGCATCACGTACACATCACTCATGTTAAAGAGGTCTGATACTTCTTGCCCTTTGAGAAACCCTGTGAAATGAAANCGGTCTCCNATACGGTGTTTGGCNGCCAGCATGATCATNTTCTCAAGCATATCGCCACTACCNGCCATTACGAAGCGAACATTTTTCATTTCTTTCAGCACCATGGCTGCAGCTTCTACAAAATAATCGGGGCCTTTTTGAAANGTGATTCTTCCTAAGAATGTCACGATTTTATCGTTGATCCAGCGTTCTGGTTTTTGCTGTTCNGGAAGTGTCATTACCGCATTGTGCACTGTTTCTACTTTATCGGGATGCACACCATAGCGATCAATAATGACTTGGCGGGTACGGTTACTTACTGCAATAATTTTATCNGCCGCGTGCATTCCGGCTCTTTCGATATCGTAAACACGTTGNTTNACATGCTCACCAGAACGGTCNAATTCCGTTGCATGCACGTGNACGATTAGGGGTTTTCCACTTACTTGNTTGGCCGCAATTCCNGCTGGATANGTCATCCAATCGTGTGCGTGAATCACATCAAAGGTTTCAGCTTGTGCAANTCTTCCGGCTATTAATCCGTANCGCGAAACTTCTTCAAAAAGNTCTTTNCCATATTTTCCTTCAAACTTGAAGCGCGCTTGAAAAACGGTTTCTTTTATCCGCTTTTCATCTTTCATTATTTCTTCNGAATACTGNGCAAAAAACTCAGGNGAGAGGTAAGGAACAAGGTAAGATCCTACGCCAATCATGGTCATNTTCGACCAAATTTCATCCATTTCTTCACGCGAAAGCGTAAGGTCTACATCGCTGGCATCTAACAACCGAAAACCTTCTGAATCTTCATCTCCAAAAACTTTAGGNGTTACAAAAAGCACTTCAACATCNTGGTAAATNAGTCCTTTTACCATGCCATAGCAAGCTGTGCCCAAACCTCCTGAAATNTGAGGAGGAAANTCCCAACCAAACATTAATACTTTCATGTTTCGTCCTCCTCTAATTGTTGAATGATTTGATGAACGCGCAGCAGCTCAGAAATGCTCCACGCCTGACTTATGGTTCCTTTTGGACGGTTGGGCGGATCNCCNTCAAATATTTCAGACACNGTTCCGATNCCNGCTTCTTTAATGTGCGGTTCGAAATCTGTCAACCANTTTTTAATGAAATCGATTCCTTGGCATTTNTAGAGGTTNAGCCATGCTTCGGCAAAATGACCAAACAACCATACCCAAACTGTNCCTTGGTGNTANGCATTGTCTCGNGTTGACTGATCGCCTTGGTTAACNCCTTTATAAGCAGCATGACGAGGAGAGAGCGTGCGTAATCCGCGAGGAGTTAACAATTGGGTTTTCACTTGCTCTAGGATCATTGCTTTCATTTCATCGCTCAACATATTGTGCGGCAATGAGCAAGCAAAAATTTGATTGGGACGCATGGAAGTATCTCTGCCATTGGGCGTAATGACATCGGCCAAATAGCCTTCTTCATCTATCCAAAAGTGTTGAATGAACGATTGCTTAATGAGGTAAGGAAGGTGTTCAAAATCTTCTAAAAACTGTTCGTCTTCGTCATCATCAGNCAACGATAAAGCAAAGCAAACTGCGTTGTACCAAAGNGCATTGATCTCAACCGGCATACCTTCTCGTTGTGTTACCGGATGNCCATGAACCACAGCATCCATCCANGTTAATGCTTTACCGGCCTCACCAGCCCAAATAAGACCTTCATCGGTCATNTGAATATTGTTCTCCGTACCATTTTTATAGGCATAGAGTATTTCTTGAATGGGCTTTTTATACTTCTTCCAAACTTTATGTTTCTTTCCGGTATGGGCNGCTAATTGTTGTAAACTCCAAATGAACCACAAACTGGCATCTACAGCATTGTANGCNGCATTTTCGCCATAGCCGATATTGGGAAACAANCCATTCTTCAGGTCTTTCAATTGGGTTTTGATCACATCTTTAAACACATCTGTTTTATCAAACGGAAGTGTTAATCCGGGAAGTGCGATGAAAGTATCTCGTCCCCAACTGCCAAACCAATGCAAGCCTGCGCAAACCCGTGTTCCGGATTCNTTTTTTTCGATCAATTGTTGAGNAGCATTGGTTAATGCCGCCTGNAAACTATCGATAATTGTTCTTTTCTTAAGCTCTTTGGTGTATTGGGTTTTAAGCCCCCGAATTGATCGGGGCTCTANCCCTGCACTGATGACAAATTCGTCTCCGGCTTTTAGCTCCACTTCAAAATAACCCGGCACCCAGAGGTCTTCTTGNTATGGGTAACCACGTTCTCTTTCTTTATCGTACTCAATGTTGTAATACCAATCTGGTGCATGCACATAATTATAAGGAGCTGTTAGCTGGAAATGGATAGGAGTATAACCCGAATAAGGGTGAAACTGAATACTTGTTTCATCTTCTTGGTAACGCGTGTTNATGAAGACGTTTGCCTTGCTTAANGCATGAAANTTTCNGAANGCNAANAAAGGATGTANCCGAATTTTAAATGGTTTAGAAGCTTCATCTACTTTATACTTGATTAAAACNCGATGGGCTTTGGATTCAAAAATGATTCCTTTGGTAAACTTGATGTCTCCCACCCGATAGCTCCATTGGGGNATGGGAGCAATGGTGTAACCACTTAAGTATTTATGTCCTTTGGGATGATATTGCTCNGGATATTTATGAATCCCTAGGTTAAAAGAGCCTTCATCGGTAACAATTACTTCATCTAAAGAGCTCAGNAAAACATGTTTCTCATGGTCAATTTGCGGTTGAGGCACAACCAATAATCCATGGTATTTACGCGTATGGCAATTGACTAATGTTGAACTTGCATATCCTCCGAAACGGTTTGTTTTAACGATTTCCCGATCAAGAGAATACTTAAGATTTACCAGTTCATTGTGGTCGAATGTAATGTAAGCCATTGTTTAGAAAAGGTTTTAATCGGGNTAAGAAATCACTTCTCTAAAATTACCACATTACCAAGCAACTACATTAGACTGATGTNAAATTTTGTTTATGAAATATTAAGCTCAGAATTAACTNGGGNTTNAACTAGGNATTCTTCCTAANGAATTGTCNTATAGGAAAATAGCGTTAGTTTATTTTGGTGNGTTTTCTGCTTTTACAACACCATATTTTCGTTGGTATTTTTTGTACAATTCTTTTTGAGGATTCGTCAATTTTATAACTCTTCCGTCAATCATAGCAAAGTAGATTTCATTGGTTTTCATGTCTAGCGCGTCTCCTTTTGAGATGAAAAACGTAGCACTCTTTCCGGCTTCTAGAGAACCATAAGTCTCGTCAATGCCTATGANTTTAGCAGCATCTAATGAGATTAGCTTAACGGCTTCTTCGTATTCCATACCATAAGTAACAGCTGTACCTGCTGTAAAAGGAAGGTTTCTGGTNTTCATTGCTTCCATATCACCNGTCATGGATACCGTTACTTCAATTCCCAATGCTTTTAACTTTCCAGCCATTTGATANGGCAAATCAATGGGGTCATCTGCTCTCANTGGNAANGCGTGCAAATTGTGCAGAATTACCGCAACATTGTTGTCTTTTAGCACTTCTGGAACAAGGTAGGCATCATATCCGCCAACAATAACCACATTATCAATATCAAATGCGCGTTTTAGGTCTATTGCCTTAATGATTTCACGTGCATAGTTACAGTGTACATAAAGGGTTTTGGTTCCTTCAAAAAGGCCTTTCATGGCTTCAAACCTCAAATTGATATTTGATGGTTTTGGGGTAGAAGCATAGGCTTTTGCCGCTTCGAAAAAGCGATAAATTTCCTGCACTTTCTCATCTGCCTTTTTATTTTCTTTTGTCTCTCCCGGATTTGCCCACCAACCGGTTTTAACAAATCTGGGAGGCCAATTGAGGTGAANCCCATCATCTTCCCNAANGGTTGCATCTTCCCAGTTCCATGCGTCAAACTGCATGATAGAACTACTGCCCGAAATGATTCCTCCACGTGGGGTAATTTGCCCCAATAAAACGCCATTTGAACGCACTGTGGGAATAATTCTGGAATCGGTATTNTAGGCAACTATNCTTCTTACATTCGGATTGTAATCTCCCACATCGTCAAAATCTCTTGTAGCCCGAACGGCCTCAATTTCATTCAATCCTAACGTGGTATTACACGCTATAAANCCTGGGTANACATGGTGTCCGTTAAGGTGAATTACCGTATCGTATTCACTTTGATCGATGCGATAAATCAATTGGTTTTTGACAAATCTTAAAATACCATTCTCTACTGCAATAGCAGAATTTTGAATAACTTCTCCATTACCTACATGAGCCACTCCGCCAAGGATCAAATATTTTTTTGCGGTGCTATCTCCCGGTGTTGGTATTTGCCCATTGGCATCCCAAGAAAAGAAGGTAACCAGAAAGATCAGTATAATTTGAATTGGCTTATTCATGGATATAATCATCACTAATGGTTTCGCATTCATATAATTTATGCTCTTTCTTTTTGGTTTCTTGAGTTGATTCACCGCTTTCAATCGCCTTTAACATCTTAGTGATGATTCGTGCTCTTTCGTTTTGAATGGCCTCCCGCATCTGAGTATCTCTATCGCGATCGAAAAAGGGAACTCCCTCAATATAGGTTTGTTGCACTTGGGCATATATGCTTAACGGGTGATCTGTCCAGAGTACAAAGTCAGCATCTTTTCCGGCAGTAATGCTTCCTATTCTATCGTCCAAATGAAGCATTTTAGCCGGGTTAATGGTTACCATTTTAAGTGCTTCTTCNTCACTTACTCCACCGTATTTTATGGTTTTTGCAGCTTCTTGGTTGAGTCTTCTCCCCATTTCNGCATCGTCTGAATTGATNCCGGTATTTACTCCTTGCCNGTGCAAAATGGCTGCATTGTATGGAATTGCATCGCGCACTTCGTATTTATATGCCCACCAATCTGAAAATGTTGATGCATTTGCTTCGTGTGCTTTTAGCTTANCGGCTACTTTATAACCTTCTAAAACGTGGGTNAATGTGTTGACCTTGATNTGCAAAGAATCGGCTACGTGTAAGAGCATGTTAATTTCACTTTGCACATAGGAATGNCAGGTNATGTAGCGCTCATTGTGNAAAATTTCAACCAATGCATCCAGCTCTAGGTCTTTTCTCGGAGAAGGATTCTCATAACCNGTAAGTTCTCGTATTCCGGGAATTTTTTTGACAGTGATACGCTTCTTTTCTGCGCGGTAATTTTGCCAAAGTGAATCNTACTCTACTGCACGGTAAAAGCGATCGTAGTAGACTTGTTCTACCCCCATTCTGGTTTGCGGAAAACGCACGCTGTTGCGGTCTNCCCAATTGGATTGNTTAACATTTTCGCCCAATGCGAATTTGATAAACNCGGGAGCATTTTCAATTTTCATCGCCTCCGGACTNTANCCCCACTTTAGTTTTATAATGGCTGATTGNCCTCCAATAGGGTTAGCCGAACCATGCAATAGCTGACTGGTAGTTACTCCTCCGGAAAGCTGGCGATAAATGTTCACATCCTCCGGNTTAACTACATCTCCGATACGCACCATGGCCGAACTGTTGTACGTTCCTTCATTTACNCCCTTACTAATTGCTATATGGCTGTGCTCATCAACAATTCCAGGAGTAAGGTGCAGCCCTTTTCCATTAATGACTTTAAGTTTCTTATCGAATTCNAGGTGCGTACCTACCGTTTCAATTTTGCCATNTTTTACAATAACATCTCCCACAAAAACACCAGCCGAATCGCAAGACCAAATCGTTGCATTTTTGATAATGAAATCTTCTCTTTCCGGCAATTCTTTCCACCCATAAGCTCCGTTAGGATACCATGTTTTTCCTTCTACAAGAATTGAGTCTGTAGTGTCNCTTTTCATTACAGCACTTCCTTGTCGAATTGCGCTCCAAACCATCCAGTTTCCAGCGCCATCTTGTCCACGACCATCCCATATTTTGCTCTTGTAATTCACTTTTCCACTTAAGCGTACGGGNCCTTTTAACAAGTCGTCTTTCCAGTTAAAACTGAGTGTAATTAAATCGTTGTTGCGTTCTATATTAAGTTCTTCTTCTTTCTGACCTTGTTGGCTAATTGTAGCCTTTACTTTTCCATTCTCATCTTTAACCTTTAACTGAAACTGGCTGTTGTTCAGGTTCATAATATACTCTCCTGNCAGGCTCACTTCATCAAGNTTTTTGACGGTATAAGGCTTGCCGTTCACCCAATTTTCTAAAATCTTGGTTTCTTTTTTGAAAATGTTGCCTGTAGCAATAAAGAANTTTGCCAGCTTTCCNCTTTCCAACGTTCCTAATTGTTTTTCCTGCCCTATTAACTGAGCTGGGGTAAGGCTNAACGCTGCTAGAGCATNTTGTTCAGATAATCCTGCACTCACAGCTTTTCGCAGATTTTTCAAAAAGTCATCGGGCTTTTCAAGTCCATCCATTGTAAATGTAAAAGGCACATTCATTTCTGCCAGTACTTTTGGATTGGTTGGAGCTTGCTCCCAATGTTTTAATTGTTCCANNTCAATAAACAATGCATCNTAAGGGTCGCGTATTTTATAAGCCTTGGGNAAATTTAACGGCAGNATGTATGCAGCATTCGCTGCTTTGATATCATAGGCTCGCTTGTATTCATCTCCTGCCCCTTTAATGATAAACGGTTGTTCAAATTCTTCTGCTATTTGCCCAACTCTTAGTCCNGTTAAATAATCGTCTACAGCAAAAATAGCGGGCAATTCAGAAGATGTATTAAAATGACTGAGTGTTAGGTTTCTTTCTTTTGGATTTTTTTGTCCGGCATACCATCTTGCATCATAAATTGTTTGACGCACCAATGCTATAGCCCCCATTAAAGAGTTGGGATATTGTTGTTTAGAACTCCCTTTATCGAAAGAAAANCCGGTAGCGGCATGTGGTTGCAATACCATCTTATTGGGCGACTCTTCTCCTAATTGCACTAAACTGGCTTCTCCGCGTAAAATGCCATCGTGNTGTTGTGTTAATACTGCTCCAAAGCCTGATTTTCGCAANACTTCTGCTTGTTTCTTNTCTATTGNAAATGTTTCTGCNGCTANGNGTTCTGTATGTAATGCATCGTTTGCACCATATGGAGCTTTTCGAGAGGTATTGTATTGAGGTGTTCCCGATTTCTTTCCCGATTCTNCTTCGGGCATTCCATAATCTGTATATAAATCAATGAAGGAAGGATAAATGTATTTGCCNTCCAAATCAACNGTTACCGCTTCTTGNGGAACTTCTAAAAACTCAGCCACAGCTACAATTTTACCATCACGCACCANNAGNGTTGCGTTNTTTAATGTTTCTTCGGGAGAAACAACAACCGTTGCGTGTGTAAAGGCATACGTTGTATGCCGTATGTCTCTGACTTCATTTTCAGGAAAAGTNGTTTGGCCAAATGTGNTTACTGTAATCAGGGAAAAAAGAAAGACAATTAAGATTGATCTCATGCGTGTAGTTGTCAACAAGCTGCGAAATTAAAGCNTTTATACCCTCTGACTTAACATGAAAAATCAGAGAAATTAACAACCTAACGTTTGTTCATGTTTTAAATTCGCACAAAATTATCAATCATGTTTACAGGTTTATTGCACACNCACTCTGCTCTTAGATGGGCACTTTTGATTTTTCTNGTTTTTGGATTTGCTCGTTCNTTAATGGGCTGGATGCAGAAAANGGAGTTTGGAAGAATGGANGACAATTTTTCTAAACTGGCTTTAATTTTCGCTCATATTCAGCTACTTGTTGGATTTGGACTCTACTTTATNAGTCCAATTGTAAAAGCTGGATTAGACGATATGGGTGCTGCAATGAAAGANCCTCAATTGCGCTTTTGGACTGTAGAGCATGTGCTAGCNATGGTGATTGCCATTGCTNTAATTACCATAGGAAGAGTTAGAGCTAAAAAAGCTACTGANGCTGTTGNAAAACATAAGAACATTGCCATTTTCTTTGGAATTGCACTGGTTCTTATTCTTGCCAGAATTCCTTGGGACAGGTTATAATTCAACATNAGATTAACCCATTTCTAAAATGTATAATCAATAGAGCCTGTGAGAATATCTCACAGGTTTTTTTGTGGCTTNAAACNAGNGTGTTNGTTGTTATTACTATATCCTCTCTTTAATGATCTCCTACTATTTCTCTACTGCATGCATTTGTNACAAGAGAGAAAAGCAGAAAAGAAATGATAGCATCAAGACAATACTTCATATCTTAAAGTCGCTTAGGCTTCCTTTCAATGGATAAATCNTTTTGTTTAAAACCAAAAAGGATAAAATGAAAAAGTGTTTCGCAATAAGTATTTGTTTTTTAATCGCAGGAATTATCGTTGCGCAACCCAAAAAAGTANTGTTTATAGGGAACAGTTATACTTATGTCAATGACTTACCACAGCTAATTCAAGAGATTGGTTATAGCTTGGGTGATTCAATCGTTTTTGATCAAAATACACCTGGCGGTGCTCAGTTGGTGCAACATGCNTCTAATGCTACAACCTTGACTAAAATAAAAGCGCAAGATTGGGATTTTGTTGTGTTGCAAGAGCAAAGTCAAAAACCTGCATTTTCTCCAGCTCAAGTTCAGAGTGATGTTTATCCTTATGCAAAAGTCTTAAATGATAGCATTAAGGCTAATTACAACTGTTCAGAAACCGTTTTTTACATGACTTGGGGAAGAAAGAATGGCGATGCATCTAACTGTGCTGCTTACCCACCGGTTTGTACATATAATGGTATGCAACAACGTTTACGCGAAAGTTATTTGGAAATGGCTGATAGCAACAAAGCAACAGTAGCTCCGGTAGGTGTTGCATGGAAAAATGTAAGAGATAGTTTTCCTACAATTGAATTGTATCAAGTAGATGAGAGTCATCCCAGTTTGANNGGAAGTTATTTGGCGGCATGTGTTTTTTATTGCACTATTTTTCAAAAGTCATGTATAGGTTCAACCTACATGCCAGCTGGTATTGGAACAGCTGATGCCTTTACACTACAGACAATAGCTACCAACACAGTATTGGATAGTATGGATTTATGGAGAATAAATGNNGATCATCCAACGGCTGATTTTAATTTTTCAGGTAGCAGTACCATTAACTTTAACAACCTATCAGCTAACGGTATTTATTACCATTGGAATTTTGATGATGGCAATACCAGTGCACAAGAAAATCCAACNCATGCTTATACAGCCAATGGGAATTATGATGTAGAGTTAANTGTTTTTTCAGCCGATAGTTGCTCTAGTGATACCACTACACAAACTGTAACCATTTCTTCTGTTGGAATTAACGAAATGGATTTAGTAGACGGAGTAACTATATACCCAAACCCAACGAAAAGCATTGTTAATGTAGTTTCAGAAAAGCCCTTTACAAATGTTGAAGTCTATGATGCATATGGTCGATTATTGTTTGTGCAANCTCATCTNAAAATTGATCTGTCTGATTATTCGGATGGTTTGTACTTTATCCGGCTAATGGATCATCAAACTGTACGATCAAGAAAAAGGATCATGAAGATATAATCAAAAAAGGCGGTGAAATCACCGCCTTTTCTGTCATGAAGAAGGCCATCATTCTATTCTTGAACAACTAACCTTAAATTCTTCTGGCGGTTATTTTCAACCAACCGAATAATGTAAATGCCGCTTGGAAGCTGTTTTACATCTAAGGTTTGTCCGCTAGTTATTCTTTGTTGCACCATTAACGAACCATCTAATGCATAAACACTCATTTCGGCTTGTTCTTCTAGCCCTGCGACTGTAAATGAGCTTTGTGTAGGGTTCGGGTACACTTTAACCGATAAAGGATTGATTTCTTCAGCTGTTTCCTTTACGCCAACGGTTTTTCCAGAACACACAGCATTCCACGCATCAAATGANTGGNTACCAAACCATTGTGTAACGGCTGNAGTTTGATTNCGTAAATCTGTAATTGCTCCGGCAGCAGATGATGAAGTGTTTTTTGCCAACATTACCGCGAATTCAAACTCTATTGTATCTCCGGCACTGAAATTACGTCCTTCTCCTACTCCCACNCCTCTGCGATCGTTNGGTGTGTTCCCTAAGGAAGCTTCTGTCCATCCGGTTTGGGTAACCGGGTCACCTGAAAACATGTACTCAGAAGAAATGGTTGTAGCGTTGCTTGCACCCGAATAACCATTTCCCCCATATACCATATGAGAACCGTCTTTCCACATGCCGTTCATGTAGTTGTAATAATCTTCTGTTGACTCAGGAGGACCTGTATTGCCTGCTGNAATNTTGTAATACCTAAAATGCTTTAATTGATCTGANAACAATACAACNCCTGCTGCTGGCGGTGCATTCCCAAACCCTGTTGCTCCACTATTGTCTTCGTCATTATCATCACCATTGTAGACATAAAACAAATTCAGGGAAGAGTCACACCCTATAAAATCATCGTTGGGGTTTCCCAAGTCAAAATCAATAAATTCTCCAACTCTAAAATTCTCGTAGTCATTCCCTCCGCGATTTACTAAGCGATAGTTGACAAAGAATGTATTGTCTATGGCACTATTTTCATTCTCGAAGCCATAAACCATCATGTGCCCTTCAATTCCCATGGGAGCCTCATTTGTATAGTTTCTGGAATACGCATCATTAAAGATGGTATACACCGCTTTATCTCCTCTGATTTGAGGATAATCTCCATTTTCGGGATGATAATCCCCATCGCCATCCACATCTACAAAAGGAGCCAAACACACGGCCTCTCCTCTGGAAGAATTACCATGAGCAGGCCAGTTTTTGATATCAGTAGGCATGGAATACCCCAAAGATCCGTTGTTTGCAATGTGGTTTTGAATTTCTAAAGCAGTCACACGATAGGTTCTATAGTTTCTATCTTGGTGAAAAACTGTGGCATAGGGTCCGCTAGAAAAACGGTAGTGGTCTTCATAATTATAATACCCTGAATAAATTTCTCCGCTAGCCATGTGTTCTTGACTTGAGGCCTCTATTCCACTCATCCATATATTTCCAGAAAAAATGAACATTGNNTCTTCAAAAGCAACGCATTGCTCTACTGAAGGATCGTTTAAGTTGCCAAGACTTCCATCTGGATTTACTTTTATTTTTAGGTTATTNACTTCNAGTAATTTTGTTGCGTTAAAGTCAACATCAAGAGGAGCTTCAACCCAGCCGTCTTTCACCAAAGCAACAATCTTATTATCGTACTCTGCCAAAGGGTGATCTATGGAAAGCGCAAAACCATGGTTGAATGCATAGGGAAGGGTGATTTCTGCACTATCCGTCCCGCGTACGATGTAGTTTTCATCTAATGTCCATAATTGCCCCAATTGATCGGTATATGCATAATCCATAGAGCGATATTCTTTGGCACATATAGCCACCCAGTTTATNCCATTAAACTGATAAACAGAATCTTCGCCAATACTATAGGCTGTNTGTCCATTNCCTACAACCTCAGCAAATACTCCATTGTAGGTTATTGAGTCAATGATTTGTCCGCTTTCAACTTCATANGCTTTGTGCATAGACGAAAAATAAAGCGTGTTCTCCGGACCGGAGAACANGCTAAAAACGACACTGTTAGGCTGTATAGTGTTAAAGGATAGACCATCAAAGGCAAGGTATTCATCAATGTAATACCACCCATTGGAATGAACCACTTCTTCACCAGCATAGTTGTAATCAATTCCTAATGTGTAAATGGAGGTTACTCCATTAGCAACATAAGTGATGTGATTGCTATGTAAGCATAAGAGGTTACCATTTGCTCCTACAGCTANGGATAGTATATCATCTTCAGCCAATCCGGAGNTTTGGTTTAATGTGGTACTGTTGTTCCCTTCTTTGATAACCAGTCCCAAATTGGTAGCAATTAAAAGACTATCTCCGAAACCGGTAAGGTCTTTTATCTCTGCTGTATTTGGAAGGAATGCGGAAGCTTCGTAAAAACGCCAATTCTGAGCATTGACAAAATAGGTAACCAAGAATAGCATAGAGAATGCNATNGANCNTAANAGGTGCTTCATTGGTAATAGATTTTAGTTAGACAATTGGTTTTAAGTAGTTAATAGAGGGCAGTTCGACATAATGTTATTTTATACGCTGGCAATGACACTTCTGTTTCATTTTTGTTAACATATTTTAACAAACACTAACTATTTAACACAAAATCATTAGTCAAACTGATTATTCAACACAAAAAAAGACGGTGAAATCACCGCCTTTTCATCATGAAGAGCATTCAATTCTCTATTGAATAACTAACCTTAAATTTTCTTGTTGATCATTTCCTAGCAATTGAATGATGTAAATGCCTTTTGCCAATTGGCTAACATCAACAGACTGACGGTTGCTTACTTTCTCTTGTAGCATTAATGAACCGTCTAGGGCATAGACACGCATTTGAGCCTGTTCTTCTAATCCAGAAATGGTGAATGTACTTTGTGTAGGGTTTGGATAT
This sequence comes from Crocinitomicaceae bacterium, assembly GCA_002705995.1. Taxonomy (GTDB): domain Bacteria; phylum Bacteroidota; class Bacteroidia; order Flavobacteriales_G; family Salibacteraceae. Next base: position 49,429 of record PAJI01000005.1, on the reverse strand, counting down.
AATGTTACTGTTGAATTATTGACAGCCTCTTCTTCTATTCCTACCGTTGCTCCAACACATCCTGAATACCATGGGTCAAAAGATTGATTGTTATACCATTGTGCCACATCACTCGTTTGATTACGCAAATCGGTTATTGCTCCGGCAGCAGTTGTAGAAGTGTTTTCGGCCAACATAATAGCGAATTCAAACTCTATGGTATCTCCTGCATTAAAGTTTCTGGCCTCTCCTGTTCCAACTCCTCTGCGATCATAAGGTGTATTTCCTACTGAAGCTTCTGTCCACCCAGTTTGTGTTACGGGATCTCCTGAAAACATATAATTAGTCTGCACTGTCGTTGAATCATACCCATTTCCTCCAACAGTCAGGTGTGTACCATCTTTCCAATACCCATTCATATAGTTGTAATAATCTGCATTTGTTTCCGGGTCTCCCAATGTACCGAGAGCATTATTAAAATACATGAATGAAGAAAGTGTATCCGATAAATAAACAATCCCTACAGCTGGAGTATTAACTCCAAAGCCTGGTGATCCTCCATTGTCTTCGTCAATATCATCTCCATTGTATGCATAATACAGGTTAAGTGTAGTATCACACCCAACATAGTCATCATAAGGGTTACCCAGATCAAAATCAATGAACTCACCAATTTTAAAGTTTTCGTAATTATTGTTTCCACGATTCACAAACCGATAATTCACAAAAAAGGTGTTCTCAAGCGAACTGTTTGTGTTTTCATAACCGTATACCATCATATGCCCTTCGATTCCCATTGAAGGTTGATTTAAATAATTCTCTGTATACTTATCATTAAAGATGGTGTATGCTGCTTTATCTCCCCTAATTTGTGGATAATCACCATTCTCCGGATGATAATCACCATCGCCATCTGCGTCTACAAAAGGAGCTAAACAAATGGCTTCTCCTCTAGCAGGGTTTCCATGTGCCGGCCAATATTGAATATCTGCCGGCATAGTATAATTTGGTGAATTATAGTTGGCTATATGGTTTTGAATCTCTTGAGCCGTTACCTGATACGTTTTATAGTTTCGATAATTAAACACATCTGCATATGGCCCAGATGAGAATCTGTAGTGATCATCCTCATCATTGTAATACCCAGAGTATCTATCAGCACTTACAAATGTATCTTGACTAGAAGTTTCTATTCCACTTAACCATGTTTGTCCAGAAAAAATGAACCCAACACCATCAAAATTTACTGTTTGATTGGTCATATCAGCATTTTTCCCAAGAGATCCATCAGGATTTACCTTCACCTGCAAATCTCCAAGTTCTAATATTTCAACCCCATTGAAAGGAATCCACAAAGGCACTTCTACCCATCGGGTATCATAAAATGAAACGACTATCTTATTCGCATATTCAGTAGAAATTTCATTGGGAAGTTGGTTATACGTATAAGGTGTTGAGTATTCTTGATTGGTAACTCCTCTAATAATATGATTGCCTGAAACAGACCATAATTCTCCTTCGCTATCTAGATATATATCAGAATGCCATTTGTTATCTGCCACCGCGGTCCACGAACTACCATTAAATTCATAAATAGAATCATTTTTTATTCCGTAGGCAGTTTGGCCATTTCCTACAATTGTATAATTACCACTAACTAATAATGAATCTACAATGTCTCCATTGGCTACCTCATAATACTTAGTATTAGCAATAAAATATAACGTGTTATTGGGGCCATTAAAACTATATGAAACACTTTGATATGGTTGAATACTATGAATAATATTTCCATTTAAAGCGAGCTCATTTTTTAAGTAAAACCATCCGTTATGGAAAATCAGTTCTACTTCTTCATATACCGATAGGCTTAGGTTGTAGTCTACCCCATTGGTATACGTTATAAATGTACTATTTGAATAATATGTTATGTGATTGGGATGTAAGCATAGAATTGCTCCATTATCCCCTCCTGCTACCGCAATAACAGTATCTTCTGCAAGTCCGGCACTTTGATTAATTGTTGTGAAGTTATTTCCTTCTTTAATCACCAAACCCGCATTTGTAGCTATGAGAAGACTATCTCCAACTCCAAATAAATCTCGATACCCATAGGGCAACTGGTTGCTATCATTATCAAACTCCCAGCCTCCTTGAGCGTTGGCATCAAAAAACAAAAAGTAAAAAGAGATTAATAAAAGAGAACGTAAAAGGTGTTTCATTGGTAAATAGATATTGGTTAGAAATCGATAAAGTAGTGTTAGTGAGGGGCGCTTGCGTTGTGTTTTGTAAGCATGTTGCAAATGGTTTTTATATGGTTTTAAGGAATTAGAATAAATTTCTCATGTATTACTTCTCCTTCATATTCTAAGCGAATAATGTATTTCATAGCGTAAAGATTAGTTAGACTTTAGAATACACTTCTGTTATTCTGAGTATAAAGAGATATATTTTCTTCTAATTGAATCTATAATAATTAGAAAACGGCTTTTTACATTGCTTAAACGGCTATAAAAAATACTTTTCGGAATCGGTTCCTTTGAAATAAGCGACTAATCCGTCAAAATTTTGGACAATTTCAGACAGAGGTTGCTTTTGCTGTTTTACTAAAGAGGTTTCTACTTCTTTCGGAGTAACATTTAGAAATTGAAACACTTCTTGCATTACAGCTTTTCGATCTGCATTGAGGGCTTCATAGGTCAATTCCAAACTATTGAATTGCTTTGCGAAAACGTGCATTTCATCTTGTCCGCGTTTCAAATTTTGGAACCTTTTCTCCAAATCTTTCGGATCTAGCGTGAGTTGAACTGCAGAATCTCGCTGGGTATTCACCTTATTTTTCACACCAGTTTTTTGGGCTACTTGAGCAGAAACCCAAAGGTCTAGCAGGTTTTCGCGCTGAAGCAAGATTACCTTAAGGTTCGGAATAGCACCTAAAGCATTCGCTAAAGCGACATTGGACTGCAACTGCGGATAGAGTAATTTGAATCCCACTCCACCTTTTCCTTTTTGATACGCTCTAAAAATGTATTGTTTTAAAAATTGATCAGGGTGTTGATCGCGCAGCTGTTGTGCTTTATTGACATTAACAAAACGATTGTAAACTCCTTGTCCCCACAGCGGTTCTTTGGGTAAAAACACTTCAGAATAACAAACCAATTCAGGATGATTTTGAAGCAATGAAGTCAATAAAGTTGTTCCTGATCTATACCATCCTAAAATAACAAAAGGAGTATAGATTTCCTGACCAGAAAACCACTTTCTTCTGATGAATTCGTCACCAAATGTGTTGTTTATTTTTTGCCAATTGCTCATTCCAAAATCCAAAGAACATAAAGACAGCGAAAGATTCAATAATTTTGTCGTCTTATTTTAATTCTACCATCCATTTTATGGGAAATATGATTGAAACAAAGGGCGTTCAGGAAGAAGGAGTAATGATTGGATTGATTACGCCCGAACAAACAGAAGAGCAGGTTGCAGAATATTTAGACGAATTGGCTTTCTTATCCGAAACATTGGGTATTGATGTCAAAAAATCGTTTACGCAGAAACTGCAAAGTCCTGATATCAGAACATTTGTAGGAAAAGGAAAGCTAGAAGAGATCAAGACTTATGTTAAAGATCAGAAGATCGACACGGTAATTTTTGACGATGACCTTACGCCTTCTCAAATGCGCAACTTGGAGAAGGAGTTGAACATCAAGATTTATGACCGAAGTTTATTGATCCTTGATATTTTTCAAAAACGTGCGCAAACTGCACAAGCCAAAACACAGGTTGAGTTGGCGCGCTATCAGTATTTACTTCCTCGATTGACCCGCATGTGGACTCACCTTGAACGTCAGCGAGGGGGAACAGGAACCCGTGGTGGTGCCGGTGAAAAAGAAATTGAAACGGATAGACGTATTATTCGCGATAAAATTTCTCGTTTGCGCAAAAGTCTTGTCACTATTGATAAACAAATGGCTACTCAACGTAAAAACCGAGGAAAATTGGTGCGTGTAGCTTTAGTAGGGTATACAAATGTTGGAAAGTCTACCTTGATGAACATTTTGAGTAAATCTAATGTATTTGCCGAAGACAAACTCTTTGCTACACTAGACACTACTGTGCGAAAAGTAGTCATTCACAACCTTCCTTTTTTGTTGACCGATACGGTTGGATTCATTAGAAAACTGCCTCACCAATTGGTAGAATCATTTAAAAGTACGCTAGACGAAGTTCGGGAAGCTGATGTTTTGGTACATGTTATTGACGTCTCTCATCCGCAATATGAAGATCATTTGCGCACTGTTAATGAAACGTTAGCAGAAATCGATGGGACAGAAAAACCAACCATTTATGTCTTCAATAAAATTGATCAATACGAAGAAATTGAGGAGGGAGAATTTGATTACACAGGAGATCATGAACACCATGTATCTTTAGAAGACTTGAAAAAGGGAATTCAGAGGACTCTAAAAGCCCCTTGTATCTTCATTTCTGCGAAAGAGAAAATCAACATTATGGAATTACGTGATTTGATGTACAAAAACATCAAGGAAATTCATGCGCAACGCTTTCCATACAACGAGTTTTTGTACTAAGCATTTTGATAATTTTCAGTTCATTTTGCAACAAACTTTAATTCATACGCCAAAGTAAAAAAGGTGTTTTAAAGTAATTTTTGCTGTGCTGTTTTTAGCATGTTGTCAATTACTTCTTCGGTAACATCAGGAAAGTCAACTTCTACTTTTTTGGTTTCGTGTAGCCATTTGCCAATGGCTTTATGACTTTGCTGACTTTCAACATCATAAATTACAGGAATGCCCAAATCTTCAAGAGCAGCAGCGTTTAGGTGTTGCTCATATTGTCCTTTCATGGGAATAACGATGAGTTTCTTTTTCAGGTACAATGCTTCAGCAGGCATTTCAAATCCAGCTCCGCACAACACACCTTCGCAACTGGCAAAGCTTTGAATAAACGCTTCGTGCGAAACGGGTTGAAAATGAACATTTTCTTTGGTGTAAGCTGTTTGAGTATGTTTTGAAAACACCTCCCACTTTACGTCAGAAAATACCGACAGTTGGTTGAACAACACTTCATCTGAATAGGCCTGAAGGTAAACCGTATAATGCCCCTTATTTGTGGGGTGTGTGTTGCGAATGTCTTTTCGGATTACAGGAGTTGAAATATTGGCATCATAGGCCTTGAAATGGAATCCGTAAGCCATATCTACCGGAGCATAATGTTTTAAGACAAATTTCCCTTTCCAATCGTTCCATTTTGAGGGAGGAGCATTGGGCGAAAGTGTTGCTGATTGGTGACTCAACGAAACACACGGAACTTTTGCGCGCTTGGCAGCCCAAGCAGAAATGGGTTCAAAATCGTTTACCACCAAATCATATTCCTTTACTGGAAGTGCATTCAGTTCTTTAAGAATTCGAAAAGGGTTATTCTTCGTAAACGTTTTCCAAAAGTTGATGCCGCCATGTTTTCCAAAAACAAAGCTGGCTCCTTTAAAAGAATATTTTACTTCAAACGGTAAGTCTTTAAAATCGTATTGAATACCACTAATGAGCACATCTACATCTGCTCTTTCTTTTAACAAGGGAACAATGTCTCTTGCTCTACTTACATGACCATTTCCAGTACCTTGAATCGCGTATAAAATCCTCATTGAACGCGCATGAGGTTAAATTCTTGAATTAATTGTTCGAAAAGTAAGCTGGTTTCCAATGAGTGATCTTCAGCAACATCTTCTTCATCTTTCTCATTGCGGTCAAAATGGTCTTCAAATTTAAAAAGTGACCATTCGTTGTTGTTGTATTCCAATGCAGAAAGGTTCTCAATCCAATCACCAGAATTCAAATACATTACCGAACCATTTTCTTTTTCAATTTTACGGTGTTGCGGTTGGTGAATGTGTCCACAAATAACGTATTCATAATTGTTTGAAATGGCGATATCGGCTGCTGTATCTTCAAAGTCATCAATGAATTTTACTGCGCTTTTCACGCTGTTTTTGATCTTTTTCGAAAGTGAGATTCTTCCTCTTTTCAATACACGCTCGCTAAACCAGTTTACCAAGTTGTTGATCACAATTAACGTATCGTAACCAATGGCACCCAATTTCGCCAACCATTTTGAGTAACGCATAGTCACATCAAAAACATCACCGTGGAAAATCCAGGCTTGTTCGCCATTGAGCTCCATAACCAGTTTGTTATCTATTTTGAACGATCCCATTTTGAATCCAACAAATTTACGCAACATCTCATCGTGGTTTCCTGTAATGTAATCCACCTGAATGCCGTCAGCAATCCAGTTCATGATTTGCTTCACCACTTTGATGTGCGCTTTAGGAAAGTATCGCTTCTTGAATTGCCAGATGTCAATAATATCTCCGTTAAGAATCACATGTTTCGGCTGAATACTTTTCATGTATTTCAGCAATTCTTTTGCTCTGCATCCGTAGGTTCCCAAATGCACATCAGAAATTACTACAATGTCAACCGGTCTTCTGTTTTTCTTTTTCATAACTCAAGTTGTTAAATCATATCATCATCAGCTTGTTGCCGAATGTTTCTAATTCCTTGGTTGTATACTGAAAAAAGAGCGGCCGATATTGATTCGTTTCGGGAGAGATTGCTGGGGTAAATTATAATAACCGTTCTCATTTTCCGTATCTGCACACTTTTAGGTGTGTTTACGGAATACAATGTTACGGCAGCAAAATAAAGCCGCGTTTATCTTCAAATCAATAGATTTTTAAGAAACACAATTTACACCTAGCCAATTGTTAAATTGGCGTAACCCACAAGTTACCTCCTCTAAAAGAGAATGTTACAACAATTCGTTTGCTAAGTTGGCCAATTCACTTCTTTCGCCTTTCTCTAGCGTGATGTGTGCAAATAGTTCATTGCCTTTTAAACGATCAATGAGGTAAGACAACCCGTTTGAATGTTCATCCAAATAAGGTGTATCTATTTGGTAGATATCTCCTGAGAAAATGATTTTCGTGTTTTCTCCCGCACGGGTAATGATGGTTTTTACTTCATGTGGAGTAAGGTTTTGTGCTTCGTCTACAATAAACATAATGTTCGACAAGCTTCTACCACGGATATAAGCCAATGGGGTTACCAAAATTTTCTCCTGATTCACCATATCTTCAATGCGCTTGTAATTGCGATCGGTTTCTTTCCATTGATTTTTGATGAACTTCAGGTTGTCCCACAAAGGCTCCATGTATGGGTTGATCTTCGACTTAATGTCTCCTGGCAAATACCCAATATCTTTATTACTCAACGGAACAATAGGACGCGCTAAGTAAATCTGTTTAAACTCTTTGCGTTGCTCTATACTAGCAGCCAATGCAACAAGCGTTTTTCCTGTTCCGGCAACGCCTTGCATGGTTACAATTGGAATATCAGGATTAAGAATGGCATCAATGGCAAAGGTCTGTTCTGCATTGCGCGGAGTCACTCCATAACAAGCACGTTTTTCTACCCGCTGCACACTTTGCGTTTTAGGATTGTAAAAGGCTAGTGTAGAGCTTTTTTTCCCTTTTAAGATGTAGTAATGATTGTTTAGAAACTCTATGCCTTCAAAGTCTTCTTTGGGCAGTGAATGCTCTTTGAATAAAGCATCAATTAAATTTTGGTCAACATCTTCTATGGTAGATCTTCCGGTGTAAAGATTTTGTACGTCAAGAATTTTACCTGTTTCGTAATCTTCTGCCTGAATGTTTAGGGCTTTCGCTTTTAAACGCAGGTTGATGTCTTTTGTAACCAAAACCACTTTTGATTTTGGCTCTTCATTCATCATGGTTAAAGCAGCATTCAAGATTTTATGGTCTGCTTTGTTGCTCCCATAAATTTCTTCTACTTCAGTTCTACCGGTTTGTCCATTCATAATTACTTTGAACTTTCCTTTTTTTGGACCGTTCAATGGAATCCAATCTTTTAAAGATGTATTTCCCGATAGTTTGTCTAAAAAACGAATGAACTCACGTGCTTCAAAATTCTTGGTATCGTTCCCTTTTTTGAACTGATCTAACTCTTCCAACACCGTAATTGGGATGGCAATATCGTGTTCATCAAAGTTGAGAATGGAATTGTGATCGTAAAGAATTACCGAAGTGTCAAAAACGAAAATCTTACGTTGCTTGGCTGCTTTTCTTGGCATAGAACACTGTTTTTAATTGGATAGAAAACTAATTATTCTGTCACCTTAAGGACATGGATAAGGCATTAACATTACGTTAGGTAAAAGGTACAGATTACATGGTTACATTTTTCTTTTAACAGATATGAAAGGCTTTAAAACGCTTCATTTTATCATCTAAATATATATTTAGACAAGACTTATTTAACTGAAAAACAAAACAATGAACACATCACTCAAAAGTTACTAACCAAAACTCCAGATTTTTACACAATCGTTATTAAGATGCTATAGCCTATATGAAAACGACAATTCCCATTTCTTTCCAACATCTTAAAGTAAATTTATGGCGTGAAAATTTTAGTAATCGAAGACGAGCCTCAATTACTCGGTAGCATTAAAGAATCTCTTGAAAAAGAAAAGTTTCTCGTAGAAACCGCTACTGATTATCATAGTGCCATAGACAAAATTTTTATTTATGAGTACGACTGCATTTTACTTGACATTATGCTACCAAATGGTAATGGACTAAACATTTTAGCAGAACTCAAAAAGGAAGGTAAAAGCGAAAATGTAATCATTATATCTGCAAAAGATTCATTAGACGATAAACTTAAGGGGTTAGAGCTTGGAGCAGACGATTATCTTACAAAGCCCTTTCACTTAGCAGAACTCAACGCAAGGGTAAAAGCAGTTTTACGAAGGCAAAAATTAAATGGAAAAGACACCATTGAAATTGCTAATATCGCCTTAGACTTAAAAGAAAGAACATTTGTTGTGAATAACCAAAACGTTCTACTCAATAGAAAAGAGTTTGATATTCTCAATTATTTCTTGCTCAACAAAAAACGCTTAGTTACCAAATCTGCATTAGCCGAACACGTTTGGGGCGACAATTCGGACAATGCTGACAGTTTTGACTTTATATATTATCAGATTAAAAACCTACGTAAAAAACTACAATCAGCTAATGCCGAAATAGAAATTGAATCTATTTATGGAATTGGTTACAAATTGGTTGAAAAATGAACCTACTTAATCAATCTATAAAATATTTATCGGTATCAATTCTAGCCATTGTTACAGTTTGGGCTGTAGTTTTTTATTTCAATATGCTCAATGAAATCAAAAGTAGCATTGATGAAGGTCTTGAAAATTACAAACGCCTAATTATTCAAAATGCTCAAAAAGATTCAACCATACTAACCAAAAATTATTTTGACGAAAGTTTTTTTGTCGTTCGAAAAATCAACAGAAAACAAGCCCTTTCAACAAAGGATAAATATCTTGACACCCAACTTAGTATGCAAGATGCTGATGACGAAGCCCCCGAACCTGAACCCGTTAGAATGCTTATTACTGCTTTTGAGTTAGATGGCAACTATTACGAACTCAAAGTTGCCAACTCAATGGTCGAAGAAGATGACTTGATACAAGAGCTTCTCTACGATATAATTTGGTTATACATCAGCTTGATTATCGGAATTATTTTCATCAATAATTTGGTATTAAAAAAGCTTTGGAAACCATTTTATGATTTTTTAAATCAATTAAAAAAATATCGTTTAGGAAAGACCAAAACACTTCCCATAATAAAAACAAACACTAAAGAATTTACCGACTTGCAAAATGCGGTAAATGCACTATTAAAACATACTACCGAAACCTACGAGCAACAAAAACAATTTATAGGAAACGCATCACACGAATTACAAACACCATTAGCAATAGCCACTAATAAACTTGAACTGCTAATTGAAAAAGGAAATTTACAAAACGAACAAGCTGAAAACCTTGCCGAAGTAATGAGTGTTATTGAGCGTTTGGTGCGTTTAAACAAATCATTGCTGCTGTTAACCAAAATCGAAAACAAACAGTTTTTGGACAATCAACAAATTCTCCTGAATGATATAGTTCAAAAAAATGTTAGTGATTTAGAAGAAATGGCAATATTTAAGAAAGTAAAAATTACGGTAAATGAAAATACCAAACTATTCATTCAAATGGATACCTCACTTGCCAATGTAATTATTTCAAACTTACTGAAAAATGCCATTTCCCATAATGTTCCTAACGGAGATGTATTTGTAGAGATTGCTGAAAAAAATATTAAAATAAGTAACACGGGGGACAATGAAAAACTTAACGAAAACCTTCTGTTTTCCCGATTTTATAAACCTAATAGCAAATCTAAGGGGACTGGACTCGGATTGGCTATTGTAAAAGCAATTTCAGACTTGTACGGTTTTAAGGTTTCCTATTCTTTTAACAACACCTTACATTTTTTCCAAATAGAATTTTCTACTGTGTAGAATATTCCCAAATCTTTCCAAATTCGGGTCTTTCCTTTGTCTTGTAATTAATTATTAAACAAAAATTTTACAAGATGAAAAAACAAATTTTAATCCTTAGCACTGCATTAACTATCAACTTATCTATCCAAGCTCAGGACATTCCACAAAGCCAAGTACCATCGATTATTTTAAACCAATTCAACAAACAATTCCCAAAAGCAACAGATGTAGAGTGGGAAATGGATAGTAACTTTTACAATGTTGATTTTGAAATTGGTTGGAGTACAGACCACGAAATATGGTACAATGCTGAAGGGAAAATGGTAAAGCACAAAGAAGATATTTCTAAAAGTGAATTACCCAAAGCCGTGAACAACAGAATACAAGCAGATTTTAGTGGTTATTCAATAGACGACTTAGAACGCATAACCGACAATGGAAAAGTAATCTATAAAATGGAGCTTAACGCACTAACTCAAACCGATTGGGATATTGTGATAGATTCAGAAGGTAAAGTAATAAGTAAAATAGCCGACTAATGCGTTTAATTCTTACAGGTTTTCTCATCTTATGGGGCAGTTCCATACTTCTAGCACAACAAAAAATTCATTCTCAAAAATGGTATGAAAATATACACATTGGTGGCTATATGCAAGTCCGCTATAACAGCTTGTTTGAAACCAACCCAAATTTGAACTGTGAGCAATGTGACGAGAATTGGGGAGAAGATGGAGGTGGACTTTCTTTTAGACGTTTACGGTTTAAAATCAAAGGGCAAATTTCCCCTCGTGTATTTTTTTATTTCCAACCAGATTTTGCCAAATCTATAGGAGAAGCACATCATGTTGGTCGATTAAAAGACGCCTATATAGATGTGGGAATTGATAAAAACAATGAGTTTCGGATTCGTATTGGACAAAGCAAAGTACCATATGGTTTTGAGAATATGCAATCAAGTAGTAATCGAATTCCACTTGATAGAAACGATGCACTCAATAGTGCTGTAAAAGATGAACGCGACCTTGGGGTTTTCTTCTATTGGGCTACCAAAGAAAAAAGAAAGCTTATAAAGAAGCTTAAAAAAGCTGGATTAAGTGGTGGAGATTTTGGATTATTTGCTTTAGGGTTTTACAATGGGCAAACCGCAAACCATTTTGATGAAAATGATGAATTTCATTTAGTAACGCGTTTCTCTTATCCTATAGAGTTGGGGAATCAGGTGATAGAACCAGGCATTCAGGCTTATTCAGGAAAGTATGTAGTAACAGAGCATAACCCAAACATTAACGTTAATGCTGAAGGTTATCTCGACCAAAGAGCAGCATTGTCATTTGTTTTATACCCCAAACCTTTTGGTATTCAAGCAGAGTATAACTTCGGAAGAGGTCCAGAATTTGACAAAGCAATGAATACAATAGAAGTTAAACCACTTCAAGGTGGATATGCCACATTTTCATATTTTATAGAAAAATGGAATCAACAATTTTATCCCTTTGTCCGCTTGCAATATTATGACGGTGGGAAGAAACATGAATTGGATGCTCGTAGCTATACAGTTAGAGATACTGAAATTGGAATAGAATGGCATCCACTACCTCACTTTGAATTCTTAGTTGAATACACCTTTTCAGACCGTAGATATGAAGATTCTGAAAACCCTATCAACCATCAAAAAGGAAGATTACTGCGAATTCAGGCACAATTGAAATTCTAAAAAAGAAACACTGGCTATACGTAATGCGAGGTACAGACTAAAGTTAAACTTTGTTCTTTGGCTTACATTGGTGCTAAACTGAATGTTTTTCAGTTTCAAATTCCCACACTACACTTAGCCGATCCGTTAACGATAAGAAGATATTTCTAGAAAATTTGCGAAAAAAGGATATGATCTCCTATATTTATACCAGTGGAAAAACCACAAACCTTTGCTTACTCTTCGTAAAGTATTCGAAGAGCGGTAAAAGGTAAAGTTTCATCAAAAGAAAGGAGGGCGGTTTATGTCATCAGTCAAGAAATCATTATCAAGTAACTATATGTCTAACGTTAAAGGAGCTTTTGCTGCTTAACGGACAAACCTTATTCCTTATGAGGTTTGTTTAAGACTACTTGATAATCATCATAAGGATTTCGAAAGACCCGGCAGCAGAGATGCATCCGGGTTTTTTTAGTCTAAGAAGTTTTGTTGAACTGACTTTACGACCTTTTTTACAAGAGCTTTAACCTCTTCTTCTGATACATCTGGAGATGTGTTTGTCTTTGCACATTCGTACAACGAAAACCCAAATTGAATCTGTAATAAGTCCATCAACCCTAATCCGGTTTGTACTAAAACGTATGAAAAGGCAGAATAATTAGGTTTTGTATGCATCAAACCCGAATTATAATGTTGCTTCAACACATGCTTGTAAAAAGAAATTGCTTCTTGCTTGTTGTGTAAAGCCATGTTACCAATGTCTTCGTTGTTCTCTTCTCTACTCACATTTCTCAACAAAGCACCTTCTACCGGATATTGGATGTCATAAACCAAAGAGCTTACATGTAGTTTGCGGTACCACTTGAAGAAATCATCTCCGGGTGAAGCCAACAACTCCCCAGTTGCTTCCAACTTTCGGTTACCTGCTAGCTCAATTAAATAGAAATAAAGGTCTTTTTTATTCTCAAAGTATTGATAAACGCTTCCTTTAGCAATACCAAGTTCTCTAACAATACTGGTTACGGAAGCATTTTGGTAGTCATTTAAAGCGAATTCTTTAAGTGCAGTATTAACAAAATTGGAACGCTTCTCTTCGGGTAAATTTAAAAATGTTTGCTTAGGCATAATACAGACTTACTTCGCAACTAAAGTGTTCAAAAGTAATAATTTATATGACTCATTTTCAGCATTCTATTATTATATCTGCTGTTTATTGATTATCCCATTAGCTTAAATGCTCTTCTTAGCCACTTTAATTTAGCCCCATAAGGAGGATATTTTAGAGGAAGATCTATCCAACTGCTCTTTTTTAATACGGCCTTTTTATGTGAAAAGGTTTCAAATCCAAATTGGCCATGATATGCTCCGATTCCACTAGGCCCAATACCTCCAAAAGGCAATGCAGGATTAACAAAATGTTCGATGGTATCGTTAATTGTTCCTCCTCCAAATTGAATTTGTTTTAACAAATATTCCCTGTTCTTAGTGCTTTTGGTAAAATGATAAAAAGCCAATGGTTTTTCTCGGTTACGAATGATTTCAACCACTTCGTCCAAAGTATTGTATGTAACCAAGGGTAATATTGGTCCAAATATTTCTTCCTGCATAATTGGACTTTCCAAGTCTTTTATTTCGATTACGGACGGGGCTATATAACGTTCAGAGGCATCAATTTCTCCACCTATGACTACCTCTCCATCATCTAGGTAAGCTATTAGTCTGTTAAAGTGCTTTTCGTTAATAATGCGTGCAAAATCTGCTGAAGCTTTGCGATCTTTTCCATACTGCAGATCTAATTGCTTTTGCAAGGCCGTAATTAGCTCTTGTTTTTTACTGGAATGTACCAACAAATAATCGGGAGCAATACAGGTTTGCCCTGCATTGAAACATTTTCCAAAAACAATTCTTTTAGCAGCTAGGTTAATTGCTGCCGTTTCATCAACAATTACCGGACTTTTACCGCCAAGTTCTAAGGTTACAGGAGTAAGGTGTTCTGCTGCTGCTTTCATTACAATTTTACCAACTTGTGGACTTCCTGTAAAAAAAATATAATCATTTTTCTGTGCTAATAATTTTTGGGTTACTTCAACTCCTCCCTCAATAGCATAGAGGTATTCTTGCTCAAAATTTGAATTGATTAAATCAGCAATTAAAGCCGATGTGTTAGGGCTCAACTCAGAAGGTTTCAAAATCACCGTATTTCCTGCTGCTACTGCTGCAATTAAAGGAGCTATTGCTAGATTAAATGGGTAATTCCAAGGAGCTATAACCAACGTAATGCCGTAAGGTTCTTTATAGATGTAGCTTTTTGAAGGAAATGTGAGCATGCTACTTTCTACACGTTCAGGCTTTACCCAGTAATCGATTTCTCTAAGTGCCTGATCTATTTCACCAATGATATAACCTGTTTCAGATACAAATGATTCTGCTTCGGGTTTTGAAAAATCAGCAGCTATAGCATCAAAAATTCGTTGTTCTTGTTCCGTAACAAGTTTTTTTAGTTTCTTCAGCACCGCTTTGCGAGTAGCTATTGGCCGTGTTTTACCCGCATAAAAGAATGCTTTTTGCTGCTGATACAATTGATCTATGTTAAGTGGTTGTTGAGCCATTTTTTACTTTTTATCATTCGACACTATTGTCTGTATATTTTCAGAACTTTGTACCTCTAAATTCATTACATATGCAAATCAAAAAGCTAAAGTTAGGATTATTTCCAACCTCTGTAAAAAACATTTTGATCTTATCTGTTGCTCTTTTTTCAATCCAATGTTCTACTGCACAAAGCAATGAAGAAACGTCTAAAGAAACAGAGAAAACAATAGAGGTAGGTGACCATTTACCTTCCTTCACTTTGAAAGACCAAAACAACAAGGTGTTTTCAATAGACAGCGTTATTGGCACGCAAAATCTTGTGATTTATTTTTACCCCAAAGACGATACTCCGGGATGTACAAAAGAGGCTTGTACTTTTCGAGATAAGTTTGATGTTTTTAAAGATGCTAATGCACTTGTTATTGGCATTAGTGCTGACTCTCCTGCATCTCATAAGGCTTTTGCCAAAAAATATGACCTCCCTTTTATTTTACTAAGTGATGAGGAAGATAAAGTACGTGCTTTATTTGGAGTTCCGGGATCCTTAATGGGTATTATCCCCGGCAGAGTTACTTACATTGCTGATAAAGAAGGAATAGTTCAGAAGGTTTATAATTCACAAACTAATGCTGAACAACATGCACAAGAAGCTATTGATATTCTAAAAACCATGTAAAAAAGAAGGCTGCTCAATCCAATAAGCAGCCTTCTCTATATCGTTATATACTTTACTTTTTATTGAACGACTAAACGCTGAATTGAAGAAACTCCATCTGTTTTTGCTTCAATAAGATACATTCCTTTAGAAAGAGTACCTACGTTTAATATTGTTCTGTTTACTCCTACAGATGTTGAGATTTGTTTCTGCATTACTACAGCTCCTCTTAAATCTCTAACCAACAAGATTACCTCATCTGCAGTAGTCATATTCATTTCAACATTTACATCTCCTGAAGTTGGGTTAGGATAAACATTGATTTCATCTGCAAAATTGCCCAATTCACTCATTCCAACTCCGGTTTCACTTACTGTAAAACTCCATACATCGCTCCAATTACTATAACCAGTTGAGGCTATTGTTCTAACTCTCCAATAATATGTTGTTGACAACATTAAACCTGATGCATCGTAGCGTGTATCTATGTCATTAGGGTCATAAGACAACCATGATGTTTGTGTTGTAAACAATGTAGGTGAAGTAAAGCTGTCATTTGTATCTAGCTCCATTTCATAGTAATATACTTCACCAGTAGATTTCCAATCTAACGTAACAGAAGAGCCTATCCCCGTTTCTCCATTTTCAGGTGAATTTAGTACAGGAATATCGCTAAAGTCTCCATCAATATTAATGTCATCGATGTAAAGGTTGTTTCCAATATAAGGCTCAAACCTAAACATTACTCTAAAGTTCTCTGTAAGGTAATTTGAGCTAATGTTAATGCTCTGTTCTTCCCAATGGTTTTGACTAGAAGGAGTAAAATCAGAGTTTTGAACTGTAAGCGGAGTCGTATTTAAACTGCTTCCACTAAGTGCGTAACGCAAACTCCAGCTAGCACCACAATCTCTTGAGAAATAAATTCTCAATACATCTGAACTGGCACTACTTCTGGGAACGTAAGCATATTTAAATGTAAGTGTTCCTGAGCTAAGGTTACTTAAATCGTAACTTGGACTGTAGGCATTAAAATAAGAGAAATAGCTATTATCAAAATTATTCATTTTAATAGCATTGTTTCCGCTGTAAGCTGCTGCTGATGTTAATTCCCAGCCATAGCCACCAGCCGTGTCTACTGTCCAATATTCATTTTCCAGACTAGAAAATTCAAAGCTTTCTTCAAATGGCATATATTCACCCGGAGAAGGCAATACTGTAATGATTGCTTGTTCTGTTGTTGATACTGTACTTGTACCATCTGAAACTTCAAGCGTAACAGAATAAGTTCCCGGAGTATCGTATAGGATTGTTGGTTCTTCTGAAGTTGATGCTGAAGGATACCCACCATCAAAAGACCAGTCTCTTGATGACACATTAAAATAAGAGTTGTCTGTAAAGTCTATTGATTCACCGGCACAGACAACATATCGATCTGCTGAAAACTCGGCTTTACACAAAACACCTTCATTGTCATAAACTCCGGTAGCAATAAGGTTTGCTTCTGAAGTAAGGTTGATTAGCTGAGAAATGCTTGTTAAAGCATTCTTCATTCTTGTTTTTTGCCCTTCAGTAAACATGTTTTGACAAGCATCATAACTCATGTAATTTTCAATCTGATCAACAACATCAGAAGAGTAAGTGCTTGAACCATTGGCATCGTTTGAGCAAGTGTTCTGGCCTGTAACACAGCCATAAGTTGCTTCAAGAGAAGGAGGCGTATCACATACACGATCTCCGGAATTAGAGCAATTGCTTCCACATCCTGACTGGAAAGTATGCATTAAGTTTAGGCAGTGCCCCACCTCATGAGAAGTAGTTCTGCCGTCTGCCGTTGAAGTACCAATTGTTCCCCAAGCATCATTACGTTCAACAACACCATAAGTAGTCCATGAACCTGATCCTGGAAATTGTGCATATCCTAAAATTGTTCCTGTACTAGAGGTATTTTCAATAGACTCTACCAACCAAAAATTTAAATATTGATTTGAAGGCCAGTAACTCAAGGATTTCACACTATTGTCAGCATCATAAGCATAAGCAGGTGAGTTAATACGCACAACACCATTTGTACAGTTACCATCCGGATCAATTTTCGCTAAACGAAATTCTATCTCTGGATCTGATGCCACAGATTTAAAAATTGCTCTGGTATTAGAGGTATCTGAATTTGTTCTGCTGTAGTCTTCATTCAACACACGAATTCCATCCTCGATCTGCTCGTATGAGATGTTTCCAACATCGTTATCATGAATAACATGTACCACAACAGGAATAATGTGTTTAGCTCTGGCAGATCTACTTGAACTGAGTGGACCATCACTAATTTGCCATGTCTCTTCAAGTTGATTTTCTATCTCAGGATTTTCCTCTATAAGCTGTTGGTAGTATTGATCGGTTCCGCAAACATTTTGCGCCACAACATTAGATACGATACCCAATGCCACAGCAACTACTAATAGTGTGTGTTTCATTTAAATTACCTTTTGTTAATGTTCAATTTTCGTCTAGGGGGACGGTTGTGAACAAGTAATGTTGTTTGACTTCTTATTTTCTAGTAAACAACAAGGCGCTTAGTGTATTGGCTTGATCCTATAGAAACTCTTACGATATAAACACCTGCAGCATATTCATCACTGTTGATGGTTACATGATTGGTTCCTTGAACAAGTTGGACAGTGCTTTGCTCTTCAGCAACACTCCCATAGATATCAAAAACAGTTACCTGAGCAGTAACAGATTGCGGTAAGTTTAATCTTAAGGTTGTTTTTTCGTTGGTTGGATTTGGGAACACGCTTAAATGAAGGTTTTCTTCACTCCACTCGTCAATTCCTACACCACCTTCTTCTACTACGGTAAATGACCATGTATCACTCCAACTTTGTGCCACTCCGTTTATATTATAACGTACTCTCCAGAAATAAGTTTGGCCGTTAATTAAATTTGATGTCTCATATTCGGTATCTGAGTTGTTCGGATCATAGCTAATCCAATTTTTAATCCCTGTTTCAAGCGAAGGAGAATCAAAGTTACTGCTTACATCCAGTTGGTACTCATATGAGGTAATTCCACCTGATGCTTTCCATTGTAAAACAACATCTTCAGGACGATTCGTCATTCCGTTTTCAGGATATTCTAGCACAGCTATATCTGAAAATGTTCCTGTGATATTGATATCATCAAGGTAGAGGTTGTTTCCCCCTTCAGATTCAAAAACAAATTTGAACATTGTTTTTTCAGACAAATAACTGTTGTTCAGGTATATTGTAGCAGACTCCCAATCTGAAGTACTAGAAGGAGCCCAACTTGAATTTTGATCTGAAACTGTTGCTAAAGAAGATCCTGACTTAGACCATCTTGGATACCATGTTTCTCCACAATCCATTGAAGCAAAAAGATAAAGGGCATCACTTCCGGAAGTAGATGTTTGTGCAAATGCATACTTAAATGTAAATTCTCCTGTAGTTAATGGAGAAAGGTCAAAAGTGGTTGAATACAATTCATCTTCGGTATTGAATGTATTTCCAAAGTTTTCCATTTTAATACAGCCATCGTTGTCATATCCGCTACTTGCATCAAACACAAAAGCATAATCATCACCATAAGGGTTATATCCCAACCACTCATCATTTGGCAATGCTGAAGTTGTACTAAAGTTCTCTACATAAGGTGTATAATGCCCAATAATTGGGTTTACTAAGATATAGTTGGTTTTTGTAGTAGAAACAGTAGAAGAGCTGTTTGATGCCGTTAGCGAAACATCGTGAACGCCTGCTGTATTGTAAAAAATTTGAGGATATTGATCTGTAGATGTTGTAGGGTTTCCATATTCAAAACTCCAGTTCCATGAAGATGCTCCAAACTTCGATTGATCTTCAAACTCTGCTGTATCAAGCTGGCATATAAAAGGTTTCACCAAGCGGAAATCTGCTTCAGATAAATCAGCAACTCCGGTTTCTACTAGGTTGGTATTTTGCCAAAGGGCTATTCTGTCTGCAGTATTTGAGTTTAAAGTTGCATACATTCTATTGATTTGCCCTTGCGTGAACATACGGTCACAAGAAGAGTAATCCATAAAATTTTGAATGTTGTCTAATGAACCACAGCTAACTTGTGCCAGGTTGCAACTACCAGATGTTCCAATGGTATTTGGGGTATCAGAAACCCCGTCATCTGTATTACAGTTTGAACTAACCCCAGGTTGATTTGTAGGACCCCAAGGATGTGCAAGGTTCAAATAATGCCCAATCTCGTGGCTTAATGTATGTTTTCCTGATTCAGAAGATGTACCTATCGAACCTACATAAGTATTTAAGCAAATTATACCGTCAATATCTGGATATACATTAGCTGTTGAAGGCAAATAAGCATATGCAGCTGCACCACTACCAATCACAGCTGACACCCATATGTTCAAATAACTATCAGGAGACCACTGGTTTAATTTTGAGCCATCGTCTCCAACATATGTTTCGTTGCTTTGAATACGATCAATTCCATTTGTTGGGTTACCATTTGGATCTATCTGTGCCAAACGAAATTCAATATTTCCATTGCCAATGATGCTTTGGAAATCGTTAATTACTTCTGATAAATCTGAATTTCTGGCGTTATAATCTTCGTTAATTATGCGGATAGCATCGTAAACCTGATCATCTGAAATGTTTTCATCTCCATTCATATGTAGAATGTGAAACACAACAGGTATTATATAAAGAGCACTGTTTTGACTGCGTTGATTTTCTTCAGAAGCATCGTACAATGCTGTAAAATTTTCTAAAGCTTGTTCACTGGCTTCGATTTCTTCTACCAGTTCAGGGTGTTCTAACTTGAAAAGTTCTTCCTGATTATAAGTAGCACACTTCTCAAAAGAGCTGGTGTGACTTTGGTGTTGTCCGAATGAGAATAATGTAGATAGTGAGAAAAATCCTAGAATTGAATAGCTTAAATACTTCATTTAATTAGGCATATAATGTAAAAAGGCGCACTAAATTAATTAAAATAAACGCTTTAAATCTGAAAAGGTTGGGTCTGCAAAACAATTGCCTCTAGCGTAAATCTCTGAGTGAAGAAACAACAGATTTTATTTTGTCAGGATTATCAATTACCCACATATATTCTTCTGCAACTTGTTGAGGCGAAATAAGTTCGTTATTTCTCTTCAATTCTTTAAAATGATCAGCTCTGCTAAAATCTTGTGTAGTTGCCGTTCGAATGGTTTCTTGCATAGCAGTATCAACAACTCCGGGTCCCACACTGAGTATACGTACAGAACCCTTTGTTATTTCTTGTTCCAAAGCAACGGTGTTACTAAAATGATCAATTGCTGCTTTTGATCCACAATATGGAGCCCAGGCATCAATTGGGTATTGTCCGGCACCCGAACTTACATTCAAGACTGTTAATGTTGCTCTTTCTGCTTTAAACTGCCCAATGAATTTATTCATTAAGATAGCTGGTGCTGTTACGTTGACTTGAAACAGCTTGGCTATTTCTTGATCAGATGCTTCTCCTATGCGTTTAATGTCTCCAATAAGTCCAGCATTATTTATTAGAATTATTCGATCAACTTTTTCTTTAATCTCCGGAAAGCTCCAATTAAACAAAGCTTCCAAATCAGATAGGTCTAACGTAATCTGGTGAAAATTTTCGTGTTGAATGGTTTCTCTCCTTGAAACACCATAAACAACATGACCTTTGCATAATGCTAATTCAGCCACTGCTTTTCCGATGCCACTACTGGCTCCAGTGATAAAGAAAACATCCATAAATGCTTAGTTGATATCGCAGAATTTCTCGATATCATTAATTCTACCAAAAACCATTAATGTATCGTTTTCTTCAATTTCAGTATGGCTACTTGGAACTCCTAAAACGTGTTGCGCCATTACCATTTCACCATCTTTGTCTTTCTCTGGGAAAGCGCGTTTAATGGTAATTACCGTCAGCTTATACTTGTCTCTAAGCCCAATATTTTCAAGGTTTCTTCCCCAAACACCCTTAGGCGCTTTGATCTCAACAATCTCATAATCATCTGGCAATTGCATAAATGTTAAGATATTCGGATTGATCAGGCGCTCTGCTACAACAGTTCCTACTTCATCTTCTGGTGACAGAATTTCTTCTACACCAATCTTTTCCAGAATCATGCGCTGTTGCGGACCATGCGCACGGGCAATTACTCTGGGGACTCCTAATTCTTTGATGTATACAACGGTAAGAAGCAAAGCCTCGAAGTCTTCTCCAATGGCTACCACAGCGGCATCCATTTCTTCAAGGCCTTGCGTCTCTAGTGCATTTTTATCTGTACTATCAAGTGTAACAGCATAGGCTACATGATCTTTAACAGCCATAATGTGCTGCTCGTTATTATCAATAGCGATTACTTCTGCGCCTCTGTTTGATAATTTTTTGGCTATAGCCATTCCAAACTGACCAAGCCCTATTACTGCATACTTGTTTTTATTCATAACTGTAAATTATGCCAATGCGTTTTCAAGATCTTTAATGATGTCTTCAACATCTTCAACTCCTACACTTAAGCGAATTAATGAATCTACAACACCAGATTTTTCGCGTTCTTCTTTTGGAATAGCTGCATGGGTCATAGATGCCGGATGACTTGCTAAAGACTCAACACCTCCAAGTGATTCTGCCAATGTAAAGATTTCTAATTTGGGCAATAATTCTAGTGCTGCTTCCAAACTATCGTCTTTCAAAGAAAAAGAAATCATTCCTCCAAAATCTTTCATTTGAGTCTTGGCAATATCATGATTAGGATGAGTTTCAAAACCCGGCCAATAAACATTCGCCACTTTAGGGTGATTTTTCAAATATTGAGCAACTTCTTTTCCATTTTCACAATGGCGTTGCATTCTTAAATGTAACGTTTTAATCCCTCTTAGTACCAAGAAGCTATCCATTGGACCAGTTACTCCACCAGAGCTGTTTTGAATACGGTAAATTTCTTCTGCTATTTTCTCGTCTTTCATTACCAATGCTCCCATTACAACATCAGAGTGACCGCCCAGATATTTTGTAACAGAATGCATTACAATATCAGCTCCTAAATCAAGAGGAGTTTGAAGGTATGGTGTAGCAAAAGTGTTATCTACTGCAAGCAAGGTGTTATTGGCTTTAGCTATGGTAGACACCGCTTTAATATCAATGATATTCATCATTGGGTTCGTTGGTGTTTCAACCCAAATCAGCTTTGTGCTTTCATTTACCTTGGCTTCAATTTGCTGAGGATCTTTCATATCAACAAAATGAAACTTGATGTTATACTTAGCAAATATGGTGTTGAAAATACGGTAAGACCCACCGTACAGATCATTTGTTGAAATGACTTCATCTCCGGGGTTAAGCATCTTAATAACAGCATCAATAGCTGCTAATCCACTACCAAAACAAGCTCCATAATTCCCGTTTTCAAGTGCTGCGATGTTTTTCTCCAAAGCATGGCGGGTTGGGTTTAATGTTCTGGAATACTCATATCCTTTGTGAACACCAACTTGCGTTTGGGCATAGGTTGAAGTTTGGTAAATCGGAGTCATAATTGCACCGGTTGCCGGATCTGGTTCAAGTCCTGCGTGAATGGTTTTTGTTCCGAACTTCATCTCTTTTTGGCTCATAGTATTGATTTTTTGCGAAGGTAAAAACTTAACCCTGCTTAGCTTTCAGGGTCTTTAAATTTGATGAGTTTTCTACCAAGGTATACGCGTTGTATCCACCCGGGAAGGACAATGGCTCCCATAAATAAATAGGGGTAATATGTAAACAATCGCCAAAGTAAGCCCAAGGCAACTGCAAGTCCAAACGGGGTGAAATCTTTTAAAAATTGTTCAAATGCTAATTCTGCTACTCCTGCACTTCCTGGTGTGGGGCTGATGAGCATAATTACCCACATCACCAACTGTCGGGCATAAATCAACATGTGGTCATTCACTGAGATAACTCCGGTTGCAAATGCCAACAACAGAAAGTTGGTGACCCAATAGCGGGCCGTCCATGATAAAAAGGTAGCCACAAATGATTTTAACCAAAATGAAATAGGTTTTCCTCTTAACTCTTTAGATGTTGTGATGACTTCGTCTCCGGTTTCGTGTGCTGCTTTGGCCCAACGTTTTAAAAAGGGAAGTTTGAAGACATTTACCAGTAGCATTTTAAACTTAATGGGGCTAATGAAAATGCCAAATAGAATAAGAGAAATCAATAGAATAATAAATCCATAGCCTACCCAAAAGATATCTTGCGTACCCAATGTTATTCCGAAAAACTCTTTTTGGAGTTCTACCGGAAAAAGTGTTTCTGTTCCAACAACTAACAAGAGCATTGGAACCATTAGCACGTAAAAAAGTTCATCTAAAAAAGCCGTAGTCATTACAACAGCAGTACTTCTTCCAACGGATAGCCCTTCTTTATTGAGAATAAAGATAGCAACTCCTGATCCTCCTACAACTGAGGGCGTAACAGCACTTGAGAATTCCCAAAGCATGATGATATCGAAAGCATTTCGCCAACTGATTTTTTTGTCCGTTAAAATGCGCAACCGAACCATGTAACCAAAGTCGCGCAGCGCCACCATTATAAAGGCAATTAATAAAAAAAGATAGGTTGATGTGTTCCAGTTGATGTTGTTAAATGCCTTTGCATCCCAGCCTCTGTAAACCATAAAGGCTGCAGCCAATACTCCTATTACAATGGGTATGGCAACCTTCTGTGGTTTCATCAGTTTTCGAATGGGACTTTCTTTACGTTTTTTCCCTTTTGCCATGCCTCTTTGTGGAGTTTTGAATTAGTCGATTGTAAATTTGCAGCAAAACATCATTTCATGAAGAAAATCTATCATCTTTCAACATGCAGCACCTGCCAACGAATTATCAAAACATTAAACCCTGATGATTCGGTTGAAATGCGCGAGATCAAAAGTAACAAAATCACTCCTCAGGAACTGGAACAAATGAAAGAATTGAGTGGTTCATACGAGAGCTTATTTAGCAGAAGAGCTATGAAATACCGCTCAATGGGTTTAGGCGATAAGGATTTGAAGGAAGAAGATTATAAAAATCTTATTTTAGAAGAATATACCTTTCTAAAGCGCCCCGTAATTATTGTTGACAATAACATTTTTGTGGGTAGTTCTAAGAAAATGGTGGAGGCTGCTCAACAAGCTTTAAACCAATAAAAAAAGGGGAGTTAAATAACTCCCCTTTTTTATAAAGTTGGCATATAAACTTATTGGATAACAAGTTTCTTAATTGTTGTCTCTTCTCCCGCTTCTAACTGAACCAAGTAAATTCCTGCTGGAAGGTCAGAAACATTAACAGAGTAGTTATAAGCATTTCCTAATTTTTCGTTGCGAACAACTCTACCTTGTAAGTCAACAATTTTAATTGCTGTTAATGCCTCTTCAGAAGAGGATACTAAGATATCATTATTTGCCGGATTTGGAAATATACTTACCGTTTGATCTAACTTTTCTACATCATTTGTATTCAATGGAGTCCAATCACCAATTTCCATTGCTACCATAATTCTTGGGTGAATGTACCCTTGGATAGAATCAATGTATGTTTTTGCAAATGTTTCAGACATTGATGGGTTGTCAGCAATGGCATCATCATGAATATCTTGGGCATCATAACTACCACCGGTTAATGCATTAACACCAGCAACATAAGTTTGTAAATCAGAAAAAGACCACCATTCCCATGGTGCTCCGTTACCTTCTTCTAACTCTAGTGGGAATAATCCTTCTGCCTCGTAAGAAACATTTACAGGAGCATAGATATTGATATTCGGAATATCACCATATTGTTTTCCATACATTCCTTGAGCGCGTTGCGTGTATGGGTCATAACCTAAAGAACTGTTTGGTGTAAAGTTTTTGATGGCATCATTTACCCCTAAAGCATTTGCTGCAGGAATAAACATGTTAGGACCGTTTACATTTACTACATCTTCACCGGTTGTTGGTACAATTACAGTACCTGTATCAAACGGTGCATATTGATCACGAATAGCATGAATCGAGATCATTGGTGCTTCATTACCGTCTAACCATGAAATATCTCCTAGAGCTCCACCAGCATTGACACAAACACTAATGTCTGCTGAGATCCCCATATCATAATACAGGTTCAATAAACCTCCGTAACCATCAATGTCCCCAACTATTGTAGGGTCAATAACAGACGAACCTGTTGAAGGATTAATGAATTTAGAAATTTCAGTTTCTTCAACCTCATCAAGCGTATTGTATGCTAATGCTACGTAACCGCCTGATCCCTGTCCGTAAATACCAATTTTATCCGTATTAACGCCCCAGTTGTTTGATCCGTTGATTGCGTCATTTTTAACGTAACGTACAGCTTGTTTCACATCGTGAATAGCACGGTATACTGCATTCAACAATGTTGCTCTACGTACAAGAGTTCCTGTAGTTCCTGTTGCTGTTGGGTTCCATCCATGACGATAGTTTAGCGCAACTGCTACATAGCCTCTTTTTGCCCATTGCTTACAAATTTCTACAGCTGAAGAATCTTCTTTAGATCCTGTTGGTCCACCATTAATTACCGGTGGCAAAAAGTTACCTGTGTGNATGTANAATAANACCGGTCTTTCAGCTTGATGANTCAACACCAGCATCCGGAGAATACNCATCCATCGTCAAATTAGAGATCTTAACAATTGTAGAAGGGTCTNCNGAATATGGGTNATAATGCGATGTTGGAATTGATCCAGAATTCTGAACAGCTGCTTTCAAATCTGCTGATTCAGTAGCAATTTGAGTTGCATTTGATGAAATAAAATCTGGATCTAATAAGTTGGTATTTAACATGTAATCAACATTAANACCNTACATAACGTCTTTTTCAATTACGATTTCTGAATCGTCAAAAATCTCTTCATAATAGCGCGTTTGTGCCGAAGCTGTAATTGCTCCTGCCGCACAAAGTGCCGTTAATGTGTTTCGTAAAAAATTCTTCATTTTGTCTAGTTTTTAAATTTTCAAATTAGATGTGTTGTGTAGTATGATTTTATCGTGTGCTTAAATCAAAAAGTACAGATGCATAGGCAAGCCTACCTACTTTAGGACCTCCATAGACTTGGTAAACCTGATTGTCTAGTAAATTGCTTGCTCCTACTTTGAATGTACATAGTATTTTAGGTACTTCCACACTTACCTGAGCATCAACCAATCCGTATGAGTCAATGTAACCGGTAAATTGCGGAGAACCTTCAAACCTGAAACTATCAACCCATTTGTAGTTTACTCCAAAACCTACATGTCTAAGGTTAATGACCGGAATTGTGATATCGCGCGCAGCGATTCCCACATTGTATTTATGTTCAGGAGTATTAAATGCCGGAATAATCGGATCATCATCTCCTGAGGTTAATTTGTTGTAGCTGTAGTTTGCAGAAAGTGAATAATGCTTTATGAAGTAATAATTTACTCCCAAGTTAAACCCTTGTGTTGTAACAGTTCCTTCTGCATTGGCAGCAACCCTGTATACTTCAAATTCATTATTAAATAAAGAACCATCGGGGAAATTACCATCTGCTCCGATTACGTATCCAATAAAGTCTTCGTACCAGCTGTAATATGCTGAGGCATCAACATATACTTTTTTGCCCAGTGTTCCGCGGTAACCTACCTCAATGGTTTTCACTTTTTCAGGACGAATGGCATCTGCATTGAAAAACTCTATCGTATCTCTATTACCTGATGAGTTGTAGTAATCTTCAACCGACTCTAATGTTGCCAAAGAGTCATATCCATTCAGGTTTCCTAACAATGTTGCTCTCCCAACATCGTAGTACAAATACTGATCTGATAAGGTTGGGTTACGAATTGCCGATGAAAATGACACTCTGAAAATGTGTTCCGGTTCCGGAGTCCATACTAATGATGCTGCCGGAGAAAACAGGTAATCGAAGTTCTCATTCTTATCCATCCTTACTGTTGCATTAACTTTAATTTCTTCTGCCAGAAATTTCTTTTCTATCCCCAAATAAACACCAAATTGTTGGTTCGTAATCGTGGTATAAGATGAATCTGTGATCATTGTTCCACTATCTGTTTGTACACGCGTATACTCTAAAGTGTCACTAAAAATAGTTCCTTCAGAATTTGGAGTATATAAACGGTAACTACCTCCTACAATAATTTCTGCCCACTTAGGCTGAAAGCGGTATTCTCCTTGTACTTGATAAAGAGCCGATTTATCAAAGAACAAAGAACCATTGTTAGATAGTTTCTTAGAACGAATACTGCTGAATGCTGAATCAAAACGAGTGGTTCCTGGCTCATAACGTGCTTCACCACTTGAAGGGTCTTTATCTACAGACGTACGCGCCATTTGATGCCATTTGGTTAACGAATCTTGCACAGCTGGCTGCGCTAAAAATGCATCATAGGCTGCTTCCCATTCATCAGAGGGGTAATCACTTTCATCTGGGTAACCCTCTAATCCTCTTACCATGTTGTAATAAGAAGCAAAACCATCTCTTGTTGTATACAACTGGTTCCAGTCATAATCTGATTGTGATGCTTCGTTCATTCGAATCGCTGTTGTTACAATGTCGTAAGAATCTCCTGCATCTTCATGCGTTGAATAAGCACGCACAAACCATTTTCCTTCTTTCTTTACCTCAATGCGGTTTTGTAAAAACTCGATATTGTTTAGAGAGTAACGGTTGTCTCCCTGATAAACAGTTGTTCCTGTACTGTAATTGATGCTGTAAATGGCCTGTACATCATCTTTAATCTTGTAATGAAAAGCTCCGTTTAATTTCAGGTTTTCTGTATTGTAGTTGGCTAGGTCTACCTCTTGATATCCCGTGCGGTAAAATTTCCCCAAACCAGGATTATCATGTTTGGTATAAATCCCATCGCTATAGTCGTTATTAGAAGCAGATGTTCCCTCATCACCATAAATGTTTACAGCATCGTAACCTCCAGGATTTGATGCTGGCACATCAGAATCTTCAACAGGATCATAGTTTTCTGCTTCCCAATCTAAGGCACTCATGTAGAAGGCATTTAACTTATATCCAAACTTCTCTTTCCCGTCTTTATTTTTCAATACCTGTGCCCACCTTACAGCAAACTCGCTTAAGTTACGCTCACCAACTTTTACAGAAGCACTTAAGCCCGGAAACATAAATGGATCTTTAGTCGTCATGTTTACCACACCATTAAATGCCCCTGGGCCATAAAAAGCTGAACTAGCTCCTGCAATGATGTCCACTTTCATAACGTCAAGATCGGAAGAACCAAGAAAATTTCCTAATGAAAAATTTAGTCCCGGAGATTGATTATCCACACCATCAATCAATTGAAGCGATCTAACGGGCGAAGTAGAATTAAATCCACGCGTATTGATGACTTTAAAACCCATAGATGCACTTGTTAAATCAACACCTTTTAAGTTGGCTAAACTTTCGTAAAAGTTGCCCGAAGGTGCTTCTTTAATAGCGATAACATCTAGAGACTCTACTGTTAATGCTGCTTGTTTTTGTTTCTCGGAAATTCTCGTGTCTGTGATTTCTACCGTTTCTAATACCGTACTGTTCAGATCGAGTTTAACGTTCACTTTTTTATTGAAATCTTCTACGGTATAATCTATTTTTTCATATCCGATAAAAGAAATTTCCAAAACAATGGGTGGGTTTTTATCTACTTTCAACTCGAATGATCCATCAAGATCTGTAGTTGTTCCAATGGTTGTTCCTTTAACAATCACATTGGCTCCAATCATTGTTTCTCCGGTAGTCTTATCAAAGATCTTACCTTTAATTGTTCCTTGTGAAAAAGCTGTAAATGACGATAATGCAAGAATTATCGCGATGGCTGCAGTTCGCATAATATTATGTATTGTTTTCTCCCTTGGCATATCTTTTCGCGTGTTTTGATGTGTATTCATGGAAAAATTCCTAAAAAAGTATGCACGCATACAAATATAGTTTTCTGATTTAATATTTTGAAAAATTCCTAAAAAACTTATCTGGTATTTTTCCTAGAGCAGTCATATGTGAAAGCCATCTTATAGTTTTGTATCCAAAGGCAAGAATATGAAACCTCCTTCAATAAAAAAGAAACCTCACAAAATAATTACGCAAAAAGCAATACGTATAGGCCACTATAAATGGCCTAGTAACTAAAAAAGGCCGATGAAGAAATCTTCATCGGCCTTTGTCTCGTTTTGTTGGAGGTTAAATTACTCTTTTACTACTCGACTCGTTTTAACCGAGTTAGAAGCATAAACACGAATTAAATACAATCCATTACTGAGGTTGGATAGTGAAAAACGAGCTTCGTTATATATTCCAACACAACTACCTGATACATCATAAACTTCAACCTTGTTTACTTTCTCATTGGTTTTAATGTTTACCTCACCAGTTGTTGGGTTTGGATATAATTCAAGTTGTGTTTCGCCTTTATTAATCTTGGCAATAGAGATAGTAGAATCTGGAGTTCCTTGAATTCTATATAACTCTGAATTAGAATATTGCTCTTCAGTTGCAGCAAAGTAGATGTAACCGTTGTACTCAATAAAGTTAGATGGAGAGCTTGGTTTTGAGTTCATTATGCCTGGAGCCAATTCATCTACCATAACGGGAGAAGCATCGAGTGTGTCATAGATATATAGCTCAGACCCATATCCATTGCCTTCATCTGCCCAATAGAACAGCTTATCATCATACACTCCTAATCCATGAAATTGATGTGATGCACTAGCAATATTGTAATTGGTAATTTGAGTTGGAGTGTTTACGCCATCGTATGAGAAAATTTGATAACCTGTTACATTCTCAGCAGCAGAGCAGAAGTAAAGCTTATCTCCATAAACTACTTTATTGTATGGATATCCATCGTTGGCGTAACTTGGGTTAGTTGGGTCCATACCAGGAAATAAATCAAAGGCTAGAGTTGGCGGATTTACGCCATCGTAAACCATCATTTCTGAACCGGTAAGACTGTCTGGCATAGCAGTGAAGTAGAGTTTGTTGTTGTACTCAACCAAACCTCCGGGATAAGAACTTTCTGATCCGCTATAAATATCGGCAACCATACTAGGAGTGTTTACACCGTCATAAACAAACAATTCATCTCCTGCTACTGAGTCATAAGCCGTAAAATAGAGCTTGTCATCAAAAACCATTAGATGCAATGGGTAAGAACTACCGTTTTGGTTAATCTCATGGACCATAGAAGTTGTTGTTCCATCATATACCAATAGCTCTACTTCATTATCTCCGGCAAGTGTTCCTGAGTAGTATAACTTGTCTTTGTAAACTCTAAATGACCTTGCATATCCCGACATTTCTGGAACTTCAATGGGTGGATTGGTTCCGTCATATTTGTACATTACATATCCGGTACCTTGAATGTAAGTGCGGAAATACAGCTCATCATCATAAATGAACAAATTGATTGGATTACTACTGTTTGGTCCTGAAGCACTGTGACTTGTGTCAATATCAGCCACTAGAGAAACAGATGTTCCATCATATTTATAAAGCTCTTTGCCATAGATGCCGGTTGCACCGAAATACAAATCGCCTTTAAACTCAACGATTTGAGTGATGTCAGAACCAAGACTTCCGTCATAAATATTTGCTTCTAAAGCAATTTCAGTTCCATCATAACTGTGTAACTCATTCGATACGCTGTCGTTTTCGGCTGAGAAAAACAACTTATTATCAAACACGATTAAATTATTAGGCCAGCTTGTGTATCCTGTTGATGTTGCATCTATTACCGTTGGATTATTCGTTCCATCGTATTCGTATAATGAGTAATTTCCATTAGGCTCAACAGCTCTAAAATATAGCTTGTTGTTGTATAAAGTGATTCCAGATGGACGGCCTGAACCAGTAGGGTTAATGTCTATTGTAGTTAAGTTTTCATTGGCGTCTATGTAGTGAAGTTCCATTTCATTACTAGAGTAAGCAGCGGAGAAATACAAGCGATTATTGAATTCAACAAGGCCGCTAATGCTAGCGTTACTCGGACCTGGGAAAACATCGTGTACCAGTGTTGGTGCATTAACACCATCGTATTTATACAATTCGCCACCGGTTANAATNGCGTTNTCTCGTCCATAAATGTAAAACGTGTTGTTGAANACAACGCCTCTATGCACATATGCCAGGATGTTTGTGCCNGGTGCNGGAGAAAAACTGGTGCCNTCAAANTCATGCATTGCGTGNGTNGNGTTTCCNACGGCTAAGTAAAACTTGTTATTGAATTCACCAACCGGAATTAGAGATGTTGCCGTGCTCATTCCTGTAGAGCTTACTACTGTAGNCGNNCTTCCTGCNTTGTATTTCAGAATTTGCCAAAAATTGGNATTNGGAATTAAATCACCATAATACANTTCGCCATCATANGTAAAAATGGTAGAGAAAGCGGCANNGTTGTGCGTGCAGTCTAAACTNTCAACCACTTCAAAAGAGCCATCAACGGTGTTGTATTTACAAAGAGTAGATTCTNCATTTGCTCGACCNAAATCTGCCATGAAGAATACTTCGTCTCCAAAGGCAGTAANGTGAATTGGTGTTGAATGNTTTGGATTCAAANNGTCATGAGCNCCAGGAAACGCATCTGCGGCTATCTCATGACTGGTTCCATCAAAGCTGAAAAGCTCTTGGCCGTTTTCAAAATTGCGGGCAGAGAAATANAGTTTTCCATTCAACTCAATNATCTGACTGATGTTTGAGCTAAAGCTGTAGTCCGATCCATCTTTGTTGATGTCTTCAACTAGCTCGTAAGTTTGGGCGAAAGTGGTTAGACTGGCGCTGGCCAGTAATGTCAATAAAAATTTCTTCATAACGATTGCATTAATGATTCAAGGATTTTCATGGCGCAAAAGTCAATCGCTATTAATTTTTGATAATCTCACAAAGGCTTTAAACATCTCAAATACAGAGGTGAAAAACTTTTAAAAGTGTCAAAACCTTCGTATCGTCTCAAAACCCGAATACTTTCTTTTTTAAACCCAAAAAGTTGGAAGAACCACCTATTTTCGAAGCCGAAATCTCAAAAGGTAACCCCAAAGCACTCCATATTTTCATGGCATCGTTTTCATCATTAGCCAATATCGGCATCAACAATGTAATTACAACCAGAGAGCAAAAGAAGGTTCGTGTGCTCAACATTGCTGTTTGGATTTCATTGATTCACGCTGCTTTTTTTCTGTTGTTCGAGTTATTGGGTAGTTCATTGAATACCTCACGAATTGCTACACTTTGTGCTGAGATTTTTATTTACAGTTCAGTTCTTTTTCTTCAGNATANAGGCTGGGTAAANCTTGCCAGATGGAGTTTTATTATAGCTGTATTCTTAAACCTATTTTACCACAGTAATTTTGTTTTTAAGGGTTTTTATGGTGAGTATCAATACATTGTTGTGGCNTTGCTTTCGCTGATATTCTTTGATCGTAAGATCGTGCACTACAGTTTTTTGGTTGCATCTATTGCAGCTTTTTATCTGCCAAATAAATACTTGGATATCTATCCCGATCAGTATTTCGGATACCTCAATGTGTTGTTTCTGTTCNTAGGCTCATTTTACATCGTATCCTATTTCAAAAACCAGAACGATAAAAACGAAGTACTGCTTGAAAAAGAGAAAGAAACGGTGCTCAAAGACAAAGAAATGTTGGAGCAGCAGAGTAATGAGTTGGCTGAATTGAATGAATTCAAATCACAGTTTTTCATCAACTTAGCTCATGAAATTCGTACTCCAATTACGCTGATAAAAGGTTATACAAACAGGATTAATACGGCCAAAAGCTTTTCGGAAAATGAAAGCAAATTGCAGATCATTAAAGAGCAAACCAACAACATCGAAAGCATTGTAAACGACTTACTCGATCTAAGTAAACTAGAGTCGAACAATTTGCAATTGAGGTTAGAGCAGGTNGATGTTTCGTTGTTCATCACTAAAATCTACACCGATTACAAAGCGTTGTTTTCAGAAAAGAACATCGATTTTGATTTGAGGCTAAACATTGCGAGCACAACACTTGNGCTAGACATCAACCTCTTTACAAAAGCCATTCACAACTTGTTGAATAATGCCTTGAAATTTACACCTGAAGATGGAAATGTTCAAATTATAGTAGATCAAAAAGAGCAGCTAGAAATTTCATTTATCGATAGCGGAATTGGAATTCCTGCAGCAGATTTAGAAAAGGTTTTTGAGCGTTTTTATCAATCAAAAAATCACATAACGGCCAGCCAGGGAAGTGGGATTGGGTTATCGTTTGCTAAAAATATTTTGGTTTCTCACGGTTTCCAGTTGAATGTGGAAAGCGAGCCAGAAATTCAAACGAGGTTTACAATTGGCATTCCACTTCGATTTATACTGAATAACTCCAATCCATCTGAAATTATTGGTCAAACTCAAGTAGAAGTTAATTCACAGTCCGAAAAGCAGCGCATTCTCATAGTTGAAGATCATTCAGAGATGAGAAACTACCTGAAGTTGGTATTGAGTGATTTTGATGTTACCGAAGCTCAAAATGGAAAAGAAGCGCTGGTTATTCTTGAAAATCAATCTTTTGACGCCATTATTTCTGATTATATGATGCCTGTAATGGATGGTCACGCTTTCATTCAAGAATTGAAGAACAGGCAAATTTCAACTCC
Source organism: Crocinitomicaceae bacterium (assembly GCA_002705995.1). Classification (GTDB taxonomy): domain Bacteria; phylum Bacteroidota; class Bacteroidia; order Flavobacteriales_G; family Salibacteraceae. The sequence continues at coordinate 15,402 of PAJI01000005.1, read as the reverse complement.
GGTTATTGTAATTACAGCTCGAAACGATGACAAGGCCAAACTAAATATGTTGCGCCTAGGTGTTGATGCATACATGACCAAACCGTTTTTAGAAGAAGAGCTGTTGGTTCACTTGAAACATTCGCTAAAGTTATTTTCAAAAATGAAGAAAACCGAAAGCGAAGTGCCTGATGAAGAGCGCGTAGCGATGCCAAATGCAGAGCAAGAATTTTGTTTGAATGTAACTCGATTGATTGAAGAGCATTTAAGCGATAAGAGTTTTGGGGTTGATCAGTTGGCAGAACTCATCCAGCTATCGAGAAGCAGTTTGTTCCGCAAAACGCAACAATATTTTGGTCAAACTCCCAATGAGTTAATTGGTGAAGCACGTTTGCAAAAGGCCAGAGAGATTCTTGAAAATCAGCCTAACATTCGCAAAAAAGAACTGGCAGATGCCGTTGGCGTATACAACTCGACATACTTCTACAACAAGCTCAAAAACCGCTTTTACGTATAGCCAAAACTAACATTGGTATTGATGGCTTGCTGCATTACATTTGCTTGGTCAAACCCAAGATAGATGAGTACAGATTTAGCTCCAAGAGCAAAAAAAATTGCACATAATTTAGAGAAACACGGAGACCTTCGTATAGACGATTACTACTGGCTTAACGACCGTGAGAACCCTGATGTAATTGATTACCTGAATAAGGAAAATGATTACACAAAAGCACTCATGCAACACACTGAAGTTTTTCAGGATAAGCTGTTTAATGAGATTAAAGGGCGAATTAAGGAAGACGATAGTTCTGTTCCCTATCAAAGAGATGGCGATTGGTTTTATACCCGCTATGAAAAGGGAAGCGAATATGAGATTTATTGCCGTAGAAAGAATTCTATGGATGAACCAGAAGAAGTTTTGCTCAATGTTAATGATTTAGCAGAAAAACATTCTTTCTATGCCGTGAGCGGATTAAGCCTTAGCTCAAACAAAAACACATTGGCTTTTGGCGAAGACAAACTGGGAAGAAGAATTTACACCGTTCGCTTCAAAGTATTGGATTCCGGAGCGTTTTTGGAAGATGAATTACAAAACACTACTGGTTCTGTTGCATGGGCAAACGATAATAAAACAGTTTTCTATACGGTTAAAGATCCCACAACACTTAGAAGTCATAAAATATATAAGCACGTTTTAGGCACTTCTCAAGATGAAGACGAATTGGTTTTTCACGAAGAGGACGANACCTTTTCTTGTGTTGTCTACAANTCTAAATCGCGCGATTACATCTTTATTGGATCGTGGGCTACAGTNTCAAGCGAATACCGCTTTATTCCNGCAGATCAACCCAATACTGAATTTCAAATCTTAGAACCCCGCCAACGCGACCATGAATATTCAGTAGCACATTATAAAGAGCATTTTTACATCCTNACCAATTGGGAAGCTCAAAACTTCCGTTTGATGAAAACTCCGGTGAATGCTTCAACCAAAGAAAATTGGGAAGAAGTCTTGGCTCACCGTTCTGAGGTTTTATTAGAAGACATCGAAATTTTCAACGACTACTTGGTTCTTGGAGAGCGTAAAAACGGGTTAACGCACATTCGTATTTTGCCTTGGGATAATGCAGTAGATGAACATTACATTGCTTTTGATGAAGAAACCTATGTAGCTTATACCTCAANCAATGTTGAGTTTGAAACAGACACGTTACGTTTTGTTTACTCATCNCTNACTGTTCCNGNTTCTGTTTATGACTATAACATGAAGACCAGAGAACGTGAGTTGAAAAAGCAGCAAGAAGTCGTAGGCGGCTACAATGCTGAAGAGTACCATGCCGAACGTCATTATGCTACCGCTCAAGATGGCACTAAAGTGCCTATTTCATTGGTTTATAAAAAAGCATGTTTTGAGCAAAATGGAGAAAATCCATTGCTGCTTTATGCTTATGGCTCTTATGGCCACAGCACAGATCCCGGATTTAGCTCTGTNCGCTTGAGTTTATTAGACAGAGGATTTGTATACGCCATTGCACACATTCGTGGTGGTGAAGAAATGGGAAGAGCTTGGTACGAAAACGGTAAGCTCCTGAAAAAGAAAAACACTTTTACCGATTTTATTGANTGTGCTCAATATTTAGTAGATAAGAGTTACACTTCTCCTCAGCATTTGTANGCCATGGGCGGAAGTGCCGGAGGNTTGTTAATGGGAGCNGTAATTAACATNGCTCCAAAATTGTTCAACGGTGTTGTTGCTGCTGTTCCTTTTGTAGATGTGGTTACCACCATGTTAGACGATTCTATTCCGTTAACTACAGGAGAATATGATGAATGGGGAAATCCTAACAATGAGGAATACTACCACTACATCAANTCGTACTCTCCATATGANAACATAGAGGCAAAAGATTATCCCAANNTATTGGTAACAACCGGACTTCATGATTCACAGGTNCAATATTGGGAGCCAGCCAAATGGGTAGCTAAATTGCGCGAAATGAAAACCGATCAGAATAAGTTGTTTTTACACACTAACATGTCTGCCGGACACGGGGGNTCTTCCGGCAGGTTTGAGCGCATTAAAGAAATTGCATTGGAATACGCNTTCCTTTTTGATCTTGAAGGAATTAACAAATAATAAAAAAAGCGGCCTGAAATCAGGCCNCTTTTTTTATTCTATCNATATTTTCAATTGGCTTATTGAGCAGGAGCATCATTTGCAGACGTAACCGTAAACGAAACAATNTCTCTGTCAAACATGTACAAGCCNCCTTTGTCGTTACCAATTAAGTTCAGTTTATCCATAATTGTTCGGGCCAANGCTTCTTCTTCTATTTGCTCACTAACATACCACTGCAAGAAGTTATGNGTAGTATAATCTCTTTCTTCCAGCGTAATTGCTACCAAATGATTGATTTTTTCAGTAATGCCAACTTCATGATCCAATAATGTTTGGAACATTTCAGTAATGCCTTCAAAAGTTGCTGGCGGTTGACTCAAAGCAGGAACAACAGCATGTCCACCACGTTCATTCACAAACTTAATCAGCTTTAACATGTGTGTTCTTTCCTCATCAGAATGCTTGTACATAAAATCAGCAACGCCATTGTATCCTTTTACCTCAGCATAAGAAGCCATTGCTAGATAAAACTGTGATGATTCTGCTTCAGAAAATATCTGATTGTTTAATTCTTGTTCAATTCTTTTTGATAGCATAACTGTTGGTTTATATCGAAATAATAACTTTTGCAAATCTACAGAAGCTAAAACGACAAGTTAACAAATTGTTCTTTGCAGNAGCTAATACAGAATGCTTCTAAAAACAATANTCCCCAACTAACCTTAACTCTATAGAGCACATTTTTATGGCTAAGAAGAAAAAACGAATTCCAAAGACCAAAGGCATTAATAAAAAGAAAATCCACAGAGCTATTGTGGATGTAATGAGTGACAACCCAACACAGCCACTCAACTACAAACAAATTGCCGGAAGGTTAGATATAAAAGACACGCACACTCGTCAGGTCATCATTCGCACCTTGCAAGAAATGGCTGCCAAGGATGAGCTACAGGAAATTGAAAAAGGTAAATACCGCATTAACCAGCTTAACGCTTTTATTGAAGGGCGTGTAGACATGAATCAAAGCGGCTCTGCCTTTGTGATTTGTGACGACATGGAAGATGATATTTTCATCCCTCCAAAATTTGTTGGTCAGGCACTCGATGGCGATTTGGTAAAGGTTTTCCTTTTGGCGCGCAAACGCAGAAAGGGACCCGAAGGTCAAATTGTTGAAATTATAGAACGCAGACGTACTGAATTTGCCGGGCTCATTGAAGTTTCTAAAAACTTTGCCTTTTTNGTTCCTGATCATCGGAAAATGCATGTAGACATCTACATTCCGTTAGATAAACTCAATGGAGCTAAAGANGGAGAGAAAGCCATTGCACGCATTACTGATTGGCCACAAGATGCCAGCAGTCCGTTTGGAGAAGTACTCAGNGTATTGGGTAAACCAGGAGAAAACGATGCAGAAATTCATTCTATCCTGCACGAATATGGNTTGCCAGCCGAATTTCCGGAAAAAGTAATGCGCGAGGCAGAAAACGTGCCTACCGAAATTACCANCGAAGAANTTGCCAAGCGTAGAGACCTACGCGATGTGCTCACATTCACAATCGATCCGGTAGATGCCAAAGACTTTGACGATGCACTTTCTATTCAACGATTGGAAAACGGCAACCTTGAAATAGGTGTACACATTGCCGATGTTTCACACTACGTAAAACCTGGTTCTGCCATTGATAAAGAAGCCATTAACCGAGCAACAAGTGTTTATTTGGTAGACCGCGTAGTNCCNATGTTGCCCGAAGTACTTTCGAATCAAGTTTGNTCATTGCGTCCTAACGAAGAAAAGTTAACCTATTCTGCCATTTTTGAAATGGACGATCAGGCCAATGTCAAAAAACACTGGATTGGCAGAACNGTTATTTGTTCAGACCGCAGGTTTACTTATGAAGAAGTACAAGAAATTCTTGAAAACGGGGAAGGAGAACTTTACAACGAACTTTCAGGCATCAACACATTGGCTAAAATTCTTCGCCAACACCGCATGGATAAAGGAGCTATTGCTTTCGATAAAGTAGAAGTTCGCTTNAGAATTGATGAGAAAGGCGATCCTGCCGGTGTTTTCTTCAAGGTGCAAAAAGATGCACATAAACTTATCGAAGAATTTATGTTNTTGGCCAACCGAACAGTTGCCCAAGACATTGGCAAACCCCAAAAAGGAGGAAAGCCCAACACNTTTGTGTACCGNATTCANGATCAACCCGATCCTGAACGCATTATTGAATTTGTAGAATTTGTCAAAAAATTCGGGTATAAATTTCATTCGTTAAAGCCGGGTGCCGTTCAGCAATCAATGAATGCTTTGTTACAAGAAATTCAAGGCAAACGCGAAGAAAACATGATCGAAACATTGGCGATTCGTACAATGGCCAAAGCTGTTTATAGCACAGAAAACATTGGTCATTACGGACTGGCATTCGATTACTATACCCATTTTACNTCACCCATTCGAAGATANCCTGATGTAATGGTGCACCGCTTGTTAGAGCGTTACGGAAGTGGCGGAAAATCTGCAGATGCNGAGTATTACGAAAAGTTGTGCCAGCACAGTAGTGATATGGAACGCAAAGCAGCCGATGCCGAACGTGATTCNATCAAGTACTTCCAAGTGTTGTTTATGAAAAACGATGTNGGNCGCACATTTGAAGGAACCATTTCTGGTGTAACNGAATGGGGAATTTATGTTGAGATTAATGAAAACAAATGCGAGGGAATGATTCGTTTACGCGAAATNAGNGGAGACTATTATTTCTTTGACGAGCGCAATTATCGCATCATTGGNCACAACANCAAANGAATTTATCAATTGGGCGATACCATCANCATTAGAGTAAAAGATGCTGATTTGGCTAACAGACGCCTTGATTTTGAACTGGTAACTGACGAAGAAGACGAAGATTAGTATGCTGACTGTAAACAGTGANGAACANTATATGAAGCTAGCGNTGGCTGAAGCGCAAAANGCATTTGATTTAGACGAAATTCCNGTTGGGGCTGTAATTGTTTGTAACAACCGNATTGTTGCNCGGGCACANAATTTAACCGAGCGATTAAATGATGTTACTGCNCATGCNGAAATGCAAGCTTTTACAGCTGCCGCAGAAACACTGGGTGGCAAATACCTCGATCAATGTACACTGTATGTTACCCTTGAACCGTGTNTAATGTGTGCCGGAGCATCNTTTTGGGCACATATTGGNCGCATTGTTTTTGGAGCTTATGACGAAAAACGCGGTTANCACCGGGTAAATCCATCCATTTTACACCCNAAAACAGAAGTTGTTGGCGGAATTATGGAACACGATTGTGCTGATTTGATACGCATCTTCTTTCAACAAAAACGTTAAAATAAACGTTGCTTATAGCGGCATTATCCTGAACAAAAAGAAAGCACCCGTCACTATCGTTTGAAGTGTTTATTTTTGCAANCTATTCAATTTTATAAATTGAAGTTGAGCAAAACACGCTAAAATGTGTTTAGCATTAAACATTACACAAAAAGCAATCAATTATGTATCCAGCAGAAGTAGTAGCACCAATGAAAGAAGATCTTACAACAGTAGGATTTGATGAATTGGTAACTCCAGAACAAGTAGATGAAGCCCTAACTCAAAAAGGTGAAACCGTATTAGTTGTTGTTAATTCGGTATGCGGATGTGCAGCAGGAAATGCTCGCCCGGGAGTTAAGATGGCCATCAACAATGACAAAAAACCTTCAAAGTTAACCACTGTTTTTGCAGGTGTTGACCGCGAAGCAACTGAGCAAGCCAGAAAATATATGTTGCCTTACCCTCCATCATCGCCAAGTATTGCCTTGTTTAAAGATGGTCGTTTGGTACATTTCTTAGAGCGTCACCACATTGAAGGCCGTCCGGCAGATTTAATTGCNGAAAACCTTAAAATGGCATTTGACGAGTATTGCTAATGGGATTTTAATTCCGCCAATAAATAAATTTTAAGCCTCGCTTTNGGTGAGGCTTTTTTTGTGCCCTAATGCTTCCGAATCATGTATATTCGTCCTCATGGCCAACAAAAAGTTCTCCATCATTAGCTTGATTGTCATCGTTGTGATGTCTTCAGTGCTTATCCAGTTACGGTTAGATCAAAAATACACGCTAAGCTGGGATGTNTTTGGCTACTACCTTTACCTTCCTTCTACTTTTATTTACCACGATGTTGGTATTGAAGACAAAGCATGGATTGATCAAATTGTTGACACTTACGAACCCTCTTCCACACTCTACCAACTGCACTATCANGGCGAAACCAATCGCTACACCAATCAATACACAATGGGAATGGCAATGCTTTATTTGCCTTTTTTTCTATTGGCACACCTTACAGCTCATTTAACAGGAGCAGAAGCTGATGGGTTTTCTACGCTTTATGAGTATTTCCTCAATTTCGGTATGCTCTTTTATTTTACACTGGGAATCTGGTGGCTCATCCAACTTGGAAGAAAGTACTTTTCAGATGTACTTGTTGCCATTACACTCTTACTACTCTATTTTGGAACCAACTTATTGCAAATGGCCACAGAAGCCATTTTATCGCCACACATTGCATTGTTTGCTATGTACAGTGGCTTGTTGTGGTTCAGTTATCGTTATCACCAAAAAAGAAAAACTTCACTCGCTCTTGTTTTAGGAATATTGCTAGGGCTTATTATTCTCAATCGTCCAACAGAAATTGTGGCACTGTTTATCCCCCTTCTCTGGGGCATTCACAAAAGGGGATTCAAAGAACAATTAACCTACTTGTTGGAACGCAAAAAAGATGGAATATTTATTTTCCTCATCATGTTGGCCATTGGGTCTTTCCAATTTGCCTACTGGAAATTTACATCTGGCCACTTTATCCACAACAGTTATGAAAATCCTGGTGAAGGACTTGATTTATTAACCCCTCANACTCTTAAGTTCTTATTCAGTTTTAGAAAAGGATGGTTCATTTACACACCACTTGCCTTCTTTATGGTTTATGGCTTGTTTAAGCTCCGAAAAACCATTCCTGAGNTGTTCAAATCTTCATTGCTTGTCTTTTTCATTGGGTTATACCTTATGAGTAGCTGGACCACTTGGTATTATGCCGGTGGAAGTTTTAGTTCCAGAACTTTGGTCAACATCTACCCTATATTTTTCCTTCCGCTTGCTACAACCTTACAGTTCATTAATNAACAGAGGTTAAAATTTGTGTGGTTTGGAGTAATCGGACTCTTAACAGTACTCAACCTTTTTCAAACCTGGCAGTGGAAAAATGGCCTTATTGCTCCTTCACGCATGACTGCTNCTTTTTATTTTGATGTTTTTCTACAAACAAAATTTCAGCCTGAATGGGACAAAGATTTGTTGGTTTACCGTAGTCCTGAAACCCACCAACAGTTAAGCCGACCTGAAGANTACCACAGTGTAGAAAAATACATTACACTATACGATACCAATGTTGTNGCACCTGAAGTAGCTCAAAAGATTTCTGTAGATGGCTATGTTCAAATGGANTCTACGTACTCTTTTACTACGGCTTGGAGAAAGCCTTATGAAGAGCTAACAAAAAAAGACCACGCATGGTTAATGATTGACGGAAAGGTATTTATTCCTGAAAATTTAGAAGAACCGCCAATGTTGGTTGTCCAAATGGACAGAGATGGTGGAGCTTATAAATACAGGGCTTATATTCCGGCAGATTGGAAAGATCACCTTAACGAATGGGTAGATTATCACTACGAATACCTCACGCCAGAAGTGCGCTCAACAAAAGATGAGCTGATGATTTACTACTGGTACAGAGGTAAATCACCAGCTTATGTTGAAGGTTTTACTGTTAACGTTCTGGAACGAAAGGATGACTAGTTAGTCAACCAATCCGTCACGCACCATTTCAGCATAGCGTTTGGCAAAATAGGTAATCACCACATTGGCACCAGCTCTGCGAATNCTCAACAATACCTCAGGTATAATTTTATCGGCATCTAACCATCCGTTTTGAATGGCNGCCATCAACATGGCATACTCTCCACTTACGTGATAAGCAGCAATAGGAAGNTCAAAATTCTCTTTCAACAAGTGAATTACATCCAGATAAAAAGTAGCCGGTTTTACCATCAGGTAGTCTGCTCCCTCTTGATAATCTAACTCACCTTCAATCATGGCTTCCCACTTATTGGCCGGATCCATTTGATAGGTCTTTTTATCCTTTGGAATTTCTTCGCCACTTGCTTTTGGNGCTGAGTCTAATGCTTCGCGAAACGGGCCNTAAAGTGCACTGGCATATTTAGCCGTGTAACTCATAATCGAAACATTGGTGTGCCCAGCTAGGTCTAACTCATCGCGCATGTAACCNACACGTCCNTCCATCATATCGCTTGGCCCAATAATATCTGCACCGGCATCGGCTTGCGCNACNGCCATTTTAGCCAACACTTCAACCGTTTCATCATTCACAATTTCACCATTGCGAACAATCCCGTCATGGCCATCNGTACTATAAGGATCCAATGCTACATCAGTAATGATGCACATGTTTGGATAATGCTTTTTGAATGTGCGAAATGCCTGTAAATAAAAATTATCCGGATTGTAACTCATCGTTCCGGTTTTGTCTTTTTTATCGTCAGCAAATGCCGGAAAAAACATAAACGAATTGATGCCCAATTCCATGCATTTTCCAATTTCTTCAACGGCCAGATCAACACTCCAGCGATAATTTCCCGGAAGCGAAGACACTTCTTCTTTAATCCCTATACCGTCTACTAAAAACATAGGGTAAACCAATTGCTCCACAGAAAGGCGTGTTTCGCGCAAATGCCCGCGTGTTGCTGCCGATTTTCTGTTTCTTCGTGGTCTTCTGATTAACATAATTATTTAGCTTATTGTTATTGTTCTAACGCTAGGGTATGATGTGCGGTTTTGAGGTCTTATCTTTGGNCTTCAAAGTTACAATATATGCACGCGTTTCTGGCTATTATTTGGGATATCAATCCCGAGGTTTTCGGTTTTATAAAAGACAATGTTATCCCTGTTCGCTGGTATGGTTTGCTTTTCGCATCTACTTTCCTGATCGGCTACAAANTGATGGACAAAATCTTCAAGAAAGAAAAAGCTCCGGATGAATGGCTCGATAAAGTGTTTATTTATGTGATTATTGCCACCATTATTGGAGCGCGTTTAGGACATGTNCTGTTCTATGGTCCTTATCACACNCCNGATGGNACNGGTTANTTTGATCAACCGCTTTCTATTCTCAAAATTTGGGAAGGAGGACTGGCCAGTCATGGTGCAGCAATNGGAATTATTGTTGCACTAATCTTGTACTCAAAACGCGTTACCAAACGCTCAGTGCTTTGGATTTTAGACCGTGTAGTAATTACTGTGGCCATTGCCGGAGCATTGATCCGTACCGGGAATCTCATGAACTCTGAAATGATTGGTAAACCCAGTGATGCCGGACTTCAAGTGGTGTTTACCCGTTACACCGAAGATTACATTCAANGTCGCTTNGGCGATGCGCTTGACGATCTTGATTTTGAAAGCACAGGTGAAAATATTGAACGTGGTGATACTGCNTTTGCAGTGCTTACGGCAACCNTGGAGGTTAATAACCGATACAACCCTACTGTATTAGAAGAATACATTAAAAATCAATTACCTTACGAATTAGGTTCTTTGCATGCCGACAACAAACACGTATTGATTGATCCGCAAACCATGAACCTGAANGTAACACCTTCNGCTACCGGAAGCATGGTAACCTTTACCGCTTTAGGAGTTATCCGNCATCCGGCTCAATTGTACGAAGCCATTTCATACCTCATCATTTTTCTAGTGTTGTATTGGATGTATTGGCAAAAAGGGTTGGGCAACAGAGAAGGACTCATTTTCGGAGCATTTTTAGTACTNGTATTCGGTGCGCGNTTNATCATTGAATTCTTNAAAGAAAATCAAGTAGNTTTTGAAGATGAGCTTGCCCTTAANATGGGNCAGAATTTAAGNATNCCNCTNGTNCTAGCTGGAATTTTCTTCATTGTNCGCGCTATNCGAAAACCGGAAAAGACGTATTTTAAACAATCATGATGGAACTAAAAGAGTTGGTTTTTTCGCCCGAAGAGGCGGCAGATCAACAAAAAATGCAACTATCTGCTGCTCGCCAGCTGCANGTAAAAAAGGAAAAGATCTCTTTTGTACGNCCGGTTCGCAGATCTATTGATGCCCGNTCTAAGCANGTTAAAGTNCGCATCAAGGCAGAAGTTTATTTTAACGAAACTCCTCCNGAAGCAGAAGTTCCACATTGCGAATATCCGAATGTTAGTACCGCTCCTGAAGTTATTGTTNTAGGCTCTGGTCCTGCCGGNTTGTTTGCCGCTTTGCGCTTAATTGAGCTGGGNTATAAACCCATTGTTNTAGAACGTGGNAAAGANGTNAANAACAGAAGAAAAGACCTTAGCATATTACACCGNCAACACATTGTAAACCCAGANTCTAACTACTGTTTTGGNGAAGGTGGAGCCGGAACATATTCAGACGGAAAACTCTATACCCGCTCTAAAAAACGCGGAGANTTAGAACGTGTTCTCGATATTTTCATNGCCCACGGAGCNGTTCACGATATTAAGGTNGATGCNCATCCGCACATTGGNACNAATAAGCTGCCCAAAATTGTGGCCAACATGCGCGAGTCNATNCGCAATGCNGGNGGTGAAGTNCANTTTGAAACCCGAGTANACGATTTCATTATTGAAAACAATACGCTTAAAGGAATTGTCACACAACACGGAGATAAAATAACCGGTGTGGCAACCATTTTNGCNACNGGNCANTCTGCNCGCGATATTTTTGAATTGNTNCANCGCCATGATGTATTGATTGAGGCCAANCCTTTTGCTATGGGTGTGCGTATTGAGCACCCACAACCCATTATTGATCAGGCACAATACCATTGCTCTACCGAAAGAGGACGTTATTTACCAGCTGCATCTTATAGCCTTGTTCAACANGTAGACGGAAGAGGAGTTTACTCGTTTTGCATGTGNCCGGGTGGATTTATTGTTCCGGCTGCAACTGCACCGGGAGAAGTGGTGGTTAACGGCATGAGTACCAGCACTCGAGATTCGCGTTATGCCAACTCNGGAATGGTAGTAGCCGTGGAAGAAAAAGACCTTATTCCGTGGAAAAAATACGGTCCGTTTGCCGGATTAGAATTTCAAAAATCGTTAGAACGTATGGCTTGGGAAGCNGGTAACCGCGATCAAACGGCTCCTGCACAACGCATGGTAGATTTTGCAGATGGTAAATTCTCCAACACCTTAAACGATTGCTCTTACATTCCGGGAATCAANTCGGCTCCTTTGCACGAATTGTTGCCCNCTTCTATTGGNAAACGCTTNCAAGAAGGNTTTAAAGCGTTTGGCAAAAAAATGCGCGGTTATTACACCAACGAAGCNCAAATCTTAGGNGTAGAATCNCGCACTTCTTCTCCCGTNAAAATTCCGCGTGACTATAAAACATTGGAACATCCTCAACTAAAAGGACTTTATCCTTGTGGAGAAGGTGGCGGNTATGCNGGTGGAATTGTTTCTGCGGCTATTGACGGTGAGCGCGTNGCCAATGCAATTGTTGCCCAACTGGTGAAATAGGCTCTTTCTATTCAACAGCTTCTCCAAAGTTTAAAACTTTGGAAAAGCTAGCAAGTAAAATCAATTGCTCCCCCCCTTTGATACACACTCTATTGCATTACGTGCACTTGGGATGGCGCATACTACAATCCCAAACCTGACAGGTTAATCGCTTAAACTGGAACATCCGCAACTAAAAGGATTTTATCCTATCCTCTATCAAAATTTAAAAAAGCATGACTAGCTAGTCTTTCACCTGCATTAGCATCGTGAGAAGGAAGAAAAATCAAAGGCTCTTGTTGCGCCAATGCCCTGATGTTAGCATAACTGTTTTCTGCTCCTTTGTAGGTAACATTGATTCCAGAAAAACGCTGATGAGTTACTTGCTCTTCGTAATAACAAATGTCTCCTGCAAACAGGATATGACACGTATCGGTTTTGAGCAAAACAGACATGTGCCCATAGGTATGCCCCGGAGTATGTACAGCAATAAGATCCTTTGCCTTGGTAAGAAATTGGGCTTGGCTAAACGTTTTATAAGGGGTATCCAGAGTAATCAAATCTGGTTGCAACCAATATGGATATAGCTTAGGGAGGTTTCCATAAGGTTTTTCCCATTCTCTGCGGTGTACAACAATTCTGGTTTCCGGAAAATGATAAAGCCCGTCTACATGATCGAGGTGAAGGTGTGTTAAAACAACTGCATGCACAATGCTTTTGTCAATACCTAATCTGATGAGTTGCTGGTCAATTTCATCTGCACGCGATACCTGAAAACGAAATTGTGTGGTATTGATCCAATTGGAAAACATTCCGGAAGATTTGAAGTATCCGGGGGAGTTTACCCGGGTGTTTTCTCCCGTATCAATTATGAAAATACCTTCTGGATGTTCAATAATCCACACCCAAATTGGCATCCATTCCGTAAACCTTTTGTCGAGCAGAAAATCGAGCTGAGCACGCCAACCTTTCTTACGACTTTCTCTAAACTTTGTTTTGACAGCCACAGCTCCTGTTGAAACAGCATGAACTTGAATTGGCTCACCTTGAATGGAAAATGTTGCACTAACGTTTTTAAACATCTTACTGAGATTTATGCCAGTTGTTGTTCTAAAAGTAGACGCTTCAATTTCTCCGGCTCTTCATACACCAACATGTGCGCTGAATGCTCAAAAGCAGTGAACGATTTTTTAGGAGCTTTCAACTGATTGTAATAGGCCACCACACTTTCGAAAGGAGAAATACCGTCTTGTTTCCCGTGCATAAAATGTACAGGCATGTTCACTTTTTGCACTACATCAGAAAGGATAAATGTATTGAGTTCAGGAAGCAAAGCATCTTGACTAAAAGCCATGCCTTTAATGGTTTTTGAAATATCGCTTAAGGAGTAATGTTTGCTTGCAAGCATGTTTTTAACCGTAGAAAAAACCATTTGGTTGTACGTTGTTCCAGTTTTCATTCCTCCTAAATCGGTAATGATTTTAGCCCTTTCCTGAAAAGGTTTGGAAGTCGTTATCGACTTTTGTGCCAATCGCTCGATTTGTCGGGTCAACCTGCCTTTGCCAAGTTCCTGCGCTTTTGCCCGTGCAAACTCCAATGCGTAGTCATTAGCTTCAGGGATATTGACATCAATACTGGCTAGAAAAAGTTGACTAAACATAGAGCTGTCTTTTGCGGCAGCCATTAAGCTAAGTGTAGCGCCAATTGATTGGCCTAGCACAATAAGCTGTTGCTTGTTGTATTGGTCTAATAAGTATTTTGCACACGCTAGAATATCGTCAGAAAGCTGGTTTAGCGTAATGCTTTCCGAATCGATCTGTTTGTTAAACGACTTTCCACATGCCCGTTGATCCCAATAGGCCACTAAAAAGTAATCTTCAAGGTGCAAGGCTTTTTCCAATGCTTGTGCTTCTGGAACAATTGGCAAACCTGGACCTGCCTGTACATGGAGAAGAAGTGGTGCATTGGCATCTTTTCCACGAATCAATAACCATTGCTCGCTGTTGTTGATGGTCACCTTTTTGAAGGTATTAACCTGCTGTTTTTGCTTCATGATTTTACTTTAATTATGAAGCACAAAGCACGTTAGCTTCAAATGAAATCTCGAACGCATTTGCGAAGAAATTACTGTTCTGAGCGCAATCTGCTAAGGTGTTGCGGGCTAATGCCTAAATAAGAAGCAATGTGGTATTGAGTAGCACCTTGAATAATTTTCGGATCACTTACCAATAGATCTTCATAACGTTGTTTGGGCGTTTCTAAGATAAAGGACATGGTGCGGTTGTAAAACCGTAAAAATGTTTGTTGTATGAGTAAGCGGTGCAAATGTTCGAGTGTAGGATTGGTAGCACACAGTTCATTGAAAGCATGGTAATCAAAAGTGGTTAAGTGCGTTTTCTGCATGGCCACAATGTTGGCATGTGGAGTAAAGTTGCCAACAATAGATGGCAGGTCTGCGCTAATATCGTTTTTGAAATAGAAGAAATCAGTGATTTCGTTTCCTTCTTTGGTGTAGTATTTTCTGAGGTAACCTTTTTCTACAAAAGCGACTTTATCGTTGGTTTTTCCGTATTCAATCCAAAAGTCACCTTTTTCGAGTTCTATACTTTCGGTAATGGCCAAGATTTGCGCGGCATCTTCATCTGTAAGCGGAGTAATGTGTCGCAACACATTGATCATGTTTGTCATTGCTATTTGTTTTAGAACAACAAATTTAGCGGGGAAGCTACGCAAAATTCGTTCGCATTTGCGAAGAAATAAAGTTCTCATAAGCTTATACAAAGTTTGAAACTTTGAATAAGCTAGCAAGTAAAAACCAATTGCTTCACCCTTCGATACACACTCCATTTACATGCACTCAGGATGATGCATACTACAAACCCAACCTGTCAGGTTTTAAAAACCTGACAGGTTAATTGCCCCAAGAGCCACTACCAATCAACCCAAAAAACTTATTTTTAAATGTCCTTTTTAAAAACAACCCTGATGAACAAATTGACCTTTTTTAAACTCCCTCTGCTTGTTTTCTTCTTTTTTAACGCCTTTTGCAGCTTTGCCCAGCAAGAAGACTGGCAATGGGTCAACCAGTTTGGCTCGCAATACAAAGACTTGGTGAACAATGGCGATGAAGAGATTTGGGACATGGAGGTAGACGATTCTGGCAATGTATACCTTGTAGGTGGGGCATGGG
>PAJI01000004.1 GCA_002705995.1 Crocinitomicaceae bacterium | reverse complement strand
GAACAAAGAGTGGAGTAAGTTTTACTTAGCCGTAGTGCATAAAGCACGTCAACATAGAAAAACCCCACTCTTTAATACCCAAAATACGATTAGTTCTATGTTAGGCACTTTATTTATTTAATATAATTTTTCTTGTGTCAAAGTTCTTGTCATTATCGGATATTCTAACAATGTACAATCCGTTTGGGTAGTCATACAAGTCTGTTTTATAAGTTTCAGAATTAACTAGATCAGATTTAATTAACTCTCCACTTTGATTGAAAATCTCAAGTTTGAAAGTGCCAAATTGATTTAGTTTCAAGGTAAACGGTCCATTTGATGGATTTGGATAAACGGATTCAATAAAAGTAAGGTTTTGCATCTTTTGGGTAGTTCCAAATTCACCATTGTAAGGACTTAACACAATAGGATAAAAGTTCATATTAATATTTTCACTTGTTGCAATATTGATTATGTCTTTTTCTGTATATGTCGTGAAGGTTGAATCTAAAGATGGAGCATCACCTAAAAGTATTACTAGTCTTTTGCCATCTGATTGCCAGAAACCTTCTTGAAATGCTTCATATATACCATCATAAACAGATTCTGGAAAATCACCTCCATGCGTCATCTGAATATTCTCAATAAAATTCATAGTTCCATCAAAATCTGTTTCGAAATTTTGGTAGTCATACCATAATTTTCCATCAATATTCTTGTCTCCGTATGTAGAAACACACAAACGAATATTCTTATACTGCTTTAACGAATTTAATATTTGATTAAGGCCTTTTTTAATGTTGTCAAGGTCATCTGCCATACTACTGGTTTTGTCAATGATAATCATCAAATCAGTATTGTCAATAGCATTATTGTTAACTATACCAGCTATTTCTTTAGCTACAAATTTGGAGTTAGCTACAACTTTTAGTCCTCCTTCTGTTTCTCTTGCTAAGGTGTTAAATTGTTCAAGGCATTCTGGAGAAATGATAATACTATCTATCAATTGAGGTATTTCAACTTTGACTTCCATAATTGAATCGAATACAATCATTAAAGAATCATTATGAGCCTTTTTCAATTCAAGTTTTTCAGATTCTGTTAATTCTGGCTTGTCAGGAGTGGAGCAGGAAAATGCTATTAAGGCAATGACAATTAAAATTATATTAGTTTTCATCATATTCATATTGTGCCTAACATGGGATAAGTGCGGTTTTTCACTCTTATCCCGTTCTAGTTTTTATTTATTCGTTTCGAATTTAATTCATTGTGTTTTACCATTTTCTAAAAAAAGATTCCATCAATAAAAAAGACCAACCCATTGGGGTGATCTTCTATGAATTTATATGATGTGAACTGATCACTAAAACCCAAAAGACAAACCTGCATAAGCCGTTCGCGGACGAGTAGGGCCATAGATGTATCCGGCATCTCTGTCGGCTCCGGTGTCAAAGTCTGCTTGGTAGCTGTTGAGGATGTTTTGCATGCCTACAAAGAGTTTTAAATGGAAATCTTTTTGGAGTTCAAACGTGTAGTCTACTTTGAGGTTATGCTCCCAAAAATCAGAGGTGGAGGTAATCGTGGTATATTCCGTATCAGGATCGATGACGTGTGCAACATCCATACTTCCGGTATAAACACCAGAGTAAGACAAGTTCAATGTTTTGTATGGATTGTATATCAATGTCCAAAACCCATAAGTGTTAGGAGAGCGCAAAACATTGTCTGTTGTGGTAGCGGGTGTTTCGTCTGAACTGTCTTCTGCTTCCCAAATCACTTCTGTTGTTTTATACTTTGCCGTTTGGAGGGTAACCCCCACTTGAACAGTAAGCTTACGAGTATAGGCAAAGTTTCCTTCCAGGTTAATGCCTTGTACCACAGCACCGTCTCCATTGCGTTTGGTAATCATCGCCACGCCATTGTCTAATTCAACCTGATCTGATAAAATGAACGGATTTTCCAGATCGGTATAGAAGCCTTCTATAACAATGTTAGACTGTAGTTTTCCGCTCGTTTGCGTGTAATTTAAAGATGCTGTAAAACTGTTCGAACGCTCGGTTTCCAACTCCGGATCAAGTTGAATAAAACGCGCTGCACCTCCAACGGTTTCAATGTGCAAATCTTCGTCAAATGCTTGCGGTGCACGGTAGCCTTGTGCATAAGACGCACGCACTTTCCATGCCTTTGTGAGGTCATACATCAGCGATAAACGCGGAACTGCCACGCCCAGTTGTTGGGTGTTGTCGTAAGCTTCATCGCCAAAATTGTAGGCTCCGTCAATGGCTACATAATCATACCGTCCACCAAGCACAATACACAGTTTTTTAAACGGATCCCATTCCAGTTGTGCATAAGAACCCAATGTTCCTACTTGTTGATCAATGGTGCGGTTATAACCGGGCATGTTGTCTTCTACATCGTTGTATTGGTATTCGCTACCGAGCATTAAAACCAAATTTTCGCGCCAGTCAAAGGCATATTGTAAACCACCCACAACAGCTATATCATCAGAATTTCCATAGGCATTAATAGCAGCAATATCATCAGCCGTAAGCGTGTCATTTTCGCCCAAAACCCTTCCGCCACCACCGTAATAGCTATCGCGATGCGTTATTTGCCCAGACGCATAAACCGAAAATTTATGACGGTAATTTTTTGAATAATGCTCATAAGAAAGTCCTCCACCATAAATGCGATGATCGAGCTGTTCGGTAATGTCCGTCTGATGGGGAGCCAAATCAAACTTATTTCCGCCCCTGCGGTGTTCAGCAATGGTATTGAAATTCAGTTGAATTTTATTGCGCTCTGAAATGTTCCAAAACGAATTAAAACCAAAAGTAGTGTTGTTTAATTCGGTCATTTCAGAATAGCCGTCACCATTGGCATCCCAGTGTTCGCGGTTGCGGTTATAGCCATAAAGACTAATTCCTTTTGATAAATCTTTGTTGACAATAGAACCGTTGGCATACACTGTTCGGTCTGGCGCTTCCATGTCAATAAACGATTGGTTAATGCCCACTTCAAACGTATTTTCCGTAGGGTCTTTGGTAATGATGTTGACCGTTCCGCCAATGGCATTGCCGCCATACAAGGCAGAACCTCCGCCTTTTACTACTTCTACACGGTCAATCATGTTAGCAGGCAACATGTCTAGTCCGTAAACACCTGCCAAAGCAGAAAAAATAGGGCGACTATTGATCAAGATTTGCGAATAAGCACCATCCAATCCGTTGATGCGCAATTGCGTAAAACCACAATTTTGGCAATTGGTTTCTACCCTGAGTCCGGGAGAAAAATTTAATCCTTCCGATAAACTCAAAGCCTGTGTGGCTTCAAAAGTTTTGGTAGAAATTTGCTCAACAATAATGGGCGATTCNTACACAGGAACAGCTCTTCGNGTTCCGGTAACNACNANCTGTTCNAGNTTTANNAAGTCGNTTTCCAATGTAATGTCTTGCGTGTTATTTCCTGCTTGAAGGGTGATTTGTTGAGTCCGTGTNTTGTACCCCAAACAGCTTATTGTAAGNGTGTATTCACCGGNTTTTACNGCTTCAAACTTATAGNCTCCGTTTTCATCGGTANTNTCACCGTNGTTTTCAATGCCCTCTAGCTGCANTGCCGCGAAAGGAACAATTGCATCACCTGATTTTACAGTGCCAGAGAGCATACTCATTTGTGCATGAGCATACCCATTGATAAAAAGCATGAAACAAAAGAGTAGGAGGTGNCTGNTTCTTTTTTGTNNCATTGTTAATCATTATTAGTTTGNGNNAATTTAAAACTTAGACAAAGCTAACAATAAAATTNANGTANGGTGAAATNTAAATGAAAATAGGCNNANATTATTTTGGTAAATGAAATTAAAGATCCANTGTAAAGTGCTCTACTAGAANGNNTCANCNGCCAANGNNTTNTTNNNCATAGCNCCNGCAATGTTTCCTGTAGCAACAGCATAGGCTACCGAACGCATGGGGGTAGNATTGTCTCCACAGGCATAAATGCCTGCAACATTTGTTTCTTGGAGCATANTCACCGCTANGTGCCCTTGTTCTGTGAGTTCACAACCCAATTGTTGAGGAATGTTGCAATGCTGTTCAAAGGCTATACGTGCATAGAGTGCATTCAGTTCAAGAGCAGAAGTATCATTAAATATTACTTTGCTGAGNTGTCCGTTTTCATGCTCTACTGCAGCTACTTTTTGTTCTAGGATAGGAATGTTGTTGCTGCTCAGTTTTTCNAGTTGTTCAGGCGTAAAAGTGTGTGCTCCGTTGGTAAGAATAACCAATTCTTTGGTNAGGTTATAAACCAGTTGCGCAAGATGAAAAGCCATTTCGCCATTGGCTAAAATGCCTGTTTTTTGTTCCCTNATTTCATAGCCGTGGCAATACGGNCAATGCACAACTGAGATGCCCCAGCAAGAAGCAAAACCCGCAATGTTGGGCATGATGTCTTTTACTCCGGTAGCAAAAATTAATTTTTGGGCAGTGTAGCATTCNCCGGATTGTACAGTAATGGAAAAGCCATTGTCGGTTTTTTGCCCTTCAACAGCAATTCCGTTTACAAANGTTACCGTNGAGTAATTCAACACTTGTTCCTTGGCTTTTTGAGCGATGGCTAGAGGTGTTTCTCCATCTTGTGTTATGAAGTTGTGAGAATGTGGTGTTTGTCGGTTACACGGTTGTCCGCCATCAATAACAAGCACATTTCGCAACGACCGCCCAAGAGCCATTGCAGCTGATAGCCCGGCATAACTTCCGCCAATGATAATAACGTCAAAATTGTTGTTCTGCTTCATTCTGTTGTGTGTTTAAATATTGGTAGGAAAAGGATCTTTAAACGGTAGTCTTTGTTCAAATTGCTCAAATTCANCTTCTTGCAATAGGCAAGCTTCCAGGTCGGCTATCATCTTGGGTTTGTCAATGTCCTGACCAATAAATACCAACTCGTTCATACGGTCTCCCCAGCGCGCACTCCAGCGTTCTTCCAATACTTCTTTATTGTGTACATAGGCCGCNTATCGAATTCTTTCAGAAAACGGCATACTACACCACCAAACTCCGGCTCTTTCCATGCGTGTTGANCCACCGGCTTGTGAAAAGTTCAACGCATCATCTGGGCGAGAGGCCAACCAAAANAGCCCTTTGGCGCGAATAATCCCGTTAGGATATTGTGTGTTGAGGTAATTCCAAAAACGTTNCGGATGAAANGGTTTTTGATTGCGNAATACAAAGGAGCCAATACCATATTCTTCCGTNTCAGGCGTATGTTCTTCNGCCATCAATTCCTTTTGCCATCCNGCAGANAGTTGTGCTTCTTCAAAATCAAACAGNCCAGTGTTCAGAATTTCATTTGGATCTACTTTACTAAACGAAGAGCGGATGATTTTTGCTCCCGGATTTAGTTTGTGAATGGCNGCTTTCAATAACCCAATAGTTTCTTCTTNNACCAAATCGGTTTTATTGAGAATGATCACATTGGCAAATTCAATTTGATCTGTCAGCAAATTCACAATGGTGCGAAAATCACCTTCCATATCCGTTAAGTCACGATCTTGTAACAGTTCATTGGTACTAAAGTCGTTGAAGAAGTTGTAACANTCCACAACGGTGACCATNGTATCAATGTAACTGAACTTAGATAGGTCAATACCGTTAGCTTCATCAATGTAAGAGAATGTTTGAGCCACCGGAATGGGTTCGCTAATGCCCGTACTTTCAATCAATAAATAGTCAAANCGCCCTTCGTTGGCCAATTTTTCAACCTCTACCATCANGTCTTCGCGCAAAGTGCAGCAAATGCACCCGTTGCTCATTTCAACCAGCTTCTCTTCTGTTCTAGAAAGTGTGTTTTCATTTTCTACCAACCTGGCATCTACGTTTACTTCGCTCATGTCGTTAACAATAACAGCTACTTTAAGCCCTTCTTTATTGTTCAATACATGGTTCAATAAGGTTGTTTTTCCAGCTCCCAAAAAGCCGCTCAATACCGTNACCGGTAATTTCTTTTCTGTTGTTGTATGCGCCATTTTATAATTGTCTAGGCGNCAAAGGTACGGTGTTATTTTTTAAATGCAACAANGTTGCATTTNTTGTTTTNAAAAGTGTNTTTGGAGAAAAAGGCAGATATGGAAATACAATATCGATTAAGGTTGTNCAGCATTATAACTGTGTGAAAAATGCACATGTGTGCATTTATGGATTAATCTCGAGGTGGAGATAAGGGAATTATTTCTTTTAAATGATGAAATTGTAAAGTGTTGTGNTGTAAAGTTTTAACAAGGTGTTTTTCTACATAAAATCAACACCTGTTTTAGGAAAGTATCTCTGAATTATCGTGTGATTTGCACCAAAATTTGAAGTTCATGAATAGATTGGTGAGAGGAATTGCATGGATGTTAATGCTACTGTCTGGTGCGTATGCACAAAACTACGATGTGGCATTAACTCAGGTAACTAATCCTGTAAAAGGGAGCTGTTCTTATGGTCAGGAGGTGGTGAGTGTTCAGTTGAACAACACCGGATCAACAGCAGCGTCAAATGTGACATTAATTTACGAGGTAAATGCAACTGTTATCAGCACAGAAACACTTACCGGGCCACTAGCAGCAGGTGCAACCACTACTTTTTCTTTTGCTACGACTTACGATTTTTCCACACCCAANGCTTATACCATTAAGGTGTATGTTTCATCGGCTAANGATAACAATGCTTCTAACGATACTGTTGCAACATTTATCGCCAGCGGACCGCTCCCATTGCCTTATTACGAGGGGTTTGAATCGTTTGACGGAGCATGGTACAGTGGGGGGAGTAATTCTTCGTGGGCATACGGTACGCCCAACAAATCAGANATTACAGGTGCCGGNGAGGGAACCAAATGCTGGGTCAATGGCGGATTAACCGGATCTTACAATGCCAACGAAAANTCNTACCTCTACACGCCTTGTTTTGATTTTTCGAATGCGGTGAACCCCGAAATTATTTTCAAATTNATTGTAGAAATAGAATACAGTTGGGACAATGTAATGCTGCAATATTCTAGCAATGGTGGCTCATGGCAAACGTATGGCAACAATTCATCAGCAGTTAATTGCAACAAGCAGAACTGGTACAATTCATCGGGNAGCTGGAGCGGAACATTAACCTCAGGAGGGGGNAGTTGTGCTACNGGGTGTGGTTCTGCTGGCTTTTGCGGCCAATGGACAGANGCNCGTCATTGCCTCTCATCNCCTAACCTTGCCGGTGTAGCAAGTGTACAGTTTCGCTTGCGTTTTACAGCAGGGTCTATTTGCCAAGACGAAGGCTTTGCCATTGATTCCGTAGTCATTAGAGAGGCACAGGTAGACCCGCAAATTAACGTGGTAAGTTGCATGAATAAAGTTGTCTCTTTTGAAGATGCTACAGCTTGCTCTTCGTCTAGTNTNTGGGATTTTGGNGATGGAACTACCTCAACAGCTGCTAATCCGGTACANGCCTACAGCCAACCAGGTAACTATACAGTTTCATTGGTTGCTACCGGAAGATGCGGAGCGGTAGATACTGTTACANAATCGTTTGAAATTCCGGATGTGGAGTTGCCTTCAGACACAATGAGCTGCGGAAATTTCGTAACGCTTACAACCGGAACAGGCTATGATAGCTATGTGTGGAATACGTCCCCCACGGATACCCTCAGCAGCNTTACCGTAAACTCAAGCGGAACGTATACTGTAACTGTNACACAAGGCGGATGTACGGTAGTAGACAATGCCGAAGTATTTATTTCAGATTCTGTACTAACTACAAACGTGTTGGACGGGGATACGTCTTTTTGNCAAGGGCAAANCATCAACATTGCAGTGCTTAACCCCAACAGTTTTACAACATATACCTGGCAAGATGGCTCAACCGGATCGAGTTACACGGCATCATCTACCGGGCTTTATTGGGTAGANGCGGCAGATTCTTGCTACACCATAAGNGACAGTGTTACGGTAACCGTAGATCAGCCAATTACTGTTGACTTAGGTGCCGATACAACGGTATGTGCNGGAGATNTGGTAACACTTTCTGCTGGAGTTCCCAATGCCGTTTACAATTGGAATACGGGTGAAACAACGGCAGCTGTTCAGGTTGTTCAAGCCGGAACATATNCNGTAACAGTTTACGCAGGAGCTTGTAGNGCTACCGATAATTTTGTGTTGAGCACGTTGCCTTCTCCNAATGTTAGTTTGGGAGCAGATACCGCTTTGTGCAACGGAGAAAATCAATATGTAGTAACGGCTCCNTTAGGAAATGATAGCTATTTGTGGAATACTGGGGNAACTGCCAATTACATTATTGTTGATCAGAATGGCGATTATTCAGTAACCTCAACATTGGGGAACTGTACCCGCTCAGACACAGTAAACATTGCATTTGGACAGTTCATTAGTGCACAATTTAACGAAGACTATTTTTTGTGTACTGGCGAGAATGTAACAATCGGTCCTTTTGACAATGTAGCTACTTATAGCTGGAGCAATGGAAGTACAGATTCTGTGGTAAGTCTTCACCAAGATGGATTGTATACTGTGGCACTTACCAACGTGTGTGGCACAGTAGAAGATACATTTTATGTGCACCAGTTACAGGAACCTCAATNTACNCTGGGCGGAGATACAGTGCTGTGTTCAGGNGATACCTTTTGGTTGGCAGTGCAAACCGATACCATAACCTTTGATGTGCATTGGAATACNGGAGCAGATTCGTCAGCAATTCAGGTTACCGGAGGCGGATATTATGAAGCAGAGGGAGATAACACATGTGGAGTTGCNTCTCAAGGCATCAATGTAGAAGTGGTCTATGGCCCCGAAGATCCTTTGATAGGTGGTATAATGGACTGCTCTGGAACAACTCACTTGGTNAGTGCNGAAAATATGGGNGGTAGCTATTATTGGAGTACGGGAGACACTACGCAAAAAATTATGATAGCCGAGTCTGGTTTGTATTGGGTAGAGGTAGAAAGNTGNGGTCTCGCACAACAATATGATTTTGAGTTCAACCTCTATGATTTNTGGTTGTCAGACCAAGTGTTTGCCAATGTATTTACGCCCAATGGAGATGGCGTAAACGATGCTTATGTGGCGAACCTTCCCGAAGGCACTTTAGTCTACAGTTATGAGCTCAATATTTTTGACCGCTGGGGAAAAGAAGTNTTCAAGACGTCAAGTGTTAACGAAGGCTGGGATGGCAGAAATCAGTCGGGNAACGAAGCCGTTGAAGGNGTNTATTTTTATGTAGCTAAAATAGAGAGTGAGTGCGGAAACCAAGAGAAAAAGGGAACCGTGCAACTCCTTAGATAGATTGTAGTTTTTGTTTAAATAGGTAGAGTAGAAAATGATTTGTGGATAGAGTCAATGCGATTCTATCCCAAATCATTTAAATATTTGCTTAAGCTCTCNTCTTTGCACAAGCCAAATTTCTTCCGCAATTCATAGCGGTTTCGGTCAACNGATCTNGGATTGATGTTTAGCAAATGCCCAATTTTTTTAGAAGACAATTGTAGCTTTAACAATTGGCACAACTTAATCTGGTTGTTTGTAAGATCAGGATGCTTTTCCAGTAAGATATTGGTAAACTCACGGTGCACATCTTCAAACCTGCGTTTGAANTCTTCCCATGTAGATTCTGTATTNGTNCTAATCCGTATCTTATTGATAGATTGAGCAATNGTCTGAGCNCTCTTCTCTTCACATGTGGCTAGAGGAATCGTCTCAAGCAAAACTTTGATCTCAAGCATCAACTCATTTTTTTCAATCAACTGCAGCGTTAAAGTGGTNAGGCGTTTACTGCATATTTCATGCTCATTGCGTGCCTTCATGAGNCTGGCTTCAATAATTTGTCGCTCCGTCTCCAATTTTTGCAAAATTTCGGTTTGGGTAGTGATTCGTTGATTTTGAATAGAAATTGATTGCTTCAATCGGGTATTTTCATCTGTCAATAATCTATTTGTTTCTANTAGTCTTTNATTTTCTTTTAGGTGTTTTCCAAATTTAAACATGAGCAATAGGATATGTAAGATTTTATATTGCTGAAACAGGGGGAAGTATCCTCATATTTATAGGAATAGCGTGGGAATNGTACAGCTAAACAATATAAGGTCTCTCNTAGGTATGTATGTGATGCAAAGCTCATTGTTATGTTAATTCGACTAGGATTAATTCCTATNGNGTTGAGCTAAGTTGTTGAGCAATAGCTTCCGGTAAATACAGCAAAACGATTACAGTAAAAGTGTTTAGGGGAGGCTACCGTGCAATAATGAAGACGGTATGTTATGTAAGGTTTAATAGATGTATAACCTATTGAGAAATAATNAATAAGCGATTGTAGGACTACATTTTGATCTACAAAATGACTACATGAATAACTGCTCTTGGTAGTCCTATATCAGGTTCTTTGTCTTCCGAATTTGAATTTTAATTAAAACTCATGGTGATGACAAAAAACAAACTCTATTTCATTTTTTTACTAATTGCATTGGGAGTAATGGCTCTTNCTGAAAAGTCTTCTGCACAGGCTTATTATTACTTTGGAGATGCAACAGCAACAAGTGGAGGATCAAACTCAACAACAGATCAATACGGATCTATTTTTGCCAATACAAGAGACTCTAGAAAAACACAGCACATTTATACGGGAGCTCAGTTNCAATCANCCGGTATGACCGCTGGAAACATTACCGGATTAGCATTTTACTGTACTTCNGTTCCGGGCGGAAGTGGNTATACGTTTCAAAATGTAGAATTAAAGTTTGGAATGACTACTGCTGGAGGAACAACTTCTTATTCAGGTACTAACCTNTCTAACTTTAGTGGNTCAGGGCTAACAACAGTATTTACCGGAAATGTTACAGTAAGCTCAACAGGATGGGTACACTATACGTTTAATCAGCCGGTATACTGGGATGGTACTTCAAATTTACAAGTACAGTTCTGCAGCCATCAAACTAATAATAGTTCTAATGGTGGAATGGCTTATGAACCAGGGTATAACCAAACAAGAGGAAGACATTCTTCTTCGAACAGTTCATCGTGGTGTAGCCAAACATTTTCTTACAACAATGCATACTTGGCTGATATTCGCTTTGCAATGCCTTATGCCAATGATGCACAGGTGAGTGAGATTGTATCTCCGGTTTCAGGAGCATGTGAGGTGGATTCTAACATTGTTGTTACAGTTGAAAATGGAGGAACAAGTACATTAAACGATGTTGAGGTGCACTGGTCAATAAACGGAGTNGCACAAACAGCATTAAATGTTACAGGTCTTTCTGTAGCCTCAGGAATGGATACAACGCTTACAGTAGCACAATACANTTTCTCTAGCGGAGATAGNTTAAGCGTTTGGACAGAAATGCCCAACAATGTTCCGGATAGTTCAACTACAAACGACACGGTAACCATTCANGTATTCAANTCTTTGAATGGNTTGTATGCAATCGANCAAACAGGAGCAGGTGACTTTTTAAGCTTTACCGAAGCTGTAAATGCACTGGCTCAAAGAGGTGCTTGTGGTGAAGTTATTTTTGAAGCAGAAGATGGCATNNGANCCAGAGCAAATTGACATTACACCTTACATCACCAGCGGAGATAGTTCAACCGTAACATTCAGATCTGCAAATGGAAATGCAAATAATGTAGTGGTGCAATACCCCACGGGATCTGGAGCTAACAACTTTGTTTGGAAAATGAATAACCTGAAAGGAGTTACACTTCAGGATTTTACCCTTAAAAGAACAGGAACATCAACCTATGGGTGTGTGCTTCAATTGCAAGAAGGAGGAAGTCATTACATGTTTGACGGAATGGAGTTGGTTTGTGATAGTTCAGCATCACAACCTTCTCAGGTAACAAAGTCTGGGGTTTATGTAGATAATAATACTTCTAGTGTTTACGATACGGTTAGCTTCATCAACTGTACATTTAAAACAGTAACTGAAGGTATTTATGGTTATGTAAATTCAAGTGGAAGAATCAATGACTGGGTAATTGATAGTTGCGAGTTTTTAGGTGTTTATTACAATGGAATTGATATCGATTATTTCAACCGAATGACCATCAAGAACACATTAATAGATAAGTTTCCACATACAGCTTCAAACTCTAGTTATGGAATCTTTCTTAACTCGGGAGAAGGGACTTTAAACTTGGAGAATAACCAGTTAATTGGTCGCTATTCAACCCGATTTGGCTTTAGAGTTCAAAGTCATGCAGACGACATAAATCTTTACAACAATAAGGTTAGTGTTGGAGATACATTAATTAACGGAAGTCAGTCTGTTTTCCCGATTTATTTTACCAATACCGGAGCATTGAATGCTTACAACAATTCACTAAGAGAAATTGGAGGATCTAGTACTTCTGCAGCATTTTATGTGGTGGGTACTGGTATTTCTACCATCTACAACAACATTATGTTGACAGACAATGGATATGCGCTTCAAGCACAACCAGGAAACTTACAGTACTGTGATTACAACAGCATGTATTCATCAAACCCTACTGTGATTAATTATGGCGGTACTGGCGAGTTTTACAACATCTGGAAAAATGCTTACGGGTTCGAAGCGAACGGTTTTACAGTGGTAAACCCATTCATTAACGATAGCACATTAGAGGTGTGTAACGATACCTTGAACAATGTAGGCTTAGTTCTTTCAGGAATTACAACAGACATCAATGGTGATTTAAGAGATACAATTGCCGGATTTGATCTTGGAGCTGAAATCTTTGTTGCACTTGATGAATTATCTATTGAAGATCGTGAACTGTGCAACGGAACAACAATTACGTATGATTTTACAGGAGTTGACACCTTAATTTGGAATGGGGCTACCAATTCTCCGGTTTATACGGTTACAGACACAGGTACTTACTACTTGTATGCCAATTATGCTTGTGGAATGGTAAACGATACTTTCCACATTGCTGAGCAAGAAATGTCAGTTATGAATGATAACGCTTACATCTGCGAAAATGCATTTGTAACAACGTTATCACCGGGAGTTAGCAATGCTTCTTACTTGTGGTCTACAGGAGACACCACTACAACAATTGATGCTTTCATTCCTGATGTTTACAGCGTAACCATTACTGGTGAGTATTGTGTTGAGGTTGATTCAACAGAAGTAGGATTTACCATTCCGGTTGATGTAGCAGACACTTTTGTATGTGAGGGAAGCAGTGTGGCATTAGACGCGGCTGTTGCAGGAACATACAATTGGAGTACAGGGGCAACTAACCAAGTGATTTTGGTTAACGCAGCTGGAACTTACGGAGTAACAGTTACCGATGCTTCGGGATGTGTGTCGTCTGATAACATAGATGTTGAATTAATTGAGCAGCCAATAGCAGATTTTTCTTATTCTAGAAATTACTTCATTGTAGTATTTCAGAACTTGTCACAAGGTGGTACAAGTTACCACTGGGATT
This sequence comes from Crocinitomicaceae bacterium, assembly GCA_002705995.1. GTDB lineage: Bacteria > Bacteroidota > Bacteroidia > Flavobacteriales_G > Salibacteraceae. The sequence continues at coordinate 277,075 of PAJI01000004.1, read as the reverse complement.
TTGGCGATGGAGCAACTTCAACGGAAGAACATCCTGTTCACGTATTTCCAACAACCGAAGACGACATGTTCTACAATGTAACCCTTACGGTTTACAATGCATGTGATTCAGCAGTATATAACGGACAAGCTTTTGTCAGTGGCAACACCATTTCATCGGTTGATGAAAATGCAGCCAATGCAGTAACATGGAATGTTTATCCAAACCCAACAAACGGAACAGTCTACATGAACTCAACCATGAACGAAGTTCAAGGACAAAAAGTGGTAGTGTACAACGTAGTTGGTGAATTGGTAAGCATAGAAAACTTGAGTAATGTATTGCCGCACACCCTTAAGCTGGATGTTCCATCTGGAATGTATACAGTGCAGGTTCTATCGGCAGAAAATGAAGTGCTAAACACGAGCAAAATTGTAGTGAAGTAGTTTCTTTCTTTAATAGTTAGTGGAGTGAAAAACGATTAGTGATAAGCGTCAATTAATCGTTGGTAAAAGGAGGGTTTTAAACCCTCCTTTTTTTCAAACTTTCACAACTGAAATTGTAATCTTTTCTTTTGTTGATATACGCGATGGAGGGGAGTCAGAAAAGGCTCCCTTTTTTATTGCGTCCAATAAAACCTAGATCTTTTTAAGGTGCTCTAAAATTTCGTCTGGCTCAGCACGATTGCGGTAATCGGCATCTAAAAAGGCATATTGAATGGTGCCGTCTTGATCAATAATGTATGTTGCTGCTAACGGAAGTTCATAAGAAGCATCACCATTGTAGTGTTCGATGTCAAAAGACTCTTGGTAAATTTTGGCTACGTCTTCAGTAAGCTTAAAAACAACGCCATATTCTTTTCCCACTTTGTTACCCACATCACTCAATACCGTAAAATCAAGGTTGTGTTTTTCGCTGGTGTTTAACGATTGATCAGGAAGTTCTGGAGTTAAAGCCAACAACGATGCTCCTTCGGCTTTAAAATCGGGTAAGCGCTCTTGCATGTAGTGCAGCGTAATGTTACAGTATGGGCACCATCCGCCACGGTACCACATTAAAATTACTGGGCCGTTTTCCAATTGGCTATACAACGATACCGGTTCGTTGAGGTGGTTTTGTAGCGTGAAATCAGGAGCTTTTTCGCCAACATTTAAAGCATTGTCTAAAATGCCTGAAAGCGAAACAGCTTCAATTCCTTCTTTGTAAATCTGTTTTTTCTCCTCAGAAGCTTTTTGTGCAAATTCTGTTCTACGCACGTTCAAACGATCGTCTAGCGTAGTAATTTCCGGATTGGTTTTTTCTTCTTGTTTTACCATTTCTTCTTGGTGTTCTTTGTCAGCATTGCCTGTGTTTTTTTCGTTGTTACAACTGGCCAATAGCGCCAAACACAAAGCATAATTCAACATTCGGTTCATATGATTGATTTAAGGATTTAACGAATTAGTTTTTGAGCTACCTCCAATACGTTTGGAGCGATAATTTCTGGCTGTGGAGCAAGAGGAAACAAGGCTTTTCCCGGACGTTGAACAAATGCAGCTCGCCATCCTGCCCAAAGAGCCCCGGCAATGTCCCAGCCATGAGCGGCAACCATAAGACTTTCTGTGGGCAATATGTTCATTTGCTCAGAAGCCCAGTGGTAAACAGTTGTGTGTGGTTTGTATGTTTTAATCTGTTCAACACTAAGTTGGTGCTCAAAGTAGTGGGCAATTTTTGCACTGCTCAACTGTTCAGACATTCCCCTTTGCGATGAATTGGTAAGCGCTACCAAACGGTAATTGTGAGCTTTCAATAACTCAAGTGCTTCGGGTACTTCTGCATGAGCAGGTAATGCCAAAAGTGGAGCTGTTGCTGTTTTTGCTTCCTGATAAGAAAGTGAAATGCCATTGCTTTCGGCCAACAGCATTAAAACATGCGTTCCAATAGTGTCAAAAGTTTCAAATTGCTGTGCTGCCGAAAGCACCAATGAGTAGTGTAAAAGCGATGTGAACCATTGACTAACAAGTTCTGATTTGCCTTCCAAGGCTTGTGTAATGCTGGCTTTTACGGGAGCTAAATCCAGCAGTGTCTCATTCACATCAAAAAAGATGACTTTAGGAGAAGTTTTTTGTTGCATATGGATTTAATTAAAAAACATTCTATATGGTATGTTTTAGTTTAAAAAAATTAACGCAGTTGTTGTATGTATCGGTTTACAGCTTCAAGGTAGTTCTCAAGGATAAGGTCATCATGGTAGAGTTTTCTAATACCACGAACACCTTCAAAAGCACTAATGAGGTATACTGCCACCGCTTCGCTATTGATCTCAAGGTTGATCTGTTGTCTGGTTTTTCCACGTTCTAAAACAGCCATTAACGCAACTTTCCATTCTTCAATAATTCTTCTCAATGCACGTTGGTAGGCAATTTCAGTGTCTCCAATTTCATTGATGAAATTATTAGCAGGACAACCGGCTTGTTTCTCTTCTGTAGAAAACGACTGGATGCGTTGTGTGAAAATAGTTTGCAGCATTTCAACAGTGTCATACTCTTCAGTATATAAAGGTGCAATCATACTGTTGTATACCCGTTGCTGTAGGCGTTGTGTAATGACTGCTACGCCCAATTCTTGTTTGTTTTTAAAATGATGGTAGAAAGCTCCTTTCGTTAATTGAGTGGCCTTCATTACCCGGTCAACACTAGTGGCTTTAAACCCGTTTTTGTAGAACAGTTGAAAAGCTGTGTCTAAAATGAGTTGCTGCGTTTGAGCTGATTTTTGTTGTTGATTCACTGCTCAAATTTAAAAACATTACAATTGGTATGTTTTAAAAAGATGTTAACGCTAAAAAGGCCGAATGCAAGCAAAGTGCTACATCCGGCCTGATCTACAAAACGAAGCGTCAGCGTTTAATACTTTACAAATGGTTTAAAAAGCGTTTCTGTTGGAGTAGAGAGCTTCAGTACGTACGTTCCCGGTGAAAATGAGCTCAGGTCAACCGAGTTAACTCCTTGGTTGTTGTAAATGGTTTTGCCGTGGAGGTCAATAATTTCTAGTTGAGCTTGTGCAAGGTCACTATGCTGTATAATAATTAAACCATTGGTAGGATTGGGATAGAGCTGTAATGCTGTAGCATTTTCAATAGTGTATACAGAAGAAGGGTTGTCGTTTATCGGAACATCTGCCAATGTTTTGATTTCATTGGTGTTTAAAGCCCTGTTGTAGATGTGAATATCATCAACATAACCGAAGAACTTGTTGTGATAATGTNTTTGTGATCCACCTTGAGGGNTCGAGTAATTTAAGAACCCGTAATTAATCGTGGTGGTATTTACTGTGTTCCAATNTGGTTTATAAGCTTCTCCTGAAAGTTCTCCATTGATGTAGAGNTTGGCGGTGTCATTGGCGTAAACTGCACATAAGTGTACCCAACTNTCAATGGGAAAATCGTAAATAACTTCCAGATCATCTTCGTATCCGGCAAANATGAGCACATCATTAAAAAAGTTAATAGCCAGCCCACANCCTTTACTTTGAACGATTTGACCGTAAAAAAACANAAACTGAATGCCCGCCTCATAGTTGTAATCGACAGCCTGCGGTTTTTTTACCCACATACTGAAACTCCTTTCAGCACCTTCATAAGGATAGAAAAGAGGAGAGGGTTGATGTCTGAATATTCGGTCTTTTAATTCATGGGTTTCGAATTCAACAGCGCNATTAGCATTGCCGTACCTGTCTTCAACAGGAATGTGATCTAACCAATAGATGTAATGTAAGTCTGAAGTGTTGCCTGTNGTGTCAGCTAAAGAAACGGTAGCACCTTCCGGGTTAAAGGGGAAAGCACAAATAAGTCCGTTNCTTAAATTAACCGTTTGTGCATTGAGCTGAATGGTGATGAGTAGAATTAAAAAAAGTAAAGTTTTTTTCATGTGTGTTGATTTTTCCCAAACCTAGTGAAGTGCTAGTGCTTGGTNAAAAAACAACGGTATACATTAGGTGTACATGTGGNGTATGTTGNTTATTGTGAGTTGTTTGTNTTTTTTAAGGGNGTGTGTCTAGTCAACTGTATGAAATNAGAGNCTCTAAAAAAAGGCTTAATGAACAGAAGTTTTAGGGATAGAGAAGTANAANGTNCTGCCCTCGTTTAGTTCAGATTCTACCCAAATTTTCCCATNATGCAAATCCACAATTTTTTTACAATGTGCTAAGCCAATTCCTGTTCCGCTGTATGAACTACGTTCNTTNAGGCGTTGGAAAATAGAAAAGATGCGTTGCTCATGNCGGNTGTCAATACCAATNCCATTGTCTTTAATAGCAAAAATNTGGTCAACATCGTTCTCTTTATGGNAGATTTTAATGGTTACATTGGTATTGGGCTTGTGAAACTTTAATGCATTGCTTAAAAGGTTTTGAAAAAGNAAACGCATTTCAAGTTGATAAGCTTCTAAAGTAGGAAGATCTGCAATTTGAATAGAGGCTTCATNCTCCGTTATAGAAGAGTTTAGATCACTAATCACATCTTTAACCAATTGATTGCAGTCTANAGAAGAAAGTTCTCTACTGTCACCAATTTGGTTGTATTTCATTAGACCAAGTATAAGGTCTTGCATCCTTTGAGTAGCTTCGGAAATATACTCTAAAGATTGAATGCCCATTTCGTCAAAATGGTCTTTGTATTTCTGCTGAAACANGTCAACAAAAGTGCTTACTGTTCTTAAAGGCTCTTGTAANTCGTGAGAGGTAAGGTAGGAGAACTGNTCTAACTCTTTGTTCTTNGCTTCAATTTCTNNGAAGGTNATTNAGNCGTTNTTCNTCAGCNTTNTTNCGNTCNGTNAGNTCTCNGGTTANTTTACTAAAACCNGTNATGTTNCCNTTNGNATCNTGNACAGCTGTAATNGTAANNTTGNCCCAAAANGTAGANCCATCTTTTCTTACNCGCCACCCTTCNTCNNNAGCAATACCNTTGGCAATNGCAGTNGTNANNANNNAATCNGGNTTATGATTTCNTAATGTCTTCANGNGTGTAAAANTGCTTGAANTTTTTNCCGATAATTTCNTTGTGNNGATANCCTTTAATATTTTCNGCNCCCTTNTTCCANTTTAAAACGGTTCCGTCTCGNCCCAAAAGGATAATGGCANAATCTTCAATTTCNCNAATTGCNTGNTTAAGNTCNACCATNCGTTCTTCGGCTNTNCGTTTCTCAGNAAGATCGCGCGTAATTTTTATNAAACCATCAACATTGCCNTTGTCATCGTGTACAGCTGTAATNACCACATTGGCCCAAAAGANATCTCCGTTTTTCTTTACACGCAAACCTTCATCTTGAGCCCNNCCTTCTTTGAGTGCTTTGTAAATCAGNTTTTCGGGTTTNCCTGCTANTTGATCTGCTGNAGGATAAAACTGTTTNAAGTTNTNTCCAATAATTTCATCGGNTGTATATCCTTTAATGTTTTGAGCTCCTTTNTTCCAATGCTGAATNGTGCCATCACGGTCTAGCAGTATAATCGCATAATCCTCAATTTCANTAATGGCCTTGTTTAATCTTGAAATACGTTCNTGGTTGTATNTTTTTTCTGATAAATCTCTGGTAACTTTACTAAAGCCAGTAANATTTCCGTCATCGTCATGAGAGGCAGTAATGGTAACATTNGCCCAAAAANTAGAGCCGTCTTTCTTTACNCGCCAGCCTTCATCTTGAGCTTTACCTTCTTCAATAGCCNGTTTTATGAGTAATTCAGGCTTGCCAATTTCGCGATCTGAAAGAGGGTAGAATTGGCGGAAATTTTTGCCAATAATTTCTTCTTTGGAATAGCCTTTTATCTTTTCAGCTCCTTTATTCCAGTTAATGATAAAGCCATCTNTATCTANCAGTATGATGGCATACTCCTCAATTTCTTCAATAGCCTTTTGAAGGTAATTGTAATTCATTTCCTAAATCCCTGTATATAGGTGAATGTATTCTAAGATAATACGCAGTGTGATAGGNGTGACCGAAAATAAATTATTCCTCAAANAAAAAGAATAGAAAGGTGTTTTTTTGATGCATTGAAATAAAAANAGNAGTATANTTTTTAACTATGGTATTGAGGAAGGAGGTGAAAAAGANGTNTTATTAATGAATTGGTAATCAGTAAGTGTGTTTAGAAAAGCAAGCAGTTCTTCTTTCTCTTTTTCAGTAAAAGAAAAAGGTTCTGATAGTTCGGGAGCCAATGTTTCGGAAGGCTGAATGTTTGTAGAATAGTGCTCAATAACGTCTTCTAAAGTAGCAATAGAGCCATTGTGCATNTAGGGNTAAGACAAAGCAACATTACGNAAAGAAGGAATTTTGAACTTGCTAAAATCATCAGGATTTAGTGTGATTCTAAAACGACCACTGTCGTTGGCTGCTTTAACAATGCCATTGTTGGCATAACCGTTAGAGGTCATCAAAGGCTCGGTGTGGCAACTGTTGCAGTTGTTTTTGAATAATTCATAGCCATTGGCTTCCATTTCGGTAAAAGAAGCTTCTCCCAACAAAACATCATCGTATTTTGCATTAGCAGAAACCAGTGTAGACATAAATTGAGCCAACGCTTTTAGGTACANAGCAGAAGTAATGCTGTCTTCACCAAAAGCAGTCTTAAACTGTTGCTTGTAAGTAACGTTACGGTTTAATTTTTGAGCAACTCCTACCAGTGTTTCATTCATTTCATTTTTTTCTGTGATAGGAGCAACAGGCATTACTTCAATGTGGTTAATGCCTCCATCCCACATAAAGCGGTCTTTCCATAATAGGTTAAATAACGCAGGGCTATTACGGCTGCCAGTTACACCCTTTACACCAAAACTTGTGGCAAGTCCGGGGTCAGAAAAAGCTGCCGATTGATGNTGGCAACTCGCACAAGAAATTGTGCCGTCTGACGAAAGTTGAGGGTCGTAAAATAGCATTCTACCCAAAGCAATTCTTTCTTTACTGATAGGGTTGTTCTCAAATTGATAAACCTGTTCAGGAAAATAGGAAGGAACCTGAAGCAGCGGTAAAGCCGCCTCAGGTTCNTGTGTGTCTTTTTCGCATCCCATTAGCACAATAAAGAAGAANGCTAGCAGCGTGTGAAAAGAAACACGATGTTTCAACTTATCACGAAAAAAAAGCATTAGTTGTGTACCATAGATACGTTAATNCCGGTCGCAAAATCATACGCCATAAGTGCACTTGTAGTNCTAGGCATATGAATTGTGCTGGTCGTAGAAAGNCCATCCGCAGTATGCCAAAATCTGGCAGGATTAACACTTAAATGCACCATTGGGCTTGTTGATGTTCCGTCAACAGAAAGCGCNGTACTTAANGTATGCTCACGGCTATTAACAGTATTTACATCACCGGTAAANCCNCCCAAATGAAATGCAAAAGAACCATTGCTTGCACTGCTCGAAGTTCCTTCTGCTTTCACCATGATGTANCCTGTAGTCCAGCTCCAGAACATGCCCAGTGCAGGGTCTAAATCGCCTTCCTGAACTCCTGACACATTGCGNGTNCTATCAACTCCAATCATNTATGAAAGAGTGGTGTATGTTCCGCCAGGAACANCTTCAAGGTCAATNGACAAAGAGCTTGATTCTTCAAGATTAACCAAGTGATAGCTTTCATCTTCAGCCCACCAGTTTCCTTCGTCATCCATTAGCTGAATGTTTGTAATGTAATATTTGAACATTGAGTAATTCAAAGTGTCTCCTGTTTTGGGATGGATAACATCCTCATTGAGGTTAAAGTCAGCCATGTTACTGCCCCAAACATGCTCGAGTTCTACGGTTACAGTACCAGCATTAGGAGTTGAAGGGTTAGAAGATCCGCCATCATCATCGTCTTTAGAGCAAGAGAATGAAAGAATGGCAATAGAAANTAAAAATAGTGTGTTAAATATTTTAGTGTTTTTCATGATGTNATAATTGTAATGTAACAGTTATCCATACACAGCATANATGCATGCGCATAAAAGCATTGTTACAAAAGGTAAAATGTTAAAAGAATAAGATTTAGAATAGCTTATGAAAAAACACGCCCTTTGGGAGGAGGGGAAGGAAGTTGTAGAAAACCNGATGAACAGTTTTCTGTGTGTTGAAAATAGAGTTGCTCATTGATGCCGCTCAATAGAATCGGCATAAGTTGCAATGAAGTTTGTNCCTGTAAAAAAGGAGAAAACTCAAGGGTTAAAAATTCAGGTAAAAGAGGCTTGTCTGGTGTTGTAGCATCTGCGGCAGCCATTTTTTGTGCCAGAATACATTTACCATCACAATGTAATTCAGGCCTGTCTTTATTCTCACAAAGTACCTTNGCATAATAATCCCATCGAACAATGTAATCCGTTACCAACGAAACTTTCAATAGAAACGGTGTCTCCAGAATAATGAGTAATATGACAGCTGTCCAGAATCGCATTTTTGCAAAAATAACAGGAATTTACATTTAAAANGTNNTCTTCATCACANACATCAAAATTTATAGCTGAATAATTAGAATTGTTCTAAATAGACTGATTTATCAGCCCATACTTGTTACATTTGCTGATCTAACAAAACTGTTCAATGGCAATTACTCAAGAACAAGTATTGGAAGGCCTTTCTTATGTGATTGAGCCNGATCTGAAAAAAAATATCATAGAGCTTAACTTAGTAAGCAACGTAAAAATTGACGGTAACAAAGTAACCTTTGATCTAAAGGTGAGTAATCCGGCAATGCATAGNCGCAAGCGTGTTGAAGATGCGTGTGAGCATTATTTAAAACAGCATGTAGCNAAAGATCTTGAGGTAGAAATAAATACTTCTNCTTTATCAGGAGATCCGAACCAAAGAGANCAAGGACAGCGTAAGCATTTGTCTGAAGTGAAAAACGTGATAGCAATTGCTTCCGGAAAAGGTGGTGTAGGAAAGTCTACAATCTCAGCAAATTTGGCTACTGGTTTGGCCAGNATGGGCTACAAAGTAGGGTTNGTAGATGCTGACATCTATGGGCCNTCGGCTCCGTTAATGTTTGATGTGGTGTATGAAAAGCCTGCCGTTCAAGAAATTGAAGGNAAACGATACATGTTGCCGGTTAACTCGGCNTATGGNGTGAAAATAATGTCGATTGGTTTCTTTGCAGATCCTGATCAGGCAGTTGTTTGGCGTGGACCAATGGCGAGCACAGCATTAGAACAAATGTTCACCGATGTGTATTGGGGAGATTTGGATTATTTNCTAATTNACCTTNCTNCCGGAACNGGNGATANTCACTTNTCATTGGTGAAACAAGCTCCGTTGACTGGTGCAATTGTGGTAAGTACACCTCAGCCTGTAGCATTAGCAGATGCTAAAAAAGGAGTGTCGATGTTCCGTTTAGAATCAATCAATGTTCCTGTAATGGGCATTGTTGAAAATATGAGCTATTTCGTGCCTGAAGATATGCCAGAGAAGAAATACTACATCTTNGGTAAAGATGGAGCGAAAGAATTGGCTGAAAAAATGGAAACTCCTTTGTTAGCACAAATCCCATTGGTTCAGGGAATTCGTGAAGCAGGAGATGCCGGACGTCCGGCAGTGTTGCAAGAGGCAACAATAGCAGCAAAAGCATTTGATGAACTTGCTCAAAAGGTGGTGGCTTTAAAGCCAGAAACTGTAGAGCAATAATCTTTTGATCGATGAAAAACGAAGACTTATTCCAAAGAACACTTGAAGCTTTAAAAGAAATTAGACCTTTCTTAAAAGAAGATGGTGGCGATCTTGAGTTAATTGAGATCACAGGTGAAAATGTAGCTCGTATAGAGTTAAAAGGAACGTGTACCAATTGTTCAATGAATACAATGACTTTTAAGTCTGGTGTTCAGGATGCAATTATGAAAGCCGTTCCGGAAATTAAGGGAGTTGAGGCTGTAAACTTTGCCTTGAATTAAGCTTAGCGCATCNGACTCCTTAATTATTTGTTAATCACTGTCTGTAGGTCAGCTGTTCTGCTGATTTACATCATGTTTTTAGAGCCTGTAGGAGGCTATATTTGAACCCAGAAATTAGTGGGCATGAATCATATTGCTGAAGTAAAAGAAGAGGTAACCATTCTGTTTGCGGGTGATTCCGGAGATGGAATGCAATTGACGGGAAATCAATTCACCAATACCAGTGCTGTTTTTGGAAATGATGTAAGTACATTTCCGAACTTTCCGGCTGAAATACGCGCTCCGCAAGGAACCGTTGGAGGAGTTTCCGGGTTTCAGTTACAATTTGGGAGTAATGAGGTCTATACTGCCGGAGATCAGGCAGANGTATTNGTGGCNATGAATGCAGCAGCATTGAAAGCCAATATTGCAAGCTTGAAAAAGGGTGGGATTCTTATTGCCAATACAGACGGCTTTGACAGCAAAAACTTAAANCTGGCAGAGTGCGANAANGATAANCCTCTGGAAAGTNCTAAAGTAGAGGGATACAGAGTNTATAAAATAGAAATTACAACGCTGACTAAAAACGCGTTGAAAGAGAGTGGGCTTTCTCCTAAAGATCAAGACCGCGCTAAAAACATGTTTGTCTTAGGGGTGTTGTACTGGATGTTCGGAAGAGCATTNGATACAACCATTGAATACCTNGAGGCGAAATTCAAAAAATCACCAGAGCTGATTGATGCCAACGTAACGGTATTAAAAGCCGGTTATCATTTTGGNGAAACCAGTGAGATTTTTAGTACGCGTTATGAAGTTAANCGTGCNAAGTTAGATCCCGGTACATACCGCAATGTTATGGGAAATCAGGGTGCGGCCATTGGCTTAGTAGCCGCAGCTCAAAAGTCGGGTTTAGAGTTGTTTTATGGAACTTATCCCATTACTCCGGCTTCTGATATTCTACATGAACTTTCTAAGCATAAAAATTTTGGAATCAAGACCTTTCAGGCAGAAGATGAAATTGCCGCTGTAGCTTCGGCTATTGGTGCTTCATTTGGTGGATCGTTGGGAGTTACAGCTTCTTCAGGTCCGGGAATAGCATTGAAAGGAGAAGCAATTGGGTTGGCTGTAATGTTAGAATTGCCCTTGGTGGTTATCAATATNCAACGTGGTGGGCCGTCTACAGGTTTNCCTACTAAAACAGANCAGGCAGATTTAATGCAGGCCTTGTACGGTAGAAATGGGGAAGCACAATTGCCTGTGATCGCAGCCAGTAGACCAGCCGATGCATTTGATGCAATTTATGAGGCTACCCGAATTGCCGTAGAACATATGACTCCGGTAATCTTCTTGTCAGACGGNTANATTGCNAATGGAGCNGAACCGTGGAAATTCCCAGAGTCAAAGGANTTGAAACCAATTACTCCAAATTTTGTNACCGAGAAAGATAAAGGCGAAGANTTCTTGCCTTATCAACGCGATGAGCGTTTGGTGCGTAAGTGGGCTGTTCCAGGTATGGAAGGGTTTGAGCACCGCGTAGGAGGATTGGAAAAACAAGATTTGACAGGAAACGTTTCGTACGATTCTGATAACCANGAGAAAATGGTGAAAATNCGTGCGGAAAAGATTNCGAAAATAGCCGATGATATTCCCGAACAAACCTTGAATCAGGGTACGGAAGAAGACCGTATTCTTGTTTTAGGTTGGGGGTCAACATATGGTGCAATTAAAACAGCAGTGAAACATTTGCGTATGCAAGGGTTGCCTGTAGCACATACNCANNTAAGATACATTCATCCGTTTCCTAAAAACTTAGGAGAGCTACTTGCTAAATTTGATAAGGTGCTTATTCCTGAGATCAATGATGGGCAGTTGGTAACAATNATTCGCGATAAATTCTTGATTGATGCAGAGTTGTTTGCTAAAATCAAAGGAGTTCCTTTTACTGCCGAGGAAATAGAAAGAAAAGTAAAATCACTACTTTAAACCTTAATGGCCATGACAAAACAAGTAGACGAACAGATAAAATATAAAGCAAGAGATTTTGCTTCTGATCAGGAAATTCGCTGGTGTCCGGGTTGTGGTGATTATGCCATTTTAAAACAAGTACAAGCGGCTGTTGCTGAAATAGGAGTAAAAAAAGAAGACATTGCATTTATTTCAGGGATTGGTTGTTCTTCTCGTTTTCCGTATTACATGGAAACGTATGGAATGCATAGTATCCACGGTAGAGCAACAGCTATTTCATCAGGCTTAAAAGCAGCTCGTCCTGAATTAAGTGTATGGATTATCACTGGAGATGGAGATAGCTTGTCAATAGGTGGTAATCACTTAATTCACCTTTTAAGAAGAAATTTTGACACCAATATATTGCTGTTCAATAACGAGATCTACGGATTAACAAAAGGACAGTATTCTCCTACTTCCCCGGAAGGAAAGGTCTCTAAATCTTCGCCATTAGGTTCAATCGATCACCCGTTTAACCCAGCGGCATTAGCGCTTGGTGCTGATGCAACTTTTGTGGCTAGAACAATTGATCGTGAACCCAGACACATGAAAAATATTTTCTTGGAAGCAGAGCAACATAAAGGAGCTTCTTTTGTAGAGATCTACCAAAACTGTATTGTGTTTAACGATGGGGCTTTCTCGCCATACACAGAGAGAGGGTTAAAAGAAGAACACTTGTTATTTCTAGAAGAAGGAAAACCGTTGTTGTTTAATAAAGATACGAAAGGGGTTAAGCTTGATGGGTTTACACCTGTGGTAGTAGATATGGAAAATGCATCAGCTGATGATTTGATGATTCACGATCCTTCTGATCCAATGAAGGCGCATATCTTAAGCCGAATTTTCGATGATCCGCAAAAAGAACATGTTTTGCCACGTCCGTTCGGAGTGTTTTACAAAGCAGATAGAGCTACGTATGAAGATGCTTTGCAAGATCAGATTGAGCACGCAATTGAGCGTTCTGGAAAAGGAGATTTAGATGCTTTGCTACGTGGAAATAATACGTGGGTAGTAGAATAAATGATTCTTCTTACTAAAAAGCAACGTAACAAAAAGATATAGAAATGAAAAAAGAGCCTCAATGGGCTCTTTTTGCTTTTGTGTTATGCTCTAAACTTGTCTGGAATTTCACAGACAGGGATAGGGTCCATTTTGTGTTTGTTGGCTTTGTGACGTTCGAGATAAATCTCCCACACTTTCTTTTGACGCTCGTTTTCAAAAACAGTGTCGTTTGGTGNTGAGCCGTGCTTGTCTTGTAATAACATAGCCCATTCTAGCTCGTCATAAGTGGCGCCAATTTGATCTTCGTCAGTACGTCCGTCATCCCAAAGACCATCAGTAGGACGAGCAGTTAAGATATCATCATTAACGCCAATAGCTTTTCCAAGTTGATATACTTCAGATTTCATTAGGTCTGCAATAGGAGAAATGTCTACACCNCCATCTCCATACTTGGTGTAAAAGCCAACACCAAAATCTTCTACCTTATTGCCGGTTCCGCATACCAAATAACCATTNAATCCAGCCACTGAATACAACGAAATCATTCGTAAACGACTTCTGGTATTGGAAAGTGTAAGAAACTTGTTGTCAACATCAGCATTAAGGTCGGCTACTTTTTCAAGGGCGCGAACAAAATCATCATACGTTTCTGTTAAGTCCAGCTCCATGCTAGAGACATTCGAAAAACGCTCTTTNAATGAATCAATATGATTTTTACCGCGGCTTACCTGATCTTTAGCCTGATGAATAGGCATTTCCATAACAGTAACCGGAAATCCGGTCATCGAACATAATGTGCTGACTACTGCTGAATCAATTCCGCCAGATACACCAACNACAAAACCTTTAAGNCCTGTNTTGTTAATGTATGATTTTAGCCAGTTTACAATGTATTCGGCCGTTTCGTTTGGTTTAACCATGATAAAATCCTGTNTCTGTATTAAAATATTACGGCAATGTTTAACGCTACCGCATTCAATCGTGTTTTAACTTTTTCATCGTCAGTGGGCTTTCCGTTACTGTTGATGATTACATTNCCGTTACTGTCGGTTTCGTAAGTATCTCCTTTTAAGATGTTAGTAAAGCCATTTTGATANCTCAATCCAACAATTAAATAAGTGTTGCCGCTTATTTTGTATTCAATACCACCTCCAATAAGCAAACTAGCGCGGAAAAGGTTCACATCATCTGAAATATCTTCATCATCTCTGGAGTATTCACCTCCGTTAAATTGATATTTAATGTCGCGTTTAGCGCTAATGTTAAAACCTGTAGTGACGCCAAAAAGGCCATAGTAATGAAGATATCCGATTTCGTTTGTTCTTAGCTTTATCGCTAAAGGAATATCGATATACCTTAATTTGTAAGTAGCTTCAGCATCTGCNCCTGTGTAAATCGAAGCAGTATCAAAAAACTCGTAAGCTGTTGGGTAGCTTAACTTACCACCNGTGTGAGATAAAGTAAAACCGGTGCTGAACATGTAATTGTCATTGCCAACAAGTACAAAGTCGGCCAGTATTCCATAATTCATTCCCACGCGAGCACCGTCACTGTCCCAGTTTGTGTTGTCTGGCGGCATCCAGTTAATTTGTGGCGAGAAACTTAGTCCCAAGCGCAGACTTCTGGAATCTTGCGCAGAAGAATGAAGTGTTGAAAATAAAAATGCAATAACTGCTGTTAGTGATAGAAAAGAGGTCGATAAACGTTTCATATTTTTGCCTTCTTATTTTAAGTGTAAAGCTAAAACGAAAGATCCTTATTGTATGAAGTACTTCGTATTGTTTGCTAAATGTTTATTGTTAATAACGCTCATGGCGTCTTGTGATACGAACAAATTTGATGTAGACGTTTCAAACATTCAAATCGATCAGCCGCTTTACAGGTTAGATAAAGATTTCTTTGAAATGGATGTCTACCAATTTAATGCCGAAAACGAACAATTACACAAAAAATACGGAACATTCTANGCATTGTATGTGCAAAANATGCTTCGTTTGGGAATGATAGATGATCCNGCATTGAAATACCGGGTAGAAGGTTTTTTAGGAGATCCGAATGTTCAGCAATTGTACCGAGATGTTGAAACACAGTTTTCAGACTTGGAAGAAGAAAAGAAAAAGCTGAATCANGCTTTTCGCTACTATAGCTATCATNTCAAAGAGAAGTNGGTACCGCAATTGGTGACAGTTATTTCAGGGTTCGATTCTAAAGTTGTGGCAACAGATAATTACCTAGGAATAGGNCTTGATATGTATTTAGGGAAGCACAGCGAGTATTATAAAATGATGCAATGGCCGCAATACAAGCAAGAAATGATGGAGCGGNAAAGATTGCCATACGATGCNATGCGAGGTTGGATATTGTCAGAGTTCGATCATGAAGAAAATGGGAATGATCTAATCTCNCGCATTATTGTTTATGGAAAAGGGATGTATGCAATGCAAGCCATGTTTCCATTAGACTCTGCACACAATTATATAGGTTACACGTCTGAGCAANTNGAGTGGTGTAATGATAACGAAATACAAATATGGAGTGCGTTAATAGAAAGCAATGTGCTTTTCTCTTCAAAGATCAACGACATCCGCCAATACATTTCAGAAGGGCCTTTTACAGCAGGAATGCCTAAAGAGTCTCCCGGGCAAATTGGTTATTGGGTNGGGTGGATGATNGTAAANGCTTACATGGAAAAACATCCTGATNTGACATTAGAAGAGTTGATGGTTGCNCCAGTTAACGGNCAACAATTTTTACAAGAATCAAAATATAAACCAGTATAGAAATGAGTAAAAAATCAGAGATAACATTCAGTATTGAATTGGACGAAAACCACGTGCCTGAAACCATTGAGTGGAGTGCGAGTGATAATGGTGAAAAGGGGAAGTGTAAAGCAACGATGCTAACCATGTGGGATGAGAACGAAAAGAACACATTGCGCATAGATTTATGGACGAAAGATATGCCTGTGGATGATATGAAGCTGTACACTTACCAATCGATGATTACAATGGCAGATACCTTTGCCAGAGCTACAGGCGAAGATGAGATTGCAAAAGAAATGCGTGAGTTTGCTAATAAAATTGGAGAAAAAATGGACTTAGTACGCAAGGCCAATTAATGGTGTTGCTCGTAATAAGCNTTCCAAAGTGGATTNTTGTGGTCGATGAAGTTTAAAATTTCATCGNCCCCTTTTTTTGCTGTAGCNGATGTGAGGATTACAGGAGGAATTGCTTCCCAAGACTGTAACATTTGCTTTTTGTAATTGGCCATGTTCTTGCTCAGCTCAGAACTCGATAGTTTGTCAATTTTTNTAAATACAATCGTAAACGGAATCTGGTTCTCTCCCAGCCATTCCATAAATTCCAAATCTATCTTTTGNGGAGTATGGCGTGAGTCAATCAAAACAAAAAGAGAAACCAAATTCTCTCGTTTTTTAATGTATTGATTGATGAATCCTTTAAATTGATTGCGNTTGGACTTTGAGGNCTTAGCGTAGCCATATCCAGGTAAATCGACCAAAAACCATTCNTCATTAATGATGAAGTGATTGATGGTTTGTGTTTTTCCTGGCTTNCCCGAAACTTTTGCTAACCCTTTGTGGTTGGTTAGCATGTTAATCAANGAAGATTTTCCAACATTTGACCTTCCNATAAAAGCNTACTCTGGCTTGTCTGGTTCCGGACAAAATTTAATATCAGTATTACTGATAACGAAAGAAGCTGTTTTGATCTGCATCTGATAATTAAAATTCCTGCTTAGCTAGCCAGTCACTCAAGAACTTGTTAAATTCTTCGGGTCTTTCCATCATAGGGGCATGGCCACATTTGTCTATCCAGAATAAATCAGATTGAGGNAATAATTCATGAAATTCCTCGGCTACTTCAGGTGGCGTAATCTCATCGTTTTTACCCCAAATTAAACAGGTTGGAACATCCAATGAAGGCAATTCGTTGGTCATGTTATGACGAATCGCAGATTTAGCCAAGCTTAAAATGCGCAACAATTTGGTTTTATCNTTTACCAAGTCGTAACATTCGTCAACCAATTCGTCTGTTGCTAGTTTAGGNTCGTAAAAGGTAACCTCAACACGTTTTTTAATGAATGTTTTGTCACTGCGTTTTGGGAAAGAACTACCAAAAGCATTTTCATACAGTCCAGAACTTCCTGTTAATATTAAGGTGTTAACTTTTTCCAGGTTTTTAGAAGTGTAAACCAAGCCAACATGTCCGCCTAAAGAATTGCCTAAGAGGTTAATTTTTTCGTAGCCCTTAAATTCAATGAATTCTTCAATGAACTTGGCGAGGCTCTTCACATTTGTATTAATAACCGGTAGAGTGTANATGGGCATCAGTGGAATTACCACCTTAAAGCGGTCAGAAAATTGATGAACAACATCCTGAAAATTACTGAGAGCGCCAAATAAACCATGTAAGAGTAATAAAACCGGACCATCTCCTTTTTCTACGTACTCAAACTTGTCTTCCTTAATTATTTCTAATTCCATTTAGTGCGGTTTTCTGCAACTTCAAAATTAAGTAAAAACTCACAAAGGGGGCTGATTTACTCGCGCCATATCAACAAAGCAGTGTTAAAAAGACCTTAGTGGGAAACCTCCTTTCTCCCACTTCAATACTTTCATTTGCCATTGGTCTGTATCCCTTGTTTTTAAAGGGAATTGTCGCCTAAGCAATATTTGTGACNTTGGAAAGTTATTAACAAAGTGGTAGATTGTGGGAGNAAGTGGGAAAATTTTAAATAATTTTACACTTTCAAACAGAAGTGCTTGATCCATGGCGGGTTTCATCGGAGAATATGAATGTAAGTTGGATGCCAAAGGGAGGTTTATGCTTCCGGCTGGTCTCAAAAAGCAGATTGATCCTGCTGCTCAAGAGCGGTTTGTGATGAATCGAGGCTTTGAGGGGTGTTTGGTNTTGTATCCGATGAATGAGTGGGAGAAAGAAACAGCGCGGTTTGAAAAGTTGAATTTATACGTGGCGAAGAATCGAAAGTTTTACCGCCAGTTTCATAATGGAGCTACGCAGTTAGCNCTTGATAGTGCTGGTCGTTTGTTGGTTCCGAAGCAGTTGGGTACAGCTGCTGAGATTGAAAAAGAGATCGTTCTTTTCGCTTATGCGAACCGTATTGAAGTGTGGTCAAAAGCACGCTATCAGCAAGTGATGGNTGAGTCTGAAGATGATTTTGAATCATTGGCAGAAGAGGTGATGGGAAGTTTGAGTAATGATGGGGNGTTAGATGACTGATTATCACCAACCGGTAATGTTGCAGGAGTGTCTTGATGGGTTGAAAATTAATCCCGAAGGAAATTATGTAGATGTAACCTATGGTGGTGGTGGGCATTCAAAAGCAATTCTTCAGCAGCTGACTACAGGCAAGTTGATGGGGTTTGATCAAGATAAGGATGCGCATGAAAACGCGGTGAGTGATGAGCGGTTTGTGTTGGCGAAGTCAAACTTTAGGTTTTTGAAAAATTTCGTCCGCTTACATCGAATGACTCCACTTGATGGGGTGTTAGCTGACTTGGGAGTGAGTTCTCATCAGTTTAATCAGGCTGATAGAGGATTTTCAATTCGGTTTGATGCGGAGTTGGATATGCGAATGGATCAGGGTGCTAAAGTTTCTGCTAAAGAAGTGGTGAATGGGTATGGAGAAGAAAAATTGGCGCAGATTTTTNGGCAATACGGAGAGTTAAAGCAGTCGAGAAAAATAGCAGCGCTGATTGTGAAGGCGCGAGAAGATAAAAAAATAGAAAAGGTCTTTGAGTTGAAAGAGTTGGTGTCAGGATTGGCGCCATTGAAAAAGCAAAATCAGTTCTATGCGCAGTTGTTTCAAGCATTGCGGATAGAGGTGAATGATGAGTTGGGTGCTTTGAAAGAAATGTTAGAGCAGTCGGTTGAATTGCTGGATAAAGGAGGGCGGTTAGTAGTGATGAGTTATCACTCGTTGGAAGATCGGTTGGTGAAGAATTTTATGANGGCGGGAAATTTCGAAGGGAAGCAGGAGAAAGATTTTTTTGGAAAGTTGATAAGGCCGCTAGAGCCNATAAATAACAAAGTGATAGTGCCAACGGATGAAGAAATAGANATGAATCCGAGGGCGCGAAGTGCTAAGCTGAGAATAGCAGAAAAAATATGAATGTATTTGTCAATAAGCCTAAAGTGGAGAACACAACAAAAGATAGACCTGTCGGCAAAAAGGTTGCAAGACCTTTCGCTCAGTTGATGAGTGGTAATTTGCTGGCTAGGGAAGAGGTTGTTCGACATCTTCCCTTTTTGTTTTTTCTGGTTTTTCTAGGGTTGATATACATCGCNAATGGGTATATGGCAGAGGATGCGGTAAGAAGNATCAATCATATCAATGCNGATTTGAAAGAATTACGCTCAGAATACATAACCAGTAAGTCAGACTTAATGTATACCAGTAAGCAGTCTGAGTTGGTNAAGATTATTGAAGAGCGCGGTTTGGGATTGGAAGAGTCATTTGCTCCGCCACATAAAATTGTAATAGACGAAAACGAATTTGAAACAATAGAAGACTAAGNAAGATCTTGGAAAATAAGAAATACATATTNAGACGAGTGTACGCACTGTATTTCTTGCTGGCAATTGTGGCAGTGATGATTGTTGGTCGTGTTGTGGTAGTTCAGTTTGTTGAGGGCGATATGTGGCGCGAAAAAGCAGAGAACCTCACTGTGGCATATAAAACAATTGATGCGGTTCGTGGAAACATCTACGATGCGGAAGGTGGTTTGTTGGCGACTTCAGTGCCTATTTATGAGGTGCGCTGGGATCCAAATGCAGAAGCAATTACAGATGAGATTTTCAATGCAAATATTGATACGCTTTCTCAGTGTTTAGCATCGCTTTTTAAGAGTAAAACAGCGTTTCAGTGGAAGCGACAGTTGCAAAACGGNAGAAATAACGGTGCGCGCTATATGTTGATTGCNCGCAAGGTGAAATACACTGAGCTGAAGAAGTTGCGCGAGTTTCCCATTTTCAAGAAAGGACAGTTCAAAGGAGGTTTGATCTATTTNCAACAGAATAAGCGTCAAAAGCCATTTCGTCTGTTGGCGGGTAGAACCATTGGTTANAAGTTAGATAGTGTGGCGATGGTTGGGCTAGAAGGTGCTTATGATAAGGAGNTAAAAGGTGTTTCTGGGAAACGCTTGATGAAGAAGATTATGGGTGGTGTTTGGATGCCGATTAATGATGAAAATGAGTTGGAGCCACAAAATGGATATGACCTTTATACTTCTATAGATATCAATATTCAGGATGTTGCTGANTATGCTTTAATGAAGCAGTTGAAAAAGCATGATGCAGCTCATGGTTGTGTGGTGTTGATGGAGGTGGAAACGGGAGAGGTTCGGGCAATTGCGAATTTGAGCAGAGATGATAACGGGGTGTATAGCGAGAGTTATAACTANGCTGTTGGTGCAAAAACAGAGCCCGGTTCAACGTTTAAGTTGGCGAGTTACATGGTGGCGTTGGAAGATGGTTACATCGATTTGGATCATCAAATTGAGACAGGTGAAGGTGTGTATGAGTTCTACGGCCAGAAAATGGAAGATTCTAAAAAAGGCGGATACGGTAAAATTACTGTAGAAGAAGCTTTTGCGGTATCGTCTAATATAGCGATCGCTAAAATCATTGATGAGCATTATCGTTCAAATCCTCAGGCGTTTATCGATCATCTCTATAAAATTGGTTTGAATAAGCCGCTTGGAATTGAAATTGCCGGAGAGGGTGAGCCCTACATCAAGTCGGCAGACGATCCTTCTTGGTCGGGTATTTCATTGCCTTGGATTTCTCATGGATATGAGTTGGAGATGACACCGCTGCAAATCTTAACGCTTTACAATGCGGTGGCAAATGATGGGAAAATGGTGAAGCCCATGTTTGTGCGCTCTGTTCGTAATGGCAATAAAATGGTGAAAGAGCTAGATCCTGTTGTGCTGAATCCAAAAGTCGCAAGCAATGAAACCATTGAAAAGTTGCATGCTATGTTGGAGGCTGTTGTGGATCACGGAACAGCAACCAATTTGAAAGGAGCGCATTACAAAATTGCGGGGAAGACTGGTACAGCTCAGATTGCAAATTCTAAATACGGATACCATTCAAATTACGGAACCTCTTATCAGGCTTCGTTTTGTGGGTATTTCCCAGCAGATAATCCTAAGTACAGTTGCATTGTGGTGGTAAATGCGCCATCTAGAAATGTGTATTACGGTAATCTGGTGGCTGGGCCGATTTTTAAAGAAATAGCAGATAAGGTGTACTCTACACGCTTAGAGATGCACAAAGAATTGAAGCAAATGGAATACACGGCTTCAACACCAATTCCTGTAGCGAAAAACAGTTATGTGGCAGACTTAGAAGAGGTGTATAAGCAAATCGATATTGACTTTATAGAACAAAGCGAAGCAGAGTGGGTAATGCCGGAAACGAAGAAAGACTCTGTGATTTTACATCCTAAACCGGTAAAGCAGAACCTAGTTCCTAATGTAAGAGGAATGAACCTGGAAGATGCTATTTACCTGTTGGAGAATATGGGGTTAGCTGTAGAGGTGAAAGGAAAGGGAACGGTCAAAAGACAATCTGTTCGTCCGGGACAACGCATTAATAAAGGAGCAAAAATTACGCTAGAATTAGCATGAAAATATTAAAAGACATATTGTACAAAACAGGCCTCGAAGAGGTGATCGGTACGACCAATGTCGCTATTGAAAACGTGTTTTTCGATTCGCGAGCAGTGGAGTCTTTTTCATTGTTTGTAGCGGTTTCAGGCACTCAGGTCGATGGGCATAAATTCATTGATAAAGCCGTTGAAAAAGGTGCTGTTGCTGTGGTGTGTGAGCAATTGCCGGAAGTGTTGAATAAAGACATAACCTATGTAAAAGTGGGTAATTCAGCGGAGGCATTAGGATACATTGCATGCAATTTTTACGACAATCCATCTGAAGAATTAAAGCTGGTAGGAGTTACCGGAACAAACGGTAAAACCAGTGTGGTAACGTTGTTGCACCAGCTTTTTCAGTCGTTGGGCTACAAGTGCGGTATGTTGAGCACGGTGGTGAATAAAATTGGTGATGATGTGTTGAATGCAACACATACAACTCCAGATGCATTGAGTGTGAATCGCTTGATGCACGAAATGGTTGAAGAGGGTTGTGATTATTGCTTCATGGAAGCTAGCTCGCATGCGATCGATCAACATCGTGTTACCGGGTTAGATTTTGATGTTGCAGTGTTTACTAACATCACACACGACCATTTGGATTACCATAAGACATTCAAAAATTACATCAATGCCAAAAAGTTGTTGTTCGACAACTTAAAACCAGAGGCATTTGCATTGGTGAATAACGATGATAGAAATGGTGCTGTAATGGTACAGAATACCAGTGCCAAAGTACAAACCTATGGTGTGAAAACCATGACGGATTTCAAAGCGAAAGTGATTGAAAATCAATTTACAGGTTTGCAGTTGTCAATTGATGGAAACGATGTATGGACAAGATTGGTTGGTGGTTTTAATGCCTACAACCTGTTGGCGGTTTATGGTGTAGCATTGCTGTTAGAGCAAGATAAAATGGATGTGCTAACGGCTGTTTCAAAACTGGATACGGTTAACGGAAGGTTTGAGTACATCAAAACACCAAGTGATATTGCAGGTATTGTAGATTATGCACATACGCCAGATGCATTAGAGAATGTATTGGAAACCATTAAAGAAATCCGAACCCGAAACGAGCAAGTTATTACGGTTGTAGGATGTGGTGGAGATAGAGATAAAGCAAAGCGTCCTGAAATGGCACGTATCGCATGTAAGTTCAGCGATAAAGTGATTTTCACTTCTGATAACCCGCGCTCAGAGGAGCCAGATGTCATTATTGCTGATATGCAGGCAGGTGTTCCTCCGCAAGATTTTAAGAAAACATTATCCATAACTAACCGAAAAGAAGCAATAAAAGCAGCGGTAACCATGGCTGAGTCAGGAGACATTATTCTGGTTGCCGGAAAAGGTCATGAAACGTACCAGGAAATTAAAGGGGTGCGACATGATTTTGATGATATGGCTGTATTAACCGAACTCTTTCAAATGATTAAAGGCTGATGTTATACTATTTGTTTCAATACCTTAATGAACTAGACATCCCGGGAGCAGGAGTGTTTCAATACATCTCTTTTCGTGCGGCAATGGCAGTGTTTGTGTCTTTGATCATTTCGATGTTTTTCGGNAGACACATCATTAANCTGTTGCACCGTAAGCAAGTGGGAGAAACGGTTCGTAACCTCGGTTTAGAAGGTGAAAANCAAAAGCAAGGAACACCAACCATGGGNGGAATCATGATTTTGGGTGCCATCCTTATTCCAACATTNTTGTTTGCCAAACTCGATAACATCTACATCATTTTGATGCTGGTTTCAACCGTTTGGTTGGGAGCAATTGGCTTCATCGATGATTACATTAAGGTTTTCAAAAAGAACAAAGAAGGGTTAAAAGGAAANTTCAAAATCGTTGGACAAGTTGGAATTGGAATCATAGCCGGCTCTATTCTGTATTTCCACGAAGATGTTGAAATCAAGGAACGCGTAGAAGTTCCGCAAGAGATGGTTGAAGCAGCGGGTGCAACTGAAGAAGTGCAATGGGAAGAGCACCGCTCAACAAAAACGACCATTCCNTTTGTGAAAAACAACGAGTTCGATTACGACTGGATTCTAACCTGGGTTAATGAAGATTTGAAGGACTACACCTGGTTGATTTTTATTCCGGTGGTAATTCTGGTAGTGACTGCAGTTTCTAACGGAGCTAACATTACCGATGGGGTAGATGGTTTGGCAGCTGGTACCAGTGGAATTATTGGNTTNGCGTTGGGAATCTTCGCTTTTGTAAGTGGTAACTACGTTTTTGCCGATTACCTCAACATCATGTACNTGCCCAACACAGGTGAGTTNGTAGTNTTCATCGCAGCATTTGTTGGGGCNTGCATTGGGTTCTTGTGGTACAATTCGTATCCGGCTTCTGTGTTCATGGGCGATACCGGTTCATTGGCGTTGGGCGGTATTATCGCAGTGTTTGCATTGGCCATTCGCAAAGAATTAATTCTTCCCATTCTGTGTGGGATTTTCCTCATAGAGAATTTATCAGTGATGATGCAGGTGAGCTATTTCAAGTACACCAAAAAGAAATATGGCGAAGGGCGAAGAATCTTCAAGATGTCGCCANTGCACCANCANTACCAAAAATTGGGAATGAACGAATCGAAGATTGTTACNCGCTTTTGGATTGTGGGCATTATGCTCGCAGTGTTGAGTATCGTAACACTTAAACTTCGATAAAACGAGTACCGATGAGCAGATTAGTCATNCTCGGAGGTGGAGAAAGCGGTGTAGGTGCCGCCATTTTAGGAAAGCAAAAAGGCTTTGAAGTCTTCCTTTCAGATAGAGGAGAACTGAAAGCAAAGTATAAAGACGCTCTTTCACATTACGGGATAGCATTCGAAGAAGGAAAACATTCGGAAGNATTGATCCTCAATGCAGATGAAGTTGTGAAATCACCCGGTATTCCGGATAAGGTTGCACTGGTTCAGGCATTAAAGGAAAAAGGAATTCCGNTAGTTTCTGAAATTGAGTTTGCAGCAAGGTATACCAATGCAAAACTGATTGCCATAACCGGTACCAATGGTAAAACCACAACAACATTGTTAACGCATCACATTTTAAAAAATGCGGGATTCAATGTGGGGTTGGCCGGAAATATCGGAGAAAGTTTTGCCTGGCAGNTAGCTGAGAAAGATTTTGATTGGTACGTGTTGGAGATCAGTAGTTTTCAGTTGGATGGTTGTTTTGATTTTAAACCATTCATCGCAATACTGACCAACATTACCGAAGATCATTTGGATCGCTACNATTACCAAATGCAGCGCTACATCGATTCGAAGTTTCGCATCATTCAAAACCAAGATGAAAACGATCATTTCATCTTTTGGGAAGATGATCCGATCATTCAGAAAGCAATCGAACAGCGTCAACTCAACATGCACAAACACCCTTATTCGTTGAAGCACCCCGTAGAGAATGGAGCCTGGTTAGAAAAAGAAGAAATAAAAATCAAGATAAACGCCAAAACAGTAGAAATGTCAATACACGATTTAGCATTACAAGGAAAGCACAACATTAGCAACTCAATGGCTGGTGGAATTGCAGCTAAGATCATCGAAATCCGCAAGGAAGTGATCCGCGATAGTCTTTCAGANTTCCAAAACGTAGAGCACCGTTTGGAATTTGTTACCTCGGTTTCAGGTGTGGAATACATCAATGATTCGAAAGCNACCAATGTAAACTCTACATGGTATGCGCTAGAGTCAATGCANAATCCAACCGTTTGGATNGTGGGAGGTGTAGACAAAGGAAACGATTACACCATGTTGACCGATTTGGTNAAAGATAAAGTAAAGACCATTATCTGTTTAGGGAAAGATACTGCCAAAATCCACAAAGCATTTGATGGNATGGTAGAAGAAATTATCGATACAGAAACCATGCAAGAAGCGGTTTATATGGCTTACAGATCTGCTAAGAAAGAAGATGCTGTATTGCTTTCTCCGGCTTGTGCAAGTTTCGATTTATTCGAAAACTACGAAGACAGAGGAAGACAATTTAAAGAGTGTGTAAGATCACTTTAAGAAATAACTAGTAAAGAAAGAATTTGATAAAATGACACGTGTTTTTAAATACATAGGAGGCGACAAATCCATCTGGATGGTGGTGTTGTTTTTGGCGTTAGCCTCTATGTTGCTGGTATCTAGCTCAGCAGGAATGTTGGCGTATAAATACCAGAATGGAAACATGTTCTTTTATGCCATTAAGCATGGATTTTTTCTGGTTACCGGTTTGGGTATTGTGTATGTAGTACATAAAATCAACTACAAATACTTTAGCCGTATATCGCAAGTGTTGGTTTGGTTATCTGTACCGTTGTTGTTGTTGACACTCATCATGGGAGATAGTGTAAACAATGCATCACGTTGGTTAATGATTCCGATCATTAATCAGTCGTTCCAAACATCAGATTTGGCCAAATTAGCCATCATTACTTATGTGGCGCGTTTGCTGTCTTTGAAGAAAGATCAGCTCAAAAGTTTCAAGGGAACCTTTATTCCGGTAATGGTGCCAATTGGAATGATTTGCGCTTTGATTCTTCCGGCTAACCTTTCAACGGCATTGGTGGTTTTACTATCGTGTTTGATGCTAATGTTTATGGCTGGGGTGTATTGGAAATACATGATGTTGCTTATCCCGGTCGGAATAATGGCTGTTGGGTTGATTTATTTAATTGGAAAAGTAAAGCCGGAAATTTTTCCGCGTACAGAGACATGGGCAGGTAGAATGGAGCGCTTTTTTAGCGATGAACCAGATCCTGATGGAGATTACCAAGCAGATATGGCTAAAATAGCCATTGCTACNGGGCAAATCATNGGAAAAGGTGCAGGCCACAGTTCACAAAGAAACTTTTTGCCGCAGTCGAGTTCAGATTTTATCTACGCCATTGTAATTGAAGAATACGGTATGGTTGGAGGGTTAGCAGTATTGCTGTTGTACCTTATTTTATTGTACCGATCAATAAAAATAGTGCAGAAGTGCGATGGAAGTTATGGAGCNTTTTTAGTGCTCGGACTAAGCTTTAGTCTGGTCTTTCAAGCTTTGATTAACATGGCCGTGGCGGTGAATCTATTGCCGGTAACAGGTCAGCCCTTGCCTTTTGTTAGTATGGGAGGAACATCGGTTTGGTTTACCAGCCTCTCTCTTGGAATTATTTTAAGTGTTAGTCGCACGTTGGAGCGCGAAGAAAAAGGCATTGCCGAAACACAGAAAGGAGGCAACCATGTCATCGCTTAAAATGATTGTAAGTGGANGAGGAACCGGAGGACATATTTTTCCGGCTATTGCTATTGCTAATGCTGTGAAGGCTAGAGTTCCGGATGTAGAGGTGCTTTTTGTTGGTGCTGAAGGCCGTATGGAAATGGAAAAAGTTCCAGCAGCAGGCTATAAAATTGAAGGATTGTGGATTAGCGGAATTCAACGCAGCTTATCGTTGAAAAATCTGGCTTTCCCGTTTAAACTGATTAGCAGTACGCTAAAAGCAAATAAAATATTGAAAAATTTCCANCCCGATGTGGTTGTCGGAACCGGAGGTTTTGCAAGCGGACCGTTGTTAAGAGCAGCGGCNGGTAAAGGCATTCCTGCGTTGATTCAGGAACAGAATTCTTTTCCCGGAATAACGAATCGTTTGTTGAGCAAGCGTGTACAACGGGTGTGTGTAGCTTACGATGGAATGGAACGTTATTTTGATCCTTCCAAAATCTTAATGACCGGAAATCCGGTGAGAAAAGAAGTGGTAAAGCTAGAAGGGAAAAGACCTCGAGCATTTGAGTTTTTTAAACTCAATNCGGAAAAACCAACCCTTTTAATCGTTGGTGGAAGTTTAGGTGCAAGAAGCATNAATAATGCGATTGCAAAAGACCTGAAAAGGTTTGTNGATAAAGGTATACAAGTCATTTGGCAAACGGGAAAGTTGACTTACCCAGAAGCAAAAGAGGCTGCCAAAGGACTGGAAGATAAAGGCATTGTCGTAACCGAATTCATTAGTAAAATGGATATGGGATATGCCGCAGCAGATGTGGTNATTAGTCGTGCAGGAGCTATAGCAGTAAGNGAACTGTGTTTGGTGGCAAAACCAATTGTGTTGGTGCCTTTTCCTCATGCAGCTGAAGACCACCAAACCAAGAATGCACAAGCATTGGTAAACCACAATGCGGCCAAATTGGTGAAAGACGACAAAGCCAATGATGAATTGGTTGATACNGTTTTGGAACTGTTCAACAATGCAGATGAGCGCGAGAAACTGAGTAGAAATATTCAGGGATTAGGAATAAAAGATGCAGATGACATTATCGCTGCTGAAGTGATAAAAATTGCAAGAACAAAATGAAATTAGAGAACATCAATAGCGTGTATTTTCTCGGTATCGGAGGTATCGGAATGAGCGCTCTTGCCCGTTATTTTAAGTTGATGGGGAAAGAGGTNGCAGGCTATGATCGTACTGATAATTTCATTACTGCTCAATTGCAAGCTGAAGGTATTGAAGTGTGTTTTGAAGATGCACCNGAAAAATTGCCGAATCAAATTGATTTGGTCGTCTACACTCCGGCTATTNCTTCAACGCATAAGATGTTAAACGCTATCAAAGCGCAAGNATTACCGTTGCACAAACGNAGTCAAGTACTGGGTTGGATTACCGAACATTANAATTCNGTTGCCGTTGCCGGAACACATGGTAAAACATCTACATCGGCTATGGTAGCACACATNTTTAATGCGAGNATTTATGGNGTNAATGCTTTTGTAGGTGGAACCATGACAAANTACAACAGTAATTTTCTGCATACNGNAGGAAGTCAAATTGCAGTAGTTGAAGCCGATGAGTTTGACCGTTCGTTTTTGACGCTTTCGCCAAAGTATGCCATCATTACCAACATGGATGCTGATCATTTGGATATCTATGGCGAGGCAACAGCATTNGAAGAGAGTTTTAACGCATTTGCAGCTAAGGTGCATGCCGATGGAGCTATTTTNCTGAACAGCAACCTNTCGTTAAAAGAGCCTGTTGAAGCAAAGGTGTATACCTANTCAATTACCGATGAGCAAGCNGATTTTGTCGGAACAAATATTCGTATCGAAAATGGTATTTACCACTTTGATCTGAAACATCCTGAAGGCGTAATTGAAGATGTACACCTCGGGTTGGCAGGTCGACACAATGTAGAAAATGCTGTGGCTGCTGGTGCAGNTGCTTTACAACATACNATTCAACCGGATGAATTGCGTGCATATCTGGCAACATTTAAAGGCGTTAAAAGGAGATTTGAATACATCATCAAAACAGAGGANTTAACCTTTATCGATGATTATGCACATCANCCAAGAGAATTGGAAGCAACCATAAGTTCAGCGCGAGAGATGTTTCCGGGGAAGAANTTAACCGGAATATTCCAACCGCATTTGTTTAGCCGCACNCGCGATTTTGAACAAGAATTTGCCCAATCGCTAGGGTTNTTAGATGANCTGTTCTTGCTAGACATTTATCCGGCAAGAGAAGAACCCATCGAAGGGATTACATCAGCTGCTTTATTGGAAAAAGTGGCGNTNGAGAATAAATTTTTGGTATCGAAAAAAGAATTGGTGCCAGCATTAAAAGACCGTAGGGTAGAAGTGTTGTTAACGCTAGGCGCAGGAGATATTGACAAAGAAGTTGAACCCATAAAAAATGCATTTGCCGTTTATGAATAAAGCATTGAACATAGCATTGTGGGCATTGGGAGTTATTGTACTCTTTATGCTGTTGGGGTTTGCAGAAAGCAATAAATCCGAAGTGGTATTCAACGAACTATTTGTGAATGTAGACAACAGTAAAGGCAATTTTTTCATTACCAAAAAGGAAATGGAAGAGGCNGTTTACAANATGGGCTATCAGTTGAACAATGATTTGTTACAAGACATNGACCTCAAAGAAATGGAGCATTATTTNGACAATAATCCATCCATTAAGAAGGCCGAAGTCTATACCTCAATCGATGGTGTTTTACGCATCGATGTGGTGCAACGAACACCCATTTTAAGAGTGTTTTCACGCAATGGAGATAGCTATTACATTGATGCGGATGGTTACCTGATGCCCCTGTCGAAAAGCTATACATCGAGAGTAATGGTTGTTAACGGAGCAGTAGATGCACCTTACAACGTGAACTATTTACACCAGCTAGGAAAACCACTTGCAGAAGGTGAAACCATTAAAGGAAGAGAACAATTAAAAGCATTGTACAACGCAGCTAAAATCATACGCAATAATCCGTTTTGGAAAGCTCAGGTTGCGCAATTGTACATCAATAAAGACAATGACCTTGAGTTAATTCCAAAGGTAGGAGATCACACCATTGTGGTGGGAGATCCNGCTGACATAGAAACTCGGTTAAACAAACTGATGGTTTTCTACAAAGAAGGCCTGAGCAAAACCGGTTGGAACGAATATTCAACCATCAATTTAAAGTTTAAGAATCAAGTAGTGTGCACTAAAAAATAACAATATGGAAACATCAGCTGAAACATCAGATATCGTAGTTGGTCTTGANATTGGGACAACAAAAATCGCAGTTCTTGTAGGACGTAAAAACGAATACGGGAAGCTCGAAATTCTGGGCATGGGAAAAGCTGCTTCCATTGGTGTTACTCGCGGTGTAGTTACCCACATCACACCTACCGTAGAAGCCATTCAGGAAGCCGTAAACATGGCCAGTGAAGCTTCAGGAGTTCGTATCGTAGACGTAGTTGTCGGCATAGCCGGNCAGCANATAAAAAGCCTTCAGCATAGAGGGGTTAAAATGCGTAATTCTTATGAAGACGAGATTCTTCAGAAAGACATTGATGCATTAATTGCAGATATGCANAAACTGGTAATGTTNCCGGGCGAAAAAATTATTGATGTGCTTCCGCAAGAATTTACGGTAGACAACGAACAAGGCATTAAAGATCCTATCGGAATGTCTGGCGGNCGTTTGGAAGCTAATTTCCACATCATTACCGGACAGGTAGCAGCCATTAAGAACATCTACAAATGTGTGCGTAAAGCAGGCTTGAATGTAGAAAACTTAGTGCTTGAACCTTTGGCNAGTGCCGATTCTGTATTGAGTCAGGAAGAAAAAGAAGCCGGAGTTGTTTTGGTAGATATAGGTGGTGGTACAACCGATGTAGCCATTTTCAAAGAAGATGTTATTCGCCACACGGCAGTAATTCCTTTTGGTGGAAACATCATTAGTGAAGACATCAAAGAAGGGTGTTCGATCATTAAAAAACAAGCCGAGCAATTGAAGGTGAAATTTGGTTCTGCTCTGGCAGATCAAACNGCATCTAANGAGATTGTAGCCATTCCTGGTTTAAGAGGTCGTGAGCCGAAAGAAATTTCGATCACAAACCTATCGCACATTATTCAAGCCAGAATGGAAGAAATCATCNAGCAGGTNTATTANGAAATCAAAAGCTCTGGTTACGAGCGTAAACTNATTGCCGGTATTGTTGTAACCGGTGGTGGTTCTCAATTGAAACACATTGCACAGTTGTTTGAATTCATGACNGGAATGGATACACGTATTGGTTATCCAACNGAACATTTGGCGAGTGGTACAGAAGAAGTAACNAGCCCATTGTTCTCAACCGGTGTTGGATTGGTGTTGAAAGGATTCAACAAAACAACTGCAAAAGGNGAAGAGGTTGAAGACGAAGANAAACCAATGAAACTAAAAACCAATGGATTCTTCCAAACATTGTTGAAGAAAGGATCTGAGTGGTTTAACGAAGAAACAGAATAGCAAATTATCACATCTAAGAATCATAAAAACCGAACATTATGGAATTTAACTTACCGAAAAATTCAAGCTCGATCATNAAGGTGATTGGCGTAGGTGGTGGCGGTAGTAATGCCGTAAACCACATGNATGANCAAGGAATTCAAGGTGTTGATTTTATGGTATGCAACACCGATCAGCAAGCATTAGACGCTTCTCCTGTTGAACATAAAGTACAGTTGGGCATTAGCTTAACTGAAGGNATGGGNGCAGGCTCTATTCCTGAACGAGGAAGAAATGCAGCTATTGAAACCATAGAAGAAATTAGAGAAGTACTTTCATCGAATACAAAAATGGTATTTATCACTGCCGGAATGGGTGGTGGTACCGGTACAGGTGCAGCTCCTGTTATTGCAGAAGTAGCGCGTGAAATGGAAATCCTTACCGTGGGTATTGTAACCATGCCATTTTTCTTTGAAGGACGTAAAAGACGTCAACAAGCTGAGCAAGGAATCAATGAAATCCGCGATCATGTTGATACACTTTTGGTGATCAACAACGATAAATTGCGCGAAATGTATGGTAACCTTAAAATGCGCGAAGCCTTTGCTCAAGCCGATAATGTATTGACTACAGCAGCAAAAGGAATTGCNGAAATNATTACCCGTACAGGTCACGTTAACGTTGATTTTGAAGATGTACGTACAGTAATGAACAGCTCTGGTGCAGCCATTATGGGTTCTGCTATTGCAGATGGTGATAACCGTGCAATTAAGGCTGTTGAAAATGCATTGGCATCTCCGTTATTGAANGATAATGACATTAAAGGAGCGCGCTACGTATTGTTGAACATGGAATTTGGTAGTGAAGAAATCACAATGGATGAGATTTCAGACATTACAGATTACATTCAAGAAGAAGCGGGTTCTACAGCAGATATTATTTGGGGTTATGGTGAAGACTCTTCATTAGATGAAGGCCTGCGTGTAACCATTATTGCAACAGGTTTTGAAAGTCAGCCGGTAGATCAGCAACATGCTCACCAAGCNGCCAAGCCTAGTGGAAAAGTGGTGAAAACATTGGAAGATGATGTGAATACAAATTTNACCAAGCCCATTCAACACCAGCAAAAACCAACTTCTTTTAAAGCTGAAGCNCCTAAAAACGAAGAGCCTTATTTGAAGCAAGAAGAGGAAGAAGCACCTCAACAGCNTCAGCAGAGTCAAAGCCAAAGCGTTATTGAATTTGACCTTCGTCCAAAAAGACCTGCTGTTGAAGAGCAACATAATAAAATGGAAGAACAAGAAGATCAATTTGAGCCTTATTTGAAGCCCAAAGAAACTCAAATAGAAACTTCGCAAAAAGTAACTCCTGAGCCTGCTCAGACATCAGCACCAGCTCCTGTAGCACAGTCTCAGCCTGAGATGCGTCAGCAAGAGAGCAATAAGCAACAACAAGAGGAAGACAATTTCTCTATGGAGGAGCAACGCAGAAGAGCACAAGAGCGCATGAAAAAACTCAACGATTTGAGTAATAGATTGCGTACACCAAGTGGAATTAACGATTTGGAAAACGAGCCTGCATACAAACGCAGACAAATCCAATTGAATGACACACCNCATTCTAGTGATTCTCAAATCTCGCGTTACACCCTGTCTGAAGAAACCAATGAAGATGGTGANCGNAAAACAGGNNTAAGACCNAACAACTCNTTTCTACACGATAANGTAGATTAAGAACGAAGTTCGGAATNTAACTAGATGATGATAATAAAACCGTCTTGCGAAAGCAGGGCGGTTTTTTTGTTTCTGTAAAACGGGTTCATAATCTTACTCAACCTTTTATCTTTGCAAAAAAGAACCAAAATGAGTTTAAAAGTAGAAATCCAGAAGGAAATGAAAGCGGCAATGATCGCTAAAGATAAAGGTAGACTGGAAGCTTTGAGAGCTGTGAAATCAGCAATATTATTGGCAGAAACCGAAAAAGGTGGTGGAGACGAATTAACTGAAGAAGCTGAATTGACATTGTTGCAAAAATTGGTAAAGCAACGTAAAGATTCTGCTACGTTATATACAGAGCAAGGTCGTGAAGATTTGGCTGAAGTAGAAACAGCTCAGGCAGCTGTTATTGANGCATTTCTTCCGGAACAAATGAGTGAAGATGAAATTCGTAAAGTTGTTCAAGAAGTTATTGCATCTGTTGGAGCTTCAAGCCCAGCTGATATGGGAAAAGTTATGGGGCCATCAATGGGCAAAATGAAAGGTAAAGCCGATGGGAAACTCATTTCTAAAGTGGTAAAAGAAGAACTCAATAAATAAATCGAAAAGGAGCTTTTAAGCTCCTTTTTTTATANCCTCTTTCTACATTGAAAATTACCTTTCGAAGCGTATTTAAAGCACTTTGGTTACTAGTTCTGCTATACTTGTTGTGGAATGGAAAAATGGTTGTTTATGGCATTCGGCAAGGAGTAGGGCAAGTAAAACTGATTAATAGTGCCGTGCCTGTAGAAGAAGCTAAAGGAAAGGTAACAGCCCGACAAGCAGCAAAAATTCAATTAATACAAGAAGTTAAGACCTACGCTAAAAATCAGTTGCATTTAAATGTAGAAGAGAGCAGCTATGCTAGTTTCGTTCTTCAGGATTCTACTTCAACCATGTGGGTAGTTACTGCGGCAGAACCTTTTGCATTAAAAGATTACAATTGGAATTATGGACCGGTTGGCAAAATGCCCTACAAAGGCTTTTTTGATTACTCTTTGGCGAAAAAAGAAGAAGAGTTCATCAGTAAGCAGGGCTATGATACTGAATTGGGAACAGCCAGTGGATGGTCTACTTTAGGGATTTTAAGTGAGCCCATTTTATCCAATATGTTGGAACGTGATTCTGCCAGATTGGTAGAATTAATCATCCATGAATTAACACACGCTACAATCTATCATTTTGGAGAAACTATCTGGAATGAAAACATGGCCACTTTCATTGGTAGAGAAGGAACAAAAAGATTCCTTATTGAAGAATTGAAAGACACTACTTTATTACTGCGCTATGAAGAATCATTGCAACAAAAAGAACTACGCAGCCAGTTTATACAAGCTAAAGCCAAAGCGTTAAACAACTTGTATGAATCAGAGCCTTTCAAGGTCTTATCCAGCCAAGAAAAAGTAGAATTAAAAACTACTTTTATGCAAGAGTTCGTTACAGCATATAAAACGCAATTTCCAAGGCGGAAACACAACTTTTCTATACTTCCGAACAATACGCTTTTTACAGATTTCCTAATGTATCACTCTAACTTAGACAGTTTGGAATTGGTATTACAACATCAATATCAAGGAGACTTACCCCAGCTTATTCTTGAGCATAAATAATAAAGCCCCCAATTTCTTGGAGGCTTAGATAAATTATTGATTTAACCGGACTAGTATACTGAAACGGGAGTCCTGTTAATTTCATCGTCAGCTTTAATTTCTAGCCAATAAATTCCTTGAGCAAAATGACTCAGGTCTAAATGGACTCTATCTGAAGAAGGTTCAACAGTAGATTTTACCATTTGTCCGGCAGAAGTATAAACTGTTATTGTTATTGCTGATTGGGGAGGAGAAATAAATTTTAACCAGAATTCACCATCAGTTGGATTAGGATATACCTGAAAAGAATTAACAATTCGTTCAGAAGGTTTTACACCCACAAGTACATCAATTAAAATAGAGTCACTGTCTGTACAATTTTCATTGCTAGCTGTAACCCAAATCAAAGTGTCAAATGAAGGAGTAATAGTAATTGAATTACTATTGTTTCCAGTACTCCATTGGTAATTCCAGTTTGTTGGTCCTGCATTTAATGTGATACTTTGTCCGGGAATTAGAGCAGTATCATTACCAAGGTCAACCTCAATCTCAGGAGTAACTTCTAGTCCGTATGAGCAAGTAGTTAAATTCCCACTAAAGTCAACCACTTCATATTCTATAGTATAATTACCAGGAGTTAAAATACTACCTGAACTTGGTCCTGATAGTTGACTAATAGTGGCAGAGCAATTATCAGCATAACTTGGATCATTAAACGTATATTCTCCTTCACAGATAGAAGCATCAGAAGGACAGGTAATAGTAGGAGAAATAGTGTCCAAAACAAGGAGTGTAACAGGTTCGGTTTGACTATTTCCTCCTGCATCAGTAATGGTAACAGAAATTGTTTGAAGCCCTGTATCTTGACAATCAAATACACTATCACTAGCAGTAAATGTTATGCCAGAACAATTGTCGGTAGAACCAAGGTCTAATTGATTGGCTGCTAATTGTGCAAGACCATTTGTATTCAAGTAAATGGTGTCTGCTTGCTTCATTAAAACCGTTGGAGAAATAGTATCTTCAACTTGAATGTTGACAAGTGTAGAGTCACTGTTTCCGTTAACATCAGCAGCAACAAACCAAACACTGTTGCTACCAATATTTGAACAATCAAAATTGGTTTGACTTAACGAAAGTGACTGAATTCCACAGCTGTCCCAAGTGCCAATGTTTACTTGTGTAACAGAGGTGTTAGCTTGACCATTTATATCAAGGTATATGGTATCATCTTGAACAAGAAGTGTTGGTACTGATTCATCTGAAACCAATACTTGGATAGTTGTAGAATTAGTGTTGCCAGAATAGTCAATTGCAGTTAATAAAACAGAATGTAGACCAATATCTGCACAGGTAAATGTATCTGCATTTGCAAAAAGTGTATCAATTCCGCAATTGTCAAACGAAGCACTATCAAGTATTGAAGGCGCTAATACATATAGCCCCATACTATCCAATAAAACGTGTACTTGTTGGTAAGAGTATAAAACAGGAGCAATGGTATCAACAACATTAATAGGGATGGTTAATGAATCTTGATTACCGTTTACGTCAGTAGCATAAACAGCAACTGAATCAACAGGAATAGAGCAACTGAAAGATCCAGGATTCCACCATATACTATCTATTGAACAGTTTTCAGTAACCATTGAGGTAACTTGACTCGAGTCTAAAACAGAAGTTCCGGTACTGTCTGCATAAGTCGTCAATGTTCCGGTCGTAATCACAGGAGCAATGGTGTCTAGAACATTAAAATAAACATTCAGGCTGTCAATGTTTCCAGATTCATCGATGGCATAGAACCAAACAGAATCAAGCCCAACATCAAGACAAGAAAACTGGTTTTGAGATAAATACATGGTGTCAATACCACAATTATCAAAACTTCCAGAATCAACTGTGCTTGTTGTTAGAGTCGCTTGTCCGTTAATGTTTAAATACACATCAAATGTAGCAGAGTAAAGTACTGGTAAAGTACTGTCAATTACTGTAACCATAAATGTGTCAATGGATACATTTCCGGAACTGTCAATTACCTGAATGGTAGTTGAATTGATGCCAGATAGTGAACAGTCAAACGTATCTGTAGAGAGAATGATCTCTTGAATACCACAATTATCAGTAATGTTAGGATCAATGTTAGCCGGGTTTGCAATAGCTAAACCGGTTGAGTCCATATAGATTGTAATGTCTTGTGCACTGAGTGTGGGAGGAATCGTGTCTAACGGGTGAAGCACAATGGCAGAGTCAATTTGACAACCATTGGTGTCCGTTACACTAGCAAGGTACGTTGTATCCACTAAGTTAGAAAGACCAAATGTTGTATCACCTGTATTCCACTGAATGCTTAATGCGCCAGAACCACCACTGGCAGAAAGCTGAATGGCTCCCGTTGGGTTTCCTCCACAATCGTTATTGGTAATGACAATCGATTGAATTTGAATAGGAGCAGGGTCAGAAAGAGTGATGCTGTCGCTAGATGCACATCCACTAGCATCAGTAATGGTAAGATAATACGTCCCCGCAGATATTGAATCGATTGACATGGTTGAGTCTCCAGTGCTCCATGAATAAGAAAGGGAGCCTTGGGATCCTTCCTCAGCTTCTGCAAAGAGAGAGCCTGAATTACTGCCTGCACATAACACATCTTGTTGTACCATTATATTTGCATTAAATCCAGGGCTTACTAGTACAGGACAAGATTGATAGTTAAAGCATCCATTATTCTCTGCAATTGGTTGATATATTCCCGGTTGATTAACATATACAGTTGATCCATTGCCGATTATTTCAGAGGGAAGTAGTTCTGTTAATGTGGTGGAATTAAAACTTATATCCCAAGCAAGCATAGGGTAGCTACATTCTTGCTCTACAAATTTTGCATAGTTTCCGATGCTAGTTAAGTCATTTACTATTTGCATCCACCCAGTATCTTGTAATGTATATATAGCTTCACCTTCTAGGAGTAAAGGACGTCCAAAAGGGTCGTTAGAGATGTCGTGAATGTGATTTAAGTTAGACATCTGTGCATGTCTGGAAGTGATGGTGTCCCACTGTCCTTGATCATATTTTGTTATTAAAGTACCTTCACCCAAAGAATTATAATACTCAAGAACAGAAAAAATAGTCCCATCTGGCATTTTGTGAAGAGCCCATGGTTGAAAGTTAAAAGAGCTGTAGATGGAACTTGAATGTTCAGAAATCCAACCCCCTCCTGAATATCGAACCATTCGATTCCAATTATTGGTATTCTGATAAGCCATCCATAAATCATTATTGTCATCTACTTCAATCTGAAGAGTTCGCATTCTTCCCCATCTAAAATATTCTTCTCCATTTCCAAAATTCAATATTGGAAGAGTATCCAAGCTGTTTCCATTCCATAAATAGCTAGTAAAACGTCCAGAATTGTTAGTTGATATATAGTTGGAAGAAGAATTTACAAATCCAATAAAAAGATCATTGTTTAACCATTCCAATTTAGGAGTAACTATATAATTATAAGAACCTTGAATCTCAAGGATTAAAGAAGTGTCTTGTCCAATTCGCATCACCCTTAGTCTTGGATCGTTCCATCCATTCTCAATAGGATAAGCTAGTATTAAGTTTCCAACAGAATCAATAGTAAGGTCACCATATTTTTGGAATAGAAGAGTGTCAGACCAAACTTCAACCCAACGTTCACCTTCTAATTTGTAAAGAGTTGGATAGTTGTTAACATTTCTGTTTAAAGTGTACTTGATACCATTTCTTTCGATAACAGACATTTCAATATCTCCTGATAATAGACCTCCAATATTGCGAGTTGAGATACTGTCATATGACATCCATTGAATGGAAATAGTCGTGTCAATTATAGTAGAGATTAGTAAGGAGTCATTTTCACAGAGTGATTGGTTTTGACTTCCTATAATTGATGGTGTAGAAAAGGGTGTAGGTTCAGAAATTATTACATTGACTGAGTCTCCATTTGTACATCCATTAATTGTTGCACTAACGGTATAAATTCCTGGTGCAAAGCCATCACGAGTGAGACTATTATAATTTGGGTAATCAGACCATGTGTATGTATAGCTAACTACGGATTGGATGCTTACCTCGATAGTCCCATCCTGCCCTCCAGGGCAAGTCACAGGTGATACAGAGTCAATATTGATAATCACTTGTGGATTTGTTTCGACATTGATAGTGTCAATTATAGCTGGGCATGTGCCTCCTGTAATCGTAACAGTATATGTGCCTGCAGGCTGTAGACCAATTGAAGGAGTAGTATCACCGGTACTCCATATGTAAGACAAGGAATCTCCAGCTCCTGTAGTAGAAATAGTTAATAAGGTAGAATCCCCAGGACAATTAATGAACTCATTGTCTATTTCCGTGATTTGAGGTTTGTTTACTGATGTATAATTTCCCTTAACGCATGTACCATCTGAAGCAGTTACCCATAATGCTGCTTCATTCTGTAAAGTATAGTTTGGGTTGGTAGCTCCAGTAATTAGGGTTGGATGATATTCCCAAACACGGGGATATAAGTAGTGTTGCTTTGCAATCAATGGTAATCCTTCAGGAGTAAAAGCAATATCAGTTGGTGCAGAAAGGTAGGCGGTAAATAGAGTGTCCCAATTGGATCCGTTATAGATTAGAGTTCTTGAAGAATAGTTATAGATAATATTATCGCTGGGGCTAATAGCCATAATAGATCGAGGTTGCTCGAAATCGTAATTTTCATTTCCGAGACGATTCCAAGATCCATTGCTCAAATAATGGTATATACCACTATTGATGTGAATATATGGGACACCTTGTGAATTTACTTTCACACTACTCTTATTGGCTAGTGCACCTTCTAGAGGTACTGAAATAGTTGTTATACTTGCCCCGTTAACTTCATATAGAACTTTTGCAGTATCCCATAAGTTTGTCGCACCATGTAATAAATATAGATTTCCATTTGGGCTAGATTCGATATCCAATTTGGTTCCTGGAGAGCTCCCTATTGGACTATATGATGTTGATTGAAACTGGCCATTAATAAATTCTTCGACATGGATTCCAGAAGTATTATCAAAGATATATGCTAGAATCAATTTTCCTGTAAGCTTATCACGATGCAAATCAAAGGAGGATATGCTCTCACTACCAGAGACTTCATGTATGCGATTCCAGTTATATCCATTCCATTGAACAATCAAAATTGAATCAACTCCTCCGGTTAAGCGTTCATATGCAACAACAGGGTAATTGTTGGAGTCCAATTCCATAGCAAAACTCCCATTAGTTCCAGTATATGCAGTTACATTATTAGAATAGTTACTGCCAAGTTGAGACCATGAAATACCATCGTATACAAAAACATTGTTCAGAGAAGTAGAATTTGAAGCAGGAGATGCCGCAACATAAACCTTACCTAAAGGATCGGTTTCTATATCAACGACAGTAGAACTTTGTGAGGATAAAAAAGATCTGTAAAATGTTCCTCCTAAGTCGGAATAGGCTCCGTTTTTCATGTTGTACCACTGGAATTGGTTTACGTTACTGTTGGCAGTTAGAACCAAGCTATCCAGAGCACAGAGATTAGGATTGCCAGGGGATATAATAGGGGGATTAACTATTGTTGTTGATGAAGGCACTGAAAAAGATGTACTATCAGAACAACCTGCGGTATCGTTTACATAAACTGTATAATTTCCAGAAGCCAGCCCTATTGAATCATGAGGTACATTTATCCAATTGCCTGACCATGTGAAATTATAAGGTGTTCGCCCACCTGTTACATCCGCAATAACAGAACCATCATTCCCATCAGAACAACTTGGAGCAAATGCGTTTATTTGGTTAATAACTAGTGAGTCGGGTTCAAATAAGTCAACAGAGTCAGTCACCACACAATTGTCGTCATCTGTTACGGTTAACACATATAACCCACCTTGTAAGTTCTGAATAGTATCTTGTGTACTACCGGTAGACCATTGATAAATAAAGTTTCCTGTTCCTGTATTTGGAGCAATATATGCTTCTAATTTTCCATCAAAAGCATTTTTGCACGAGACTCCTTTAACAATATGAGCGTTTATGTCAGGAGCAGGATTAATCATTTGAAAACCTTTTAAACCACTACAACTCTGAGATCCTGCTGTGATTGAGTAATAACCATCTTCTGTAGCAAATGCTGAGTCTTGAGTGGAAATAATTTCTGGACTAATCGTATAATATTTTGCTATACTATTTCCAAAGTAAATATGAATAGTGTCTTCATTATCAACTTGAAAGTCATAGTTAATAATACTATTAGAATGGTTAAATTGATTACTAATTTGAATCCATTCATTGTTAATTTGCCTGTACAAAGTTTTATTGTATTCTTCACCAATTAATGCATAAAGCCCACCATCAAAAGAAGAACGTAAAACAACATTGATACCAGCGCCATCGATTAAGCCAAGTGATTGCCAAGAGCCATTTATGTACCGTTGAATTGTACAAGGTTGATTTTGTCCCTCTTCAATGTATGTGAATACAGGATAACCATTATGATCTATGATCAAATCATAAGCTTGTTCTTCGCAACTTATTCCAGATAAGATAGTATTCCAGTTGTTTCCATCGAACTCTTTTAGATACATCCCTCCAAGGAAATTGCATCCAACAGCATATATTAAACCGTTTGGAGCGGTAACCATCTGTAATTTGTCTAAATACCCAGATCCGAATGGTTCTAACTCTATCCAATTGGCGTTATCATCTTCATATTGCCAGAATGTTACAGTATCACTTCCTGAAACACTTGAAAGTAATACTACTAATTTGCCATCTAAATATTCATATGCAATTGTTGACTTGCCATAAGAATTAGGTATGGTGGGTAGTTCTTCCCATTGGTTTTGATCATCAGATCTTCTGTATACTGTTAATTGATTGTAAGTATATCTACTATATAATAGCCATCCATCAACATAATCAAGGCCTCCAGATAAAATTGAGGATGATGGCCCCCCTACATTTGGAGTAATATCATTGAGAATACCTCCCGAAAGTCTAGAGACTTCATAATAACTACGCTTAAAAACTAGATTACCATTTTTTTGCTGTAGAATCGGATATCTTGAACTACTATACGTGCTGCCGATATTATCTTTATGTTGCCAGTTAAGATTAAACCACTTTTTCCAAATATTACTACCATATGTTTGACCGGGAGTGGCCATTAATACAGAGTCATTGCATAAGGTTTGTTCATATCCCCCGTTAATATTTGGTTGAATAATGTTGGTTGTAGTTCCTACTGATACGGAATCTCTAACTTGGCAAAGTAGGCTATCTGTTGTTATAACCTCGTAGGTTCCGCTTGGAAGATATTCAAGTTGAGTGCTATCAGATATATAGCCATTTATTGAATAAAACATATCCCCAGCACCTCCAGTTGTAGAAGGTGTAATAACTCCATCGATTTTACCTGAACAGCTGACATTTGATATTGAGAATGTATTTTGTATTAACGGGGTTTGAAAAATTTCAATTGAATCTTGGAATATACATTCATCACCTGAAAGAGTCACTTGATATGTTGCCGCAGGTTTGCCTAAAATGGTATTGTTTGTGTCACCATTCTCCCAAAGATATCCTGTTACTGCATTATTTCCGTATGAATAGATGAAAATATTACCTGTAGAATCACCATAACAGTTAACATGGTCAATGTTTACAGTGTAAGAAATTTCCTCTGCCTTAACTTCTTCAAGTACCCTACTATATAACCCACAACCATTATGCCTTACGGCTAGATACAGTCCAGCTGTATTAACGACTTGAAAGGTATCCATTGGATTAGTGTTAAATGGTTGATCTTGATAGGTGTAAATACCTCCGGACCCAATAGAAACAGGGAACCCTCGATAGCCAATTTTCATGCTACCATGAAGGTTAGAGTTGTCGTTTTCAACCATATAATCTAACCATGTAGAGCCTTCACGTTTAAAGAATTTTCTACTTCCCTGATAATAATAAGAAAGAATTAAATCCCCGTTAGATTCTTCAATTTGGGGATAGGTACCACTAGTAGTGCTTCCACTAAAAGGTGATAATGTGGTCCACGAGCTACCACTATTTCTATAGACATGAATCTTATCACCTGAATAACTAATCTGACATGCTAAATAAGGAGTACTTCCAATGATTTCAAGATCCATNTTAAAGGTGGTGTATGGAACAGCTCCGGTNCCAATTGAACTCCAAGAGCTTCCTGAGTATTTATAGACCTTAACTCCATATGCACTAGCTCCAGGTTGAATAGCGAAATAAGGAACATTTGANGAAGAGATTTCTAGGTCAAGGCCAAGGGCATATTCGGCACTGGCCTGAATAGACCCAAGAGTTCCCCAAGAACTACCATTATAACGCATAACTGTAGCATAATCGTNGGNACTGTCNTTGGCAAAGNCAATTAGTGGGCGTTCAAGGGCATCAATTTCAAGGTCTAGATATTCAGGGTTTTGAGTGGTGAAACTTTGGTTCCCAATAGCAGCCCATGCACTACCGATCCATTTCCAGACACTAGCTCGGTTTGAACTGGAATTTTTAGTCGCTACATAGATGTTGTTTGAGTNACTAATNGCTAGACTAAGGNGAGTCTCACTCGAAGGTAAACTTGTTGTGACTTGCACCCAAGAATTAGAATCAAGNTTATAAACGCCTTGGTTTGTAAATAAACCAAAGACAGTATCACTGTGAGCTGTTTCAATATCGAAAGGAGCAGAGCCATTGAGNTTATTGGTTCCCCAATTTGAAGATTCTAGCTTGTACCATGCATAATTGGTNTTTGNTGCACTGTTTGAGATTGAAAGNGTGTCGTTTTGTTCAGGACAAATTAACGTGTCAGATACATTGATNGTGAATCCTGATGGCCAGTTGCAGCTTGTTTGTGCAATAGTGCCAATAGAAAGTAGTAGGAAGCAGCTAATAAATAATAAGCGGTTCATAGTTATGGAGGATTAGGCGGACGAAAGTATTAAAAAATACGGCTGTAAAAAAACTGTTTTCCTAGTGGGATTAAAGTGTGGTGGCTGGGTTAGAGAGATTAAGAATTANTTTAATGATAGGTTAATGTTGGATGAAAAAATAGTGTCTTATCCAACAAAAAAATCCCCGACATTGCTGCCGGGGACTCAATATGTTATGACAAATTAGAAGGGGAAATGATTACATCATTCCGGGCATACCTCCGCCCATTCCTCCCATGCCANCAGGCATTNCNGNNGCATCNTCTTCTGGTTCATCAGCTAAAACACACTCTGTAGTTAACAACATTCCTGCAATAGAAGCTGCATTTTCAAGTGCTACACGTGTTACTTTAGTTGGATCGATTACACCTGCTTCGAATAAGTTTTCATAAACTTCCGTACGAGCATTGTAACCAAAATCTCCTTCGCCTTCAGCTACTTTCTGTACGACTACAGCACCTTCGCCACCAGCATTCAAAATGATTTGACGAAGTGGTTCTTCAACTGCTCTGCGAACAATTGCAATACCNGTAGTCTCATCATCATTTTCTCCGGTTAAGGTGTCTAATCCTTTTGCAGCACGAATTAATGCTACACCACCACCAGGAACAATACCTTCTTCAACCGCAGCGCGAGTTGCAGCTAATGCATCATCTACACGGTCTTTCTTTTCTTTCATTTCAACTTCAGTAGCAGCACCAATGTAAAGTACGGCAACGCCACCTGAAAGTTTAGCTAAACGCTCTTGNAANTTCTCACGATCNTAATCAGAAGTTGTAGATTCGATTTGAGCTTTAATTTGGTTAACACGACCTGCAATCAATTCTGCGTTTCCTGCACCATTAACAATTGTTGTATTGTCTTTGTCGATTTCGATTTTCTCAGCAGTTCCTAAAT
Organism: Crocinitomicaceae bacterium; assembly: GCA_002705995.1. Taxonomy (GTDB): domain Bacteria; phylum Bacteroidota; class Bacteroidia; order Flavobacteriales_G; family Salibacteraceae. Next base: position 232,572 of record PAJI01000004.1, on the reverse strand, counting down.
CGTCAAGTGTTACGTCTTCTAATTTACGACCTTGCTCTTCTGAAATAACTGAACCACCTGTTAAGATAGCGATGTCTTCTAACATTGCTTTTCTTCTGTCTCCGAACCCTGGAGCNTTAACAGCAGCGATTTTTAAACCACCACGTAGTTTATTCACTACNAAAGTAGCCAATGCCTGTCCGTCTACATCTTCAGCGATGATTAACAANGGACGGCTTGATTGTGCAACTGGCTCAAGAATTGGAAGAATTTCCTGAAGGTTAGATATCTTCTTGTCAAACAACAAGATGTATGGATTTTCTAACTCAGCAACCATTTTCTCAGTATCAGTTACAAAGTATGGAGAAAGGTAGCCTCGGTCAAACTGCATACCTTCAACAGTCTTCACTTCTGTTTCAGTACCTTTTGCTTCTTCAACAGTGATAACACCATCTTTACCTACCACTTTCATGGCTTCNGCAATCAGTTTACCAATTTTATTATCGTTGTTGGCAGAAATGGTAGCAACTTGCTCAATTTTGCTNTTGTCATCACCAACTTCTTGCTTCATTTTACCCAATTCTNTAATGATAGAAGCAACAGCTTTATCAATACCGCGCTTAAGATCCATTGGGTTAGCACCTGCAGTAACGTTTTTCAAACCTGTAGTTACCATAGCTTGTGCCAAAACAGTAGCTGTTGTAGTTCCGTCACCAGCAACATCAGCTGTTTTAGAAGCNACTTCTTTTACCATTTGAGCTCCCATGTTTTCAATAGCATCTTTCAATTCAATTTCTTTTGCTACTGAAACACCATCTTTAGTTACAGTTGGGGCTCCGAATTTTTTATCAATAACAACATTACGTCCTTTAGGACCTAGTGTTACTTTAACTGCATTGGCAAGTGCATCAACACCTTTCTTGAGTTTGTCTCTTGCTTCAATGTCAAATACTATTTCTTTAGCCATTTTGTAGTTCGTTTTTTAGTTGTTTTCTTCAATAAATTAAATGACTGCTATTAAACGATAGCAAAGATGTCAGATTCGCGCATGATTAAATAATCTTTGCCTTCGAACGATACTTCTGTACCAGAATACTTGCCGTAAAGTACAGTGTCGCCTACCTCTACAGTAAGTGGCTCTTCTGGTTTACCATTACCAACAGCTACAACAATGCCTTTTTGAGGCTTTTCCTTTGCNGTGTCAGGAATAATAATTCCGCTTGCTGTTTTTTCTTCTGCAGGAGCAGGTTCTACAACTACTCTATCTGCTAAAGGCTTAATGTTCAATTCTGCCATTTTTATTTGTTTTAGTTTGACTAATTCTAATTTGTACTCTGCCCTTTTTCAGATTTTATGCCATTGTGTNTTGCAACACTTTTTGGCAGCAAAATGCACGGTTTAGAGCAAAAAAAATGTCAGCCTACTGACAGGCTGACATTGCTATGTCGAAAAGTATATTTTTCAATTATTATTCCGCACCGTTGTCAGAAGGTTGATCTTCTAAGTCAAGAGCCGGAGCCGTATTTGAAGGCATTTGAGGTTGTTGTGTAGGAGTAGCTTGAATTTGTTCTTGAAATGTATCTTGACTTTCTTCAACTACATTGCTTTTTGATCCGAAGTTTGGAGCAATTACACTCAATACCATTAGAGCAATAACCAAAGTCCAAGTTGCTTTCTCTAGAAAATCTGCGGTTTTCTTAACTCCACCAATTTGATTTGCTGATGAAAAGCCAGTAGCTAATCCTCCGCCTTTAGAGTTTTGAACAAGGATTACACCGATTAGCAGTACACAAACAACTGCAATGAGGATCATTATAAAAACATCCATTTATTTAAGGTTTAATTATTTCAGTTTTTCAATAAGGGCTGCAAAGTAAGTTTTTTTCTCTGGATATTTCAACATCAACTTTTTATAAACAGAGATTGCTTTTTCTTTATTCCCTTGATTCGCATAAATTTTAGCCAAAGTTTCAGTTACAAACTCTTCACTATCAACAATACTCATCTTNGCTGCATTCGTAGGACTGAAAAATTCAGATCGTTCTGATCTNCTGATTTGAGGCTGACTTTCAATAAAGCTATCGATAATTTCTTTAGACTCTTCTTTTGGAGGAGTTTGCCGTTTGCGATCAAGTTGATGCAGCCATTCACTAAGATTTTTGGCNGCTTCAATCTGTNAATCCTTTTCAGAAGTTGGCTTCTTGGTTTCATCCGAAGAAGGTTCTTCTTCTACAAAAGAATCGTAACTCGTCTCTAGTGAGAAAGCATGACTGAGGATTTCTTTTTCCAACAAACCTAGATCTCGCTCTTCTTGTTCATGAACTTTAAGATCACTCGTTTCTTTATCCTGCTCTGATTGAGGTTGTTCAACAGGCTCTCCTTTTTTTGAATGACTGCCTAATTGTGTAATAGGAATAGGAGTGTTAAATGCTTCTCTTATTTCCTGTTCATCAACACCTGTTGAAGATTGAGCTTCGGTTTCGTCAGGAACAATTTCTTCAGTAATCTTAGAATAAGTCTCTATTGTTTGCTGAAGAGCTGGCTTGTAAATTAAATTGTAGAGCGATTTTCTATCGTTAACATGAATAGCAGCAATGCGCAATTGCTTGTGAAAATGAAGGTGATTCTTTTCNTGCATTAATTGTGCTAATGCAACTTGTGCTTCTTTGTAATAGGGATATTCATTCAATAAAAACCTCAATTCATCCTCATTAAGTGAAGAGACAGCTTTTTGATGGGTTAATACTTGAATAAAATCCTGTGGGTTCATAGCTGTTATTACCAGTCTCCGATAGCTTGATTTAAAATATCTTGAGTAAGTTGATCAATAATACTACTCACAAGGTCGTCTTCTACCTCAGAAAGGTTTTGACTACTGTCATAGTCTTCATAGCGAGTAAAACGTTGNTCAAAATTCTTGGTATCGTCTCTGGTATCTACAAACCGAACATTTACAGTAATTGATAAGCGGTTCAAAGCAGTTTGTTCGTCTCCTGTAATGGCAACAGGTTCGGTTTTATAATCCGTTACTTCTCCCTCNAATTGAAGCTCTCCATTGTCAGATAAAATCTTCAAATTGGTTTGTTGAAGAAANATATCTTTCATGCCTTCAGTAAAATCTTGAGAAAGTGTAGGAGGGGCAAGAGGTGCATAATTGTTAAAGTATTGGATAGATACACTTTGCGCATCTGTCTGAATTCCTGTGAAAGAATAAGAAACAGAGCAGCTTGAAGTGATGAATAAAGGAATAAAGCAAAGAAGAAATAAAAGCTTTTTCATTTAATTTAACTTGTATTCTTTAATCTTACGGTAAAGTGTACGTTCAGAAATTCCTAGATCCTGAGCAGCATATTTACGTTTACCATTGTGTTTTTCCAGAGCTTTCTTTATCAATTCTCGTTCCTTTTCTTCNAAAGAAAGAGACTCTTCAATTTCTACATGGTCTTGATAATCCTGATCATAATCATTATTAATTTCATCAGGAACATGTGAATAGGATGTAGAACCGCTTCCAAGTAAAGCTCGAGTCTCACTCACAGGTCGATCATTAGATCCCGGGTGAATATCTTGATAGAAGCGTTGNATGGCTTGAGCGTTNTCATCAGCAACATCCTGATCTTTGTTTTGAAGCATTTCTAAAACAATTTTTTTCAGATCAGTAACATCTTGACGCATGTCAAAGAGTACTTTGTATAAGATTTCACGCTCATTTAAATCACTCTTATCACCATCAGAGCCTGACATTACCATTGGAAGCTTACTTTCAGAGAAATTTGGTAGATAATTCATCAATGTTTCTCCATCAACATCACGGTTAGTTTCTAAAATGGAAACTTGTTCGGTTATGTTTTTAAGCTGACGTATGTTTCCGTGCCAATGATAATTCTCTAAAATGTGTTGTGCCTCAGGAGTTAGCCGAACTCCAGGCATCCTATATTTTTCGGCAAAATCAGATGCGAACTTTCGAAACAATAAGTGAATATCTTCTTTNCGTTGACGCAAAGGAGGTATACTAATAGGAACCGTATTTAAACGGTAATAAAGATCTTCTCGGAATTTNCCTTTTTCTATAGCTTGAGGTATATTCACATTGGTTGCAGCAACTACACGAACATTAGTTTTTTCCACTTTAGAAGATCCAACCTTCATGTATTCACCAGATTCTAGCACACGCAACAGTTTTACTTGCGTTTGCATAGGCATTTCNGCTACTTCATCAAGAAANATGGTNCCNTCATTAGCCTCTTCAAAGTAACCCTTTCGTTCTCCGGTTGCTCCGGTAAAAGATCCTTTAACGTGACCAAATAGCTCTGAATCCATGGTNCCTTCTGGAATAGCACCACAGTTTACAGCTACATATTTATTGTGCTTACGCGTACTGTAGGCGTGTATAATTTGAGGAATGGTTTCTTTNCCAACGCCACTTTCACCGGTTACCAAAACAGAAAGGTCTGTAGGNGCTACCTGCACAGCAGTTTCTATTGCACGGTTAAGNCCTTGGCTATTTCCAATAAGTCCGAAGCGTTGTTTTACCGATAGTAAATTCATGAATTAAGCTAATGCAGGTTCTTCGTTACCAACTGCTTCTCCAATGAGGGTTGCAGCTGTACAATCATGAACTTTTACGTAAGCGTATTCTCCTTTTTTATAATGNTCGCGAGGAAAAACAATCACAGCATTTTGAGAGTTTCTTCCAAACAATTGATCTTCACTTCTTTTAGAAGTGCCCTCAATTAAGACTTTGAAAGTTTTGCCAACTGCTCTTTGGTTGCTTTTTAATGAAGATTCTTGTTGTAAATCAATAACTTCTTTTAAGCGTTGACCTTTTACTTCTTCCGGAATATCGTCTTCAAATTTACGTTCAGCTAAAGTTCTTGGACGCTCAGAATATTTAAACATGTAAGCAAAATCATACTGAACTTTGTCCATTAAGCTTAAAGTATCTTGATGTTGTTCTTCTGTCTCACCACAGAAACCTGTAATAATATCTGTTGAAATAGCACATCCGGGAATAATTCTTCGAATNGCATCAATACGGTCTAAATACCATTCTCTANTNTATCCACGATTCATTTTTTCCAACATTTCAGTGTTTCCACTTTGAACCGGAAGGTGAATGTAATTACAGATGTTTTCATATTTAGCCATTACATGCAGCACNTCNTCNGTCATNTCNTTTGGATGAGATGTGCTAAAGCGAATNCGTAAATCAGGAGAGATTTGAGCCACCATCTCCATCAATTGGGCAAAGTTTACAGTTGGCTTGCTCTCGTCTTTGATTCTACCTTTTGAACTCATGTTCCATCGATAAGAATCTACGTTTTGCCCNAATAATGTTACTTCTCTATATCCNTTGTTNAAAAGGTCGGTAGCCTCTTTTACAATGGTATGTGGATCTCTACTGCGTTCTCTACCACGTGTAAATGGAACCACACAAAAAGAACACATGTTATCACATCCACGCATGATGGAAATAAATGATGTTACACCATTTTTATCCAATCGTACAGGTGCAATGTCTGCGTATGTTTCTTCTCTGGAAAGTAAAACGTTAACTGCTTTTCTTCCNTCAGTTACTTCATCAACTAAGCCNGGTAAATCTCTGTATGCATCTGGCCCGGCAACCAGATCAACAAGTTTTTCTTCTTCTAAAAGGTTTGATTTTAGGCGTTCTGCCATACAGCCCAAAACCCCAATAACGAGGTTAGGNTTGTCTTTNTTNCTTTTTTGGAAATGNGTNAGTCTNTTNCGTACGCGTTGCTCTGCATTNTCGCGAATTGCGCANGTATTCAAAAGAACAACATCNGCGTCTTCTTGAGNNGGAGTTGTTTCATAGCCTTCTTGAGACATGATTGATGCTACAACNTCACTGTCTGCAAAGTTCATTTGACAACCATAGCTTTCAAGGTAAAGTTTTTTCTTNCCACCTTTAGTNCCTTCAACTACAGTTGCTTGNCCTTGCAAATCTTCTTCGATGACTTTATTTCCAGTATGTAAACCTTCCATGCAAATTAAATTAAGGCGGCAAAATTACTTAAAAAGCNATTGGTGTCAAAATGGCAGAATGTATTGCTGTGTTTTATCCCATTTTTTTATTTATCATAGATAAATAAGGAATTAAGGTTATGTTAGTACACTAAGAAATGTTTGTTTGCTTGTTTTACATTGCTTTTAATTTGCAAAACTTGAAATTGAACAAAAGTTCACGTNACACCATTATATATAGGCAAAAGAAAATTGAAGCACTATGAACTTAGTTATTGTAGAGTCACCGGCCAAAGCGAAAACAATTGAAGGCTTTCTTGGGAAAGACTTTGTAGTGAGATCGAGCTATGGCCACGTGAGAGATTTATCAGGAAAAGGAATGGCCATTGATATTGAAAATGGATTTGTCCCAAACTATGAAGTGCTTCCGGATAAATCGAAAATAATAACGGAGTTAAAGAAACTGGCAAAAAAATCAGATATTGTTTGGTTAGCAACGGATGAAGACCGCGAGGGAGAGGCGATAAGTTGGCACTTAAATGAAGTACTTAACTTGGAGCCTTCAAAAACTAAACGTATTGTCTTTAATGAAATTACGAAGTCTGCAATTACCAAAGCAATCGAAAACCCAAGAACGATTGACAATAACTTGGTTGATGCCCAACAGGCTCGTAGGGTATTAGATCGTTTAGTTGGTTTTGAGTTGTCTCCTATTTTATGGAAAAAAGTTAAACCTTCTTTATCAGCAGGTAGAGTACAGTCTGTAACTGTCCGCTTAATCGTAGAACGCGAAAGAGAAGTAGATGCTTTTGAAGCACAATCTTCATACAGAGTAGTGGCATTATTTGATGTAGATGGATCTACACTAAAAGCTGAGTTGGCTAAACGTCTAAAAACAAAAGAAGAAGCACAAGAGTTTCTCGAAAAATGTAAAACAGCTAAGTTTAAAATTGAAAACTTAGAAACGAAGCCTTCTAAAAGAAAACCGGCAGCACCTTTTACTACTTCAACTTTACAACAAGAAGCTTCCCGCAAACTTGGTTTTTCAGTAAACCAAACTATGGTTGTCGCTCAACGACTGTATGAGGCGGGGAAAATTACTTACATGAGAACAGACTCTGTAAATTTATCTGATTTGGCTGTAAACATGGCAAAACAGGTAATTACTAATGAGTATGGAGCTGAGTATTCTCAGGTAAGAAAATACTCTTCTAAAAGTAAAGGTGCTCAAGAGGCTCACGAAGCCATTCGACCAACATATATAGAGAACTCAGAAGTTGATGGTGATAATGGCACCCAACGTTTGTATGATTTGATATGGAAACGTACCGTTGCGTCTCAAATGGCAGATGCTGAATTAGAAAAGACTACTGTTACAATATCCGTTTCCGGATCAGACTTGAACTTTCAAGCTAAAGGAGAGGTGATCAAATTTGAAGGTTTTTTAAAAGTTTATCTTGAGTCTACAGATGATGAGAATGATGAAGACGATGATAGTGGGCTATTGCCTCCATTAAAAATTGGTCAGGAACTAGAGAATAAAGAAGTAAAAGCAACAGAACGTTTTACGCATCATCCCCCAAGATATACTGAAGCTTCGTTAGTAAGAAAATTAGAGGAGTTGGGTATTGGTAGACCTTCAACATACGCACCTACTATTTCAACAGTTCAAAAGAGAGGATATGTGGTTAAGGAAGATAGAGAGGGAACTGAGCGTAAATACCATGAGTTGGTTCTTGAAAAAGGAGCATTGAAAGATGAGACGAAAACTGAAGTTACAGGAAGGGAGAAAAACAAGCTCTTTCCAACGGATATAGGAATAGTAGTAAACGATTTTCTAGTTGATCACTTCGAGCGTATTTTGGATTATAACTTCACAGCGTCAGTTGAAAAAGAATTTGATGATATTGCTCACGGTCAATTAGAGTGGAACAAAATGATTGATCGTTTTTACGGACCATTTCATGAAAACGTTGAAGTAACATTAGAAAATTCTGAAAGAGCAACTGGTGAGCGTGTTTTAGGCGAAGATCCCAAAACAGGAAAGCCAATTGTAGCTCGTATTGGACGCTATGGCCCCATGGTACAGATAGGTTCTGCAGAAGATGAAGAGAAGCCCAAATTTGCTGGGTTAAGAAAAGATCAAAGCATTAACAGTATTACGCTTGAAGAAGCCTTGGATCTTTTTAAACTTCCGCGAGATTTGGGAGAGTATGAAGGAAAGCCAGTTAGTGCTAATGTTGGAAGGTTTGGTCCATATGTTAGACATGGAAATATGTTCGTGTCCTTAAAAGTTAAAGAAGGGGATGATCCCATGTCGGTTACGCTAGATCGGGCAATTGTATTGATTGAAGAGAAAAAAGAAGCTGATAAGAACAAGTACATCAAAACTTTTGACGAAGACGAAAGTGTTCAAGTCCTGAACGGACGATATGGTCCTTACATTAAGATTGGTAGAAAAAATTTCAAAATTCCAAAAGACGTAAAACCAGAAGAACTTACTTTAGAGCAATGCAAAGAGATTGCAGAAAATCAACCCACTAAAAAAACTGGTGGCACAAGAAAAAAGAAGACAACCAAAAAGAAATAATGTATGGATGAAATTGGAATCTATCTTTCGCCCGTAGCTGATTTTTTAGAAGATAGTTATGAAAGCTATCAATTAGGAAGTAAAATCAAAGCATATAGAGAAGAGCTTCCTGAACTTGGGAATGCTAAGTTAGCCATTATCGGTGTTATGGAAGATAGAGGTGCTCATAGGAATGATGGTTGTTCCTATGGTGCAGATCGCATCCGCCAATTTTTATATGAACTAAGTGAAGGAGAAAGTTTTCCTGATATTGTTGATGTAGGTAATATAAGACCTGGAGCGACAATTGAAGATACGTTTCACGCTTTTTCCAAAACAATTGAGTTTCTCATTAAGAAGAATGTTATTCCTGTTATTCTTGGAGGAAGTCAGGATTTAACTTTTGCCAATTATTTAGCATATCAGAATTTAGAATCAATTGTGAACCTTGTGTCTATTGATGCAAGGTTTGATTTAGGTGAGAAACTTGAAGCTCCCTTAAATTCTAGAACATACCTTAGTAAAATATTAACTCATCAACCTAATTTCCTATTTAATTATACAAATATAGGGTACCAGACCTATTTTGTTTCTCAAGAAGTTTTAGACCTTATGGATAAGCTATATTTTGACTCTATGAGGTTAGGACTGGTAAGGTCAAATATGCAGGAAGTTGAGCCTAAAATTAGAAATGCAGACATTGTTAGTTTTGATTTGGGCGCAATTAAAGCCTCAGATGCTCCTGGAAATAAAAATGCCACACCTAATGGATTAACCAGTGATGAGTGTTGTCAAATAACACGATATGCTGGGTTGAGTGATAAACTCTCTTCTATAGGGTTTTATGAATATAACCCAGAGTTTGACCCTTATGGGAATACAGCTCATCTAGTGGCTCAAATGATATGGTATTTTATAGAAGGAGTCAAAGGACGTAAGAATGATGTACCTTCTGACGCGGAACCAAATTACCTTAAATATAGAGTAACTCTTGATGGAGATGAAAATGAGTTACTTTTTTATAAAAGTGTTGTTACAGACAGGTGGTGGATGAATGTTCCCTTTCCTGTTTCTAAAGGAAATCGCTTTAGAAGACACGAAATGGTACCATGTTCCTACAAACAATATCAAGAAGCCTGTAACAATGAAATGCCGGAATTGTGGTTGAAGACTTATCAGAAGATGCTTTAAAAATAATTAACGGCCTCTTGTTGAAAAGTGAACAGTCATGTTAAAAAAATTTTTGACAGATAAATTATTTGATTATTTTAGCGAGCACTAATTGCGAAAACCGTTCGAAATCTTAAGCATCAGTTTATGAAGAAACTTTTACTAGTTGTTTCTCTTATTTCTGCATTTACCCTTGTTAAGGCACAGCAGGATCCTCAATTTACTCAGAACTATTTTAATCGTTTGTTCTACAATCCGGCAGTAGCTGGTAGTTCAGGAACCATATGTGGAGACCTGTTCGCTAGGCATCAATGGGTAGGTTTTGATGGAAAACCAGAAACTTATTTGTTTAATGCTCAAATGCCATTTACAGATCCTTGGTTAGGACAAAATCATGGTGTTGGTCTATCTGTATTATCAGATAAATTGGGGCAAGAATCAACTTTTGGATTGAAACTAGCATACGCTTATAAATTGCCATTTACTGTTTCTGGTGGTACTATTAGTGCAGGTTTTACACTGGGCATGATTAACAAATCAATAGGTAATGATTGGAATGCAGTACAGGACTATTATCAAGACCAATCTATTCCTGATGCAGGAACTAGTGATATGGCTTTTGATATGGATTTTGGATTGTACTACACCATTCCAAATAAATTATATTTTGGGATTTCTGCGACTCACTTGAATCAGGCGACAATGGAGGATGATGGAACTGTCGATAATTTTACAAATACTCAGACAGGGACATCTACATTGAACTATGGAAATGCAATGCACTTGTATGTTATGGCAGGATACGAACAACAAGTTTTTGATCCTAAAATTATTTTGAAGCCTAATTTTATGTTAAGAACAGATGCTGTTTCAGCTTCATTTGATTTAGGTGTGTTGGTAGAGTACAATAAAATGTTTTGGGGTGGCGTTAGCTATAGGCTACAAGACGCAATCTCACCAATGGCAGGTGTGAAATATACCTTCCCTGGTTCAGGTGTTTCTGGTGGAACGCTCAAATTTGGATATTCTTACGATGTTACAACTTCTCTCCTTAGACAACATAGTAGTGGAACACATGAATTGATGTTGGGGTACTGTTTTGGTATCACACCAGCTGTTAAGCCTCAAGGTCATAGAACGGTAATTTGGTTATAGCAAATAATAAAAGGTATATATTGCCGTTTTTTTTACAATTCGTATCGCGAAATAGAAATTAATTTGCAGAAATTTTCCACTTTAGTGGATTCTAAATAAAGTTGGCATGAAACGATTGTTGTACTTCGTGACGCTTTTAGCGTTACTTTCTGGATGTGGTTCTAGGGAATCCGGTGAACTTACAGGTGTCTTGAATAGGCCACAATGGTTTGATATAGACCCTTACGGAACTGTTCATATTCCTATGGGAAGTTTTGTCATGGGAGGAAATGATCAAGATGTTCCATATGCTCATGTTTCTAAGGCTAAGACGGTTTCTGTACAAGCTTTTTACATGGATGCAACTGAGATTACAAATAATGAATATCGTCAGTTTGTATATTGGGTTCGAGATTCAATAGCTTTGATGTTGTTGTCTGAAATTGATGAAGAAGAATACTTGATTTTAGAAGATCAATATGGTATAGAGCTTGACGAGCCTCGTTTGAATTGGAGAGCTGAAATTCCTTGGGATACTGATGATGAAGATGTTAGAGATGCATTGGAGTCGATGTTTTATTCACCAGCGGAGCGCTATTATGGGCGTAAACAATTAGATACTAGAAAGCTAATTTATGAGTGGTCATGGATTGATTATCGCATGGCAGCGAGTAAAGGTAGACCTCGTCATCAGTACGGTGAGCCTGAAGGTTTAGACCGTTCGTCTTTCATTAAAACAGATGAAGTTGGAATATATCCGGATACCTTGTGTTGGGTTGCTGATTTTACCTATTCGTATAATGAGCCAATGACCAACATGTACTTTTGGCATCCAGCTTATGATGATTATCCTGTTGTAGGTGTTACATGGAAGCAAGCAATCGCTTTTAGCAGATGGAGAACAAATCTCTTCAATACATATTTGTCTGGAGTAGGAGTTCCTCTGATGCAGGATTTTAGATTACCCACGGAGTCTGAGTGGGAATATGCTTCTAGAGGTGGGTTAGATGTTTCTGCCTACCCTTGGGGAGGTCCCTACATCAGAAATGATAGAGGATGTTTCTTGGCTAACTTTAAGCCATTAAGAGGGAATTATGTAGATGATGGAGGCTTTCATACTGTTCCTGCTACTTCATATTCTCCTAATGATTATGGCTTATATTGCATGTCTGGAAATGTAGCTGAATGGACAAATAATGCATATGATGAAAGTGCATATAGTTTTGCTCATGACCTGAATATGGATTATCAGTACGATGCAGATGAAAATGATCTACCTGTAAAGAAGCGTAAAGTTATTCGTGGTGGGTCATGGAAAGATGTTGGATATTATCTTCAAACTGGTGTTCGTTCATATGAGTACCAAGATACAGCAAAGTCTTTTATAGGCTTTAGAAACGTAATGACCTACTTAGGTAGAGCTAAAGGTGATGCTCTTTAAAATTGTACCTCAACAATCTTATTTTAGATTTTATATAAACCATTAAACTTTTTAGATAACTCAAATTTTGAATAGCTATGAGCAAGGAAGTAACTGGATTTAAACCTGGAAGTAAAAGTTGGAAAAACTTTATGGCGAAACTCTACGGAATTGGTGGAGGTGTGGTAATTATTGGGGCGCTTTTTAAGCTTCAGCACTACCCTGGTTCTGAAGCCATGTTGATTGCAGGTCTAGGAACGGAAGCAATTATCTTTTTCTTTTCTGCTTTTGAACCTTTACATGAAGATCCAAAATGGGAATTAGTTTATCCAGAATTAGCCGAAGATTTTGATGGAGAGCCAATTGCTAGAGGGGGAGGTGGCTTTGTTGGTGGAAGTTCTGCATCAACTACCCAAGAATTAGACGTAATGCTCGAAGAAGCCAAAATAGGCCCTGAATTAATTGAAAGTCTTGGCGAAGGTTTAAGAAACCTGAATACTACAGCAACCAATATGAATAGCCTTGGTGATGCAGCTGGTGCTACCAATGAATTTGTTGATAATGTTAAGAGTGCTGCAACTAGAGTAGGTTCTCTTTCTGAATCATATGAGCGTGCAGCTGAAGCTTTAATGGGGCTGTCAGTTAGCAATGATGATGGAGCAACTTACGCAGAAAACTTGAAGAAAGTTTCTGAGAACTTAGCTGCTCTTAACAATGTATATGAACTTCAATTGAAAAGTTCAAGTGAGCATTTGGAAACTGCAAATCAGGCATATGGAGGTATATCTGAGTTGTTAGAAAACTTAAATACATCACTTGAGTCTACTAGAAAGTACAAAGACAGTATTGGAGAGCTTTCTGACAATATAGCTTCTTTAAATACCGTTTATGGAAATATGCTTAATGCCATGAATTACTCTAAACCTCAAGTTTAATAATGCTTGAAGCAATATCTGAGTAATTATTTTTAACGTATAAAAAATCAAATTAAATGGCAGGTGCTAAAGAGACCCCACGGCAGAAAATGATTGGGATGATGTATTTAGTTCTTTTGGCGATGTTGGCAATGAACGTTTCCAAAGAAGTCCTAGATGCTTTCATTTTGATCGATGATGCCTTGGTAAAAACAAATGCGAATTTTGAAGCTAAGAATGCTACATCATATGTAGAGATTAACAATCAATACAATGCAGATAAACTTAAAGTGAAGTCTGTTTATGATAAATCCAACAAGGTGAAGCAATTGGCTGATGATATGGACAATTACATTGAGCAGCTAAAGCAAACTGTAATTTTTGAAACTCAAGGATACGCAGAGTCATTTTCTGATATTTCTGAAGTTCCAGATTCTTTGTATAGAATTAAAAANTTCAAGACTAAAGATGATTATAGTAAACCTTCTCATCTTTTGATTGGATCAGAAGCAGCAAATCCTAATGATGGTCCTAATACAGCTGTTGAATTCAAACAAAAGTTAGAAGNGTATAAATCTGATTTAGAACAGATTTTAGGAGCTCAAGGACAAAAGACAGTGACAATTAATCTTGATTTAAGTGAAGTTGAACAACCCGATGGAACTTTTGAATCTTGGGAATTAGGTAACTTTAACCATTTACCTGTTGCTGCTGTTGTTACTAACTTTAGTCGTTTTCAAGCTGAAGTTAGAAATGCTGAAGCTGATGTGTTGACATACTTATTAAGTACAATTGGTAAGAAAGATTTTAAATTCGATACACTTGCGGTGAAAGTACTTCCTAATTCTGATTACATTATTCAGGGAGATTCTTTCAAAGCTCAAGTAATTGTAGCAGCATACAGTACTACTCAAAATCCTAAACTTGAAGTAGGTTCTGATATTGATACTGCTGGGAGTGTAGAAAATTGGTCTGTAAAAAATCCTTTCGATTCTTCACGCGTAAAAGTTGAAGANGGGGTAGCTACATATGGATTTAAGACATCAGCCACAGGAGAACAAGATTGGGGTGGTTTTATAAAAATCAAGAAACCAGGNACAACAGACGAATACGAGGTCTATCCTTTCAAGCATTCTTTTATTGTTGCTGCACCTTCGTTAACTGTTTCTCCAACAGCTATGAATGTTGTTTANCGTGGGTTATCNAACCCCGTTAAAATATCAGTTGCAGGTGTTGCAGATAGTAAGATTAAAGCTTCTGTATCCAATGGTAGCATCTCTCAGAAAGAAGGCAANGAATACATTGTAAAACCAGGTTCAGGTAATACGTGTAACATTAATGTTAAAGCTGAAATGAATGATGGANCTCTAAAAGATTTTGGATCAATGGAGTTTCGTGTTCAGGATGTACCAAATCCTGTTGGAATGTTTGCTGGTATTAAAGGGTCAGGATCTGCTCCTTTAGCACAGTTAAAAGCAACTGACAAAATTTATGCAATCTTAGAAAATTTCATGTTTGAAGGAGTGAAGTTTCAGGTAGTAGGATTTGAGTTATCAGGTGTNATTGATGGTAACTTTAGATCTTACCGTGCTACTGGAGATCGATTAACTTCTGATATGAAAGATCTGATTAATAGACAGTTTAGAGGGCAAAAAGTATTCGTAGAGAATATTCGTGTTAAAGGTCCTGATGGTAANGAGAAAACGCTTTTTAGTGGTGTAAACATTACCATAAAATAGATAATTAAAACATGCATCTTATGAAAAGGAAACTTGTCATCGCTTTACTCTTTTTAGGATTTGTATTTAATCTAGAGGCTCAGTCTGTACTAGATGGTGTTTATACAAAATCTAAGAATAATGAGTCCAGAGATTTTATTCCTTATGTTCAGTTACGTGAGGCCGATATAATGTGGGCTAAACGTGTCTGGAGAATAGTGGATATGAAAGAAAAGATGAATCAAGTTTTCTATTATCCNATTAATCCAGATCAAGGGCGTAAAAANTTTATGACTNTNATTCTTGANGGGATTCAAGAAACGGGTAATATTACNGCNTACGATCCTAGTAATGATATGTTTGAAGAGCCNATGACTGTTGANCAGTTNTANAAAGAACATATGTCAAGAACTCAGGTAATTCAAGTTTGGGATGAAGAAACNATGNCTATGAANCNNGAAGAGGTTCNGGACACGATCTCTGCCCGAGACATTACTAGATTTAAAATCAAAGAAGAAGTTTTCTTTGATAAGCAACGTTCTGTATTAGAAACTAGAATTTTAGGTATTTGTCCTTTAGTTGAAGTTTATAAGGAAGGTGAATTTCTAGGGTATCAAGAATTGTTTTGGATATATTTNCCTGAAGCAAGAACGGTTTTTGCTAAAAGCGAAGTGTACAATAGNCAAAATGATGTNCATAGATTAACTTATGACGATATCTTTTGGAAACGTATGTTTTCAAGTACNATTACAAAAGAGACAAACGTTTATAATAGAAGNCTTCAACAGTATTTNTCNCCTTTAGACGCTGTTTTAGAAGCAGAGCGTATAGAAGAACAGATCTTTAACTTNGAACACGATCTCTGGAGCTTTTAATTTAANTTTNTAGGNGACNNTNCAAATAAAATNNATNAAGCCATTGAGATTTTCTCGATGGCTTTTTTATTTCTTNNNATANNTTTTTTATAGGATAGATATAAATNGACTACTAAATCNTNTAAAAAAGAAAAACCATGNTNANTTTTNTCATCATGGTTTTTCTTTTTNGATGCTAAAGGTTTTACTACTTCTAAACCTAAGCNNCNTTAGTTCNNTNACAGNTTTNGTGTGACTTNAGCGATTNTTATACATTGAAGTGTAATAATTTTGGTATTCACCAGATGTGACATTAGTTAGCCAGCTGTTATTATCTAGGTACCAGTCCACAGTTTTTGAAAGTCCTTCTTCAAAAGTAACACTAGGAGACCAACCTAATTCTTTATTTATTTTTGAGGCATCAATGGCATATCGTCTATCATGACCAGGTCGATCAGTAACATAAGTAATGAGCTGTTCTGATGTTCCTTTAGCATAACCTAGTTTGTCATCCATTATAGAACATAAAACTTTAATGAGTTCTATGTTTTGCCATTCATTGAATCCTCCAATATTGTATGTATCACCAACTTTTCCCTTGTGAAATACAAGGTCAATAGCAATGGCATGATCTATCACATAAAGCCAGTCTCGTGTATATTTACCGTCACCATATACNGGNAGAGGCTTTTTGTTTTTGATATTGTGAATGAAGAGAGGAATTAGTTTCTCAGGGAATTGNTTAGGNCCATAATTATTAGAACAATTACTTACAATGTATGGTATACCATATGTTTCTCCATAAGCTCTTACAAAATGATCTGAGCTGGCTTTAGACGCAGAGTAAGGTGAATTAGGGGCATAAGGTGTTGTTTCTTCAAATAAACCTGTTTCTCCAAGTGTACCATAAACTTCATCAGTGCTAATATGATAAAATAACTTATTCTCAAAGTGATTATCCCATATAGACTTAAAAGCGTTTAATAGGTTAACAGTTCCCAATATATTTGTACGAATAAAGGCCAAAGGATCTTTAATTGATCGGTCAACATGAGATTCAGCAGCTAAGTGAATAACACATTCAAATTTATGCTCTTCGAAAAGAGCGTCTATAAATACAGCATCTGTAATATCTCCTTTTATAAAACTATAATTAGATAGCCCCTGTATATCTTCAAGATTTTCAAGATTACCTGCATATGTAAGTGCATCTAAATTATAGATGTGATATTCAGGATAGTTGCTTACAAACCTCCGTATAACATGAGAGCCGATAAAACCGGCTCCCCCTGTAATTAATATTTTCTTTTTCATACGAGTCTACTTTTTGATAAACCCTTCAAAAGTGTTGTGATCTTTTTTGAAAAGTTTTTCCTCTGGTAGAGATTTAAACCATTCATAAGTGCGTTTTAAACCTTCACTACGATCAACTTTTGGTTCCCATTTAAGAATCTCCCTAGCTAAAGTGATATCAGGCTTACGTTGCATCGGATCGTCAACGGGTAAAGGCTTATAGATAACTTTTTGATCAGTTCCGGTTAGTTTAATGATTTCTTCTGCAAAATCTTTTATAGTAATTTCATTAGGGTTACCGATGTTAACAGGATTTGGGTAATCACTCAATAACAAACGATAAATACCTTCAACCAAATCATCTACATAACAAAAAGATCTTGTTTGAGAACCATCACCAAACACTGTTAAATCTTCTCCTCTTAGTGCTTGACCAATAAAAGCAGGTAAAACTCTACCATCGTTGAGTCTCATCCTAGGACCATAGGTGTTGAAAATTCGAATAATTCGAGTTTCTAAGCCATGATAAGTGTGATATGCCATGGTGATAGCTTCCATGTAGCGTTTAGCTTCATCATAAACACCTCTTGGTCCCACAGGGTTTACATGCCCCCAATAAGTCTCTTGTTGAGGGTGAACCTGAGGGTCTCCGTATACTTCAGATGTTGAAGCAACAAGAATTCTCGCATTTTTTGCCTTGGCTAACCCTAATAGATTGTGAGTTCCCATNGCTCCAACTTTGAGGGTTTGTATGGGGATTTTCAGATAATCTATTGGAGATGCCGGAGAAGCAAAATGTAAAATGTAATCAAGATCGTCAGATACGTGGACATACTTAGTTACATCATGGTTGTAAAATTCAAAATTATCNAGNGGAAANAGGTGCTGAATGTTTTCAAGNTTACCAGTTATAAGGTTGTCCATACCAATAACCTTGTAACCTTCCTTAATGAAGCGGTCACATANNTGNGAACCAAGAAAACCAGCNGCACCGGTTATNAGTATTGTNTTCATAGNNTTANGCATTAACAATTTCGCGTCCTATTGATGTATAATAGAAACCTAATTCTTTCATATCTTCTAAGTTATAAAGATTTCTACCATCAAAGATGACTTTGCTCTTAAGCTTATTGCTCATGTACATAAAATCCGGATTACGGAAAATCTGCCACTCAGTACATATTACCAATGCATCAGCGCCTTCTAACGCTTCATAGTGATCTTTGGCGTAATTAATCTTATCTCCTTTTAAGCNTTTAACATTGTCCATTGCTTCNGGGTCAAATGCAATGATTTCNGCACCAGCNTCAACAAGTTTATCAATAATNTAGAGAGAAGGNGCTTCACGGATATCATCTGTGTCAGGCTTAAATGCCAATCCCCACATTGCAATTTTTACACCTTTAAGGTTGTTTTTAAAGAAGTTCAGAATTTTAGGAACTATAATGGTTTTTTGTGTTTGNTTCACATCCATTACAGAGTTCAAAATNTTGAATTCATAATTCACTTCAGTNGAAGATTTTACCAAAGCTTGAACATCTTTAGGGAAACAGCTTCCACCATATCCAATACCAGGGAACAAGAAACGTTTACCAATTCTTGTATCAGATCCAATACCAATACGAACTTTATCTACATCAGCACCTACAAGTTCACAAAGATTCGCTACTTCATTCATGAAGGTAATCTTTGTNGCTAAGAATGAGTTAGCTGCATATTTTGTTAATTCTGCTGATTTTTCATCCATAAAGATGATAGGGTTCCCTTGTCTAACGAAAGGCTTATAAAGCTTCTCCATAAGTGCCGTAGCTTTATCAGAAGAAGAACCTACCACAACTCTATCTGGTTTCATGAAATCATCTACAGCAAACCCCTCACGTAAAAACTCAGGGTTAGAAACCACATCGAAATCTGGGCGAGATGGATCATCAGCACTAAACCTTTTGTCTAAAGAATCACGTACAGCTTTAGTTACCTTTTCNGCCGTACCAACAGGAACAGTACTTTTATCTACAATTACTTTATAATCAGTAATGATTTCACCAAGATGTTTGGCAACGCCAAGCACATATGATAAGTCAGCACTACCATCTTCTCCTGGAGGAGTTGGCAACGCAAGGAAAATAATCTCTGCATGATCAACAGCATCTTTTAACTCGGTNGTAAACTTCAAACGGTTTTGTTTNATGTTTCTTTCGAACAATACATCAAGATGTGGTTCATAAATCGGAACGATACCCGATTTCATTTTTTTNACTTTATTTTCATCAATGTCAACACAAATGACATTTGCACCAGTCTCAGCTAAACACGTTCCGGTAACTAGTCCTACATACCCAGTTCCTACTACGGCAATGTTCATAGTTTTTAATTTTTTAAGTAATTGTAATTTTTCTAATTAGTTCCTGTTTTCTTCGATAAAAGTAATAACCTCAGTTGTAATATAGGTTAATTGATCATTAGTTAATTCAGTATGCATAGGTAAAGATAGAACTTGTTTNCCCAGTTCTTCAGTTACAGGTAATTCTATGTTAACATCTACTGAATCTTTNAANGCCTTTTGCCTATGGTTGTTTAGAGGNTAATAAATGTTAGATGGTATTCCTTTGCTNTTTAAGTGCTCTTGTAGNCCCTCGCGATCAACATTTTCTAACTTAATGGTATACTGATGATATACGTGATCGCTAAAATCAGAAACATATGGCGGAGTGATTTCAGGAATGGAAGAAAATGCGTTAGTGTAGAAATCAGCAGCTCTTCTTCTATCTGTAATGTATTGATCTAAATGGCGCAGCTTAATTCTAAGTATNGCGGCTTGAATAGAATCTAGTCTGGAATTTACACCAATANTATCATGATAGTACCTTACTGATTGTCCATGATTCGCAACTTTTCTAAGTTTTTGGGCTAATTCATCATCATTGGTAAACATGGCTCCNCCATCACCAAANGCACCCAGATTTTTACTTGGNAAGAATGAAGTACAACCAATTGCACCTATAGTNCCNGCTTTCTTTTTTGTTCCATCTGAATAAGTATAAGTCGCACCAATTGCNTGGGCAGTATCTTCAATAACAGGAATGTTAAATTCATTAGCAATTTTCATGATTTCTTCCATATTGGTGCATTGACCATATAGGTGAACAGGAATAATTGCTTTGGTTTTAGGGGTTATGGCTTTGCGTAGGGNGTCCACATCCATGTTAAATGAATCTGGATAAACATCTACAAATACAGGAGTTCCTCTAAGTAATGCAACAACTTCGCATGTAGCTACATATGTAAAACTAGGTGTAATAACTTCATCANCAGGTTTTAAATCAAGAGCCATTAATGCAATTTGAAGAGCGTCTGTACCATTACCACAAGGGATTACATGTTTAACACCTAGATATTGGCTTAACTCTTCTGCAAATAGCTTCACCTCAGGACCATTAATAAAAGCAGATGATTCTAACACATCAATAACTGCTTTATCTACTTCCTGTTTTATTTTTAAATATTGATTTTTTAGATCAACGAGTTGTATGTTTTCCATGAAAAGTAATCAATAAATATGAGATAATGATGCGAATATAAAACATTTGAAAGGCCGTGAAAGTCAAACAAAGCGCTTTAATTTTGACTATATTCGCAATGAATTTTTTACGATGAAAAAATTACTTTTTAGTCTCATTCTCCCTCTTGTTTTAATAAANTGTATTCAAGCACAGGTTAATCCGAAAGACTCTGTTGTTTTTGCTCCGTTGATAAATGTTCATTATAGTTATCAAATACCCGGAGGAGATTTGTCTAGAAGGTTTGGCAACAACAATAGTCTTGGGGCTTCTTTTATGATTAAAGATCGTAAAAACTGGCTGTATGGTATAGAGGGTAGTTTTCTTTTTGGTAGTGATGTGAATGAAGATCCTATTGCTCAATATAGAGTTGAGAATAATGAAGTTNTAAGTGAAAAAGGAACTTACGCTTACATTGCTATGATGGAAAGAGGGTTTTATTTTAAAGGAAATTTCGGNAAAATAATACCTATTCTGGGNCCCAATAAAAATTCAGGCCCAATGATTATGGTTGGTGTAGGNTTCATACAACATAGTATTCGTTATCAGGTAGATCGTAATACAGTGCCTTGGTTGAATGATGATTATGAAAAAGGGTATGACCGTTTAACTAATGGGCTACTTTTAAGCCAGTTTATTGGCTATAGNTATTTTGGGAACAAAAGGTTTTTGAATTTCTATATCGGTTATGAGTTTTTNCANGGATTTACGAAAAGTAGAAGAAGTTACAATTTTGATACTCAGGAATCAGACGATGAAAACCGNCAAGACCTTCTTCAGGGCGTAAANGTAGGTTGGACAATTCCTTTGTATAAAAAGACTCCCCGAGAGTTTTATTATGACTAGTTTACATGTTACTGCTTTATAATTTTGGGATAAGGTTATATACTACCCTGATTACAATTTTTGCTCTTTGGAATCAAAAAGCCAGAGATTGGGTTGAAGGAAGAAGAGAAANTCCCACAGATTTAGCAAGGTGGAAAAAGGGGCAACGTAAAGTTGTTTGGGTTCATGCTGCCTCATTAGGAGAATTCGAAATGGGGATGCCAGTGTTCGAACAGTTGATAGCGTCTCTTGAAGCCGANAAATGGCAANTNGTTGTTACTTTTTTCTCTCCGTCTGGATACAACGCAAAAAAAAAATATCCTAAAGCGTCTTTAATAACATATTTACCCATTGACACCGCAAAAAATGCATCTTACTTCCTTGATGCAATTCAACCCGATATAGCCTTATTTGTAAAATACGAGTTTTGGTATCATATGCTAAAAGCTTTGAAGCAAAGAGGGGTTCTAANATACGTGGTTGGAGCTAGGTTTTATCCCAAACAAATATTTTTCAAGTCTTATGGGAAATGGTTTAGAAGAATGTTAACTATNCCCAATAAGGTTTTTGTACAACGCAAAGAGGATTTGGAGTTGGTAAAGTCAATTACCGGTAATTTTGAAATAGGAGGAGACTCGAGGTATGATAGAGTTCATCAAATTGCTAAAGCATCTCGAAGTTATCCAGAAATTGAAATTTTCAAGAAAAATTATCCTTTGGTAATGGGGGGGAGTACTTGGGAGTCCGAAGATCAATTGTTAATTGAACTGATAAAGAAACATGCTCTTCAATACAAATTTCTTNTTGCACCACATGAGTTAAAGGAATCTACTTTTAATAAATATGANGAATTGAAAGTGGGTAAAGTATTAAGGTTTTCTCAATTGAGTANACACAGTGAGGAAGAGATTGCTAATGCTCTAGTAATACTGGTCGATACTATAGGTCATTTATCTTCTTTGTATAAATACGGAGATGTAGCATTTGTTGGTGGAGGTTTTGGAAAAGGCTTGCACAATATCTTAGAGCCTCTGGCTTTTAATGTACCAGTAATTTTTGGTACAGATACAGATGGGTTTCTTGAGGCTAAGGAAGCACTAGAAGCCCAAGTTGCAGCTAAGGTTGAAACATATGGACAATTCGAAAAAGCCATCGCTCAATTTACTATCGATAAACCTGCTGATTTTGATGTGCAAATAGACAAGTATATGCGGTCTAAAAGAGGCTCCAGCCAAATGATTGTAGACAGAATTATTGCAGATTTAAATTAATNGGGTACAAAAAATAAAATAGGGTGTAAAGGNAAATAATAGTAATAAGTCTATCTACGGCCTTTACCACTACCGGAACCATACTTACGGTATTTGCGCTTACTAAAGTTGCGCTTCTTGGATATACGTAAACGTTTACTTCTTCTCTTTCTATACTGTTGATTAGAATAACCACGTCTTCTAAGGCGTCTATGTTGCTCTTTTTGNGCTTTATAAACACGTTCAGAGGAATAATAAACCCTTCCGCAGCTGGTTAACCCTAACATTAATGTGATTAACAGGAGGTTAATCCAGAAGTAGACTTTTTTAAAGCTTTTCGGCATGCACTTCTTTTTCAGAGTAGCGAAACTAAGATTTTTTTAGTTGAGTTCTCTAGATAAAAATGTCTAGAATGTTAAAATTAACTTCTAAATAATCTTTTAATTGTTAAAGAAGTATGCATTTTACTAATAATTTATAAATAGTCAAAATAAAAGTACAGCCGCTAAAGAGGATTGTTAATCCTCCGATTACAATTTCCAATTGTTTTAGATAGGCTCTGGCTTTTGTTGCTTTTATCCCTCTAGTTTGTCTTTCCTATTTTTTGTTAAAANAGAAAGAGAGGACATTGTGCCCTCTCTAGTTTATGATAATAAGCATTATTATTTCTCTAAAAAGCTTCTCCACATCCAAGCCGTTTTCTCATGGAATCTTAATCTTTCTGTAATTAAATCTGCAGTAGCTTCATCATGAGCTTTTTCAGCTGGNTCNAGTGTGTTTCTTAAAACTCTTACCACTGTTTCGTTGGCTGCAAGTANGTCNGCNACCATTTCAAGGTCACTTAGNTCAGCGTTTGGAATATTAATGTTTGTTCTATCATTGAATTCTGCCATTGTTCCGGGAGTAATGTGTCCCAAAGCTCTTATACGTTCAGCTACTTTATCAATAGCTTCGAACANATCTTCATATTGTTCNTCTGTCATAANATGAATTTCTCTAAAGAGGTTGCCTTTAACATTCCAGTGATAATTCTGAGTCATTAACATAAGGCAATAGGTGTCAGACAATACTTGTTTAAGACCATGAGCAATTTCATCTCTATGTTCTTGATTGATACCAGTCTCAACTTTAATGCTTTTAGGTTCTGGTACTTTAATATTTACTTGTTCTAATGTTTGATTTTCCATAATGCTTTTGATTTTTTTAATTATTTGTTCTGATNCAATGAAAGATATNTGCCGAATCAAGTGTTGTTGAGTAGTNGTTTNNTTAACTNTCANNAAATCAGTTGTTAATGTTGTTTGTGTCNGAGAAGGGCAACAATGGTAATTAGCTTTNTTGTGGATTTNTTTCCACGGTTGTAACTGAAGGTGTGTAGTTTAAGACTCAGTTGTGAACGCTTAACGCTTGTTTATCGTAGTGGCACAATTCTTTCACCTTTTGAAGCAGATTACAATTAATAATTAAAAAGAAAGGTCAAATAATGAATACGACAGGAAAAGTAATTTTAGCAGGAACTATTGGGGCTATAGCAGGAGCAACAGCCGGAATTCTATTGGCTCCTAAAAGTGGAAAAGAAACTAGAGATGACATTGCTGAGAAAATGAATGAACTTAATGATCAGATTCATGAATTGAAGAATAGAGGNCAAAAAGTAGCTGAAGACATTAAGAAAAGCGTAGATGAACAAAAAGAAGAGATGCTGAACGGAGCAGAAAAATAAACCCNGTAGATTGAAAATGAAAAATGAATTTCAACAGGTAAAACAAGATGTTAATGATTTAGCCAAGGCCAAATGGAATTTGGCTTGGCTCAGATCATTAAGATATGCAGCTAATGTATGGGCAAGATTCTCATCATCACTCATCATTATTGGAGTGTTGGCCATCACNTTATCTTTTGTGACATTGGCTCTTTCATTTTATTTGGGAGAANTAGTGGGAAGTTATGCTGGTGGTTTTGGAATTATGAGTNTTTTCTGGCTATTGGTGTTTTTATTGTTGCTTCTGACGAATAAGAAAGGACTGCAGAAATATTTAAAAGATAGGTTTGTTCAGCAAACTAGTACTGAATTAGACTTTTATATACCCTTAGAAAATGAAGATAAAGAACACACAAGAACTCNATGAGTTAATACTAATTGAGAAACATCATGAAGAATTGGCTTNGTACAAATTTCAGTTGAGTAAGTTACAGTTAGAGCAAGAAATCNGTCATCCGCAGAAATATATTTTCCAGTGGATAGGGGAGTTGTTCCTTAAACGTAAGAAAAGACAGAGTGCTAAAAGTGAGAGTACAAGTACTTTCTTACAAACATTTATTGAAAGCTTTATCAGGTCTTTTGTCCGTTAATATTCAAGTNGTTCGTTGACAACCGGAATAAAAATATTGAAAGTAGTGCCTTTTCCTTTTGCACTTNCAACCTCAATTCTTCCCTGATGGGCGTTTATGATGTTTTGAGTAGTTGTTAAACCTAATCCAACCCCTCCNTTTTTATTCGTGTAAAAC
The DNA here is from genome assembly GCA_002705995.1 of Crocinitomicaceae bacterium. Taxonomy (GTDB): domain Bacteria; phylum Bacteroidota; class Bacteroidia; order Flavobacteriales_G; family Salibacteraceae. The sequence continues at coordinate 207,396 of PAJI01000004.1, read as the reverse complement.
GGATCAAAAAGGACTTTTAATTCATCNTGATCTAACCCAATACCATTATCTTCAACTTTGAAAACTACAAAGTTGTTTTCTTCACACACATCGCATCCAAAAATGATTTTTCCGGTTTGACTTTGAACGGCTTCGATAGCATTAATGATAATATTAAGGAGTGCAATTTCTAGCTTTTTAGCATCTNCTTTGATATAGAGGTTAGAAGTGTTCAGTTTTTGTACCAGTCGAACTTGTTTCAACCTAAAACGATCTCCGGCCAAAGAGATAACCCCATTAGCAATATTACGAACAGCAACTTTTTCTGTTTTTAATGCAGCAGGTTTGGATGAGTCCAGTAATTCTGTAATCAAGTTATTAATGCGATTAGCATTTCGTTGGATGATTTCCAGATACATGTCAAGCGAATCGTCTTCACCGATTTCAGTTTTTAATCCGTCAAGTGATAGGTTTATATTATTTAAGGGGTTTCTAACTTCATGTGCAACACTTCTTGTTAGGCGNGATATCATGGCCATTTTTTCGGCNCGTTTCATTTCGTTCTCTACAATTAGCCGGTCGGTAAGGTCATGCAATAGTCCATGGTAATGAATCGTTTCTCCTAACGCATTTTTCACCGGCCATATAGAGAAGAGGCATGGTATAGTTTTGTCACTAATTTTGACAATTACTTCGATGCCTTGAATAGCTTTATTCTGAGTTATTTTTTTACGGATGAGATCATATTGTTCAGGTANAATNTCACGCAGTGATACTGAANCCCATTTTGTCTTCGATGAATTAAAAAAAGCGTAGAAAGACCTGTTTCCTTCAACAATCTGCAAATTTGGGAGTATTGTAAACAAAGGATCGACTATACTATTGAAAATATTACTTAGGGTGTTGTTTTCATGTTTTAGGATCTGATTTTTTTTGAGTCTTGAACGCCAAAGCTTAATGTCTTTCTCAAATTTTAAAGGTTCAACAGAGCTCATGTAAAGATATTCGCAGTTAGTTTCTTGAAGAATTTTGCAACCCAAGGTTTCATCAAAAAACTCGTCAAGCACAATCACCGGAATGGCAAAATTATTTTCACATAGAATGCGTAGGTCGTTAATAGGAACATCTCGGCCACAAATTATAGCATCAATATGATTAGAAAGAGTTTGCTGAGAGGAGTTAAAAATCTCTGTTTGAATTTTATAATTGTTCAGAGCTTCTACGAGCTGGTTTGCTAATTGAAAGTGCGCTATAACCATGTACTATTTTTCAAAATTTATTCCGTAAGCATTCATTTTATTGTAGAGTGTTTTTCGATCTACTTCAAGTAATTTTGCCGTTTGCGTTTTATTATACCCGGTTTTTTCTAGAGCTTGTATAATTGCAGATCTTTCAGCACGTTCAACTACTGCTTTTAAACTAGTTATTTGTTGAAGAGGCATGCTAGGAGTTTGATACGGTGATGTTNCTTCAGAAAGATTAGGAGAAACAATTTCTTGAGGTAAAGTGTGAAGNCCAATCCACTCTAGTTCGCTTAGGAGAACAGATCGTTTAATTACATTTTTTAATTCGCGTAAGTTTCCGTGCCAGTAATATTCTAATAGTTTTTGTTCCGCATCATCGGTAAAGCCTATAACGTTTTTTTCAAGTTCTTCAGCAGATTGCTGCAAGAAAAATTCAATGAAAGCTTTGATGTCCTCCCTACGGTGGCGTAATGGAGCTAACTCAATCTTAAANTCACTAATCCTGTGGTAAAGGTCTTCTCTGAAATTACCGTTTTTAATTTCATCAATAAGGTTTTCATTCGTAGCTGCCAGTACCCTAACATCTACCTTAATATCTTTTGTGCCGCCAACTTTTCTAATAATACGTTCTTGTAAAACCCTTAGAAGTTTAATCTGGTTTTCATAACTAAGGTTTCCGATTTCATCTAAGAATAGTGTTCCTCCGTTTGCCAATTCAAAACTTCCCGTTTTATCACTCAAAGCTCCAGTAAAAGCTCCTTTTTTGTGTCCGAATAANTCTGATCCGGCAAGGTCTTTGGGTAAGGCTCCACAATCAATTGCAACAAATGGTTGGTTGGCTCTTTTNCTTGCAGCGTGTATTCGTTTGGCAACAACTTCTTTTCCTGTTCCCGTTTCTCCTAGAATTACAACCGACATATTGGTCGGGGCAACAAGGTNAATCATTTTTGAAACATGCTGCGATTGAGCACTGGTTCCAATAATAAATTCAGCATTTTTAGCTTTCGGATTGGAAAGAGANCTTTTTCTTTTAGGAGGCGCTTTTTGAGTTNCAGTAGGGATAGTAGTATCNTTCAGNCCTTTTTTTACCAGATGAAGAATTTCTTCATGATGAAGGGGTTTGGTAACATAATCTAATGCCCCGGCTTTAATGCAATTAATCGCCACTTTAACATCTGAGTAACCTGTGATAATGACAATAGATAAACTTGGTTGAATTTTCTTAGAAAAAGAGAGCAAATCCATTCCGTCCATATCCGGAAGACGAAAGTCTACTAATGCCAGATCGTAGGAATGATCTTTAATTTTTTCTAATGCGGCTTTTCCTGTTGAGCAGGTTTCAGCCATGTATCCTTGACGTTGAAGAAAACGCTCTAAAAGTAACGTAATATCGGGGTCGTCATCAACAATAAGTATTTTGCTCATGATCAATGAACAAGAAGTTGAGAAAAAAGTTCTACAGTGTTGTGGAATTTAGGATGCAATAACAGCTTTTAATTCTGCTACATTAATAGGTTTTGAAAAAAAATGGTCAATTCCGTGATGTAAAGCTTTTTCTTTTTCTTCAATCCCGTCATGGGCGCTTTGAATGATGATAGTAACGTTTGGATTGGCTGCTTTGAGAGTAGGGATGATATCAAAGCCAGAACCATCGGGCAGGTTCAAATCCAATAAAACAATATCAGGAGCATTCTCATTCAGTTGTTCTTGAGCGTCATGTAGATTAAGCGCATAGTTTGTCTTAAATGATTGTTGACGCAATATATTTGACAACAACATGCAAATGTCCAATTCATCATCGATGATAAGTGCATTGCGTGATAGTGACATAGCTCTAAAAGTATTTACACCTCTTGGGTGTATTTCTGTTCTAAATCAATTAATTTCTGAATATTATACGTTATGAGTTTGTCGTGTTTTTTTAGCATCACTTCAGTTTCATGAGGTAACTCTAAGTCGTTTAAAAAACGATGATACTCATCGTGCATTATTTTTTCTTTTTCCTTTAAAACATCGGCCAAATGAATTTCTCTTTCATCAGAATATCTATCAGGTAAATTCTCACGTATGTGATTAATTACACTTTTAGTACGCTCTATCTCTTCAGAGGGTAGCGTATGTTCTTTACCTGTCAAATCTTCAATGTCCAGTTGCATGTTGCTTCTGGAGTTGGCCATTTTCTCATACCATTTTCGGGTTTTTATTTCATTGGTTAAGCGAGAACTGGCCAGATAATGACTCTTGATGTTTGTATGTAATTGCTTCAAATCTATTAAAGCTGAATTTAAATTCGAATTCATAGACTAATTTTTTAATGTTCTAAATGTATTTCCTTAGCATTATTGCGTGTTAGTTTAAAGATATCGGTAGGTGTCGTAATCAATACCACATTGCTGCCCTTGACAGCTATTGGATATTGTAATGCTTTAGGGTTGTTCTGGATAAATTCGGCAGCAGATTGCTCATCGAGCTTGAACTCACTNTTTTTTACACAGTCTTTATGAATCAACTCTTGGGGATGAATATTCATCTTCTNACAAAGTGATAGAAGCTGTAATGCGGTTAATTCATCAGAAGTACGCTCAATTAAAACAGGAGTGTTCTTTAATGACTTTGCGATTGCAATAATCTTTTTGCTCTTCTCTGTATTAGGATTTAATACCAGAGTAATTTGGTTTTCGGGATGATTATCTAAATAAATCATAGTTCATTTTTTTTTAGGATTANTATTTAATTTTCAATGGTTTTAGTTTTACTGAAGAACTTGATAGTAACTAACCCTAGCGTAGCAGCAAGGATAGATGCTGTNAGGATAGCCACTTTAGCCTCTTGAATAAAGGTTTCATTTTCAAATGCAAGCTCTGTTACNAATAAAGACATTGTAAATCCTATCCCNGCTAGCATAGAAATGCCCAACAGGTTCTTTTTACTCACTCCCTCAAGTTTTCCGATTTTTAACTTTTGAAACAGCAAAGTCATACCAGAAATGCCAATGGTTTTTCCCAAAACAAGACCAACAATTATTCCCAAGCTAATAGAGGAAGTGAAAAGACTAAAAGAGAAATTTTCAAACTTGATCCCTGCATTTGCAAAGGCAAAAACAGGCATGATTACAAAATAAACCCAAGGTGTAAGTTTGTGTTCCAATTCTTGAAGAGGTGTATGTGCAGCAGAGTTTAACTTGTCTAAGCGTTCAATTATTTGAGCTTCTTTTTGACTTTTTAATGGGCCTGGGCCAGTTGCTGTTTTTTGCAGTANGCTCCACATGTTTTTTAATCGTGAGGAGAATTTTTCTTTACTGATCAAAGGTCTTAGTGGAATAGACATNGCTAACAAAATACCCGCTACAGTAGGATGAATCCCAGAATAATAAAAAGAAAGCCATAAACCTGTAATCCCTACAATGGCATAAAATGCAGTACTTCTAACACCAAGATAGTTGGCGATTAATAACAAAAGAAAAAANCCAAGNGCAATAAAAAGCATGGTAATGGAATAATGNGAAGTATAGAAGAGNGCAATAACCAAGACTGCACCTAAATCATCAACAACAGCTACAGCNGTGAGGAATATTTTCAGAGATGTTGAAATTTGAGTTCTAACGATAGAAATTAGTCCTAAAGTAAAAGCNATGTCTGTAGCCATTGGAACACCCCATCCATCAACCGAAACTTCATTATAATTAAAGCCATAAAAGATAAGAGCGGGAAGTAACATTCCTCCGATGGCGGCCCCAACAGGCATAATGGCTTTTGAGGGNGTTGAAAGCTCCCCNGCAACAATTTCCCGCTTTATTTCTAAACCAACATGGAAAAAGAAAATGGCCATTAANCCATCATTGATCCAAATGTGTAGCGGCTTATTAAACGAGAACTCTCCNATTTTGATNCCTANNGGAGTGTGCCACAGGTCAAAATAAGAAGTAGACCATNGAGAATTGGCCCAAAGCATGGCTGCAATGACAGCTATACAGAGCATAATCCCNGTGGCCAACTCATGTTTGAAAAATTGACTAAACGGTTTTATTACAGATACAATTGGAGCTTGCTTCATGCTTTAATGTTGCTGAATCTAATTAATGTTTCAGAAAAGCATTGAAAGAATTGTGCCTTGTTGTAAACCGTTGATAAAGAGTGTGAAATGAATGATTNAGTTGTGGAAAANAGTCAACGGTGTAGGCTTTTTTCTACATGTAACTTGGAGAGGATATAGAAATAAAAAAAGCCTTGATAAATGCTTATCAAGGCTTTAAGTACCCGAGGCGGGACTTGAACCCGCACGGCCACAATGGCCACAGGATTTTAAGTCCTGCGTGTCTACCAATTCCACCACTCGGGCATTAGAATTGTATGTTCGTTTTTAATAAAAAACCCTCCCGGTATTCGAGAGGGAGAACGTTTGAGCGAAAGACGGGATTCGAACCCGCGACCCCGACCTTGGCAAGGTCGTGCTCTACCANCTGAGCTACTTTCGCNNGNNNNCAACAAAAGTAGAATAATTTTCTAAATGCCAAAATAAAATTAAGACGTTGTTTTTTCTCCAATCAATTTTTTGATTTCATTGAGTTTCATGAGTGCTTCTACAGGAGTCAAAGTGTTAATGTCCGTCTTCATGATTTCATCCTTAATTTGCATTAAGGTAGGATCATCAAGTTGGAAGAAACTAAGCTGTAAATTATCATCAGAAATTTTTGAAATGGGTTGTTTATCAGTTGGTTTTGAGTCAGGGTGAGTGCTTTCAAGTTGAGCTAAAATTTCGTTGGCTTTATTGATCACTTGTGGAGGCATCCCGGCTAATTTAGCGACATGAATACCAAAGCTGTGGTTACTACCTCCTGGAACAAGCTTTCGGATGAAAATTATTTTTCCTTGAATTTCTTTTATCGAGACATTGAAGTTTTTGATTCTTTGGAACAAATCGGTCATGTCATTCAACTCATGATAGTGAGTTGCAAAGAGTGTTTTTGGTGCATGCGGATGTTGGTGGATGTATTCGGCAATTGACCAAGCAATAGAAACACCATCATATGTACTAGTTCCTCTGCCGATCTCATCAAGTAAAATTAAGCTTCGCTGACTCAGGTTATTCAGAATACTGGCAGTTTCGTTCATTTCAACCATAAAGGTTGATTCTCCCATTGATATATTATCACTAGCTCCAACACGAGTAAATACTTTGTCAACAATGCCTAATGTTGCTTTTTGCGCTGGAACAAAAGAGCCTATTTGCGCCATAAGCGTAATTAAAGCCGTTTGTCGTAATAGAGCACTCTTTCCTGACATATTAGGTCCGGTAATCATCATGATTTGCTGAGTGTCGTTATCAAGGGTAACATCATTAGAAATGTATTCTTCGCCAATAGGAAGTTGTTGTTCAATAACAGGATGCCTTCCTTGTTTAATTTCAAGAGTTAATGAGTTATTTAAAACAGGTCTTACATAGTTGTTTTGGTAAGCGACATTGGCAAAAGCCAATAAACAATCAAGTTTAGAAACAACAAGAGCGTTCAGCTGTATTGGTTGCGTATAGTCAGCTAAATCGCTAATAAGACTATTGAATAGCTCTGCTTCCAGAACTTGAATTTTTTCTTCTGCTCCAAGTATTTTTTGTTCGTACTCTTTGAGTTCTTCCGTAATGTAGCGTTCTGCATTAACCAGTGTTTGTTTTCTTACCCAACTTTCTGGAACTTTGTCTTTGTGCGTATTTCTGACTTCAAAGTAGTAGCCAAAAACATTGTTAAATGCTATTTTTAAAGAAGGAATTCCAGTGTTATCACTTTCCCGTTGTTGTAACTCTAATAAATAGTCTTTAGATGAATAGGCTACTTTTCTAAGGTCATCGAGTTCAGCATTAATTCCGTCTGCAATTACACCTCCTTTTGAAATTAGGTTGGGTGCATCTTCCTGCAATTCATTTTTTATGCGATCTCGGATTTTACCACAAAGGTTAATTTGTTCAGCGTATTTTTTTAACGGTTCATTGCCTTTGCTTTGACAATAATCAACAATAGGAATGAGCATTTCTAGCCCTCTTAGTAGCTGCAATACTTCTCTGGGATTTACACGTTGAACAGCTACTTTTGAAATAAGTCGTTCTAAGTCGCCAATTTGATGAATGTGTTCTCTTAAGTCGTTTCTTGCCTCTTCATAATCTAGAAAATGAGCAACTATAGATAATCTTTCATTAATCGGATTCTCATTTTTTAGGGGGAGAGCCAACCAGCGTTTCATTTGGCGAGACCCCATGGGTGAAACCGTTTGATCAATAACGTCAAGAAGTGTTTTTGCTCCTTCGTTTACCGAGTGGAAAAGCTCTAGGTTGCGGATAGTAAAGCGGTCTAGCCACACGTATTCGTCTTCTTCAAGTCTTGATATTTTATTGATGTGTTGCGTCTGATGATGCTCGGTTTCTTTTAAGTATTGCAAACACGCACCTGCCGCAACAATTCCCATATCAAGTTTTTCAATACCAAAACCTTTTAGCGAATTGGTCTCAAATTGTTTGAGTAACATTTCTTCTCCAAACTCAGAAGAAAAGACCCAGTCTTCCATGTGATAAATATAAAAGCGGTGTCCAAAAACAGCTTCAAAGTCTTTGTGCTTGTTACGCTGAATCAATACTTCACTTGGCGATAATGACTGGAGTAATTTATCGATGTAATCAGCTTCTCCTTGTGCGGTTAAAAATTCTCCGGTAGAGATGTCTAAAAATGCAACTCCAATTTCTTTTTTCGTGAGGTGAACGGCAGCTAGAAAATTATTGCTGTGGTTTTCGAGTACTTTATCATTGTAAGAAACACCCGGAGTAACGAGTTCTGTAACACCGCGTTTTACAATTTTCTTTGTTTGTTTTGGATCTTCAAGCTGGTCACAAATAGCAACACGCTCGCCAGCTCGTACAAGTTTTGGGAGATAGGTGTCTAATGAATGATGAGGGAATCCCGCTAATTCTATGGAAGCAGCAGCACCATTTTTTCTTTTAGTAAGAACAATGCCCAATATCTTAGACGCCTTAACAGCATCTGAGCCAAACGTTTCATAGAAATCTCCTACACGAAAGAGCAACAATGCATCAGGGTGTTTTCCTTTAATCGCATTATATTGTTTCATTAAAGGAGTTTCTGAACCGTCTTTTTTTGTTTTTTTCGCAGCCAATATATCTGAAGTTTAAACCGTAAAATTACAAAGTCGGTGTAGAGCAGACAGAAAATGTAAAATTCAAGTTATCAAGAATTATGAACAAAAAGCTAAAAAATGAAGAACTAAACAGGGTAGATGTAAATACATTTAAACAGCTACAAAAGCTACCTGTTGTTGTGGTTCTTGATAACATAAGAAGTTTGAATAATATTGGATCTGTTTTTCGTACTTCTGATGCGTTTAGAGTCCAGAAAATCTTTTTGTGTGGAATAACAGCTTGTCCTCCTCATAAAGACATTCATAAAACAGCTTTAGGAGCAACTGAATCTGTAGATTGGGAATATGCAGAAACTACAGAAAGTATTGTTCAACGATTGAAAAATGAAGGATATACGATAGCAAGTATAGAACAAGCAGAGCGTAAAACAGAATTGCAGGATGTAGTTGTTAAAAATAACCCAAAATGGGCACTTGTTTTTGGTAATGAGGTGTTCGGAGTACAACAGGAAATTATTGACCAGTCAGATGTAGTCATTGAAATACCTCAAGAAGGAACAAAGCACTCACTGAATATTTCGGTGAGTGCCGGAGTTGTGTTATGGGAATTTTATAAACAGTTGTCTGCCTAATTAATCTTCAGAGCAAGACCAACCACTGTCTTCCATATGGTCAATATGGTTGTCATAAGTTCTTCCTTTGTTACAAACATCATCAGTAAGCATTTGACCATCTTGGTTGATTGTGCAAGTAGCACATTTTTCACATGAGATGAATGTAGATGAAAGTATTGCAGCAATTCCTAAAATGTATAATTTCTTCATTGTATATCTAGGTTTGTGAAAGTTGACAAATATAAAATTTTACAGCTTATGCTAAGTTATAGTTGAGCTGTGCAGGTATAGCCATCATCTTCATAATTTTCCTTGTCTTTTTTGCTACACGCTTCTTCTTCGTAATAGGCATCTGTAGCAACTTTTTCCCCTTCTTTATTTTCAATGTAAATCTGCTTTTCACAATCGTAACACTTTTTACAACCAATAGTGAAAAATGATGAGACGATAGACAGTAGGAAAATGATAAAGTAAGAAGCTTTCATTGAATAACTCTATTTAATTAGTGCAATGTACAAATTTCAATGTACAAAAAAAGCCGTTGGAATTTCCAACAGCTTTTTAATATGAAAGACAAAATTCGTATTAGATAGAGCTTAAATCAAACTTTAAGAACTCAACATCTTTTTTAGCTTTTGCTTTAAGTGATGCATCTTTTCCAACTGCAGATTTAAGATTGTTCATCACCATTTCTTTATTGTTTTTACGAGCACCAATGATTGCTTTTAGGTAATAACCTTCAGCAGTATTTGCTTCATCAGAAGCTTCAAGAGTGCTTAGAGCTTTGTCAGGATCTCCGTTTAACAACTGAGCCAATGCTGCGTTAAATGATTGAGAACCTCCGAAGTTAGAAACAGCATCTTCGTAATCACCATTTTTGATGTTTACAATTCCTTTGTTGTAACCTACATCAGCACCAGCACCATTTGCTTTATTATAGTAACTCATTGCTGTTGCTCTGTCTCCTTCTAGGCGAGCAATAACACCAAGGTTGTTATTTACAACAGGGTTGCTGGCATCAATACTAGCAGCTTTGTTGAATTGTGTTTTAGCATCGCTCAATTTGTTTTGTAGCAAATAGATGTATCCAATGTTGTTGTGACCTCTCCAATCTTCAGGATAGATTTCAGCAACTTTTTTGTAGATGCTCAATTTAGTATTCATATCGTTTGTAAGCGTAGCAGCATACAACAACTCTTCTACATTTAATGCAGCAGCATCATTTGCAGCTAACTCAGTAATTTGCTCGTCAGTTTTTCCAACTTTATCTACAACTAAAGTAACTTCAGAACGTCTAAGTTTAGGAAGGATTTTATCAGCTACCTCAACATAAGTTGCTGCTAAATTCTTGATCTCTTGCTCACGCTTAGCACGGTCTTCATACATCTGAAGAACACGAAGAATAAGCTCTTTGTCTTTAATATCAGACTTTTCCATTTCTGATTTAAAACCAGGCCAGTCTTCCCCTTTTCCTTGAAGTTGATAGAAATCATCTTCAGTAGATACTTTATATCTTCTTAGGTAGTTTTTAACCGCATTAGATGCTGATTTAGCACGGTCATCCGCTAAATTATCGTTCAAACTGATTTCACCATCAGGTGAAGCGTAACCGTCAACTTTAAGCGCTTTGAATACATAAGTAGAATCATTAGCTCTTGCTTTGATGTCGGTAATAAGTTGCTTCATATCAGCGTCAGAAAGTTCAGAAGAACGTACAACAGGTGAGTTAATTAAGTAATTAACAGTTGCTGTAAGGTTTTCAGTAGTGATGCGTTGGAATTTGTCTGCACCAATAATTGGCTTGTCATCAGACATAACCAATAGAGGAGTAGTAACAGTACCGTCAGCAATTTTAATTTCGCCTAACGCTTTTTCTTTTGTTTTGTATGAACCTTCAGCTACTGCATAAAGCTCACCATATTCTAATTCAGGAGTGTATGGTAATTTTACGTTGAAATCAAATTTTCCACCTTTTTCGAAGTTGATCACCTGAGCTTCTCCATCGGCTTTCTCTCCTTGGAAATCCATCGAGTCAAATTCTTTCACGATTTGACTATCCACTTTAAATACAGGGGTAACTGTAACTTTAGCTTTTTTGTGGAAGTATTTAGTAGGGAAAGTTCCGGTTACGTTAACTTCTACACTGTCTCCATGAAGCTCAAGAGGATCTGGAGTTGCACTGACTTCAATTACGTCAGTATTCTTACTCATTTTGTTGAGTGGGTTACAGGCTAGGATACCCAAAGAAGCAACGGTTACAAACGATAACGTTTTGAGAGTGTTGTGTTTCATTGTTATTTTTTTTGTCTTTCGAAAAAAGGTTTGGGCAAAGCTACTCTAATGTTTCTAAAAAACAAATAGATTGAAATGCCTGAATGCATTACAAAATGCCGCTTTTAGAGGATTATTCTGTGAATACCTTTGCCATATTCTTGATTAAGTAATGCCAATATAACATTAAGGTCTTCTTTTTTGTTTACGAAATCAATGTTATTGGTGTCTAGCATTAGGATAGGGAGGTCGAGTTGTTTGAAAAAAGCAATGTAGCCTTCCTGAATTTTTTGTAGATAATCGGTAGAAATGTCTTGTTCATAAGAGCGTGCTCTTTTATGTATGTTTTTGAGGGCATTTTCAGGAGACAAATGCAAGTAAACAATAAGGTCTGGTTTAGGTAGGTTTTTAGTGATGATATCGAAGAATTGTTGGTAGAGTCTGAATTCCTGATCTTTAAGGTTGGTTTTGGCAAAAATCAAACATTTCGAAAAGATATAATCCGCAATGGTTGTTGCCTGAAATAAGTTAGGAACAGGTAGCTGAAGTTGTAGTTGATGATAACGTTCAGCCAGAAAAGACATTTCAAGTGGGAAACTATATCGCTCTTGCTCTTTATAAAATAAAGGAAGAAAAGGATTGTCTTTAAATGTCTCTAAAATAAGTTGAGCGTTATATTCTTCTGCAATTAATTTGGAGAGGGATGTTTTTCCGGAACCGATGATTCCTTCAATAGCTATAAAACGATTTTTCATAAAGCCTTCACATCTGATTGATCTTTACATTCAGCAAGTAATTCTGTTACTGTTCTATGTAAAGTAGGATGTATAAGTTCTGGAGCAATTTCAGCCAAAGGGACTAATGTGAACTTTCTGAATTGTAACCTAGGGTGTGGAATGGTAAGGTCACTCATGTGTGTAACAAGATCGTTGTAAAAAAGTAAATCCAAGTCAATGATGCGCGATTCATATTTTATAGATTGCTTGCGCGTACGACCTAATATCGCTTCAATATTTAATAAAGCATGCATTACCTGATGTGCTTCAAGTGTAGTTTCAACACTTAAAACTTGGTTCAAAAACTGATCGTTTGATTCAAACCCCCACGGCTTACTGCTATATAAAGCACTTTTTCTTAAAATGGTGCCAATTTTAAGTTCAATATGGGCACAAGCTTTTTCAAAAGTGTCAATAAGGTTTCCCAAATTGCCTCCTAGCAGGATATATACGGTGCTTTTTTGCATCAGGCGGCAAAAGTAAGTTGCTTCTTTAGGTTGAACAAGTCCGTTAGTGGATTCTATTTTCCATTCCTGTAGTTTGCGTTGATGTTCGCGATGTACTGTTACATATTTGTAATGAAAATAAATTTTATGTTATGAAACAGTTCTTGAAAAATATTTTGTCTTCGGCAATAGGGTTCATCCTTGCAGGAGGTATTTTAATGATTATATCATTTGCATTTTTTGCAGCAATGGTCGCTAGCTTTTCCGCAATGTCTTTCTCAGCGGGAGATAAAAAGGTGAAGGTAAAAGATCATACAATCGTAAAAATAGAGTTTGATCAACCGATTGTTGACAGAGCAGAAAGAGATCCTTTTAGTAATGTAGATTTTGGACCATTTAAATCTGTTGGGTCTGATGGTTTAAATACAATTCTAAAGACCATCAAAAAGGCAAAAGAAGATGATCGGGTTGAAGGGATTTACATGAACCTTTCTTCAATACAAACCGGTATGGCCACTCTTGATGAAATTAGAGAAGCTCTTCTCGATTTTAAATCTGAAGGTAAGTGGATCATTACATATAGTGAGAACCTTTCTCAAGGAGCTTATTACCTAGCAACAGTTAGTGATGAAATATACCTGCATCCTCAAGGTGAAATGATGTACAAAGGGTTGAATGCAGAAATAATGTTCTACAAAGGTTTGTTAGATAAGCTGGATGTTGATATGCAAATTGTGAGAGGTTCTAACAACAAGTTTAAAAGTGCTGTAGAGCCATTCATTTATACAGAAATGTCTGATGCTAATCGTGAGCAAATGCAAAAACTGTTGGGTTCTTTATGGGAACATATCTCTACAAATGTGGCAGAAGCACGTGGAATTACATACGGAGAGTTAAATGTTATTGCAGATAGCTTAATGGTTATTGATCCTGCAAAAGCATCTATGCTTAAAGTTATTGATGGCCTTAAATACAAAGATGAGTTTGTAACATTATTGAAAGAGAAGATGGATGTTGAAGATGAGGATGACTTAGAATTGATCTCATTTAACAAGTACAAATCAGCGAAGATGAAAGCCGACAAAGAAGAAGATGATGATGACGATGCTAGTGATTCAAAATCAAAATCAGATGAAGAAGTTGCTGTAATCTACGCCTATGGTTCAATCCATACAGGAAAAGGTGATGCAGAGTCAATAGGCTCTGAAACAATTGCGAAGGCTATTCGCGAAGCTAGACAAGATAGTAGCATTAAAGCAATTGTGATGCGTGTGAATTCACCGGGAGGTAGTGCGCTTGCTTCAGATATCATATGGAGAGAGGCACAGTTGGCTAAAGAAGCAAAACCATTTATTGTGTCAATGGGAGACTATGCTGCATCAGGAGGATATTACATTTCTTGTGGAGCAGATCGAATCTTTGCTAATCCTAATACCATTACCGGATCAATAGGGGTGTTTGGTATGATTCCAAATGTTCAGGGACTAATGGAAAACAAATTAGGAATTACAACAGATAATGTGAAAACCAATGAAAACGCGGGGTACATTACAGGTTCAAGAGCATTAACTGATTTTGAATATAGAAAACTGCAAGAATCTGTAGATAATATCTACGATACCTTTTTAGGACATGTGGCTTCAGGTAGAGGAATGACTAAAACAGCTGTAGATGCTATCGGTCAAGGAAGAGTTTGGTCTGGATCTGATGCGTTAGAGCTTGGCTTAGTGGATACACTAGCCGGTTTGAATGCAGCAATTGATTATGCTGCTAAAATGGCAAACCTTGAAGATTATGAGGTAACAGAATATCCGGAAGCAAAAGATCCTTTTGAAGAATTTATGGCTCAATTCTCAGCTCAAACTAAAACTTCATTAATTGAAGAAGAGTTAGGCGAAGAGACTTATGAATTCTACCAAAGAGTTAAAGAAGTAAAAACAATAGAAGGTGTTCAAACAAGAATGCCATTCTACATCGATTTATATTAGTGTTGTAGTATACTTACTACGTTTAGTTAGGCAAATGGGCTTTGGCAGAGGTGTCAAAGCCTTTTTTTATGTTTCTTTGACTTGAACAAAGTAGGTGCTGAAATGCTATACTTACAACTCATTTTTATTGAAAGTCTAAAAGAATGGTAGACAGTCTAAGGAATTCTATTGTGTCATGGGTAATGAAAAAGCGATTTCACCAGATTGAGCTTTTTATGAAGTATCCGCATGATGTGCAAAGAGAATGGTTTGAGACCTTGATTGATTCAGCTAAGAATACCGAATGGGGTAAAAAATACGGCTATAAAGACATTCAGACATACAAAGACTTTAAAACACGTGTTCCGGTTCAAGACTACGATACCCTAAAAGTGTATATAGATCGGATCGTAAAAGGAGAGCAAAATATACTCTGGCCAACAGAGATTAAGTGGTTTGCCAAATCATCAGGAACAACGTCAGATAAGAGTAAGTTTATTCCCGTATCAAAAGAGTCGCTTGAAGATTGTCACTATAAAGGAGGTAAAGACTTGATCTCAATTTATTACAATTACCAGCCAGAATCTAAGCTGTTTACAGGTAGAGGGCTAGTGTTGGGCGGAAGTAGTGAAGTGAACCAATTTTCAGAGAACTCTTATTATGGAGATTTGTCAGCAGTCATCATAAAAAATCTTCCTTTTTGGGCAGAGTATCAGCGCACACCATCAATGGATATTGCGTTAATGCCTGAGTGGGAAGAGAAAATTGAGAAAATGGCTCAAATTTCTTCTGAACAGGATGTTACCAGTATTACAGGAGTGCCGAGCTGGACTTTGGTTGTGCTCAAGCGCATTCTTGAAATCAAAAACAAGAAACACATTATAGATGTGTGGCCAAACCTTGAGCTCTACGCGCATGGTGGAGTGGCATTTACACCATACCAAAATCAATATGAGGAGATTATAGGAAAGCCGATTACATATTTGGAAAACTATAATGCATCTGAAGGTTTTTTTGGAATTCAGGATCTGTTTGGGGAAGATGAAAGTGGACTTTTACTCATGTTGGACTATGGTATATTTTATGAATTTATGCCGATTGAAGAGCTCGGTAAAGAGTTTCCGGATACCAAGCAATTGGATGAGGTAGAGTTAGGGAAAAACTACGCAATGATTATTTCTACAAATGGAGGTTTGTGGCGTTATCTAATCGGAGATACGGTTTCTTTTACATCCTTAGCTCCATACAGAGTTCGAGTAACGGGAAGAACAAAGCATTTCATTAATGTCTTTGGTGAAGAGGTAATTATCGATAATGCTGAAGAGGCGTTGCGTATTGCGTGTGAAAAAACCAATGCCAGTGTTTCTGAATACACAGCAGCTCCGGTTTACATGGAAAACGATCAAAAAGGGGCACATGAGTGGGCGATTGAGTTTGATCAAAAGCCATCAGACTATAGTTTTTTTGCCGAAGCATTAGATAATGCTCTCAAGTCAATCAACTCTGATTATGAGGCTAAGAGGTATAAGAATTTTGTGCTTGAGCCGTTAATTCTTCACCCGGTTGAAAAGGGAACATTTTACAATTGGATGAAGAGTAGGGGAAAGTTAGGAGGGCAAAATAAGGTGCCAAGATTATCGCATGATCGAAAATATATAGATTCAATTTTGAGCTTTGTTAAAGTTAATCGCTAACATATTTGTTTTAATGGTTTTCCATATTGGCGTATATGCCCAACAAAGTGGAATAAACCTTGAATTTTCGTTACCTATCAAAGCACATTATGTAGCCTTTGATAATTTGGGTTATTTCTATGTGGCAAATCATGATGAGTTGTCAAAATATGATTTGAAAGGAGAGTTCTTGTTGCGTGAGAGTAACAAAGTGTTGGGAGATATTACAACCGTTGATGTAACCAACCCGTTGAAAATACTGGTTTTCTACAAAGACTTTGGTCAAATTGTTTTTGCCGATACAAAGCTTGCCGCACGAAGTCAACCTTTACGNTTAAATGAATATGGTTTTGTTCAGTCAATAAGTGCGTGCACCTCATACGATAATGGATTTTGGGTNTTTGATCAGGTTACTTTTCAGTTAACCCGTTTAGACCGGAACTTTAATGTTGTTAACCAAACATCCAATTTGCAACAGGTTTTGGGACAGGAGTTAAATCCTAACTACATGAGAGAACAAGGCAATTGGTTGTATGTTAATAATCCTGAAACAGGAATTTTGGTTTTTGATATCTATGGAACTTACTATAAAACAATTCCTTTTAAACATTTAGAAAAGTTTTCAATCTACAGNAACTATCTGTATGTGCTTGAAAAGGGAGCTTTACTTCAATACAACCTTAAGACAGCGACAACGCGTACAATATTACTTCCGGAAATAAAGGTGAATAGCTTTTCGGTTTATGAAAATCATCTACTTTTAGCNGGCGCGAAACAATTGTCACTTTACCGATTAATTCTTGATAAAAATTAAATTTGTGGGCTTTTCAGCTTATCCAAGTTAAACGTCCGAAATCGAAAAAATATGCACATTGCAGTAGCAGGAAATATAGGTTCAGGAAAAACAACGCTAACTGAATTATTAGCGAGTCATTATGGATGGGAGCCTCATTTTGAGGATGTAGATGAAAACCCATACCTCAACGATTTTTACAATGAAATGCAACGCTGGTCGTTCAANNTGCAGATTTACTTTTTAAATAGTCGTTTTTCACAAGTACAATCTATTCACGAAAGTGGTAAGAAGGTAATTCAAGATAGAACCATTTATGAAGATGCCTATATTTTTGCACCTAACCTTCATTCNATGGGGCTGATGACCACACGAGATTTTGAAAACTATTTCAGCCTTTTTAACCTGATGGATTCGTTTGTAGCTCCTCCGGATTTGTTGATTTATTTGAGAGCTTCGGTTCCTACTTTGGTGAATCAAATTCAGCAGAGAGGGAGAGAGTATGAAGAAGCTATCCGNTTAGATTACCTTAANCGTTTGAATGAACGTTATGAAGCTTGGATATCNACTTATGACAAAGGNAAGCTGTTGATAATAGANGTAGACAATAATAACTTTAAAGAAGATAAAGAAGACTTAGGTCTTATCATCCATAAAATAGATACNGAACTACACGGGTTGTTTTAGTCAAGGAACAAGAATAGAATTTATCATAAANTAAAAAAGCTCCTGATTTCAGGAGCTTTTTTTATGATTAAAAAGAGAGTATTGACCTTTTTCTATAAAACGTACATAGAAGCTTTAACTGCTTTTACAATGTCTTCAACTCCAGGAAGAGCTTCGTCAATTAGTTCTTTGGCGAATGCAAAAGGAGTATCAGATTGNGTNAGTCTTCTAATTGGNGCATCTAAATGATCGAAAGCCTGACTTTGTACGATGTATGAAATTTCACTAGAAATTGAAGCAACAGGCCAGCTTTCTTCAAGAATAACCAANCGGTTAGTTTTCTTAACGGATTGAATAATTGTTTCGTGATCCATTGGACGGATAGTACGAAGGTCAATTACTTCAATGTTAATGTTTTCTTTCTTGAGTTCTTCAGCTGCAGCTAGGGCTACTTTCATAATTTTTCCAAAAGAAACCAATGTACAGTCCGTACCTTCAACTTTAACATCAGCCTTTCCAATTGGNATAATGTATTCTCCATCTGGAACTTCACCTTTGTCACCATACATTTTTTCAGATTCCATAAAAACTACCGGGTCGTCATCCCTAATTGCAGCTTTTAGTAAACCTTTTGCATCGTATGGGTTTGANGGAGTAACAACTTTTAATCCCGGAATATGNGCATACATGCTTTCAAAACTTTGAGAGTGTGTAGCTGCTAATTGCCCGGCTTGTCCNTTAGGACCTCTAAATACAATNGGACAGCCATATTGTCCTCCAGACATTTGAAGCATTTTAGCCGCAGAGTTAATGATNTGATCGGCAGCAAGNATAGCAAAGTTCCAAGTCATGAACTCTACAATTGGACGAAGGCCATTCATACCCGCNCCAACAGCAATTCCAGCAAATCCAAGTTCAGCAATTGGAGTATCGATTATACGCTTCGAACCAAACTCGTCTAGCATTCCTTGTGAAGCTTTGTAAGCACCGTTGTATTCGGCAACTTCTTCACCCAAAAGAAATACGTTTTCGTCTCTACGCATTTCTTCGCTCATTGCTTCAGCAATGGCTTCTCTGAATTGAATAATTCTCATGTTAATATTGTCTTTCTTTAGTGAGTCTACTAGTCGAGCAAATGTAAAAAATAATGTGCTCAGGCCGGTTTTTGGAAANGAATAGGGAATTAGGANGTNTTTTCTAGGATTTTTTCAAATTTTTAAAANTGTNNTNNTCTCTTNTTAATGTGGNNTTGTTTTGTTTAAGTTGTTGTAATACANNGNTTAAGTTGTTTTTANAAANGTATGCGTGCATAATAAATTNNTTGAATTCTTTTTTTGTACGCCCCTTTTATTTTAGTTTTGCTAAGACAGAACAATATTGAACAAATAATCTTTTTTAGCAGTTCATTCTGCTGATTAACCCAAAACTCTAATAAAGAATGAAAATTTTAGTTTGTATCAGTAAAGCTCCGGATACGACATCCAAAATTAAGTTTACTGATGGCGATACTAANTTCGATGAAAACGGAGTACAGTTTATCGTAAATCCGTATGACGAATGGTATGCCTTAGTAAAAGGAATTGAAATTAAAGAAGCTCAAGGTGGAACNGTAACAACAATTACTGTTGGCGGTGCAGATGTAGATCCTATTATTCGTAAAGCATTGGCCGTTGGTGCAGATGACGCTGTAAGAGTAGATGCAGAACCAACCGATGCATTTTTTGTGGCGTCTCAAATCGCGAGCTACGCAAAAGAAAATGGCTATGATCTTATCTTGACAGGTAAAGAGACCATTAACTACAATGGTAGTCAAGTTGGTGGAATGATAGCGGAATTGATGGATTTGCCTTATGTNTCAAATGCCAGTAAAATGGACATGAACGGAAATACAGCTTCTGTTGAAAGAGATATTCAAGGTGGTGTNGAGAAGCTTGAAGTTGAAGCTCCATTTGTTCTAAGTGCATCAAAAGGAATGGCAGAACAACGTATTCCAAACATGAGAGGTATTATGGCAGCAAGAACGAAAAAGTTAGCTGTTNTACCTGCAACTGATGCAGAAGCATACACCGAGATAACATCGTATCAATTACCACCTGAAAAAGGAGATGTTAAATTGATCGATCCGGAAAATGTAGAGGAATTGGTAGAATTGTTGAACAAAGAAGCTAAAGTAATATAAGCCATGTCAGTAGTAGTATTTGTAGACGTATTAGAAGGAAAGATTACAAAATCATCATACGAAGTGGCTTCATACGGAGCTAAAGTTGCTGCTGACCTTGGCGGTAGCGCAGTTGCCGTTACTTATGGCGAAGCCAGTGATGAAGAATTAGCAAAACTTGGAAATTACGGGGTTACGAAAGTGTTGGTGAGTAAAGCTCAAAAAGACATGGATCCTGTAAAGTTGAGCAAATTAGTACAAGCAGCAGCTGAAAGCGAAGGTGCTAAAGTTGTTGTGTTCTCTCAAGATTATACCGGTAAAAGCGTAGCTCCTTTAACAGCGGTTAAATTGAAAGCAGGTTTAGTTTCAGGAGCAGTAGACTATCCTGATTTATCTAACGGATTTACGGTGAAGAAAAGTGTTTTCTCAGGGAAAGCTTTTGCTATGGTGTCCGTAAAAACTGATGTTAAAGTAGTAGCGGTACTTCCTAACTCAGTAGGAACAGAAGAAAAAGGAGGAAGTGTTGAGGTTGTAGCATTTGATGCAGACNTAGGAGATAGCAGAATTACAGTTAAAGAAGTGTCTTTAGATTCTAACGATGGTGAAATTCCATTAACAGAAGCAGATTTGGTTGTTTCAGCTGGTAGAGGACTAAAAGGACCTGAAAACTGGGGTATGGTAGAAGACTTAGCGAAAGAGTTAGGTGCAGCTACAGCTTGTTCACGTCCTGTTGCCGATATTGGTTGGAGACCTCATCACGAGCACGTTGGACAAACNGGTATTGCTATTCGTCCAAACCTATATATAGCTATCGGTATCTCGGGGGCAATTCAACATTTGGCAGGTGTAAACGGATCAAAAGTGATAGTAGTTATCAACACAGATCCTGAAGCTCCATTCTTCAAAGCTGCTGATTATGGTATAGTTGGCGATGCTTTTGATGTAGTTCCAAAACTAGTTGAAGCAATAAGAAAGTACAAAGCGGCTGGTTAACCCAAATGCTTTTCCGATATTTGCGCTTAGGCACGCGTTTAAAACTAGCGGCTATATGGAAGAAAAGATTCGGCTAGACATCGTTGGATTATCTTATAGTCAAACTCAAACGGGTGCCTATGCGCTTGTTTTAGGTGAGAAGGAAGGGAAAAGAAGACTACCCATCATTATCGGAAATTTTGAAGCTCAGGCTATAGCTATTGAGCTTGAAAAAATGAAACCTAGTCGTCCGCTTACACACGATATTTTTAAATCGTTTGCAGACACTTTTGAGATTAACGTAACTGAAGTAATCATTTACAATCTCATAGAAGGGATCTTTTTCGCAAAAATCATCTGCGAGCACATGGGCAAAACCGAAGAGATTGATGCACGAAGCTCAGATGCAATTGCACTAGCTGTACGCTTTAATTGTCCTGTGTACACCTATGAGTTCATTCTAGCGCAAGCTGGGATAGTGATGGAAGAGGAGCATGACGAAGAAGAACCTGAAACTGAAGAAATTGAAATCGATGTTCCGGGAACGCAAGAGAAAAGNGGATTGAGTAGTTATTCAGTCAACGAACTTGAAGAGCAACTTGATCAAGCTATCAATGATGAGAACTATGAACTTGCTTCCAAAATCAGAGATGAAATCAACCGCAGATCGTGATATTCTTTTAACTTGCGGTTTTTGATTTTCAAACTATTAGCGAATCGCTTTCATGTGGGCATCAATCAACTTTATAGCTATTGGCAGGGGATTAATTGGCCTTGCCTTTCTTGTTTTAGTAACGTGGTTACTNAGCTCCAATCGAAAAAAAATCCATTGGCCACTNATTATTAAAGGACTAGTGATTCAAATGATCTTTGCTTTGGCCATCTTAAAATTAGAATGGGTAAAGATTGGGTTTGAATTTCTAAGNAAGTCATTCGTTCGAATTATTTCATTTACACAATACGGAAGCGAATTNTTATTTACTCCTTTTGGTGCTGATAGTATACATCCGGCACTTGCCAACTTCGCATTTAATGTACTTCCGACCATTATCTTCTTTAGTGCTCTTTCCAGTTTATTGTACTATTGGGGTATACTTCAAAAGATAGTTTATGGTTTTGCATGGGTTATGAAACGAACCATGAAACTTTCGGGAGCTGAGAGTCTTGCTGCTGCNGGTAATATGTTTATGGGACAAACAGAAGCTCCATTGCTAATACGNCCTTATTTAGGAAGTATGACAAGGTCNGAGATTATGTCGTTAATGACCGGAGGAATGGCTACGATAGCAGGTGGNGTCTTGGCATCATACATTGGTTTTTTAGGAGGGGATGATCCTGTACAAAAGGTACTTTTTGCAAAACACCTCTTGGCAGCATCTATTATGAGTGCCCCGGCAGCTATTGTTGCCGCTAAGATGTTGGTTCCTGAAACAGAAAAAGTTGATGAGTCAATGGAAATGACCAAAGACAAAAAAGAATCCAATGTTTTAGAGGCCATTTCAAACGGAACTACTGATGGCTTAAAACTAGCTGTAAACGTTGGAGCAATGTTATTGGTGTTTACAGCTCTTATATACATGGGNAATTACTTTTTAGGCTACTTCGGTAATTTAACAGGCTTAAACGAATGGATAGCNGCAAATACGAATTANGATACGTTCTCATTTCAATTTATGTTAGGGTATTTATTCGCTCCTGTGGCTTGGCTCATTGGNGTTAATGGAGACGATATTGTAATTGTTGGGCAGCTACTGGGAGAAAAGACAATTTTAAATGAGTTTTATGCCTATGTAACNATGGCCGATTTTAAAGCCAATCATGCTTTTGCAGAAGAGAAGTCTATGATTATGGCTACTTATATTCTTTGTGGCTTTTCAAATTTTGCTTCAATNGGAATTCAGATAGGAGGAATAGGAGCGCTTGTGCCAAGTAGAAAAGGGCTTTTGTCTCAACTNGGACTAAGAGCTTTGATAGGNGGAACATTGGCTTGCCTTTTCACTGCAGCCATTGTTGGTATGATCATTTAGTGCCGAGCTTTTATTCTTATTTTTGAAGCTATAAACAACCCAAAATATACTTGTGGAGAATCAAAAGATTGTAGATTATTCAAAGTGGAATAATCAACTAACCCAACTGAAGCCTGAGTATCAAAATGCGTCCCCTTATCCGCACATTATGCTTGAAGACTTTCTTGAAGAATGGGCGGCAGATAAAGCACTTGAACAGTTCCCTAAAATTAAAGACGAAGGTTGGATNCATTANGTGCATGTGAATGAACGTAAACATGGACTCAATAAATTAGACTTAATTCCTCCTTTCATAAGAGAGGTGATCAACGAGTTAAATACCAAAGAATTTATTTCTTGGCTGGAACAAATAACGGGAATTGATAACTTACTACCAGATGACACTTTCGAAGGTGGCGGTATACACCAAAGCGAACGAGGTGGCTATCTTAATGTACATGCTGATTTNACCGTGCATCCTCACAAAAGAAATTGGAGAAGNCGTGTCAATGTATTGGTCTATCTCAACAAAAATTGGGAAGAAAATTACNGTGGAGATTTGGAACTGTGGGATCGTCAAATGAAAGAGTGTGAACGCAAAATAGCTCCTTTATTTAATCGAGTTGTGATTTTCAACACAGATGAAGATTCTTACCACGGTTTACCAGATCCTATTAATTGTCCAGAAGGAGATTCCAGAAAATCAATAGCACTTTATTATTTCACAGAAGAAAAAGAATTACCCAATAAAAGAGCAACCAATTATAGAGCTCGTCCATCNGATGGCTTTAAAGCCGTGTTTATCTGGATGGATAAACAAGCGATAGCTCTTTATAACTGGATTAAAGGTGTACTGGGAATTAATGATGACTTTGTGAGTAATATTTTGAACAAACTCGGAAAGAAAAAATAATATGTCTGTATCCAACAGAAATGCCCTTATTATAGCTGTAGTTGCAGCAATCTTCTTTATCCCTTTTTTAGGAGGTGTTCACCTTTTTGATTGGGATGAGATCAATTTTGCAGAGATAGCGCGAGAAATGGTTGAGCTTAAAACCTACTTGCGCATCCATGTCAATTACATTCTGTTTACAGAGAAACCTCCCTTGTTCTTTTGGATGCAGGCAGGNGCAATGAACTTATTTGGTGTAGGAGATTATGCTGCCCGCTTTCCGAATGCCATCTGTGGTATTGTTACATTGGTTTCGCTGTATAAAATAGGTGAGAAACTAAGAGGTGTACGTTTTGGGTGGTTATGGGTTGGAGCNTATTTTGGATCAATTCTTCCAAACCTATATTTTAAATCAGGAATAATAGACCCTTGGTTTAACTACTTCATTTTTATGGGGATTTATCATTTGATTCTTTTTCATTGGAAAAAGAATGGTATTGAAGGAGTAGAGTTACCCCGTAAGAAGATGTATTACCTGATTATNGCTGCATTATTTACTGGGNTNGGNATCTTAACCAAAGGACCTGTAGCATATTTAATAACAGGNNTAACATTAGGTGTTTACTGGATTAGTCAACGCTTTAAGTTTTACATTAATGCTTGGGAAGTTATAGTGTATACAGTATTGGCATTGTGCGTAACCCTAANGTGGTTTGGAGTAGAATTTTTGGCAAATGGCCCCAAATTCGTAGTTGAGTTTACGGTTCGCCAATGGGAAATTTTTAGCCGTGCCGATGCAGGACATGCAGGATTTCCTGGATATCATTTTGTNGTAATACTTATTGGGTGCTTTCCAATTTCTATTTTTCTTATCCGTTCGCACGGAAAGCTTTTTCTGGAAAAATTGACAGATAAAGATTTTAGAAANTGGATGCTAATGTTGTTTTGGGTGGTGTTGATCTTGTTTACAGTTGTGCGTTCTAAGATTGTTCACTATAGCTCTATGACTTATTT
Source organism: Crocinitomicaceae bacterium (assembly GCA_002705995.1). Taxonomy (GTDB): domain Bacteria; phylum Bacteroidota; class Bacteroidia; order Flavobacteriales_G; family Salibacteraceae. The sequence continues at coordinate 182,789 of PAJI01000004.1, read as the reverse complement.
CCCCATGACATTTTTGGCTGCATTGGTGCTGGAAAACATGTTGGATCACCGCATTACATTCACGCGATGGATGAAAGGAATTATGCTTGGTTTAGCAATAGTTATGGGAGGCATCGTCATCGCATTGCCTTTTGTAGGAATGAACGTTGATTGGATAAAACCTTTATTTCAAGCTGATAAGTTTGCTTTAGCCAATCTCAATGCAGAAGTTCCTTGGACAGGACTTGAAGCCACAATGGGGGTATTGCTAATAGGGATAACGGTAGCTTTTATTGTTTTGTACAATAAGCGGCAAACGTTACTCGGCATTAAAGTGCTACTAGGAGGTACAGGAGTATTTGTATTCTTTACCTTGATTTTAGTCATCGGCAAAATTGAGCGTATCTCTCAACGGGCAGCAATTACTTTTTACGAAGAAAAAGCCAATTGTGACTGTTATGTAGAGCCTGAAGGGTTTAAAAGTTACGGTCAATTGTTCTACACCCGAAGATCACCGGATTTAATACCTGAGGAACATTTGAACACAGAGTACAAGCATTGGGTACTATATGGAGATATAGACAAAGACGCTTACTTTGTGTCTAAAGTAACTACAGACAAAAAGCTTCGAGAGAATCCCGAAATGGAATTCTTATACGAAGAAAACGGATTTACCTTCTGGAAAAGGTCAGCAAAGAAATAAGCAAACTGCTTATTTCTTTTTAATTCCTTTGAAAATCTTGAAACTTCCCATTCCCAACTTTTGAAGGAAAAATGAGAAAGAAGTCCATAAAACCCCTAGTCCGTATATTGAGCTACGCTTGAAATTGATGGATGATGCTTCTTCAAAATATTTTGTCGGACAAGTTACCTCAGCCATTTCATAACCGGCAAAAGCAATTTGTGCCAGCATTTGATTATCAAACACAAAATCGTCAGAATTAATGTTGTAATCAATGGCTTCAAGTACTTCTTTAGAGAAAGCTCTGTAACCGGTATGGTATTCAGAAAGCTTTTGACCCATCAAAACATTCTGGGTGAATGTAAGTATACGGTTGGCAATGTATTTATAGATTGGCATTCCCCCTTTTAAGGCGCCCTTTCCTAGAATTCTGGAAGCAAGAACCACTTGATACACATCATTGGCAATGATGTAGCACATCGAGGCAATTAATTTAGGTGTGTACTGGTAATCTGGGTGAACCATAATTACAATATCGGCACCAATTTCAAGAGCCTTGTTATAACAACTTTTTTGGTTACCACCGTAACCTTTGTTTTGCTCATGAGTAATAACATGGTGGATGCCTATAGCTTTGGCTTTTTCAGAGGTATTGTCTGAACTTTTATCGTCAACGAGAATAACTTCGTCAACAATATCGAAAGGGACTTCATTATAGGTTTGCTCCAGCGTCTTTTCAGCATTATACGCTGGCATAACAACAACAACTTTTTTATTGTGGATCATGTCGGCAAAAATAATAGAACTAGTGAATTAACATTAGGGTTATAGTTTTATTAAACAGCCGACAACAGATAAAGCATATTGTTAACTAATTGTCAGGCTATTTAACTCAGTTAAAGAAACAAACAATATGTTTTTGATCCAAAGGAGAGTAGCGCTGAGTAGNTAGAATTGACGGTTTGATAATTTTGGGTACACAATCAATAAACGTTACAAGGCTACAAAGTGCCATAGAGTCCATTATTGCGATCTAATGATCGATATTGAATGGCTTCTGCTAAATGTGAAGGCGTAATATTTTCAGAAGCCTCAAGGTCGGCAATAGAGCGAGCAACTTTTAAAATACGGTCATAAGATCGGGCACTCAAGTTGAGGCGGTCTACTGCATTTTTCAACAATGTTTTACCCTGTTCATCAATTTCACAGTATTTTTTGATTTGTTTCGAGGCCATTTGAGCATTGCTGTGTGTATTCAATTCATCTTTAAAGCGTTCTTCCTGAATTTCTCTGGCTTTTATTACACGCTGGCGAATTGTTTGACTCGATTCTCCTGAATTACGATCAGATAATTTCTCAAAAGGAACAGGAGTAACTTCAATGTGCAAATCGATACGATCCAACAATGGGCCTGATATTTTGTTGAGGTACCTTTTTACTGCGAATTCATTTTCGGTAGAAACTTCAGGGTCATAAAAATTTCCACTAGGAGAAGGGTTCATAGAGGCAACAAGCATAAAACTAGCCGGATAGTCAACGGTAATTTTGGCTCTTGAAATGGTCACAATTCTGTCCTCAAGCGGTTGTCGCATTACCTCCAAAACACTTCGTTTGAATTCAGGCAACTCATCAAGAAACAATACACCATTATGAGCCAAAGAAATTTCTCCGGGTCTAGGATTAGAGCCTCCTCCAACCAGTGCAACATCGCTTACGGTATGGTGTGGATGCCTGAAAGGACGACTGGTCATTAAAGCGGTAACATTACCCAGTAATCCGGCAACAGAATGAATTTTTGTGGTCTCGAGCGCTTCGCGTAGGCTAAGAGGCGGAAGTATAGTAGGAATGCGTTTTGCTAACATGGTTTTACCAACTCCGGGAGGCCCTATGAGGATAATGTTATGTCCTCCGGCAGCAGCAATTTCCATAGCACGTTTTACGGGCTCTTGTCCTTTAACATCACTAAAATCAATATCAAATTGATTGGTGTGTTTGTTAAACTCCTCCCGAGTATCTACTTGCTCTGGTTCAAGGTTTGCTTTACCATTGAAAAAATCAATTACCTGTTGAATATTTTCGACACCGTAAACATCGAGATTGTTGACAATAGCAGCTTCTTTAGCATTTTGTTTGGGGAGGAAGAACCCTTTAAAGCCTTCTTCACGTGCTTGAATGGCAATAGGAAGAGCGCCTTTAATTGGGCGTAACTGGCCATCAAGCGCTAGCTCTCCCATAATCATATAGTTGTGTACATCTGTAGCTTCGATTTGCTCAGTTGCTGCGAGAATTCCTATGGCCAGTGTAAGGTCATAAGCAGATCCTTCTTTACGAATATCTGCCGGAGCCATATTAATTGTTATTCCTTTTCCGGGGATTTTATACCCATTGTTTTTGAGAGCAGCATCAATGCGTTGTTGACTTTCTTTTACAGCATTATCGGGTAATCCAACTAGAAAAAAATTGACACCTTTTGATACATTAACCTCTACAGTGATTGTTTGAGCTTCAATACCATATACGGCACTTCCGTAGGTTTTAACAAGCATAGAACAGGATTTAGTTTGCAAAAAATTACAAAAATAATCTTACCCGAATGCTTTTGAAGGTAAGTAGAGATAGACATAAACAAAAAAGCCTCCCCGATTATCGGAGAGGCTTTCAGTTCAAAATAAGATATGCTTATTTAACAATGAAATCACCATTCATCATTCCATAGTGTCCTGGGAAAGTACAGATGAATTTGTAAGTTCCTTTAGCAGGAGCTGTAAATTCAATTGTTGTTTCTTCACCACCACCAAGTGTCTTAGTGTGTGCAATTACCTTGTCGCTCATAGCAGCAGGGTTATAATCTTCATCACTTGCAGCAGCAGCTTCAGCAGCATACTCAGCCATGTCAACACCTTGAGCTAAAAGTGTCCAGTTGTGTCCCATTGCAGCAAGAGGCATTTCACCAACATGCTTTAAAGTAAGCTTAACAGTTTGACCTTCATGAACTTCAATTTTAGAAAGGTTGAATTTCATTTGATCATTTCCTTCAATAACAACTTCAATTTCTTCAGGAACTTCTACTTCCTCTTCATAGTCAGCTGATTTTTGAGGAGCTTGAACNTTTTTTGGTTCTTCTTTTTTCTCAGCTCCNCCTCCGCAGCTAGTGAATACAAGTGATGCTAAAGCAAGGCTAAATAATACTTTTTTCATGATAAGATTGAATTTAAAAAATTTCTACAAAGTTATTCGATACAATGGATGTCATTGTGATTTCAGTCACTAATATTAGGGTTTTTAACTGGCTTTTTGTTGAAGTGCGTGCTCCGGAATTTCACCGGTCAAAGCATCTAAAAATGTTACAATGCTAGTGATTTCTTCATCAGATAAATCGCGACCCAATTGTGTTTGTGCCATAATCTTTACTGCATCATTTAATNAGGCAACGCTACCATCGTGAAAGTAAGGAGCTGTNTTTGTCACATCGCGCAAGGCTGCAACTTTAAAGAATTGTTTGTCTGTTTCTTTTCCCGTAACCTCAAAACGACCTTGATCATGACGTTCACTGCCAGTGTAATCCCAATAAGGGTTTTTCACTAATCCGAATTTTTGATACATCGAGCCTCCTAATCCAGCTCCATTGTGGCATGTGATACAACCTGAATTGATGAATGTTTCCAGCCCTTTTTGTTCATCAGAGGTAAGAGCTGTAATATCACCTTCAAGGTAAGTGTCAAATTTAGAAGGAGCTCTTAGCGTATGCTCAAATTCTGCAATAGCTTCAGCAATATTTTCGAAAGTAATGGGTTGCTCTTCGTTAGGAAAAGCTTCTTCAAAAAGTGCTTTGTATTCAGCGATTTTTTTGATGGANTCACGAGCTTGATTAGAATCTGGCATCCCCATTTCAACTGGGTTTAACACTGGNCCCATAGCTTGTTCTTTCAANTCTGCCGCACGGCCATCCCAAAATTGAGCAAAATGAAAGTAAGCGTTGTAAACTGTTGGACTGTTTCTATCTCCGCGCGAAACATCATCATGTCCAAGNGATGTNGGCTGATTATCTACACCATNCTTNTCAAGTTGGTGGCATGTATTACAGCTCATCTTGTTTGAGACAGATAAAGCATTTTCGTAATAGAGTTTCTTACCCAGTTGCGCAATTGGGCGATCAAATGATTTGGCTTCTGGCAATACTTTAAAATAAGCCTGAGCTTTTTTTAGAAGGGCTTGTTCTTCTTCGCTGCCCTGTGTGGTTTTTTCGACAGGTTCAGTAGTGTCTGTTTCTTTTTCGGAAGATGTACCTCCTCCACATGCATACAGACCGAATAAGCCTGCCACAGTGGCAATCAATAAATAAGGTTTTTTCATGATGAAGATTCGTAATGTTAATTAAACTGAGGCTTCAAAAATATTCATCATATTGCAAAAACCATATATGTTNNNACTAGAAAATGTTCATTGCAGTATAAGTAAAANTTATGATGATGGGTATAGCGTTGAAGTAGAGTTAATTGTCTTTGCGTTTGAACAAACGCTTAAAGAAACCTTCTTTCTTTTCTTCTTTGTCGTCTTGACGTTTTTGTCTGCGCTCTTCTTTTTCAATAGAGGTGTTTTTTCTATCAAATAAATCCAACACTTTTTCAAGTCCTTTTTCTTCACGATAAAATGGNCAGTCGAAATCTTCCAGAAGCGCTTCGTCAAATTCTGGAAATCCAGCTGTAAGTTTNCTATTGGTAGATTTACTGTATCGAGGAGCATTAAAGTTGGCAAAAATGGGTAAAGCTCCACCTGAACCAGAACCAATTGAAGAAGGCATGTGAATAACGGGAGAACGCGTTCCAACCCAAACACCNGTAACAATTTTTGAATTGAANCCAATGAACCANGCATCNCTNTAATTCTGGGCGGTTCCTGTTTTACCAGCCCAATCAGATCGATAGCCATAACTGCGTTTTAAAGCTGCAGCCGTTCCACTGTCAACAACTGTTTTTAGCAAGAGCTGCATGTTTTCGGCTACTGTTTCGTCTAGAACCTTATCTGCTTTTTCAACCTTATGGTCATAAACAACATCACCAGAAGAAGTCTCTATTTTCGTGATTAAATAAGGNGAAGCCATCTTTCCGCGTGTTGCAAAAACAGAATAAGCTTTTACCATATCGTAAAGAGAGTAAGAGGTGGTTCCTAGCGCAACTGAAGGCACTTCTTCTAATTCTTTTTCTAATCCAAATTGCTCAACCGTTTCTTGAAGAGCATCATGACCTACTTGAAAATAAGTAGCTACAGTAGGAATGTTCACACTTTTGGCCAGTGCTCCTTTCATAGAGAAATAACCACCTGATGATTTGTCGTAGTTTTCGGGTTGCCAGTTGTCAAAGTCTTCATAGACTTTAGCTTCATTGTCAATCCANTCACANGGNCTCATTCCTGATTTTAANGCNGTAGTGTANACAAAAGGCTTAAANGTTGAAGCTACCTGATGTTGACTCAATACTAAATCATAAGGTAGGTATTNATGGCTGTTTCCACCAACATAAGCAAGTATAGCNCCAGTTTCAGCATCAATGGAAAAGATAGCGCTGTTTAAAAGCTTGGCGTAATAAGCTACAGAATCAATAGCTGAAATACTATCTGTTGCTTCTGTCCAATGAAAAAGGTGCATGTTGTGTGCTTTGCTTAAGCTGTCTTGTATTTCAGTTTTACTTAATCCAAGTTTACTCAGTTTCTTGTAGGCATTAGAATTTTCTAACTCATGTTTCAATACATTTTTAACCTCACTTTTGCGCGAAAGTGATTTCCAGTATTGATCCATTGTACGCTGCAATCTTGATAAATGTTTTGCTCTAGATGATAATGCAGCATTTTGCATTTCGTTAAGCAATGTGGTGTGAATAATCAAACCATCTTTTTCAATATCCCAGTCAGAGCCATCTGGNTTTGATGATTGATCTAAAATTTCAACAGCTGCTTTCTTTACCCGTTCAATAAAATAACCATTAGGGTTATTGGTATTTAGGTTGGAGTATTTTACAGCTANAGGTTCTGCTTTGGCAGCTTCAGCTTCTTGTTGAGAAATGTAGTTGTATTTTTCCATTTGCAGGAGAACTACATTTCTTCTGGCTTCAGCATTTTCAGGGTGTAAGCGAGGGTTGTAATGAGAATTGGCTTTTAGCATTCCAANCAAAACAGCAGCTTCTGTTAGTTCCAGATCNGATACTTTTTTAGTGAAGTAGCGTTGTGCTGCNGATTCAATTCCGAAGGTGTTTTCGCCAAATGGAACAGTATTGAGATAAAGCGTTATGATCTCTTCTTTAGAATAAAGCTTCTCTAANCGNTTGGCTAATATGGCTTCTTTTGATTTGTTGACAGCCATTGTCAAAGGACCAAATTCTTTTCTTCCAAAGAGATTTTTGGCTAACTGCTGAGTTATTGTACTTCCTCCACCGGCAGAACGATCGCCCATGATGATGGTCTTTATTAAGACACGCATCAATGCCATTCCATCTACTCCNTCATGCTCATAAAAACGCGCATCTTCTGTNGCTACAAGCGCANTTACTANGTGTTCTGGTAANTGCTCATAAGTAACATTGGTACGATTTTCGGCAAANACTTTACCAATCAAATGATCGTCAGCCGTGTAAATTCTACTGGCTTCTTCNTGTTGAATGGCTTTTAAATCGTCTTTAGANGGAATAGGGCCAAAGGCTCCNATATAGACTAAACCAATAATCCCGAAAATTACGATCCAGGCAAAAACGAAAAGAATAAAAAGGTACTTGAGGACTTTTTTGATCATGAACTATTATTGAATTACTGCGGCTTCAATTAATCCTATAAAACAATGAATGACTTTGATGTGTATTTCCTGAATGCGATCGGCATAACCATGATGGNTTACTCGAATTTCCACATCACAATGGTTAGCGAGTTCGCCACCATTTTTACCGGTTAATGCAACGACTTTCATTCCTTTTTCGTGTGCAGNTTTTGCTGCATTGATAACGTTTTTGGAGTTACCNCTNGTGCTTATACCCAACAAAACNTCACCGTTGTTTCCCATTCCTTCAACAAAACGAGAAAAGATAAAATCATATCCAAAGTCGTTACCAGAGCAGGTAATAAAACCNGGATCTGAAATGGCGATGGCAGGTAAAGATTTACGGTTGTCGCGATAACGGCCGGTTAATTCNTCTGCAAAGTGCATGGCATCACTCATTGAACCTCCATTTCCACAGCTGATAATTTTACCTCCATTTTGAATGGATGCAATCATTAATTGNGCGGCAGCTTCAATGTTCTTGAAGTTNTCTGGNTTGGAAATAAAGTTTTCTAAAACGCTTTTTGCTTCTTCGAATTGAGCCGAAATAAGGTTGTTTGCCATGCTTTAGGTTTTGAAGCTTCAAAAGTAACCATTTCACTAGCCATTTTGTTGGCAAAAAGGGGAAATAAAAAACGGCCCGAAGGCCGTTGATATTAATGATTTGTTTTTTCGAATTGTTTCTTTCCGCGATCTAACCAATCGATGAATTTTGGTATGCTTGGATCATAAGCAGCAGATTCATGCAATTGATTTTCTTCATGATCAATCATTACATAGTAAGGTTGAGTATTTGATTGATAGCGAGTGATTTCAAAATCGCTCCATTTGTTCCCAATGGTTTTTACTTTCTTGCCTGTAGTTTCAGAAACGTATTGNTCACTTTCGGGAAGCTCTTCACGCTCATCAACATACAGCGAAATCAATACTACATCATCGCGTAAACGTTCTAGAACATTTGGGTCTGACCAAACATTTTCTTCCATACGTCTACAATTGACACACGCCCAACCTGTGAAATCAAGCATAACAGGTTTTCCCACTTTTTTAGCGTAAGCCATTCCTTCTTCATAATCATGAAAACAAGAAAGGTTNTGTGGGCAATGTGCAGCATTCGTAGGAGCTTCTGATGCAGTTCCAGAAGCTTGTACAACCGTAGGAGAACCAAAACCGTTTGGTGCTTCACTGTAAAAAGGAGGAGGAGGGAAACCAGCAATAAGTTTTAAAGGAGCTCCCCATAATCCTGGGAAAAGGTAAATGGCAAAGATGAGTGTGAAGGTGGCCAAAACCCCTCTTCCCACGGAAATCTTTTCTGTTGGNGAATCGTGAGGTAATCGGAAAAGTCCNAACAAATACATTGACCAAGCAATGAATACNCCCACCCAAATAGCAATAAATACCTCTCGTGTAATGATGCCTGATTGAGTAACTAAATCAGCATTTGATAAGAATTTGAAAGCAAAGGCTAATTCTAAAAAGCCGAATGAAACTTTAATCACATTTAACCAGCCTCCGGATTTAGGCAATGAATTCATCCAACCGGGGAANGCNGCAAAAAGTCCGAACGGTAATCCTAAACCAAGTCCGAANCCAAGCATACCTACCGTTAAAGCTGTAGCTCCATTATCTGATGAAAGTACACTTCCTAACAATAAACCTAAAGCCGGACCTGTACATGAAAATGACACAAGAATAAGTGTAAGTGCCATAAAGAAAATACCAATCATTCCACCTTTGTCTGAGGCACGATCTGCTTTGTTGATCCATGAATTTGGAATCATGATTTCGAACGCACCAAGGAAAGAAATGGCAAAAATGATGAAGATCACAAANAAGGTGACATTCAAATAAGGATTGGTTGAAAATTCGTTAAAAATATCAGGGCTAACNGAATCGAAAATGTGGAACGGTAAACTGAATAACACATAGATACCAACAATNGACAACCCGTACCAAACTCCTTTTTGAATTCCTTCGCGGTAAGTTTTGCTTTGCTTGGTAAAGAAGCTAACAGTCATTGGAATCATGGGGAACACACAAGGTGTTAGCAAGGCCATTAAACCACCGCCAATACTTCCGAAGAAAATAAACCACAATGATTTTTGCTCAGATTTTTTCTTTTCTGGTGAAGAAGTGTCTCCTACTTTAAAAGTAAACTCAACTTCCTCAGGTGTTTTGCACATNCGATCATTACAAGTCATGAACTCTAAAACACCATTGATTTCAGCACCATCTTCCAACAGCTTTACTTTCTGTNCAAACTGGGCTTGATGCTCATAAAAACTTAAGTCCATCATGAAGTTAGGGTCGTACTCTGTAAGTTCTTTCGCGCGTACATCCATGTTACCCACGTATGCTATACCATTGGTATCGCTGAAAGAAATAGAGGTAGGGATTGGGCCGTCACCTTCTGGTAAATCCAATGCGTACAAATGCCATCCTTCTTCAATGGTNGCNGTGGCAATAACTTCATATTCTCCGTTTCCTAACTCTTTGGTTTCAAAAGACCAGGTTACAGGGTTTACAATGCCTGATTCAGGCTCGGCATCTTCATTTTCTTCTTCAGGTGTAGATTCCTCTGCTTCTTCAGAGTTGTCTTGCTCTTTTTCTTTGGCTGTTGGAGATTCAGCTTCTTTTGAAGTAGCTGTTATTTTCGTTTTTTCTGTTTTAGGAGTAGCTGTTTTTTCTTGTTTTAAATCAAAGTTAAAAGCAACCAATTCAGGAGGTAAACAGCTTCCGTCATTACACGCCATGTATTCCAACTCTCCACTTACATTGGCCGTAGCTTGTGTTACTTTTACCACTTGAGTAAATACAGCTTTGTCTTCAAAGTAAGTGAGCTCCATGCCAAACATAGGATCGTCTACGGTAATTCCTTTCGGTTGTTTGGCTTTTCCGATTAATTCAACGCCATTAATTTTTTGAAAATCAAAAGTTGTTGGGATAGGACCATCGTCTCCTAAATCCATGGCATAGATGTGCCAATGGGGTTCAATTTCAGCAATGAACTGGAGTTCAAATTTATTGTCTCCCAAACTTTTTTGATCAAAAGACCATTCTACGGGATCAAATATTTGCGCCTGAGCAGGTAATGCGGAAATCAAAACGCCAAAAAAGGCGAATAAGAATGCTATAGGGTAATGTTTGAATATCCTCATTCGTTGTACTATTAAAATTTATTGAGCGTCCCAAATGTAACGAAAAGGACAGCGGTAAAAATCAGATTAACGGCATTTTAACTGATTTTAAAATTTATGTTGCTCAGTATAAGATTTCTTCGTTGTGCTTGAGCTTAAAATATCTTTGTATAAAGTAAGTAGCACCGTACATAAACGGAGTGTCGCACAAGGCAAATATCATTTTAAACAGCCAACCGTCTAAGACGAGAATGCTCATTTCTGAAAGGGTCATTTTATCATAAAATAAAACGCCTACAACCAATGTTGTATCAACCAATTGAGAAACAATTGTAGAGCCATTGTTTCTTAACCAAAGGTGTTTTCCATTGGTGAGTTTTTTCCAGAAATGATAAATACGCACATCAACAAATTGAGCTGCTAAGTAGGCCAACATGCTTGAAAAGACAACACGGTAAGAATTCTGAAAAACTACTGCATATTCAGCATCTTTTACCGGTGAGTTTGGTATAGCGTGAAATTGGTTTCCAACCCAAAGAATGCCCAATACAAATACGGAAGCAAAGAAGCCTGCAAAAACTACACGCTGTGTGCGTTTTTTTCCAAAAATTTCGCTTAAAATATCTGTGATCAAAAATGTAATGGGATAGGGTAGAACGCCTGCTGAAATGGTAAATTCTTTAAAGTACAAATCAACAGTTACAAACTTGTTGGCAATTAGGTTAGTAACCACTAAAGCCGCAATAAAGAGTGCGGTTAAAAACAGGTAGAAAAAGTCAGCTTCTTGTTTTTTTCTGATTTCCATAAACTAGCTGTTCATACGGTTGAGTTGGTTGCGAATTGCAACTTCTAATTCATCGCAATGTTGTGACCCTATCACATACAGTAAGCCGTCTTTGTCTGTTAATTGAATGGCTTCATTTCCGCGCGTATAGAATTTGATTTTTCCTCTCACATGAAGGTTGTAAACAGCTCTGTTAAGCAAGTATCTTGAATATTTTATTTGCTTAATTTCTGTAATGTGAGACAATGGAATTTTAACCTTACGTGTTGTCCAAAAACCATCAAGTTCAATGCTTTCTTCAGAAACTTTGGTGTGAAGGTGTAAGATAAAAAGCAAAACAAAACTGAAGAGAATAATTACTCCTGCGATAACCAAGAGTAAATTTTCGGTCTGTTGGTGAACATTAATGCGATTGGAAGTCTCTGATGTAAAATAAATAGTGAGGCAAAATGCGGCAAAAACAGCTCTTCTGATAATGGAAAACTTGTTAAGTCCCATGTACTGTTTTTCTTCAAAAAGTAATTTGTTGTCTGCCATATGCCTTTGCGTTTTATTTTACCAAGTACACTGACTTTGTTTCCTCAGTTACACGGTATCGATGATCTATTCTGTGGCCAACAATCCAAACAATGTCGCCACCGCTAATGAGAACATACGTTTCTTGTTTTTTGTTGAGCGGCAATTTGATATCAATGAAAAAATCGCTGATTTTTTTGCGTTGATTCATTCCTAAAGGGTGAAATGCATCTCCCGGATGCCACTTTCTTAACAATAACGGAAATTCTAGCTTATCAGCATCAAGTTGAGCAATGTTGCTTTTCTTCACCAATTCAAAATTGTCTATAGCAATACGTTCAAAGCCTAATGAAATAGGAGAGTTAATAAATGTTGTGTCTTCTTCAATTTGAATTCTATCGCGAGATTGTTCGTCAACAATGGGGTCAATAAATATCTCTTCCCGATCTACCGTTAGTGCATGGGTGTCGGAAAAAAATTGTTTACCAGGGATGCCATTAATCACATGAATGAGGTTTTCTACATGATCACTATTGAAACCAAAAGGCTGAAGGATTTCAAATAAGAATAACTTCAATGGATTGTATTCTTTTAAGGCTTCAATATTAATAACAGTGCGTCTGCCCTCGCGGTGTAACGATGTATTAATGGCTTCGGCAACTTGCCAATCTAATAATTCCTGAACTTGCTTAAAACGCTCTAGGTTTTGTTGGAAAGTACGTTCCAAACTTGGGTTCCCTTCTTTCAATACCGGGATAACATTTTTGCGAATATTATTTCTGAAATACACAACAGAATCATTGCTAGAGTCTTCGCGCCATTGAAGTTCATGTTCTTTGGCAAATTCTTTGACCTCATCGCGACTGGCAAATAATAAAGGACGAACAACAGTGCGATTTTTAACCGGAATTCCTGTAATTCCCCTAATTCCGGTTCCTCGGCTTAAATTGATGAGCACAGTTTCAATATCATCGTTTAATTGACTGGCAATGGCAATGTAATCGAAACCTTCTTTTAGGCGCACTTCTTCAAACCATTTGAAGCGTAAATCTCGAGCAGCCATTTGAGTAGAAATTCCTTGTTCCTCGGCAAATGCTTTGGTGTCAAAATCATTACGAAAAAAAGGAACATCGTATTTCATAGCTAACGTAGAAACGAAAAGGTCGTCTGCATCACTTTCTCCTCCACGCAAGTGAAAATTACAATGTGCAATACCAAATTTAACCCTGGCTTGATGGAGTAATTCGCACAAAACAACAGAATCGATTCCGCCACTTACACCAACCAATAATCGCTGATTGCGTGTAAAAAGCTCGTGACGTTGAATGAATTTCAGGAATTCTTCTAGCATGTAGCGAAGATAAAGATTGCAGGCATCTATTGCTGAAGAAAAAAGAAAACTCGTTAAGCGTTGCCCAATACCTCTAAAATGGCTTTGGCTTTGAGTATACTTTCATCGTATTCTGCTTCCGGATCGCTTAAAGCAGTAATGGCTCCACCAACTATAAATGAAAGTTTCTTTTTAGAAGAATTGTATTGTAAAGAGCGGATAACAACATTGAAATCAAAATCAGCATCAGGAGTAATGTAACCTACTGCACCACTGTATAAACCACGTTTTGTAGCTTCAAAATGTTCGATTAATTCCATGGCTTTTACTTTGGGAGCACCGGTCATACTACCCATTGGGAAGGCATTTTTGATGGCTGTTGAAAAATCTATTTCCGGACGTAATTTTGATGAAACGGTAGAAATCATTTGGTGCACTTGTGGGAAAGTATAAATGCCAAACAATTCATCAACTCTTACTGTTCCTTTTTGAGCTGAGCGCGAAAGGTCATTTCGCACAAGGTCAACAATCATCACATTTTCGCTTTTCTCCTTTTCACTGTTAAGAAGTTCGGCTTTTAATTGCTCATCTTCTTGAGGTGATTTTCCGCGTTTGATGGTGCCTTTGATTGGTTGAGAAATAAGGTGTTGTCCTTTCTTTTTTAAAAATCGTTCAGGGCTGGCACACATTAAATAATGCTCATTAAATTGGTAATAAGCAGAAAATGGAGTAGGTGATTTGTCTACTAATCTATTCCACAATTGGAGTGGAGAATGTAGCGCAACGGTTGCGTGGAATTCTTGGCAAAAATTAACCTCATAAATATCTCCGATTTGAATGTGATGCTTCAATCCAAGTACGGAACGGATATAATCGGCATGAGATATTTGGGGATGAACCTCAGTTTTTTCGAATGGAGAAGAAGGTAAAAGATCAGTGTTGGTAATGGTCTGAAAAACCTCTTCTGGAAATGAAGTAATTGTTCCAATTGACAATTGGTTGTTCTTTGCAAAAAGTACAATCTCAGGAACAAAAAAATAGAGTTCAGGAACACTTAGTTCGTCTATGTTAGCAGAAGAAAGTTGTTCAATAGAATTCTTTAGGTCATAGTTGAAGTGTCCGAATAACCAATCGTTGTGTTGTTGATGAAAGGCAGACAAAGCCTCAAAAGGATCTTCTCCTTCTTCGAAAAAAAGTGAAGCCTGAGCACCAATGCCAACAATGAAATCATATTCTACTCCTCCCGGATAGGAATAATCACTTGTTGGATGACTGTCAAGAAAACAAACCGTAGTTTGCTTCGATAGCCATCCTATTAAATGCGATTTAAATGAAGCCGAAATTGGAAAAGTAGCATACTTGCGCATCGCTATTTTTTATACGCGTTCAAGTACCATTTTCTTAAGTGTGTCAATCCACATCGGATGATCATTAAGGCTAGGAACCAAGTCTAATTGTTGCCCTCCGTTTTCTTCAAAAATTTCAAGGTATTCATCGCCAATCTCAATGGTAGTTTCCAAACAGTCGGCAGTAAATGCAGGGCTAAAAACCAGCATTTTTTTCACGCCTTCTTTTGCTTTTTCTTCCACTACTTTATCAGAGAATGGTTCTAGCCAGTTTTTATCTAGCCTCGATTGAAAACCTACTGTATACTTGTCTTCTGGAATTCCTAGTTTTTCGGCTAACATGCGTGTTGTAGCAAAACAAGTTGCTTTGTAACAAAACTTGTTGGTGTCGTTAATTTCTCTTTCGCAAGAATGTTCAGAGCAAGGCAATCCATCGTCATAAACCTTATCCACTTGCCTTACGGGTAACCCGTGATAGCTAAATAAGAAATGATCGTATTGATTAAGGTTGAATGCTTTGGTACGTTCTACAATCGTATTGATATAACCTTCTTCTTCATAATATTGGCTAATGAATGTAGCTTCAGGAATGACGTACCATTTGCTCATTAACTTCATGGCTTTGTCTAGTGTAGAACCCGTACTCGAAGAAGCATAATGTGGGTATAGCGGAAGCACAATGATTTTATCGTAATTCGCCTGACGCATTTCTTCCATCACTTTATCCATACTAGGCTCTTGGTAGCGCATGGCCAAATGAACCATAATGTTTGAGGGTAATTTTTCTTGTAAAAGCTGAGTAACGCTTTCACTGTGGAAGAGTAGAGGAGAACCTTTGTCTGTCCACAATTTTTGGTAAATCTTAGAAGAACTAAATGAACGAAAAGGAACAATTATAAAATTGACTAATAGCTTTCTGGCCAGCCAAGGAATATCAATTACCCTAGGATCATTTAGAAATTCTGAAAGGTATTTTCGAACATGTGGTACTGAAGGGCTGTCTGGTGTTCCAAGGTTAACAAGAAGTACACCGATTTTTTTCTCTACACTCATTTTTTCTTTTGGTCTTTATTGATGCGCGCTTTTCCAATTGCTACTAGCAGTAAGAAACCACCGAAGAACAAAGATGTTCTGGAAATGTAGTCGCCATATTGGGTATAAAAAGTGAGTTGGTCGTTTTTGTTGATGTCTTGTTCAATAACAGCAGGCTCCCACCATCCGGTTGGTTGGCTAATTTCTCCAACTTGATTAATGAAGCAAGAAACTCCCGTGTTAGCAGAACGGGCAATGCTTCTGCGGTGTTCAATGGCACGTAGTTTAGCATAGGCCAAGTGTTGCCTATATCCGGGAGTATCGTCCCACCAACCATCGTTAGTGATGATGAAGATGAGCTCTGCACCGTTTAAAACGTAGTTGCCCACATATTCACCATAAACAGATTCGTAACAAATAACCGGAGCTATTTTTACACTATCGTTACTTGATGTAAATACATCTCGTTCATCTTGAATGCCTAAACTTCCACTGGCTCCTCCTAAATCAAAAACCAATTCTTGTAGGGGTAGAAATAAGCTAGGAAAAGGCATTCTTTCAACACCGGGAACCAGTTTGGATTTATGGTAAAATGGAATTTCTCTTTTCTTGTTGATTTGCAATCCGGTGTTATAGTAGTCGTACCAAAAACCATTGTTTGATAATCTCGCGGTGGGAGAATCAGGACGATCTTTACCATAAACTTCAACCGTTGAAGCACCCGTGACAATGTTGAGGTTAGGATACTGATCAACGAAACTTTTCAGGATAGTAAATTCTCCTGAATTGCGGAATAAATCTTCTCTTAATGGATCTGGAATAGCCGTTTCTGGCATAACTACATATTGCGTTTTGCGAGAAAGCTTTTGCTTTGCCAACTTCATCATTTTCAAGACCTGATCACGCGAAGTGAGACCACTAAATTTTTCATTGTATGGGTCAATGTTGGGCTGAACCACAACAACACTTACAGGGTCTTCTTTTTCCGTATAGCTTTTAAGAATAATGAAGGAGCTAATAACAGGAGCAAAGAGCAATACTGCTGTCCAGAAAATCCATTTGAATGTATAACGCTGATTCCAGCCAATTTCAAATCCGGCCTTTAGCAAGTGGTAAATTAAAATATTGCTGGTTAAAATCCATAAAGAACCACCGGGAACTCCAGTGTATTCATACCATTGTACCATCCAAGTAGAATTGGCAAATCCATTTCCTAAGGTTAACCATGGCCAGGTGAGGTCCCAACTGATGTGAATGTATTCCCATCCAATCCAGAAGAGCAGGAGTCCTATGTAACCTTGTTTTCTGCCAATAATGCGTTTGGTCAAATGAAAAAGCTGAAAGATAACAGCCATAAACAATGCATTAATGGTCATGGCCGCAATGGAGCCAACAGGAGAAGCAAACCAAACCCACCAAGTTGTAGCTACATTAAAAATAAGAAAAGCGATGTATGAGAATAACAGCTGGTTTTTATGAAAGCCTAATTGTCGTTGACGAGAAACCTCATCTTCAACAGCTAAAAGAGGAACAAATGCAATGAAGAGTAGAAAAGAAAGGTTTCCAATCTCTGGCCATGCCAGGCTGAATAAAATTCCTGAAACGATTGATAACCCAATAAGTTGTTTTGTCTTCAATGTCCTTTTAATTGTTGAGTGCGAAAGTAGAAAAGAACATTTGCTTTGGGTAGTCAGATGCTAAAAATGAGCATCAGATTTAATAATAAAGCAATTAGTGAATCGCAATTTATTGCTTGCCGTTGTATTCAAATCGAAGTGAAAAAATGTTGGAATAAAGCGTTCCACTTTGGTCACCAAGATCTGTTAGTGCATAATCAATTGCTAGACTTCCAAGTCCAAAAAGGTTTTTAAGGTAAATTCCTACACCAAAGTTAGGTTGGAAAGTGTATTCATCTTTAACAGTTGTGATGTTTCCAATACCGCCACGGAGGTATATAAATTCTTTATAGCTTGTTTCTAGTCCAAAAGTAGGGTCGAGGTTAAATGCTTTACTTTGAACAAGTGTGTTGCGCTGTCCTTCAAAAGTCATGTTGAAATCGAAGGCTGGTAGGATAGAAACAACATCTTTTACCCAAAATTTGCGCGCTACACCAAGCGTTAATTGAGGAGCAGTTAGCTCAAGACCATTTTCAGGAATTTCGTTGTCTGTTTCAAGAAATACTTCTTTTGTTTTACTGTCTAAAGAGTAGCTCCAAACGTTAAAGGTTGTTGTTACATCCTTTGCTGAAGCACCAAAAAACCACTTTTCGTTAAGACGGTATTGGGCTCCTGCATCAAGCCCAAAGCCCCATGCACTGGCAAAATCTCCAATCATTCTGTAAATGATTTTTGCATTTCCACCAATGCTTAACCCTTCTATTTTGGTTTTTCGAGCATAAGAGAAAATCCCGGCATAATCTGCAGTAGAGAATTTTGTAATGCGGTCATAGTTTACATTTCCATCCTGATCTACCAAATCAATGGTATTTTGAATGTCATCAACCCCCAAGCGAATAATGGTTACGCCCATATAATCACCATTATCTAGCGGCATGGCAAAACTTCCGTAATCATAAGCTGCAATACCAGCAAAATATTCGGCATGCATCAGTTCTGTTTGAAAACGGTTGTTCAATTGCGTAAGTCCGGCAGGATTCCAATAACCTGCAGAAACATCATCTACAAAACTGGTTACAGAATAAGACATTCCATATGAGCGGGCACCAACCCCATTTTTTAGAAACTCGTTACTGTATTTACGAACAGTTTGAGCCTGAGATGGCATTATTAGCCCAACACAAAACAGTATTGGAAGCGTAATTTTTAGAATCTTTGCCGTTAGGGAGAATCTTTGCATGGTTGACAAATGTAGGGTTTAAACTGATTTTAGATTTAAAAATTGTATTGGAGTTAAATTTTTATGGAAAATCATACCATAGCAGGGCAAAATTTGAAGGCACAGCGCATTACTCTGTACATTGGGGTAGCACTTTTAGGCATTAAGTTTTTTGCCTGGTGGATGACGGCTTCTAATGCAATTTTGACAGATGCTGCTGAAAGTATTGTTAATGTACTGGCCGCTTTATTGGGACTTTACTCGATATATTTATCCAGCCAACCGAGAGATCAGAATCACCCATATGGACACGGTAAAGTAGAATTTATCTCAGCAAGTGTTGAAGGCGTTCTTATTTTGATTGCGGGATTGGTATTGATCATNAAATCTGTTTACAATTTGNTTAATCCNGTTGAGGTAAGTGAAATTACACTTGGGATATACNTAGTGGCCTTTGCCGGGATTGTCAATTTTGCCTTTGGTACCTATTTGCAAAACAGAGGGAAGCAGGTTAATTCATTGGCGTTAGAAGCGAGCGGGAAACATTTGCGCTCAGANGGTTGGAGTTCTGCAGGTTTGGTAGCTGGACTTGTTATTTATTACTTTTTTCCGCTTTGGTGGTTAGATAGTGCGCTGGCAATCATTTTTGGAGGAGTCATTGCCATTAGCGGATATCGGATTCTCAGAAGGTCTGTAGCCGGAATTATGGATGAAGCTGATATTAAATTATTGGANGCATTGGTTAAAAAGCTGAATATAAACCGAAGAGATCCTTGGATTGATATACACAACTTTAGAGTGGTGAAGTATGGGCCACAACTGCATATAGATGCACACNTGACGTTGCCTTATTATTACAAGCTTACAGATGTTCATGATGAGGTGGAGGANTTGAATAACATGGTAGATCAGCATTGTGGTTCAAGTGTAGAGATGTTTGTACATGTAGACCCCTGCAACCCCAGAGCATGTCGCTATTGTGCCGTTGAAGATTGTCCTTTTAGAAAAGANCCTTATACAGAACGCATTATATGGACAATGGATGTAGTGACAAAAAATCAACAACATGCCTACCAATTGGCTCAAAGTTGATTTTTTTCGGTTCGTCTTCTTTCTTTAGATTAATATGAAAGCAGATAAAATATCTTTGCTCACTATGATTCGTAAAGCAATTCCCCATTTGTTTACCCTTTCCAATTTNTTCTGCGGGGTATTAGGAATAATTATGGCATTTAACACCCAGTTGGTATGGGCATCTTATTTNATAGGAATAGCTGCCATTCTTGATTTTTTTGACGGATTTGCTGCACGGATGTTGAATGTACCCTCTGAATTGGGAAAGCAACTCGATTCATTGGCAGATATGGTCACCTTTGGAGTTTTACCCGGAATTATTTTGTTTCAATTCATCAGCATATCTTTTGGTGAATATTTTGTNTCCATCTCAGAAAGACCGTTAAATCATGTTTTAATTGCATGTATNGCATTACTCATTCCTGTTTTTTCGGGATTGAGGTTAGCGATATTTAACATTGATGAAAAACAGACAGATACGTTTTTAGGAGTGCCAACTCCTGCCAATGCTATAATGATAGCCTCAATTCCAGTCATATTAGAATATCAGTATGATTTGAACATGTATTATCCAATGTCTGATGCCGTGTTGGCGAGTGTAACAAATTTGCATTACTGGTCTCCGTTCGATTTTTATACAGTGTTGTTCTTTTTTGACACGAGAACGTATGTNACTGTCGCAATAGTGATGTCTGTATTNTTGGTGGCAAGAATTCCGATGCTGTCNTTTAAGTTCAAATCATTTGATTGGAAAACCAATAAAGCCAGATATGGCTATATTATTCTTGTACTCTTGGCTGTGGTAGCAGTGTTTTTACCCTATTGGTTTAGAATAAGAGGTTTTCCGTACTTAGATTTCGTTATCATTCCCATAATTATACTTTTGTACATCGTTTATTCGATGGTATTGAACATCATAAATTTTAAAGTTCGTTCCAAAGCGGAACACAAGAACGATTAGAAAGCAATTAAATACGTGCACAGATGAAGTTTTTGGCTGAAATAGACATTATGCCTTTGAAAGTTTTATTAGATCCTCAAGGCAAAGCTGTAACATCAGGGTTGAAAAANCTTGGTTTGAATGAAATTGAAAATGTTCGTGTTGGAAAACACATTACACTTGAAATCAATGCTGGAGACAAAGCTGAAGCCGAAGCAAAAGTAGATGAAGCGTGTAAGAAGCTTTTAGCCAACCAAATTATGGAAGGTTATGAATTTCACTTAACAGAAGTGGAATAAGCTAATTTGAAATAAAACTCAGAAGTAAAAGGCCTCGATATTTTTATCGGGGCTTTTTTATTTTAATGCTGAACCTTTTTACGCAATTCAAAGTTCTGCCCTAGATATACTTTTCTTACTTGCTCATCTGCAGCCAGTTCTTCAGCCGTGCCAGATTTTAAGATTTTTCCTTCAAACAGTAAGTATGAACGCTCAGTAATCGAAAGCGTTTCTTGTACATTGTGATCTGTAATCAAAATACCAATGTTGCGATCTTTCAGTTTGTAGACAATACTTTGAATATCTTCAACAGCAATAGGGTCTACTCCTGCAAAAGGTTCATCAAGAAGAATAAATTTTGGATCAGTCGCTAACGCACGAGCAATTTCTGTTCTACGTCTTTCGCCTCCGGAGAGTTGATCTCCAAGGTTTGTTCTTACATGGTTCAAGCCAAATTCAGAAATCAGTTCTTCCAGCTTTTCTTCGCGTTGCTGTTTGTTGAGTTTGGTCATTTGTAAGATGGCCATAATATTGTCTTCAATACTCAACTTTCTAAATACAGAAGCCTCTTGCGGAAGGTAGCCAATACCTTTTTTAGCTCTTCTGTACATAGGCTCTTTAGTGATGTTTTCATTGTCAAGGAAAATCTTTCCTTCATTGGGCTTAATCAACCCAACAATCATATAAAATGATGTTGTTTTTCCTGCACCATTAGGCCCTAATAGACCAACAATTTCTCCCTGATTTACCTCAACAGATACTCCGCGAACAACAGTTCTGCTTCGGTATTTCTTTACAAGACTTTCGGCTCTTAACTTCATGATTGTTGGATTAACAGCAACAAATGTGCAAGTTTTCCCTGAGATGGGCCTAGAACATGATCTGAACTTCTGCGCGAATTCCCCATCCTTTTACACCGCCAAGTTCATTTACATTCGGATGATCAAGGTAGGTTAAGCGTTTAACTACATCAACCCTTAAGAATTTAAAAATGTTTTCAATTCCTGCGCTAAACTCCATATAAGGTTTGGCTTTTAACGTGTAGAAATTCTCGGGGAAAGCAATGTAGTTTGGATTTTCCTGATTTTTGTTTTTAGATGAAATGTCACCGTAAATCATTTTGTAAGACCCTACAGACCTCCATTTTAAACGGTTCATTAAAGGAATTCTGTTAAGAATAAACCCATTAAAATGGTGCGTAAGCTGCATTGAGGCAGATTGGTCGCTACCAAACTCAAGGAAGTTCATGAGGTTGTAAGATTGGTCATCATAGGCGTAGGTTTCATTACCTCGTGCAATGTCTAAAAGAGGATAGGGAACATGGCCAAAAATGCGAGTACCCTCAATCAAAAGGTCAGAATAGCCTATTACACCAATTTTGAAACGTTTGTCAAAAGCAAAATAGATTTTATGAAATTCGTGTGTGCTTCCCAGAGCTTCACTACTGTAGGTGTAGTTTAATCTGAAAATGGGAGCAGTTGTCCTTATGGTTTTTCGTACAAATCTTCCCTGAACATATTTTTCGTTAATGGCAAAGCGAGTTCCTAATGTAATCGAGTTAGTGATAATGTCGCCCAAGTATTCTTGTTCTCCGGTTACGGGGTCAGGATTGGACAGTAGCTGTAGTCCGGGAGTTCCTTCAAGTGTTCTTGATTTTAACTCAATAAAATTAGAGAATCCCAATATCCATTCGTGGTCATAACGCATCGAGGCTTCACGGAAATAAAGCATGCGGTATGAGTTTCCTCTTCTGAAAGAAAGGAATACGTTGTCTTGGTCTTGCCAGTCTAATTCAAAACCAGGTTGAAAAATATCGTCTTCGTAGCTGATGTTAAATTTCCTGATGGGGCTTTTATTAAAATAATACGAAACAGAAAGCGCATATTTCCAGCGGTCGTCTTTTTCACCATAAGCCGCATGTCCTTTCAAACGCCATTTTTCATGAAAATCCAGATTGGTTCTTCCTCCTACACGAAAGCGATAGCCTTCGATATCATTGTAACTGACGGTTGTTAATATAGGTCCATAATCAATAGGCCCAATTTTAGTAAACCCGGTAACCATTAGTTCAAAGAGTGTTGTTACGCGCTTAAAAGCAGGAATACTTTGGATTGTGTCTGCCATTTCATAAACACCTCTTTCTTGCTCAGAAAGTTCTTCGTGCCTGCTTTCTTTCCAAAATTCATCATCGCGGAAAGAAGCGCTGTCTTCATACACTTGGTTATTTAAACCAGCGTAAAACTCATCTGATCGCGGAATATTGGTTTTGAAATTTCTGTAAGAGACAGTTTTTGTATTAAATATCCCCCAGCTTTTTTCAGCAGGTTGAATGTCAACTACCATTTGATCTTTTACAATTGCCCAACCAGTCTCTTCTTGGTATTCAAAGTTTTGTGTGATTTTAAGGTCGTTCAGGAAGTTAATGTTGATGCGAGAATCTACGTTTAACTCTACAGATTTAACAGCATAATTATTCGTTGAGTCAGCAACCAGCATATTTCCTTTAAAAGCAATAGAAGCAGGGTTACGCGGCATAAACGACAACTGAATATAAAGTGAGCTGTCAATTTTAATAGAGTCTGTAATGTAAAAGCGATAAATCTCCGGTGAAATTGGGGATAGAGGACTCGTAAAGACCTTATCTAAAAGAAAGATGTTGTTATCGTAAATATCTACCGGAGCACTTAATTTTTCTAGGAATTGTGAAATCCCTTCGCTAAAAATACTTTCTTCAAATCCAGATAAACGTGTTCCTTTTACAATCTCCCGCTCAACGTGTGGACTCTTTCTAATGTAAACATTAGAAACTTTCTCTTTCATTAAAATGGGGATGTAAGGTTTGCCGTTAATCTCAGAAGTATCAATGTAATCGAATAATACCTGAAAGTTTTTGAATGCTTTTTTATTCTTCCATTTTTCAGTGAAGTTATTCAAATCATACTCGTCTTTCTCGTACTTCTCATATTCATAAAAATCATAACCTTCTTTACGGTTTTGGTCTTTATGGCTAATGACATTTTTAATTAATTCAACAGCTGGGTTGTTTTTGTTTCTGTAGCGCTTTTTTTCTTCTACAAATTCAAAGGTTTCAAGTTCTTCAGTAGAAGATAATAGTTGAAAATCAATGGTTTGATTGTCTCCAAGAACAACAGGTTTCTCAATAATTTCATACCCAACAAAAGAAGCCATTAAAGTTTCGGAAGCCCACTGCGTACTGATTTGGTATTTTCCGTCAAAGTCAGTGGTAGTACCAATGTTTTTTCCTTTGAAAGAGATGTTAACAAAGGGAAGAGGCTCGCCAGTTGTAGCATCAGTTACCGTGCCGGAAACTTTTGTATACCCCTGACTGTAAGAGGTCGCAGTAAGTAAGAGTAGTGAGGTTAAAGTAAATACTAGTGCTTTAACCAGAGTGAAAAGCTTCATGAAATAAGGATTCATAAGGTTGTTCTATTCTACAAATAAAAAACTAATACTGAGATATAGAAAGAGTAGCCTACATTATCTCTGTTAGAATGTAGTTTAACGGTTCATCTCCTTATTGGTTACAGTCCTTGAAATAACAATGCTTATTTCATAGAGAATGATAAGAGGGAAAGTAACCAATAACTGGCTAAAGATATCCGGAGGAGTAATAACAGCGGAAAGTACTAAAGCAGCTACAAGGGCGTGTTTTCTATATGTCTTTAGAAAGCTTGGAGTGATTAACCCTGCTTTGGTTAAGAAGAAAACTAAAATGGGTAATTCAAATACAAAACCACAAGCTAAAACAATGGTGACAACTGTGCTGATGTAGGTAGATAAAGTAGGAATTGTTTGTACATCATCTGAAATGCTGTAGTTGAAGAAAAAGTTTACAGATAACGGTGATATAATATAGTAGCCAAACAATATACCTGAAACAAAAAGCATCCAAGTCCAGAATACGATTCCACGTGTATAGCGTTGTTCTTCTTTTCTTAAACCGGGTTTTACAAAACGCCAAAATTCCCAAAAAACATAAGGAAATCCGACCACCAAACCGGCAATCATAGAAACCATAATATGTGTGGTAAACTGGCCAGACATATTAATGTTTTGTAAAGGCGGAAAACTCTGACCAATGCATAAAACATCATCAGAAATAACAAGATCAGGGACAATACTGAAGAGAAAATGCGAAAAGTCGCACAACAGTTGAAAGGTGATGAAATTCTCGTCTTTCGGACCAAAAATAACAGTGTCAAAAATGAATGACTTGTTGAAAAAAGCAACAATAGCAATCAATACAATGGCAATTCCACTGCGAATGATGTGCCACCTCAGTTCTTCGAGGTGTTGCAAAAAAGACATTTCATCGTTCTGCTGTTCCATCTTAAAGTTTGCAAATGTAAGATAGATTTTGAAGCCAGCGGCTGAACTCCCTAAAACAAACTTTTATGGATTGAGAAAATGAAAAATTAGGGGTATGTTTCATTTGATCTGTCTTTACTTTGTGAAAATTTATGTGAGATGGAACGTTATTTCAGAATCTTGGCAAGGGTAACATTGGTTTGTGTGTTTTTAATTGTTCTTGCCGGAAGTGTAGTAAGAATGACCGGAAGTGGAATGGGGTGTCCGGATTGGCCAAAATGTTTTGGGTATATAATTCCACCTACAGAAGATGAACAGGTGCAGTGGGAGCCCAATAGAGTCTACCTTGAAGGACAAATGATTGTTCGGAATGATGCGCTTTGGATTGCTCAGGGAAACTTTACAACAGCAAATGAGTATAAAGCCGAAAATTGGGAGCGCTACGATAGACATGATTATGCCATTTTTAATGTGATGCATACTTGGACAGAGTATATTAACCGTTTGATTGGTGCTTTCTCAGGGATTCCTATGTTGTTGCTTACTCTGTTAGCCTTTTCTTACTGGAAGAAAGACAAGCTAATACCATTACTGTCTCTGTTTACATTATTCATGTTTGGTTTTGAAGCTTGGTTAGGGAAAGTTGTAGTAGATGGCAACCTAATTCCTATGCAAATTACATTGCACATGTTTGGAGCATTGATCATAATAGCATTGCTGATTTTTCTGATTGCAAGAAGTGCTGATAAGCCTAAAATGGAAGTCGATTTTAAAATAAAACCTTTGTTGGGAATTGTAATGGTTTTAAGTGCCCTGCAAATCTTTTTAGGAACAAACGTCAGAGAAGAAGTAGATAGTTTGCTTAGAAGTGGTGTTTTAAGAAATGATGTGGTAGAAGTGTTGCCTGTAATTTTTAAAATTCACCGAAGCTATTCTATCTTATTAGTACTCATGCACCTTTCATTGTTTGTGTGGTGGAGAAAATCAGGGCTAGATTTAAAACGGCTACTCCCCATATTTGTGATTATAACAGTGGAAATCGTATTGGGAATTACATTGACTTATGCTGGCTTTCCGAAACTTGCACAGCCGGCACATTTGATTTTAGGAATGATGCTTTTTGCTTATCAGTTGCACCTTTACCTTCGGATTACTTCCATGAAAAAGATTCAATCAGGTGAAGCAAGTCTTGCTTAATATACGCTTCAGCCGGAGCAAGTGAATCGGGGTTTGGGAGGGCATTGAAATACATGGCACCTCTTAGAAAGTGTTGTGTGCTATCTGTGATGAAGAATTGATAATTGCTTGCTACTGAGCCTTCAAAATCATAGATAGTGCCGTAAACATTAGCACTAGTATCATATATGATGCTTTCTTCAATATCGTCTGCTTTAACAGTATGCTTCATGGCAAAACTGCGAGCATCTTCGGCATATTTGAAAATAGAATCTTGATCTACATCAAAGTAAGTGAAGTGAACGGTTGCATTTAACTTTGGGTAGAGCAGGTTAAACCAACACGGCTGTCCTTCAGTTTCTTTGGTATTGACAATAGAAGAAGTAGAATATTCAAACGTGAACGGACAACTTAATTCGGATTGTTGATACTCGTGATGGGGTAAATCAATGCGAAAAAAACTACGTGGTTTTGGTGTGTAAGCTTCTTCTTCACAGCTCATTAGCCCAAGACCTAATGTGGCCATAAGGAAAACAATTGAAACCACTTTGCCAAGGTCAGAACCTTTGTTTTGACCACTATCGTCTTCTTCTGAATAATCGTTAAGCGTAATTTTCACACTCTTCACTTTTCGTTTGTCAGCAGCTTCAATTGTAAAAAGGTAATCTTCAAACTTAATACGCTCGTTTTTCTTCGGAATCTTACCTGATATTTCAACAATAAATCCGCCAAGAGTATCGGCTTCACCCTTTGACTCTTCAAAATTCTCACCATCAATGTCTAATACTTTGTAAACATCTTTTAGAGGTGTTTTGGCTTCAAATACGTAATTGAAATCATCTATTTTGCTATAAACTAAGTCGTCTTCATCAAACTCATCTGCAATTTCACCTACAATTTCTTCGATAACATCTTCAAGAGAAATGATACCCTGACTTCCTCCGTATTCATCAACAACAATGGCAAGGTGAATTTTTCGCTCCTGAAACTCTTCAAGAAGATCATCAATCTTTTTGTTCTCAGGAACATAAAAAGGCTCTCTGATAAGAGTTTGCCAATTAAAATCATCTTTAGCTTCTATAAATGGAAGCAAATCTTTGATATAGAGAATTCCTTTAATCTGATCAAAATCACCTTCGAAAATAGGAATACGGGAAAAACCCGAAGTAACTATAGCGGAAAGTAATTCCTGAAATTGAGTGTTAATGTCAAAAGCAATAACATCAATTCGAGGAGTCATAATTTGCTTTACATCGGTATTTCCAAATTTTACAATTCCTTTAAGAATTTTCTGTTCTTCATCCGATGAGTTGCTTTGATCAGATGTGATTTCTAAAGCATGAGACAGTTCATCAACAGAAATGTTATCTGTTTTTTTCTTGTAGCGCTTATCTATAAATGTGGTAGACTGGACAAGAATAATACTTAATGGATGAAAAATTCTGTTGAGAATAATGAAAGGAAAAGCCATTAATTCAGCCAACTGAATAGGATTTTTCGTAGCATATACTTTAGGAATTACCTCACCAATTAACAAGATTAAAAATGTGATGACAATAACGTTTAGTAAAAAATTCTGAAGTGTAGAATCAATAATTACATCAGGAAACCCTATAAAACCGAGGTTGATGGTGTCAAACACAAAAATTTGCTGTGAAATGAATGAAGACAGCAAGACGATTGCAACATTAATAAAGTTGTTGGTGATTAATATGGTGGCCAGTAATTTCTTAGGGCGTTCAAGAAGCTTAAGTACAGAATCAGACCCTTTTGTTTTTGACTCTTCAAGTTCTTGCTTATCGCGCGTAGAAAGTGAGAAAAATGCAACTTCAGAACCACTCACCATTGCAGAGCAAAAAAGGAGCACTAAAGTAGCCAGTAAACTTAGAATTATGCTTAGTGAAAATCCATCAGAGGAAACAAACAAAAGCCACGGAAAAGGGTCTATCGAATCTTCCAATAGTTATAATTTTGTTCTACAAAAGGAGCTACTGCTACCATTATCTTAAAAAGGTAAATCGTCTTCATCATCTCCGGATGAAAAGTCCGCTTGTTGTGAACTTGTAGAGCCAGAGTTGCTTGAACTTTGTTGAACATTAGATTGCGCAGGTGTATTGTAACCAGTGTTTTCTGCTCCGTTATTGTTGTCAGAACGACTACCTAGCATGGTCATTTGATCTGCAACAATTTCAGTAATGTAGCGCATGTTTTTATCCTGATCTTCCCAAGAGCGCGTTTGTAATTTACCCTCAATATAAACCGGATTACCTTTCTTGAGGTACTTTTCAGCTACCTCAGCTAGTCCTCTCCAAAGTACTATGTTGTGCCATTCTGTTTTTGTAATACGCTCACCACTGTTTCTATCTTTATAACTTTCAGACGTTGCCAATGGAAATGAAGCAACTGTAACACCACTTTCTAATCTACGTACTTCAGGGTCTTTTCCAAGGTTACCTATCAGGATCACTTTATTTACACTACCAGCCATAAATTTTTTGGAGTATGGTTTATTTTAAATTAAAGGTATTAAATGCCTTTTTTATTTTCAAGATAACGATCAATTAATCGAGGGAGAGCAAAGGTATCAATTTCGTGAGTTCCTACTTCTTTGTAGGCTTTAATCTTTTTACCATTGGGTTTTTCTTTTAGATCAAGGTGCCAGAAAACAGTGTGAATGATTTGGTGAGAAAGAATGTGTTTAATGGGAGTTGAAACAGATTTAATTTCAAAGGAAGTTGTTCCCGTGAACTCTTCGATTAGTTGATATTCGGTAATGATTTGCTCTGTTGGTATTGAAACTTTTGTCTCAGCAAGAGGAAATTCGTAAAGCCCCTGCCATATATCTTTTGCTGTGCGTTGCCGAATGAAAGTAGAATTGCCTGCCTTGAAGATGAAAAAATGAAAATAACGGTTACGCTGTTTAACCTTTTTCGACTTAATGGGACGAATATCAATCGTATTTTTTTCTAGTGCAAGACAAGATGTTTTGAAAATACATTCTGTGCAATTCGGTTTTTTTGGAGTACATTGAATGGCTCCAAATTCCATCATAGCTTGGTTAAATAAATCTGGAGACTCTTTTTCAATGAGTGAGTTAGCTAATGTGTTAAAAGCGCGCTTGCCTTCAGTTGTGTCAATTGGAGTTTCAATGTCAAAATTTCTGGCCAATACACGATAAACATTTCCATCAACAGTAGCTACTGGTTCTTTGAAGCTAAATGAAGCGATAGCAGCAGCAGTGTAGTCNCCAACTCCTTTTAGCTTTTTTAATTCTTTGAAAGAATTTGGGAAATTACCGTTGTATTCTTCCACAACTTGTTTTGCCGCGGAGTGTAAATTTCTGGCTCTGGAATAATACCCTAAACCCTGCCATAATTTCAAAACCTCGTCTTGTTCTGCAGAAGCTAATTCGTGAACGTTTTCAAACCGCTGAATAAATTTTAAATAATAATTTAAGCCTTGGTCTACACGTGTCTGTTGAAGTATGATCTCTGATAGCCAGATCTTAAAAGGGTCTTTTGTCTCTCGCCACGGGAGATCACGCTTGTGGTTTAAATACCACTGAATTAAGGTTTTTCCGAATGTGTTCATTGAACTTTCTGATTACCAACCAAAAATAGTTTGTTTTTGTTTTTTAGGTTTAAATGAAAGAAGTATCTTTGCACCCCTTAAAAATAAACTAGTTACGGTTATAACGAATTGAATTAAAGATAGCTGGATATGACAAAAGCAGATATTGTTGCAGAAATTTCGGACAAGACAGGAATTGAGAAAGTGCAAGTTCAAGCTACAGTTGAAGCTTTCATGAACGAAGTGAAAGATTCATTAGCTAAAGGAGATAACGTATATCTTAGAGGCTTTGGTAGCTTTATTGTAAAGAAGAGAGCAGAGAAAACAGGTCGTAACATTTCTAAAAATACGACTATCATTATTCCAGCTCATAATATTCCTGCATTTAAGCCTTCGAAAACTTTTGTGACAAAAGTGAAGGATAATGTAGACGTTAAGTAAAATTGTTCACTTGAAAAGCGTTCACTACATTGTATTATCTTTCACCGTTCTGTTGACAATAGGGTTGTTTTTTGCCCGTAAATCGGCATTACTACCTGAAGAGGCAGCAGAAATTAAAGCAACCGATCATAAAATAGATTCAGCTATAGCTCTAGTAGAATCAGGCGAAAATCCCATGCAGGGTATTTTCATGTTAAGAGAGGTTTTNGCTAAAGATTCTACCAATGTTAGAGTCTTGTTGAAAATGGGAGANTTTTCCATTAAATCAGGACAAATGGACAAAGCGGTTAAGCATTTTGATAATGTGCTNAAAGTAGAACCGAACAATATAGATGCCCTCTATTATTTAGGACATTTGAACGCACAAAAAGGAGATCGTGAAAAGGCGTTGACTTATTTTGAAAAATGCCTCGANCTGTCTTCTGATGAACANTTTACAGAAGAATTACAAGGTTATATAAACGACTTAAAAAACTTTTAATTATGCCAAGCGGTAAGAAAAGAAAAAGACACAAGATGGCTACTCACAAACGTAAGAAACGCCTTAGAAAAAACAGACACAAGAAGAAGAAGTAATCTCTTCTCTACATATTTAACCCTTTGCAGTAGCCTTGCCACGGTTGTGGTTTAGGCTATTGTTGCTGGTTTTCACTTTCTTGTTTTTTAAGAAGAGTAAAGGCGTAATCGTTTGGATAAAGAACTCATCATTAATGCTTCATCCAAGGATGTCATTATTGCTTTAATCGAAAATAAAAAACTCATTGAGTTACATCGAGAAAAGCACAACAATGAATATACCGTTGGAGATTTGTATTTAGGTAGGGTAAAGAAATTAGTACCCGGCCTCAATGCTGCATTTGTAGACGTTGGCTATGAAAAGGATGCTTTTTTGCATTACTTTGATCTAGGCCCACAAGCTGCGAACGTGCATACGTATACCCATGGTGTTCGCAAAAAATCCATTACTACATCAGACNTNTCATCNTTTAAGATATTGCCGGATATTAATAAAGAAGGTAATATTAGAGAAGTATTGAAGTCTGGTCAGGAAATTCTTGTTCAGGTGGCTAAAGAGCCAATCAGTACGAAAGGTCCTCGTATNTCAACCGAGTTGAGTATAGCCGGTCGTTACTTGGTTGTAGTTCCGTTTACAGATAGAATTTCTGTATCCACTAAGATCAGAAACAAGAAAGAAAAAGAGCGCTTAAGAAGGTTNATCCAAAGTATTAAGCCAAAAAACTTTGGAGTTATTATTCGTACAGTAGCTGAGAATAAAAAAGTTGCTGACCTTGATCGTGATTTACGNGAATTGGTTCAGAAGTGGGACGAGTGTTATAAAAACCTTCTTAAAGTAAAACCTCCACAAAGAGTTTTAGGAGAACTGGACAGAACATCAAGTTTATTGAGAGATATTCTGAGCAGTGATTTTAATAAAATNATAGTCAATTCACCTGAGGTTTATCAGGATGTGAAAGACTATATAGCCTCATTTGCTCCGGATAGAACAAAAATGGCCAAGNTATACAAAGGCAAACAAAACATTTTTGATTATTACGGAATAGAGAAGCAAATAAAGGCTTCNTTTGGTCGCCANGTAACAATGAATAGTGGAGCTTACCTTGTTATAGAACATACGGAAGCACTTCATGTTATTGATGTAAATAGTGGTAATACGGCCAAAAAAGAAGATTCACAAGAGACCAATGCNCTACGTGTAAACTTNGAAGCNGCCGAAGAAATAGCGCGTCAATTAAGACTGCGTGATATGGGGGGGATTATTGTCGTTGATTTTATTGATATGCAGGAAGCTGACAANAANAAGATGTTGTACAATAAAATCACGGATGTAATGAAAAACGATAGAGCTAAGCACTACGTTTTGCCTCCGAGTAAATTCGGATTAGTTCAAATTACACGTCAGAGAGTCCGTCCTGAGATGGATATTAAAACAGCAGAAGAAATTCCCGTTGATAGTGAGAACAACACTAAAGAGGTGAATGCAACAATTCTTTTGATTGATGAGATATCGAATAATCTTAGGTTTCTGCTAAAAGAACGCGATNCTGGAATTACAACNATTAAAGTACACCCGTTTATTCATGCTTACTTCAAGCAGCACCGTTACCAATGGAAATGGTTNGCAGAGCATAGTAAGTGGATTAAGTTACAGCCCAGAACAGCTTATCCTTTGATGAAGTATAAATTCATCAATAAGAAAAANGAAGAAGTTTCTTTAGGATAGTTAACTTTCCGGAATGCCCGGCCAAAGAGAAATTATCACATCAAAAGTAGCGCTTGAAAAAGCAATGCGTTTTTGTGCCTATCAAGAGCGCAGTCAAATGGATGTGCGTAANAAACTTCTGGAATGGGGTGTTGATGAAGCTACGACTGAGGGAATTATAGCNGAACTTATTACTGAAAATTTCTTNAGTGAAGAGCGGTTTACAGAGGCCTTTATTAATGGCAAGCTGAAAATTAAGCACTGGGGGAGAAAAAAAATAATTCAAGGACTGAAGTTAAGNCAGGTAAGTGAATATTCTATTCGAGAAGGTATGAATTCAATAGATGAAGCTGAATACCTTCAGATTCTTGAGGAAGAGTTCTGTAAAAAGAANAATACATTTTCGAATCCACTTACTTTTGAAAATAAAGGAAAAATAGCCCGCTANCTTATTCAAAAAGGGTTTGAGCCTGAGTTGGTGTGGCAAAAAATAAAAGAAANAGAACATGGTAAATAATGACCAATTAAAAGCTGTTGATGATCGCCTGGCTGCGTTAAGGAGGTATCTTTGACTTGGATGAGAAAAAAATAGAAATCCAGGAAGAAGAAAAAAAATCACAAGANCCTACATTTTGGGATGATCCAAAGANTGCAGAACGCATTTTGAAGAACATTAAACGACTAAAGTTTTGGGTAGAGTCTTATCAAGCTTTGCATTCAGAGCGAGAAGAAATAGATGTTTTAGCAGAGTTTTTCAAAGANGGTGAGGTTGAAGAAGCCGAAATTGAAGCGGCTTATTCTAAGTTGTTAGAAGGACTTGAAGACTTAGAGTTTAAAAACATGCTTTCNGCAGAAGAAGATAATCTTGATGCCATTATTGAGATTAANTCGGGTGCCGGAGGAACNGAGAGTCAGGATTGGTCATCTATGCTCCACAGAATGTATATTATGTGGGCAGAGAAGAACGGTTTTTCTGTTAAAGAAATCGATTACCAAAAAGGAGATGAGGCAGGTATCAAATCTGCAACAATAGAAGTTAAAGGCGAATTTGCTTACGGTTATTTAAAGGGGGAGAATGGAGTTCACCGATTAGTCCGCATTTCTCCTTTTGATAGCAATGCAAGAAGGCATACTTCTTTTGCCTCTGTATTTGTTTACCCGGTAATTGATGATAACATCGAAATTGAAGTTAGTCAAGCTGATATTGAATGGGATACATTTAGATCAGGAGGCGCTGGCGGGCAGAACGTGAATAAAGTAGAGACAGGAGTTCGCTTAGAGCATAAGCCTACAGGAATCATTATTCGCAATACCGAAAGTCGTTCACAGCTGCAAAATAAAGAAAATGCAATGCGCTTGCTAAAATCAAAGCTCTATGAAATGGAGTTGAGAAAACGAGAAGAGGAAAGAGCAGCGATAGAAGGAAACAAAATGAGTATTGAATGGGGCTCACAAATCAGAAATTATGTGATGCATCCCTATAAGTTGGTAAAAGACCTTCGTACCAATAAAGAGACATCAGATGTTCCCGGTGTAATGGACGGGGATTTGAATGACTTCATTAAAGCGTATTTGATGGAGTTTGGAAGGAATAGAAAATAAAAAAAGAGGCTTTAAGCCTCTTTTTTTGTGTCAATATTTTTGAAATCAATCAACCTTATTATCGAATAAGGTTAANGTGTCCTACTTTTTCTACACGATCAAGTGATTCGTCAAAGGCACGAATAAAGTCCATTTTCCATACGTACAAGCCAGTTGGAGCTTTATCACCGTTAACCGTTCCGTCCCAAGATTGATAGGGATTATTTGTCTTCCATACAACATGTCCCCAGCGGTCAAAAATCCACATGTTAAATTCATAAAACTCCTGATCGCTTATGGCTTTAAAAGTTTCATTTTTACCATCTCCGTTAGGTGTAAAAGTNTTAGGGACATAAACGTTAAAACAATCGTCAAAACGAATGTATACGTTGTCTACAACTGAACCACATTTATTAGTAGCAGTTAATGTGTACAACCCTGTTTCGGTAGCAACATATTCATATGATTCATCACCATCNTGCCATACGTATTCTACATTAGGNTGAGGAGAACCGTCATTATTGAAAATAACTTGCTGACCAAGACACATTCTAAGATCATTTCCAAGNTCAATAACNGGTGTTGTTCCAGGAGAAAGAACGATTGTATCGGTAAGATTAACACATGTACCGTTTTGAGCATCAAGNCTTACCCAATATACACCGGGTTGATTTACATCAATNGTAGATGTTGTAGCTCCTGTACTCCAGATGTAGTTGTAACCAGAAACTTCATTGCTAGGGTCAAGAGTGATAAACTCTCCTACACACAAGATGTCATCACTGCCTAAGTTAGGGTCTGCTTTTGGAAAATANCTTACAGTTACATCATCAGTAGAAAAACACTGAGTGCTNTTGTTTGTAACNGTTACTGCATATGTTCCGGGCTCTGTAACAATAATTTGCTGAATGACACTTCCTGTGTTCCAGCTATATGACATTCCNGGGCCAGTAGAAGCNCCCGCATCAAAAATCTCATTGATTAATTCGTCTTCACAGAAAATGAGGTTAGAGCCTAAATCAACCACAGGAGTTGGATTTTCGGTTACTGTTACATTGTCTGAAGATTGACACCCATTTANATCCGTAACCGTGACNGNATAATTACCAGGTGAATCAGCTAAGTAGATGGCACTTGTGCTGTTGTCTTGCCATAAATANGCATCATAGTTTCCGGCAGTAATAACCCAGTTAAAGTCATCACCTTCACAATAAGAGGTGTCATCACCAATGTTTAAAGAAGGCAGATTGTATTGGTATATCGTTAGATTATCTGTGTTGATACAACCGTTAGTGTCTGTAACGGTTACAGCATATGTTCCATATGCCGGGTTAGAAACATTAATCGTTTGGGTAGTGGCTGTTGTATTCCAACTGTAAGAATCAAAAGTTCCTGGGTCTAGGGTGATGGTAAAGTTAGAGCCTTGGCAAAAACCTGTATCATTTCCCAAATCAGGAATTGGCAGAGGAGTGACAATCAGGTTCATTGTGTCAGAAGAAACACATCCATTATTGTCTGTTATGGTAACACTAACTGTACCAGATGTAGTTATACCTANTGTTTGAGTAGAAGCATTATTAGACCATGCATATGTTACAAAAGTACCACCACCTGTACCAGGATTTAAGTTCTTTGTTTGTCCTTGACAAATAGTGTCATCTGCACCAATATTAACATTCGGTAATGCATTTTGAACAACATAAATAGAGTCTCTGTTTGTNCAGTTGTTCGTGTCAGTTACTTCCGCCCAAACAAGGTTGTCTTGGTCTGTGATGGTGTTGTATGGAGTTGTAGTTCCATCCATCCATAAGTAAGATGTATAAGCAGTNCTTGTTAAATCAAGAACCTGTGANAGTGTTGATCCTTGACAATATTCTAAGTTATTTCCTAATGAAGGATTGGGAAGAGGATTTGAACTAACAACAATAGTATCTGAAATGTAGCAGTTATGGATATCGGNAACTGTAACAGCATAAGTGCCGGCATNGCTAACACTGATTGTTTGGTTTCCTGTGAAATTGCTCCATGCATAGCTGTTNTAACCTGCACCAGGATCAAGTGTAATTGTGTCACCGNAACAAAAAGAAGTGTCATTTCCTAAAGAAACTGTATCAGGTGTGTANGCATATACNGTAAAGGTATCACTACCTACACATCCATTGGCATCAGTGACTTGCCCCCATAAATTAGTATTAGGTGCAATATAATTGGCCGTTTGAGTAATTGCATTATTACTCCACAGGTAAGACGCGTAACCAGTTCCTAGATCTAAAGTGACAGTTCCTCCTGGGCATGCAGAATCATTACCNGTNATTGTAGGTGCCGGTAAACTATTTGTGTCTATTATGATAGTNTCAGTTCNGGTACATCCAAAAGAGTTGGTTACTTCAACACTAAATGTATCNGCTATTGANANATTAATGGNCTGTGTGCTAGCTGTTGTATTCCATAAATAGCTGGTNAAACCACTTCCCGCATCTAATGTTATTGAACTNCCTNNACATATAGCAGTGTCATTTCCNAGNGATANNNTNGGTNAAGGNANAGTGTCTATTTGAATAGTATCTGTTTTAATACANCCCATNGANTCNGTTACTGCAAGACTGAATATACCTGATGTATCTANTTGNATAGAACTTTCNNTNCTACCNGTATTCCATTCATAGAAAGAAAAAGTGTCAGGNACAGACAAANTNATTTCGTTTCCAAANCAAATTGATGTATCGTTACCAATGTTGATTGAATAGTTATTGGTAACCNTTTGAACTGTGAAGTTTAAAATACANGAATTTGGATTACCCCCNGAAGAAATGGTTACTGTGTAATTTCCTATTGCAGACACAGTGTCTAATGGGGTTGTTGNAGTTGTACTCCATGTGTAACTGGTAGCAGTTCCTTGTGTTGTTGTTGCATCTAACACAACAACTGTAGGCGTATCGCACAAAAAATANGTTAAACCACCTGCGGGTTCTTGGCTAGAGCCGAATAGTGCTGTACAGTTTTGAGCTTTAGCAGCAAAAAACGAAAATGCCAACAAAAAAGTAAGTAAATAATTTCTCACAAATTTCAATCTTTGNAACTTCTTCGCGGTAAAGATATCTTCTAAATATCGTAAAACAAATTTAGTTTTCAAGCCTTATTGGGATCTGAAGTGAAGATTAACTATATATCAAGTTGAAAATAATAAAACATGCAATATACAATTTATCATAATCCAAGATGTAGTAAAAGTCGACAAACCTTACAAGTNCTTAAANANAANGGNGTTGAAGTGGAAATAGTTGAGTATCTGAAGGATGTNCCTTCACATCAAGAGCTCAAAGATTTGTTGATGAAACTGAATATGAAGCCTCAAGAAATATTAAGGACNGGTGAAAAAATATTCAAGGAAGAATACAAAGGACTTGAGTTCACNGATGAAGAATGGATAAACGTTATGCACGAAAATCCTAAACTCATTGAAAGACCAATAGTNGTAAAGGGAAATAAGGCCGTCATNGGACGACCACCGGAGAATGTAAACGAATTATTCTAAGGTAGAAGNTTCCTCTGCGCTTTCNTCCTCTTCTTCTTTTTTAGGAATGAATGCAGTTGGTAAACCAATACTTAGAGCAAAAATNGTGAAGAAAGCTCCGGTTGCGATAACCATAAAAATTAAGAATCCTAAGAATTGCATGATCTGTTTCTTTTCTTGTTTTGAGCCGTAAAAGTATAAAAACTGAACTATTAGAGCAGGAAAAAATAAAAAATAGATATGCTACACAATCTCATTTATTTGGGTTGTTAAATTTGCCTCAAAAGCATTTACCAAATTTTAATATCAATGGAATATAGAATTGAAAAAGACACAATGGGTGAAGTAAAAGTTCCCGCAGATAAATACTGGGGAGCTCAAACTGAACGCTCAAGAAACAATTTTAAGATTGGCCCTGAAGCAAGTATGCCGTTAGAAGTTGTCTATGGCTTTGCTTATTTNAAGAAAGCAGCTGCACATGCCAATTNTGAATTAGGTGTTTTGCCTGAAGAAAAAAGAGACTTAATCAGTCAAGCGTGTGATGAGATTCTTGAAGGAAAGTTAGATGATCAGTTTCCGTTGGTTGTATGGCAAACGGGTTCGGGCACACAGTCTAATATGAATGTGAACGAAGTTGTTGCCAANCGAGCTCATGTNTTGGCGGGCAAAAAGATTGGAGAAGGAGAAAAGACTTTACAGCCTAANGATGATGTGAATAAATCNCAATCTTCAAATGATACTTTTCCAACGGGAATGCACATTGCTTGNTACAAAATGGTGGTTGAGAAAACAATTCCAGGTGTAGAGCAATTGAGAAATACATTAAAAAAGAAATCGGAAGATTTTAAAGATGTAGTAAAAATTGGNCGTACGCANTTAATGGATGCAACGCCTTTAACAATTGGTCAAGAGTTTTCTGGTTATGTTTCTCAATTAGACCATGGATTAAAAGCGTTGAAAAANACATTGGCTCACTTGTCAGAATTGGCTTTAGGTGGTACGGCTGTTGGAACAGGGTTGAATACTCCAAAGGGCTATGATGTTTTGGTNGCTAAAAAAATTGCTGAATTTACAGGTCTGCCTTTTATTACTGCAGAAAATAAATTTGAAGCTTTGGCAGCNCATGATGCCATAGTTGAAACACACGGAGCATTAAAGCAATTNGCAGTTTCTTTNAATAAAATTGCNAATGATATTCGTATGATGGCNTCAGGTCCTCGTTCNGGAATTGGAGAATTGATTATTCCAGCAAATGAGCCAGGTTCTTCAATTATGCCAGGTAAAGTAAACCCAACTCAGGCAGAAGCAATGACAATGGTTTGTGCTCAGGTAATGGGGAACGATGTTGCAATTACTGTTGGTGGAACACAAGGACATTATGAGTTGAATGTNTTCAAACCGGTTATGGCTTACAACTTGCTTCAAAGTGCAGAGTTAATTGGNGATGCATGTGTTTCATTTGATGTGAATTGTGCACANGGTATTGAGCCTAATCATGCTCGCATTACAGAGTTGTTGAATAACTCTTTGATGTTGGTTACTGCATTAAATACAAAAATTGGCTATTACAAAGCTGCTGAAATTGCTAATACAGCACATAAAAATGGAACAACCCTAAAAGAAGAAGCTGTGAACTTAGGTTATACTACGGCTGAAGAATTTGACGAGTGGGTTCGTCCTGAAGATATGACTGGAAGTATGAAATAAAATTTCAGTTCCTTAGTATAAAGAACATTAAAGGCGAGAGTTTTTCTCGCCTTTTTTTATTTGGTATCAAAACAGTTCTTCATTAACCAGCTCAACCTCTGCAAGACCATTGATCAAGTATTTTTTCTTGTTGACCAAATCAATGCATCTGTATCGTGTTCTAAGTTTATCTCCTTTCTTAAAAAAGCGGTTTCCATTAAGACTAAAAACTGCACCATGAGGTAAATCGTCTAAATGTGTGACTTTGTGAGGGTCGTATTTCTTCAGTGTTTTTAATAGTTGAGGATCTGAACAGCTTGATGCACCGGGNTTNTTTAAATNATCGAAAAGCGATTTCCGAATATCATCNGGAAAAATATCCATTTCAAAAAAAGGNTCCATTAGACGCTGAAACTCNCTTTTCCATTCTTTTCCGTGAGGTTTTATTTTNTTCTTATGATCAAGCCAATTCTCAAGNTGAGCAATTTCGTGAACTAGNGTAACAAGAAATGCATACTGGTTTAAATCATGATTGACAGATATGCGATGATACTCGTCTTTGTATGGATGTCTGTAGTCTCCTAGCTTGGTTACCCGCTTTCTGGAAATGCGAAGCATTACCGGTTTATCTTTGAGGTAATCGGCAATGATAGGGGCACATCCTTCAGGAATATANGGGGANATACGTTGTGTAAACTCTTTTTCCTTTAACATGTTATTTTTTCCAAGTAGGGCAGGGAGGGTAGCAGTCTTTCTTGAAAATGCCACAAGAGGAAACTCCAATTGAAGTTGCGATTAAAAAGATTGCTAACAAAAGATGTTTATAACGTTTCATGATTGGTGTTGAATTGAGCTTCAAAAATACAGAGTTTCGCGTAAATCCGTTTATTAGAATAATAATTAGATAAATTGGTAATTTCGTCAAAAGTCCTTTCGTGAAGTTAATACAGCATATTGGTAAGTTTTTTATGATGTTGAGGCTTGTCTTTGCAAGGCCTGATAAGCCCCGTCTTTTTCGATCTATGGTTATTAAAGAAATGGATTCTTTAGGGGTAGGTTCGCTTGGNATAATTGGAATTATTTCTTTGTTTATGGGNGCTGTTNTGGTTATTCAGACGGCTTCAAACCTTGATGGCGGTTTAATTCCGACCTACACCGTAGGTTATGCTGCGCGTCAATCTGTAATTCTAGAATTTTCTCCAACAATTATAGCGTTAATTTTAGCCGGTAAAGTAGGCTCTAGTATTGCNTCTGAGTTAGGGACGATGCGNGTTACAGAGCAAATTGATGCCCTTGAAATCATGGGGATAAACTCTGCTAATTATTTAATTCTTCCCAAAATCATTGGGATGCTTATNATCAATCCTTTTGTGATCACATTGAGCATGTTTATAGGAATTGTTGGTGGTTATTTTGCNGGAATTGTAACGGGGATGGTGTCAACCAATGATTATATCTATGGTATTCAGTTTGATTTCAGGCCATTTGACTTTTACTACGCGATGGTNAAAACGGTAGCATTTGCTTTTGTGGTTACAGCAGTNCCCTCTTATTTTGGGTANTATGCAAAAGGAGGTTCTGTTGAAGTGGGAAAAT
Organism: Crocinitomicaceae bacterium; assembly: GCA_002705995.1. Taxonomy (GTDB): domain Bacteria; phylum Bacteroidota; class Bacteroidia; order Flavobacteriales_G; family Salibacteraceae. The sequence goes on along the minus strand of PAJI01000004.1, from coordinate 141,940 downwards.
CCAGTACCGCAGCTGTTGTAGCAACTAGTATTGTTATCCTGATCTTGAATTATGTTATTACTCAAATGTTGTTGATATGATTGATGTAAAGAATGTCAGTAAAACATTTGGGGATAATCAGGTGCTGTTTGACATCAATGCCTCATTTGAAAAAGGTAAAACGAACCTTATTATTGGAGCCAGTGGCTCTGGTAAAACTACTCTAACAAAGTGTATTGTTGGATTACATGAGGTTGATCCCGGAGGTTCTATTATCTATAATGGCCGGAATTTTAGCGAAATGAACTTTAAGGATCGAAAAGAAATTCGTCAGGAAATAGGTTTTCTTTTCCAGGGGAGTGCGCTTTTTGATTCGTTTACGGTAGAGGAAAACGTGATGTTTCCTTTAAAAATGTTTACCAGTCAATCTAGNCAAGAAATGCTTGATCGGGTTAANTTTTGCTTGGAACGAGTAAATCTGAAAGACGTAAATCATTTGTTTCCNGCAGAACTTTCAGGGGGGATGAAAAAGCGTGTAGGTATTGCCAGNGCAATTGCTATGAACCCNAAATACTTGTTNTGTGATGAGCCTAATTCAGGGTTGGATCCTCAAACGAGTATTGTGATTGATAATCTGATTCAAGAGATTACTTATGAATACGATATTACAACCGTTGTAATTACCCATGACATGAATTCTGTAATGGAGATTGGNGATCGCGTAATGTTNATTCATAAAGGAAAAAACTGGTGGGAAGGNAGTAAAGAAGANATCTTAGAGACTGAAAATCAAGAAGTAGTTGATTTTGTGTATGCTTCTAAGTTTATGAAAATGTTTCGTCAAAAAAGACAACAATAAAGANGNGTATTTCNTTNNGGACTATTTGAATTGTCCCATTTCCTTAAAACATTTCCAAGAGTTCCATTTTAAAATTGTGGTNGAGCATAANATGCCTGAAAGCATGGCTCCGGCTACTCCAACAATGGTAATGTCTTGTCCGGCTAATCTCAATCCTTTTATTTTTGATTCAGGNCTAAGTTCTTCAAAANTAAATCGTTNAGGGGTGTGGGCTAANCCATAAATTTCTCCTTTTTTGTATTTAGAGTAGTGTTCTGTAGAAAGCGGAGAAGANACCTCTGTAAGTACCACATGNCCTTTTATCTGAGGGTAAAGCTTGTAGAGCGTTTCTAGCATGCCTTCTTCAAAATGCTTCTTTAATTTTTGGTAAGCTTCTTCACGCTTCATGCAAGGTTGATCTTTGTAAGTCTCAAACCACTCATGGTGCCCAATTGATAATGCTTGTATGGTNGATGTTCCNGGNTTTGTCTTTTCCCAGTCAGGGTCTTTTGCGGAAGGNAAGGATATATAGGCAAATTCTTGAGGAGCCTTTTCCAGAGAAATGTTTTCCCGCATTTTGTCGTAGTCGTCAGTTTTGAAAAACCANGTGTTGTTTTTAGGTAAGTTAAGTTCTTCTGAAGACTTATCAAGACCAACATACAGACACATGTGTCCTGTTGAATACTCGGCCTTGTTTACTTTTTGTTGAGTTTTTAGTTGTTGGTTTGGGAGTAAATCCTGAAAAGTGTTCTTAATTCCTATTGTGCTAATTACACTCTTACAAGGGATGAAGCGGTCTTGTATTTTTATACCTTCAACTTTGTTGTTTTTGACAACGATTTCGTCAACATTNGCGTTAACATACACCTGTCCTCCTTGTTCAATAATGTGTTCAATAGTATAGTTGGCAATTTGTTCAGCACCTCCTACGGGATAATANCCTCCGTCTATAAAATGATTAATGACCAAAGCATGTGCGGCAAAACTGCTATANTTTGGNGATAATCCGTAATTACCGCATTGTGCACACAAAACNGCAATAAGGCGTTGATTGTCTGTAATACTTTCAAGAACTTCTTTTGTGGTTTGTTGAGAGTATTTGTAAAAACGCTTGCGAATAACTTTNCCTAGAGTATGTTGTAAGATGGGTTTGAAAACTTTTTCGAAGAAGAACAGGTTTGCACGTTTACTGCATTTGTCAATAAGGTCGAGGTATTGATCAATGGTATTTTCTTCATCNGGAAAATATTCGATAAGTTGTTTTCTGAAAGCGTCTCTCCCNGCTCTGAACTTGTATTCGTCTTCGCCAATNTAAAGCACGTCATACACATCTCCCATGTATTCCCAATCGAGCTTTTTGTTGGTGAGGTAGTTGAACAGCCAGCGCATGGGGTTCTCTTTGTCTACGTTACCTACGTAATGCACACCAACATCCCACTTAAAACCNTTTTTTCGAGAAAAACTATGTGTGAACCCCCCTGGAATATAATGTTGTTCCAGTACGGCAACTTTTTTTCCTCTTCTTGATAGCCAAAGCGCAGCGGTTAATCCNCTAACTCCAGATCCTATTATAATGTGATCCAGACCCGTTAAGTCTGTTTTTGGTTTGTATCTTTTAAAAAGCGGCTTTGGCATTTGTTCTATACTAGAAGTTTGGTTGGCTATAATACAACAACTTATTAAACCTAGCTTGTTGTTGTGTTGGAGATGACTGAATTACCTTCTGCNTCTTATTCTGTTTTGTGTGGCCTGGGTAAGTTTTGGGTTATACTTTTCATAGGGTAGTTCAAGTTCTTTTTCTAACAATTCTATCAACTGATTGGCTTTTTCTTTTGAAGTTAACCTTTGAATAAAAAGTTTTTTGCGGTGCGAACTATTGGTAATGTATACGTCATACTCTTCATCAGAGAATGACAAGGTTGAGATAAAACGGGGGGACAGTATATTTCTTTTTCCGCGTGCTACTAGTAATGTGATAGCGCTATATTCTTTTAACTCTTTATAAACTCCGCTTTTGATTCCGAAAATTGAACGATATATTCTGTAGGTTTTTGATTGTGTATCAATTTCAAGTTTAAATGTTATTCCGAATAAAAAAAGGCTAATGATTATTGTTACAAAGCTTTGTATCCAGTTATTAAAAATTGTTAGAATACTGAAGGTTGTTAAGATAATTCCTAATATGATCTTTGGTCTTCTGAAAGAGTCGTAGCTATAGGTAAGTTTCATTTTATGGTTAAATATTTTCTCGAATAATAAGTTTTACAATTCCTAAGCAAAGTAAAGTGTCATCTTCTTTGAGTTCAATGTTNGGNAACTTAGGGTTGTCTGCAATTAATTTGTTGTTTTTTTGATCAAACCGTTTAACGGTAAATTCATTGTTGTTTAAAGATGCAATGATAACCTTATTGTCTGTAAGTGGAAGATCGGTTCGTACAACCAGTTTGTCGCCTACCTGTAAGGTGGGGTACATAGATTCTCCTGCAACTTCTACGATATAGGTTGATTCTGCCGGATGCAAATATTTTTCGTCAAGACTGAGAGGAACTTCTTCAAAATCTTCAGCAGGAGAAGGGAATCCGGCTTGAACACCACCTTTGAAGTATTTTACATAGATCTTTTTATTTTGATCGGTTTTCACTGGAAGGTTTGCCAATTCATTACCAAATTTTGGGAGCTTTACAATTTTCATTTCACCTTTAATAATTCGTTCCAATTGGTGGTGTAGCGTTGCGAGAGTTTCTCTTGTTTCATTTGCCAGGTATGNTTTACATCCTGACTGGCTAGTTTAATTTTTGATTGACCGATTTTCTTGTTCAGATGATCGATGGTGTGCATTAGTTTGTGATGGCGTGGGTCTGAATTCTCAAAGAGTGTGGTTTGTTGTTCGTTGGCAGGAGTAATGTCAGTTAAAATAACTCCTGCTCGNTTGTAAGCGTAACCTTGAACCCATATTAGTTGAAGGGCTTTTGTGGCAAACTTTGAAAGTTCTATTGTAGAGTTGGTAGAAAAAGGAAGTTGAATAAAAACCTTTTTGCGCGATTGATTAAGGTCTTTTCTNTGNCGGTTGGTGTAAAGGAANACAATTATTCCCATGCAGTAAGCGTCTTGCTTTCTTAGTTTTTCAGCACAAACAGAAGAAAATGTGGAGATGCGCTCTTTNACTTTTTTGTAGTCTTTCNGGTTGATTTCAAANGTGCGCGTNGTAGCAATGTTTCTTTTTATACGATTCTTCTCAAGTTTTAATCGTGACAAGCCTTCTAGTTCTTGTTTTAGTTGTAGCCCTGTTACGGCCATGTTTTTGCGTACCCATTCGTCTGATAATTGCGTGAAATGAAAAGCNTTCTTAATTCCCATTCTGTTGAGNCTTACAGCATGTCTTCGTCCTATTCCCCAAATGTCTTCAGTTTGAATCCATTTTANTGCTTTAATGCGTTTTTCGTCAGTGTCTATAAGGTGTACACTTTCTGTTTCTTGAGGGAATTTTTTAGCTATCCGGTTCGCAACTTTAGCTAAAGCTTTAGTTGGGGCAATTCCTATGCTGATGGGGATGTTTGTAGATTGCCATACTTGTTGCTTCATTTTTTTGCCAATNACTTTGAGGTTAAAGTTGTCAAACCCTGAAAATAGAACAAAGGCTTCATCAATACTGTAGACTTCAATGTCTGGAGAGAAGGTAGATAAGATCTTCATAACCCTTGAACTCATGTCGTGGTAGAGTGCGTAGTTGGAAGAGAAAGTTTGGATTCCCTGGCTTTTAAATAGAGGGTTGAATTTAAAAGCGGGAGCTCCCATAGGAATTCCGGCAGCTTTTGCTTCTTCAGACCTAGAAATAACGCATCCGTCATTGTTGCTCAATACAACAATAGGTTGTTGGCGTAAATCAGGGCGAAAAACCCTTTCGCACGAGACATAGAAATTGTTACAGTCAATTAAAGCGTACATGAGTTCGGGTGTCTGAAATTTTAAAAAGTATTGGAGGGTTATAGGAATTGATAAACAAATGGTGCAAAAGGGTGATTGATTTGTGTGGTGTAATAGGTTGATTTTTAGTTGGTAATGATGGGATTTCAGCTTTGTTGCGAAAACGAACTGTAACGAGAGCTGTTTTGTATGTGTGTGTGCCTAATGAGTAGTTCATTTTTAAAACTGATATAATTATTTGATTATTAAGTGGTTAGTTTTGTCTTCTTTTGGATAGGTGTGTCTGTTGTTTTTCTTGGTGAGATAGAAGTGACAGTTGGGGTGACAGTTGGAGTTACAATTTATAGTTTACAGCCCTTTTTGTTGTGGGGGAGAGTGTTTTAGATTCTTTGTTTTAATGTTTAAAGCCCTTTTTAATAGGGGGTAAATCCTTTTTGTTGCCAAAATAAGGCATAGGATATTCCCTTCAGCAAGTAGGGATAAACTTCTGACTGTCTAATTCTTAAGGATGCATGTGGGGTGTTTCCTTAAGTTTTATTGTGTACGATCTGTATTACTCTAATCGAATAACGCCAACAACAAGTGCTAGTCCGGTGATTTGATCCTTCGGAATATCGAAAGGATCATAGTTCTCATTATCGCTAACAACCATATAGTGGTCTTCGACTTCAGATTTTTTAAGTCGCTTCACAAGAATGCCTTGATCTCTGGTGGAAATAACATAAACCTTATTCCATTGGATAAAAGAGTCGTCATTCATTTTGCGACAAGCTACGATGTCTCCACTAGCATATTTAGGGTACATAGAGCTTCCTTTTACGCGGATCATAAAGTCTATGCCATTGAAATCAGGAACTACATAACTCTCCTGAATGTCATAGTTAGAAATGGACCAGTCTCCTCCTCCAAAGCCGGCAAGTGCGTCAATGGGCAGTAGGGGGATAAGTCGTTCGTTGCTTTCATTGTTTTCTGGTAGGGGTAAATCTTCGTTGTTTCCTTCAACTTTCATAGCTTTCAAAGGAGCTCCTTCTCCTGTGATTAGCCAATGTGAGTCAACATCATCGTAGGTAGATAATATATTCTCCAAGGCTGTAGAGTTAATGGGGCGCTCTTTGTTGGCGCCTTTAAAATTGCCATACGTCATCCCAATAGATTGTGTGAATTCCTCGAGTGGAATCCCTTTAATCTTCGCAATGTAGAGTATGCGTTCTTTGATGTTGGAAAAATTATTGTCCAAAAAATTCCCTGTTTGGTTATTTTATTTTCTATGTTTGTCGTCCGAAGCAATTAATAAATAAACTAAACAGTTATGAATTTGAATTTATTCTGTCAATCGGAAAAAACACGATGCTAAGTGAGCATTAAAATTTAACCAAAAATAACAATTCTCTTTAAAAACAGAAACATAAAAGAAAAAAACAGACCGTTATAAATACATTCTACTTTCATTAACCCACCATACTATGTTTGAATATGTAGGAAATATCTTATGCATTAAGTCTAATGCGCTTTATAATGACGAGGATAATATTTTATCCTATAGTTATTATAAGCAGTTAAATTGTCGTAAACAAATTAACCTTGTACGCAAAGGTGGCAATGGACGATATGCATTGGTAGAATACGACTCTCTCCCTCAGCGCTTTAAGAGTAAGATAGAAGAAAAGATCGGAGGCGACCCCCACAGAACCACAAAACGCAATGCTTTTAAAGATCTTTTAAAGACCGATCATGAAGCGGTTAAGTATTATGAGAACTATATTCTAGAGAATGGAAGGGGGCTTCCTGTAAAACGCTCGAAAGAATATGTGGCGAATGCCAGTATCTTAAATGCTATCGCTGAATTTCTCGAAATCCGAAATAAAAAGCAAAAGGCGAGAAGTCGTAATTCTGCCACCTTATGGCAAAACTTTTCAGAAGCCATTCATGATTTACCTAGAAGTCAATACCCGCATTCGTTGCCAGCAAATCACAGACGATTGAAGGCTAAATTCAAAACGTACCAAGAAGTCGGCTATAGTGCATTGGTGCATAAGGGATATGCCAATAAGAATGCTGAAAAAGTAAACCCCAAAGCCCAGGTTTGGGTGATTGCAAGATGGGCAGATCAAGTCAATAAGTGTGTAAGTACAAAACAACTATGGGAAGAATATAATGTAAAGGCGGATCGGGAAGGGTGGAAACCTTTGAAAGATGCGCATACCTTATATCTCTTTTTGAATCAGCCAGAGAACAAGCAGTTGTGGTATGGTCATCGTTACGGAGAGTTAAAATCAAAAGAACAGTACAGTTACCAGCAAAAAACAGCACTTCCAACAATGCGCGATTCGCTCTGGTATTCAGATGGGACAAAGCTGAATTATTTCTACCTCGGTGAAAACGGAAAGATTGAAACCTGTCAGGTTTATGAAGTGATGGATGCCTACAGTGAGGTGATGTTAGGGTATCACATTAGTAAAACAGAGGATTATGAAGCACAGTATTATGCTTATAAAATGGCGCTAAAAGTCTCTGGGCAAAAACCTTATCAGGTAGGGTTTGATGGGCAAGGAGGACATAAAAAACTGGTAAATGGTGATTTTTTGTCAAAAATAGCTCGCTTATCCGTTAGAACAGAGCCTTATAATGGTAAATCTAAATCAATTGAGAGTGTGTTTGGTCGGTTTCAGCAGCAGTGTCTAAAGAAAGATTGGTTTTTTACTGGGCAGAATATTACAGCAAAAAAGCAAGAAAGTAAGCTGAATGCCGAGTTTTTGGAAGCGAATAGAGAAAACCTTCCAGCGCTAAAAGAAGTTGAGGCTGTTTATGAAAAGCGCAGAACTGAATGGAATATGGCTCCGCATCCAAAGACGGGAATTCCTCGTGCAGAAATGTATAGAGAAAGTGAAAATTCCGAATGTGTGCCGCTTACGATGTGGGAGATGGTTGATATTTTTTGGATAACACGTGATGCTCCGGTTACCGTAACAGCATCTGGAATCAGCTTTAAAGAGAAAAAAGTGTTGTATGAATATGTTGTTACGAAGGAGGGAACCTCTGTTCCGGATGTGGAATGGTTAAGGAATCATGTAGGGAAAAAAGTTTGGGTGAAGTGTGATCCCGAAGATAGAAGTATGGTTCATGTTTATACAAAAGATGCGTTAGGGCTTAGGCATCTTACTGAGGCCCATGCTAAAGTTGAAATTCACAGGGGAATTCAAGAGCAAGAAGATTGGGAGCGAGAATTTTATGAAGAAGTGAGGCGCGATATTCAGAAAATCAGGTTGGAGAAGCGAAATGAAATGGATCAGATGCTTAGAGAAGAAAACAGGCATGCGGAAGGTTATGGGTTAAATACTCCGCGAATAAAAGGATTGGAAAAGAATAAGCGGAACAAAAAGAAAAATAAGCAAGAAGATTTTCGGAAGGTAGAAAGCAACATTGTTGTAACTCCCGGAAAAGACAAAGAAGACGACATGGATGTTTATTCTATGATGTAACAGTAAAAAAAACACTAATCACTACTACAATGATATCGGAATTTCACAAGCAAATGATTGCTGAAGAACTGAAGCAGTTCTGCAATCAGTATAAGAATAAAGAGGATGCGTTTAATGCAGTAGAAGGAGTTTCACAGCAATGTCTGAGGAAAATTTTAGATAAGAATTGGAAAGGGGTAAAAGAAGAAGTCTGGCTGAAGATAAAAGGGCAAATAGCCTTTGATGTTGATGAGTGGCAAGTTGTAACAACCAGGGATTACAAGATTTTGTCTTCTATTCTTAACGATGCACAATTGTATAGTAGTGTGTTTGCAATTGTGGGCGAAGCGGGAACCGGAAAATCGGTGTCGTTAAAAGCATATGTTGCCGATAATGAGTATGCTTATCTTTTACAATGTGCAGATCATTGGAATAGGAAGCAGTTTTTAGTTGCGCTTCTTAAAGAGTTGAAGCTCGATTGGAGTGGACTAACAGTTAATGATATGATACACTTAGCTGTAGATCATCTAAAACAGCAAAAGAATCCATTAATTCTATTTGATGAAGCTGATAAATTGTCAGACCAATCACTTTACTTCTTTATTACACTTTACAACTACCTGGAAGATCACTGTGGTTTGGTAATGATTGCTACCAACCACTTGAAAAAGCGTTTGCAAAAAGGTCTTCACCTTAATAAAAAAGGCTATAAAGAAATCTATTCTCGAATAGGACGAAAGTTTATTGAGCTTAATGGAGTTGAGTTGAAAGATGTTACCGCCATTTGTATAGCCAATGGAATAGAAGATCGAAAGGTGATTCGTGAAATATGGGAAGGNTCAGAGAATGATCTTCGAAGGGTGAAAAGAATGATTCACGCGAAGAAAATGCAGCAAAAATCAGCGGCATGAAAAGGGCCATTAGCGTAGATCAATTGTATCGGATGAAGTTCCGTACAATGCCGTTTGAAGGGAAGTGGGCAGCATCTTTTGGAGAAGAGCCTGAAATGAATGGGGTTTGGCTTATTTGGGGGAATTCTGGTAACGGAAAAACGCGTTTTACGTTACAGTTAATAAAATACCTGTGCTCTTTTGGTCGTTGTGCATACAATACACTAGAAGAAGGAGCGCGAAAAAGCTTCCAAAAAGCAGCGATAGAAACAAATCTTCAGGCGGTAAAAAAGAAGTTGATTGTTTTAGATCGTGAGCCGATTGACGAATTGCANGAGCGCTTGAGAAAACGTAAAAGTCCTGACATTTGTGTGATTGATTCACTGCAATATGCAGCTCTAAAAAAGCATGAATACATTGCTTTAAAAGAAAATCATCCTAAAAAACTATTCATTTTCATTAGTCACGCAGAAGGAACGCAACCACAAGGTNCTTTGGCCAGATTTGTGCGNTATGATGCTGACGTTAAGATTCATGTTGAAGGATTCAGGGCTTTTATTACCAGCCGATATGGAGGCAACGAGTACTTTGACATATGGCCGGAACAATCATCAGTATACTGGCAAGAAGTAGATTAAAAATGAATTAGAATGAAATAAATAACCAATACATATTAATTATGAAAATTAACCACCATGACTACAAAAACACAACACTTACAGAACACCTCCTCGTTAGGTCGACAGTATATCCAGATGGAGTGCGGATTGAACGAAGACCAGTACAAGCACAAGATTTTCGAGACGGGGTACAATTTCTTACTACAGTATTTTCCAGAAAAAGAGGGCTACGAAGGTTATTACAAGTGCTTTGCTTATGATCCTGAGTATTGGAGCTTTTGGCTAGCAGAATGGGTTTCGTTTGAAGAAGAATTAGTGCGTTGCTTTCCTGATGTGCTAAATGATGAAATCTTTAATGAGGAACTGAATGATTTTCTGGTTTCTCCAGTACTGTACGAACTATTTCTAAATAAATACATCAAATTTTCACCACACCAGCTATGATTATGAACGAATACAGAAGCGATCTGCTTAAGAAGTTAAGGTCGCAACGAAGGACAAAAGCAACCCAGTACAAGAAAGTGTTTAAAGAGATTTCTCCCGATTCAAATGAGTGGATGGGAGAATATCAAAAGTTAAATGAGCTTTCTGTCAACGTTGAAGTAACAAGAAGTCGATTGCTCAATTTGAACGGCCACAATCCAATTCTATGTCGCGAAATCCCAAAAGTTCTTCAAAATGAATATTAAAATAGAAACTACACCAGAAACAACAATTAACTACCTCTCTTTAAATGATGCTGTTCAAATGTTGGCAGTTCATTTAAGTGAGTATCCTGAAGCCAGAGCTGAAAATATAAAGCAATTGCAACGTGTTATACGTGCTGATAGTTTGGGTTTTTTAAGTGATTTTAAAGTTTTCTTTCAGGAAGAAATGGCGAAAGAAAACAATCTGAATTACGATTTGAAACTGAGTTATAGCTGTGAAAAAGAATGCACTCCTTCAGACTTTCATGATGAGGGAATGTGTGGTAGAAACGGATGTGTATTAGTACTTCGGCAGCTTGTTCCACAAATTAATCCGCTTTTAGATCTAAACAAAGTGGCTAACAGTGTGGCTAATCTTTCTGAAAGAGAAGAGTTGGCGCATGCAGAAACTTCGGATATCGTAAAAACAACCTGGGATTTAATAAAGATCAAAGAATACCTTGAAGAGATCTGTAATTCAGTGAATAAAAAACGCACAGCAAGCTAAAAGCATTAATAGCGATCCCAAAATTATTTCATCCATTCTCAAACGATTAATCATCATGACAAATTCAATAGATTTTAACCAGTTAAGTTCAAGTGAATTAGAACGCCTTTTAGATGAAAAACGAAAAAAAGAAAACCAAGAACAAACACGTAAAAAGCGCAAGTATACTGAAGATAGAGATCGGTTTGTTTTAGAAATGGCCGAAAGGTTTTCTTTGCTCTCTCGTGAGTTAAAACAACTTAAAAACGAAGCAATTACCCGCTCAGGTGAGTTTAGGGATAGGGCTTATGATTTGCAACACAGAACGCCCAAAAAACAAAGACAGTTTAGCTTAATTACAGAAGATGGTAATTGCAAATTGGTGGTAGAAAACCAAGAGCATTCTGCTTTTAACGAACATGCTCAGGTAGCCATTGAAAGGATTAAAGAGATTTTGTACAATAAATTCGCTAGTAGAAATAAGGCGATGTACAACATTATTAATAATATTCTGATGAAAAACAATAAGGGTGATTATGACCCTAAGCTAGTGGCAAANTTGAGAAAGCATGAAGAGGATATTAATAATCCTGAGTTTTCTCAGGCATTGAACGAATTNTCTAAAAGTTATTATTCAACNGGTACAGCTACTTATTTAAGNGTGTATGTGAAAGATGAAAATAACCGTTGGCAAGATATTCCAATGCAGTTCTCGAGTCTCTGAACCCAATGAAAAACACAAACCAACTTAAAATGAAATCAACAAGAGAACAACGGATTAAAAGAAGAAATACACTTATTGCAGATCGCTATGGNCAGTTGTATGATAAGCGCCATAAAAGTGGNGCGAGGTTGTATACACATGAAGCAATATTTGCCATGNTNTCTGAAGAATTCTATCTCGCCCCAAGAACCATTGANGATATTATTTTTTCTAGAAAATGATTNGTCTTNAAAGGGGAGAACAATAAAAAAAGCCCCATTTTGGGGCTTTTATAGTTTTTAAAGATTGGGGTCTCTGATGATATTCAGAGGATCAATCATTACTTCAGTATAAGTATTCATGGCGCTAGTGTCGNACAAGCAGGTAGAGTAGCGAAGAATAGCAACTTGAACCTGGTCAGTGTCCATGTTTAAAGAAGANTCAATGCGCATAAACTTTGAGGCAATGTCTTCCTCGTTTACGTTCTCCAANGCTTTGCTTTGAAAAACCTTGTGNACATCCTGAGCATATGCTAATACATCAGAAGGATCNTTGCTGGTGTTGTTTGCAACAACNTGTAGTGAAATGGTAGTGTTGGCAGTCTGGAGCTTNTCAGATCCGGTTTGCCANACAACTGGAGTTTCNAATTCAACATACACCTCCGGAAAAGATACTGCGCCAATNTCAGGGTAATTTTCATACTGATGATTGAACCAGTCTACATTTTGAANAGAAGTTAAATCACTTGCGATTACTGCTTGAATAGCAGTGTAATAATCTTGATACATAAATATAAGTTTTAGAGATTCTCTACATGCAAAAGTCNTTCAGATTATTTAGTGATGAAAATTTAAATAATAANTTACGTGTTATTTTCACGTGTTAAAAGTGATTAAATAACGTATGGTTATTTAGCAATTTTAGTACTCCAAAAAAGCATCGGATATTTGTAAAACAAACGANCTGAAAACGATTATTAATAAATCATTCAATAGATAAAAATACCCTAGTAGTTTCTTAAGAAACAATATAGGGNTCTACTTATAAGCAGATGAAAAAAACAATGCTCATAATTCATTGCTCAGCAACAAAAGAGCATGAGGACTTTACCCGAGATGATATCGACAGAATGCATAAAAACAGAGGTTGGAAGGCAATCGGATATCACTGGGTAATTGAGCTAGATGGAAAAATTGTTAATGGACGTGATTTAGATCATGATGGAGAAGTGATGGATGAAACTGGTGCGCATGCACTGGGATACAATCACAAANCGTATGGAGTATGCTATATAGGTGGTTTGGATAGAAACGGAAAGCCGAAAGATACCAGAACACAAGAGCAATTAGTAGCACTCCAGCGCTTTTGTTCAGATATGATCAAAAATCATGGAATCACAGAGATTATTGGACATAATGAAGTGGCNAACAANGCATGTCCCTGTTTTGATGTGCAAGATTGGCTTGAAATAACCGGATTGAAAGATGAGCTTTCTAAGTGATGTTTTACCAGAAGTAATATTAACCGGTTTTGGAGGCTTTACCGGTTGGTTCTTTACCCGCAGGCATAAAAGAGCCCAGGCAAAAGGAACAGAATTGGACAATGTTGAAAAAGCCACGGCCATATGGCGNGAACTCGCTGAAGACCTCAAAAGCGAAGTNCATAANATGCGAGAAAAACAATCTTATGTGCTAGATAAACAAGACGAATTGATAGTAGAAAATAAACGNTTGACATACGAAATAACCAAGCTTGAAAAAAAGGTTCAGGCACTAACCCGCGAAAACAAAAAACTGAGAGAGTTGCTTGAAGCGCAACAACAGAAATGAAAATTACTGCTACTACCTNCTTAATAATTATTCTTTCCTTATCTCTTCTCGGGTGTCGTTCTAAAAAAGAACTCACCCAAATCGAGGAGTTGAAAGAGAGTACTTCTGACCTGTTTCTTCTTGAACGCAAGTTGGATACGGCAATAACACTACCACATGCAGAAGTCTCTCTTTCACTCCTTTCTTCTCGCCAATCAAATTTGGACACCTCTTTTACAAAGGTGAATAAGCAAGCCAGAGTAGTAGCCACCATTCAAAAAGGAAGGGTTGTAAGTGTAGACTGTTTCTGTGATTCTCTACAACAAACAGTGCGGGTATTGGAGCGACAGCTAAAACAGAAAAAAACAGCGCAGATTAAGACAGTTATTCAACAAGAAAAAATAAAANAATATAGTGTAAAATGGTATTATAAATTGAGTTTATATATCNCATTNTTTTCANTNTTATATTTTATTCTAAAAATACTAATAANATTTAAAGTTTTTTAATTCAAAANTAAACACTAATTCATCAAACTTAAAAACGTAAAACAAAAAGAAAATGAATGAATTAACAATTTCAAAAACAAACGGTGGNCTTGGGAGAACGGTCTCTTCTGACGATGGCATTAGCGGATTTCTTGTTAATGGTTATACTGTGTCAGGTGGAGTTCAGTTCGACACTGTATATAGAGCTAAAACACTTGATGATGTAGAAGCACTAGGAATAACAGAGGATAAAGATGACGAAGAAAGCATGCTGGTTTGGGAGCACTTCAAAGAAGTTTTCCGTATTAATTCCAATGCAGATGTGTATTTCATGGTTGTAGACCCTTCCATTACACCAGATGTTATGGTTTCTAATAACCTGTATGCTAAGAAACTATTGGTTGAAGCAGGTGGCAAAATCAAGCAATTGGCCTTAGCGTTTAACCCTTCTGCAGCAACAACATTTGCCGATGATATTTTGCCGTTGATTGACGAAGCGCAAACTCTTGTTGGTAATGAATACAACGAACACCGCCCGGTGCAAATATTATTAGAAGGTTACAACTTTGATCATTCAATTCCATACTTAACACCTTACGATGAATCGTTACATGGTTTGAAGAAATCTAATGTATCTGTAATGGTTGGACAGGCTATGAGTGTAGCGAGCACGTATCCAGATTATGCGGCAATAGGTACGCTATTGGGAGCTGTTTCTCTGGCGGCTGTGAATGAAAACATTGGTTGGGTTCAAAAATTTGACCTGTTGGGTGGTACATTGGAAGTGCCGGCAATCAATGGAACAAGTCTAAATGACATTACCGTTACAGAGCTTGATACGGTAAACGATTATGCAGTGATTTTCTTTAGAAAACATGCAGGTAAAAGCGGNATNTATTTCAATGATTCTTTTACATGTGATGAACTAACTAGTGATTATGCTTACATCGAAAANAATAGAACCATTGACAAAGCAGTGCGTGCCATTCGTCAAGCCATTTTGCCTCGCTTAAACAGTCCTGTTTTAGTAGATCAAGAAACNGGTCAATTGTCTCCTTCAGTAACCAAAAGTATTGAAGCTGATGGTAGAAAAGCGCTAGAGCAAATGGTAAAAGACCAAGAATGTTCAAGCATCGATGTTTACTGTGATCCTGAACAAGACATTTTAGGAACATCAGAGTTGAGCATCAAATTCACGATCGTTCCAACTGGAACAGCAAGACAAATTACAGTAACCCTTGGATTTAGCAATCCTTTCTAAAAACACAATAAATAATGGCAAACGAAACTCCTTTAGTTAACGGTACGCGCCACTCATGGGCGAGCGTTGAGCTCAATATTATGGGTAGAGTTGTAACCGGTGTAACCGAAATTAGTTATAGCGACACACAAACCAAAGAAAACATCTACGGTGCAGGGAAATATCCTGTAGCACGNGGTAGAGGTAACTATGAAGCAACAGCAAGCATTACATTACTTTCTTACGAGGTAGATGCAATTCAAACTGCTGCAGGAGAAGGCAAACGCCTTCAAGATATTGAGCCTTTCGATATCGTTGTAACCTACCTTAAAGAAGGTCAGAGTGAATTAGTTACCCATTACATCCGCGATTGTGAATTTACAAATAACGCACGTGAAATGGCACAAGGAGATACAAGCATTTCTGTATCACTTGAGTTAACGCCATCTCACATTAAATGGAGCTAAAACATGGAAAATCAAGAAGAGATTACGAAGAAAGTAGAAGGTCAAATTCGCAAATGGAAAGCCAAATACGGAGCAGTTCATCAGGTAACTGTTCCGGTTGGCGATGAGGAAGAAGAAGCCATTGCGTATTTCAGAAAACCAGACCTTAAAACAATTGGTGCAGCCGGGAAATTTGCTGAAACCGATCCGATTAAAGCAGGAGAGATCATTTTCTCAAACTGTTGGTTAGGTGGAGACGAGCGCATCAAAGAGGACGATGAAGCTAANATTGCAGCCATTAAAGCTGTAGGTCAACTTTTCAAAGCAAAAGTNGCNCAGGTAAAAAAGCTATAGACCTCGAACTTATTGACCCGGACAATATTCATGATACCATTAGGCAAGGGGCAGCCCTGATCCGGGCACAGTTCGGGGTTGATCCCTACCAATTATCAGATGATGATTTTGCCTTGCTGGTTTGCGAGGCAGAATATTTAAAACTACTGGATGCCCGCATTATGCAAAATGCCGTGCTCAAAGCATTGGCAGTTGCATTTAAATCAGAGAAATAAACATGGAAGATTTAGATTGGATAACATCATTAAATAACAGTGTTTCAGATGCCGTAAAAGGCCTGGATAAACTGTTTTCCAATTCACTCGATGGGTGGGCAGATATGGTTGATCAAACGGCTACACTTGAGCTCTCTATCGATGGACTTACTACAGATTTTGATAGTCTTGGGATGGTTCAAGAACAAGCTTTTGACCTCAAACAACTTGAAGCTTATAATGCTGATATTTTGGGCCTGAAAGAANATGTAGGAGGTCTCGAAGATGCAGATATTGGTTCAGGTATTACTGATTTTCTTCAAGGNGGAATAAGTGGTGATATTATGGACTTTCCGGCTCAAATACAATCTTGGGGAAGCATAGCAAAGACAGCTTTTGATGGTGTGAAAAATGCCGCAAAAGAAGGCTTTTCAGCAGAAGGAATAATGGAGTTTGTAAATCAAATCCAAGGAGTTCCGGAGCAAGTGAAAACTTGGGGGAATCTAGCTGTAGGAGCTTTTGATACGTTTAAAAANGCAGCTAAAAATGGAGTNTCAGCTGAAGGTATTTTAGGATTTGTCTCTCAAGCAGATGATGCCTTTTCTTTCTTGGGCGATTCGCAAAAGAACCTGTTGGGCGATATTTCAGGTATTGCCGGACAAGTTAAAAATGTGTCGATAGGAAATATTGCTCAGGCATTAAGTTCCAAACTTGGAGGAGAAGGCGGAGGAGCCTTTCTGCAAAATATGGTTGGAGCTGTTGGTGAATTTGGNGGGCAATTGACTCAAGTAATTGAGAATACCAATTTTCAGGATGTGCCTGTAATTGGCGGAATGCTCGAAAATGCCAAAGGAGCCATAGGAGAAATCAAGCAAGGTTTTGATAGTGCATTTGGAGATGCTTCTCCTTATATCTCAATGGTTACAGAAATGGCTGGCGGCTATGATGGAATGGCTAAAATGGCCAGTGAAGGAATTATGAAATTAATTCCAGGAATAGGCTCGCTTACCACTTCTCAATTAGGGTTAAATGTTGCTACAAATGCCTTCCCTGTATTTTTAATCATTACCGGAATAGTTGCACTTATCGCACTAATTACTGCCATTATCATGAAATATGATGAGTGGGGAGCTTCGATAGCATTTTTGATGGGGCCTCTNGGGATGNTTATCAACCTTATNATGAGCTTTAAGCGNCATTGGGACAGTATTGTAGAAGCCTTTAAAGGTGGAGGAATCATTGCCGGACTAAAACGAATTGGCTTGGTGATTTTAGATGCTATTTTAATGCCGGTTCAGCAAATGCTGGGAGGTATTGGTAGTTTCCTTGGCCTTGATTTTGCCACAGATATGGCTGATAATATCGAGTCTGTAAGGGAAAAATTAGAGCTTACCGAAGGGGATAAAGCAGCGGAAGATGGAAACGAAAAAAATGAANCCCAGGAATCAGNATCTACAGAAAAGAGTTCTGGAGCTGTAACTGCTGCTCAAGCAGACCAAACTACGGCCTCAAAAACTGANCTATCAAGTTTTACTTCAAATCCAAACCCAACGCCTACAACAGGAGCAGCTGCAACAAGTGACGCTACAGCTGCTGGTTCAGGAGGAGCAAAGCAGATCAATGTACGCATNGAAAACCTAGTGAAAGAGTTTGTGATCTCAACCTCAAATGTTCAACAAGGTTCGGCAGAACTTAAAGAAGAAATTACGAAGGCACTTGTGGCTGGAGTTAGAGATTTTGAAATGGCCGTATGAAAATAGAATACACAATACCCGAAATACTGAATATCGCTGCAATTAGAGGATATTCA
This sequence comes from Crocinitomicaceae bacterium, assembly GCA_002705995.1. Taxonomy (GTDB): domain Bacteria; phylum Bacteroidota; class Bacteroidia; order Flavobacteriales_G; family Salibacteraceae. The sequence goes on along the minus strand of PAJI01000004.1, from coordinate 124,015 downwards.
CCAAAATTGGCTTCATCAGTGAACACGATGCTCAATACTGATAGTCAAATAGAATACGATGAAGCGCTGAAAACAGCAACACAAGAAATTACAGGCTATGATATAGTTGNAGNNNGNGATGTTCAGNAAATNNCAGGCTANNATNNGNTAGAGCTTTTTGAAGATGATGATACAATAATGGCAAGTAGTCATTTTGGCTTGCCAATTTATCACCCTTTACTGCTTGAGCAAGTGGANGGAACAAGCGGAGACTTGTTGTTAGAAAGTGCTGTAATTGATATTAGCCGAGCTAAANGAGTAGTAACAACAGAACTGCAAGGGGTAGACAATAGCGTNAAAGAGTTCATAACCAATGGAGACTATCAAATCAAAGTTTCTGGTTTGTTGGTCACAAACGGAGCCAGTTATCCAAAGGAAGAACTGGGGAAACTNAACGCTTTTATGGAAGCCAAAACTCCAATCGGAGTTGTTCATGAAGTATTGGATAAGATCAATGTTAGATATGTAGTTGTAACCAGTTATAGCTACCCTAGAGCGCCTTTTAGCAATGCACAACCCTACGAGTTCAGTTGTGTAAGTGATCAACCAATAATCATCAATATATAATGTTGCGCCCCACTTGCCATATCAAAATAGGAGACTTGAGTTTCGACTGGAGCAATGATGTTGTAATAGATTCAGGATGGAAACAGTTTACCGATACCTGTGAGTTAAAACTTCCGGGAAACGTAAANCTGGGAAACTCCAAAGAAGCCAAAGAAAGTAAACATTTCTTGCTGGACTATATCAGCTTCGGAGCTCCGGTTGAAATTCAATTGAGTGCCAATGGAGATTTAACAACNCTTTTTCAGGGTTATGTTTCGGGTATAAAACCCAACACGCCCATTGCGCTCAGCTGTGAAGATGAAATGTATCAGCTCAAACGCAACAACATTGTNGACAGCGGAGAAGCGTACACCCTTAAAAAGATGGTGGATACGTATTTCTCAACTTATACAGTTAAACACGTTGATGCTGAGTTGGGAACCTTCCCGATAGATAACCTCTCATCTGTGCAGATGCTAGATGAGTTGCGCAAAAACTTTGGACTCAATGCCTTTTTCAGAAATGGAGTGCTTGTTATAGGGTTGCAATACGATCCNGAAACAGCCAACACACAAACATTTCAGCTAGAAGGAGAAATTGTTGACGATAAAAACCTNGAGTACCTGAAGGCAGATGAGATGAAGCTCAATGTTACAGCAGTTAGTAACAACGAAGACGGTACTAAAACAGAGGTGCAAGTAGGTGACGAAAGTGGCGAAAAACGCACGCTTAACTTCTATAACCTTTCAAAAAGCGCACTCGAAGAGGCTGCCAACCGCGAAATGCAAAAAATCAAGTACGATGGCTGGCGCGGGAATTTTACGGCCTTTGGAGTAAAAGTTGTTCGTCACGGAGANATTGTAAACCTATTGCATCCCGAAGAAAGCCAGAAAAGNGGCAGCTATTATGTCGATCATGTGAAATACACCTTTGGACTCAATGGCTTTAGACAAAANATAACATTAGGACCTGTAGCATTATGAGTGAAATGAGAGAAGCAATCGAGCGATTTGTAAAACCGCTAATTCCCACGCAAGTGGTGCTGGGAACCGTAATCAGTGTAGACGAAACTGCCAGAACCTGTAAGGTGGCCATTGATGGTAGNCCAGATAGATTATCTGTTCGCATGCGATCAGTTATCGACCAATCAGAAACAGGCATTTTAATTAANCCTACNGTAGATAGCTATGTGCTGGTAGGGTTAATTGATAANATGCCCAACCAAAGTTTCATCATCTCTTATTCNGAAGTAGATGAAATCAAGTGGATGGTGCCGCAGCTACAGCTGAATGGAGATGCTTTAGGNGGNATTGTAGATTGGCCTNNNGCNGTTGAACAACTTGAAAAATTAAGTGCTCGAGTTGACACAATTTATGANGCTTTTGATAATGCAGTAGTAANNCCACCATCANCNCCAGATTCGGGTGCATCATTGCTTGCAAGCATCAAAGGACTNTTGAATCCTGGGAAAGTAGATATAGAAGATTGGTCTAACCTAGAAAANACAAACGTAACCCATGGCTAACGGAATATTATTAGACGAAGACGGAGACTTGGCCATTACAGATGATGGNTTNGTNATNGGNGAAACAGANCAGCAAAATGTAGAAGCCATTTTAGCGGCACATCCGGGAGAATTTCGCCACGATCCGCTACTTGGNGTTGGCATTGAAGACTGGCTNCAAGCTCCACTNTCTTTCATTGTTCGAAGAAAACTAGAACGTGAAATTGCCATTCAACTCGAAACCGATAATGCAACAGATGTTACCGTTGATTTCAGNAGTGACGGAACCATAGAAATTAGTGCAACTTATGTTTAGAAAACTAACCGTACTCAATGGGCAAACGCTAGAAGACATCGCCATACAAGCCTATGGTAGCATAGACGGTGTTGGGAAAATAGTGCAAGACAACAGTGNTTTAAGCTGGGATAGCGAACTGTCTACAGGGCAAATCATTTTCATNGAGAAAGACTATTACATCAACAAAGATGTGGTCAATTACTTGAAAGCAAGAGACATCAAACCAGCTACTGGATCAGAATACGTTCTGCTCATTCAGACTGGAGACTTTAACAACGACTTTAACCAAGATTTTAGCTAATGTCTATTCTAAGTACAACACAGCTTAAGCAGAAGATCGGGCAATTGATCACTACAAATGGTAATAACGAAATTACCGGAGCGCANGTAAATGAAATTCTTAACGACATTGCCGATAGCAAAATAGATGAGGGAACAGAGGCTNCTTTGTCTCAAGATNTTACTGTAATTGGTGTTTCNCAAGGAGGATATTCTAANGGAGACGTAATTCCAGCCGGCACAACATTAGATGAGCTGGTGATGAANCTATTACAACAACAAATTGCGGCCACCTACACGCAGCCGTCAGCATCTCTTGCACTTACCGGACAGGCAACAACTGTTGAGGTTGGTGAAACATACACTCCNGAGCTTACGGTGGCTTGGAGCCAGAACGATGCNGGAGTATTGAACCAAGTAGNATTTATTGAAAATGATNTTGAAATAGCTTCAGGAGCTGCATTAACCTTCAGNCCTTCAGGACAGATGGCTGTTCCTGATACTATAATCTACAAAGCTGATGTGTCTTATGATGAAGGAGATCAGCTGTTAGANAATATGGGAAATCCTTCGGGAAGTCCTATTTCGGCAGGAACCATTACAACCAATACACAAACCATTCATGTGCGGTACAAAACATGGTACGATAAGAACATTGCAGTTCCTCAGGATTCTGATGAAGTAAGAGATATGCCAGACTTNGAATGGGATAATGTGAATACCCTAACAGTNCCTGTTGTAGCAGGCGATACTTCAATCACAATTGTGGTTCCGCCCAATAAAACATTAACTCAAGTTGANTTCATCGGAACACTTACCGTAGATCAAACTACAGTATTTATTAATTCAGAAACCATTGTTCCTGTTGCAGGAGCAGATGGAAATAACCCAGTGGATCATAAGGTGTATAGCTATCAGCCGTCATCTGCATTTTCAACCAGTTCAACCTACAAATTTACCTTATCATGAGTAACAACATAGCCAAAGCAGATTTTCCNGGGCAAATCAACAGGGTTGAAGCTGCTCCACTTGAACCACATACAGTTGTNGGAGACGTAGCAGGTGCAGAATATGCCAATAGTTCAGAAATACCATCGGCTAACCTCTATAAAGGGTGTCATGTGAGNGANTATNTCAACACAGACCATTATATTGATTTAGTTTGGTCAGGAACAGCTTTTGAAACGTACGGAGCTACAGTTGATATTACCTACGATGAGTTGTTGGATTTGCAGTTAAATGATATGCTGATTACAGGTCAATTCTATGTGTTTGAATACCAATGTAAGTATATCATTCCTTATACAATCTCAGGGGACTTGACAGACTGGGGAGTGGCATCTGGAGATACNGTTTTNGATTCTTATGGAAAAGTAGTTTGCTCGCCAGCTGGCGTTATCAATACAGAGGTACACGATGGAGANCCCTACGGAGATATGACGAGCAGTGAGAATCCGGTTGTTCCTATTGAAAGAATTAGAGTACAGGCTACTAGTCCCGGAACAATAGGTGTTGTTGCTTGGTCAGAAGATTATCCGGATGAGATGCTCTATTATGATTTTGATGATAATCAATTTACAGATGGAGAGGGANCTGNGCACTCCAGAACNGGATGGATTAAGCGAAGAGTAGATGTTGTGAAAAATGTAAACATTAAGGTTGCATTTACTGAAACCAGTTCAGGAGGAGATTATCGTTACGTAAGATTCAGAAGGTGGAAAGCAGATTTTGACAATGCATTCTCAAATACTTCTGGGAACTTNCCAGCTCTTGATTTTGGAACCATGCAAGAAGATCAGCTTTATTTTGTTCCACACACANCTTTTAATTGTGGAGTTAAGCCAGATGATTTTGANTTTTCTACCTACAGTGGAGGAGCACACATCACAAGTGGCTATTATGAAAATCCTGTAGCAGCTGCTGAGGTAAAAGCCTTCAAAGATTACTATGCCATCAACATAGATGCAATTACATACGGCTATCATAATGTTGAGATGTTTTTGGTCAATGCGGTAGTGAAACCTACAACTGTGGGGGGATACTTATATCCTTATTATGGAAATTTCACCATTCAGCAAGCAATGGATACAACCATAACTACAAATGCTGTTTTTAATACTACAATATCATACATGACTCAGTGTGTGCATGTTTATAACATTACAGATGAGTATTATTCGCATTATGGAGTTAATACAAAAAGTTGGGTGCAAGGCCTATTGTCATCTAACTACCTCTATGGTTTTGAGCTAGAAGGAAGAGGAGAGATCTATGGAGCAATTATCGCTGGCGATATTCATACGCTTAAAGTTCGAAAAGGGATTCATGCAGGGGTTTTACAAAATTTCAGAGGAGATGTTAACAATATCCTCTCGTGCTTTATAGAGTTTGGGAATCATAATAACCTGTTAGATGGTTGGTGTAGCATTGATAATTTTAGAGATAGTCTTGTGCTGTCTGAAACAGAAAACACAAGCGTGCATTTAGGTTATTTGAACAAGTGTAATTTTTATTTATCCGGTTCAAATTTCACAATTGATCAAGCCAGTAATATAAGTATTGGAGTGGTTGGGGCTTACAAAGATTTAGAAGGCTGTAAAATTCTAGTTCCTCTCAGNCTTGATCTGGANGATTCTGCAATAAATAATGCAGTTGTAAACAAGGTTTCTCCTGATGGCGAGGTTTGGTACGATGCCATCGATAACGCAGGGGTTGTTACTCCCACTAAATTGATNTGATGAATAAAGAGAAGAACAATGTGTTACCGCCACCTAGACCCGGTAATCATTAATAGATAAAACGTATCGAGAAGACTCCGNCTCATTCGGGTGAGGAGCAATATTAACGACTAAAGAATTTAGCTAAAATGTCTATTTTAAGTACAACACAGCTNAAGCAGAAGATNGGGCAGTTGATTACCACCAATGGTAACAATGAAATTACCGGAGCACATGTCAATGAAATACTCAGAGATGTGGCAGACAGTAAATCAGATGTCTCTCATACCCATACTCCGNATGAGGTGGGGTTAGACCTGGTTGACAATACCAGTGATATTGATAAGCCNATCTCAACAGCTACGCAGGCAGCNCTGGATAATAAACTCAGTATTTATACCAGTTCATCAACTACACACGATGCAGATGGAGTAATGAGCATTGACTTTGCCACAGTGCAAATGTTAAATGTTACTGCAAATGCCAACATCACTGGGTTNGANNTTNANGGNGGNCAGCCGGGACATACNTACTTCTTTTCCATNANACAAGGTGTTGGAGGAAACTTTACAATGGAGTTGGCAGNTGATTACCCGGCTACCGGAACAATTGTTTCCGNAGGAGATAAATACATTCATGCATCACTTGATAATGGNGGNTTTGTCACTCGGAGGAGAGTTTACCAAGTAGTAAGCGATTATACCACCGTAGATATTGATNCCGATTACCAAAACGGAGATCTTATTGATTATATCTTGATGCCAGATGGTGTATTGCCTTTGCTCTCTGCAACAGAAGGAAATGTTGACCTATTTAAGGTAGTTGTTCTGGAAGACAATAAATACGTATTAATTCACGAAAGTCCGGGAATGTAATGAATCCACTAACACCACATAAAGATAACGTTATAGGCGAATGGTTTTCGCAGAAATGGCACACANCTGCTATTNATGGTCGCATTGAAAGTCATGTTGGGCAACGCTCAGGAGAAGTGTTTGCTGGTAGATGTTACCAGGGAGAAACAGGGGCTTACATTGATGTAAGNAGTTTTGTTACAGGAACATTAACTGTAAAATGTTGGTGGAAAAAAGAAAATGGAACTGTTCATNCCGAGAGCTTAGACTATAACGCAATTGATGCGATTGTAAAAAGTGTCAACCCTATTGAGGCTACCAACCCTCAAATTGAGTTAACCANAGAGGTAGATGATGTAAATAAACACATAGCTCTAACANATGGTNATTTGTATTACGGATTACATGTTTATAGTAATGGANAGTTAGTTGCTGTTTATCTGGGTGAAGACGGTGCNGGTACCATAGNATATGATGTTACTGGAAGCTTAAATCATGGAATTTTAACAAACATTACTTTATCTGTTTTTCATACAATAAATACAGATGTACCTTATAGTNTTCTCAATGAATTAGGGTATAGTGATGGTAAAGGACTGGAATTATCTGAAAGTTTATTGAGTGTATTAAACANTACTTATTCATCTACTACAGTTAGGAATGAGGTTTCACAAATAGATGATAGTTATCTGTACCTATACCATGATGGTGATGGATCTAACTTTGTCTTTAATGGCACTCTTCAAACTGCTGGATGGTTGAATGGTAATTACTATCTATCGTATACAGACTCNAGTATTTTTGCGATAAGCTCAGGTGAGTACAAAGCATCAATATTAAAACTTAAAGCCCAATCAATAACAGGGGTAGACTCAGTAACTACAACGTTTCGCGATTACAGTATATATCAGCAAGTATTTGTNTTNTTAGGTATCGACAGTACCTCTTTTAGTGATATAGAAGATTGGTTTTATGCTGTTTCCGGNACTCATCCTACATATGGAGATAATTACCCAAATCAGATTTTGGGAAGTGGGCAAACATCTACTGAATTCAGAGCTGCANTAACATCAGCAGGGNTATATGATGTTGATTCGTGGCTAAGTGTATTAGAATCGCAAGTGTTGATTGACGGGACGCTAACACCATATTACAACAGTCTTATTCCGATTAAAACACTATCGTTATGGACCGGAAATATTGGAGATGATATATTGGTTACGATTAACCTCGCAGATGAAATTCCTACAGGTGGCCTGACTGGTTATATGGATGATTATTTCAGCGGGAATATCAATCAGAAGTTTAGGCAACTTGATAATATAATATTTCGAGCAAATTCAGGATTAAAAGAAATGATCATTGAAGAGCTCTCTATTCAAGAAGAGTTTAAAGTTCCAATTAACCTTATCGATCAAACTAAAGATGCTACAGGGGCAGACCTAGAATATAAAGGGCAGGTAAATTACCCCTTGCAATTAGTAGAGAGCAATTGCTTTCAAGGAAATGGGATTGCTGTAATTGATACTTATGAAGTTAATCAGCAAAATTTTTATCCAAAATCTATAGAGCTGATTTACAATGTAAGTGGAACTAACCAATCGATATTTGGCTATGAAGATGATAATGTAGAAGTAGGAAATGATAATTATTTTGTAAGAATTGACTCTTCAGATGAGTCACTAACTTATCGGTGTAATGGTGACATACAAACAGTAAACTTCCCTAATAAACTAGAAACAGGAGACTATTTAAAAATTGAGATAACGCAGTTAGATCAAGGTGGTATATTTAGTAGTATAACTTTGTATAACCATTCTCAAAATTGGAAAATTAATTATGATGATAATGGTAGCTCTTCAACCAATCGATACAATAAAATAGGGGGACATGATTATCCTTATATAGACATTACTACCTGTAAATTATTTAATCTAGTATTATATGATGACATTGTTGTTCCTATTAGCGAGGGGGCAGGGAACTTAATATATAATTCCGAAGGTGATGCCTTTGGTGAAATAATTAACGGTACTTATCCTGATGTTTGGGGAAAACAGAATGTCTTTCATTGGAACGCATACGAAGGGTTTTATGAAAATAAACTTACGGTAAATGAAGCAGATGCTTTAGTTGTTGAAATTGATACCTCAATTGTTGAAGCTGGTTATACTGATGAATATTCATATATCATAGATCCAGGCTCTACTACTTCTGCTTATTATGTGATTGCTGATTGGGGAGATGGTTCTTCAGATGTAATCAAAGGAGGTCCGAAAGTACACAAGTATGCTACAAGTGGAGTGAAAACAATAAAAGTGTATCCTTATGGAGTTTCAAGCACTGTTATTAGAAGTGTTTTCTCAGAATATGACCAGAAAAAAGTTTTAAAGGTTAAACAGTGGGGTAATACAAGGTTGAGCTGGCACCAGTTCAGGGATTGTGAAAATTTAACGATTGAAGCTATAGATATTCCTGAAATTAATTCTGATGCCGTTGCAGTGTTTCAAAACTGTTCGGCTTTAACTACTGTGCCTAATATTGATCAGTGGGATTGGAGTGTTGTAACAAATATTGAAAATATATTCCGTGGAACAGGGTACGATGGTGCTGGAATGGAAAATATTGATTTGTCGAATGTAACGAATATGAAATATGCTTTTAAAGACTCTCCTTTTAATTTAGATGTTAGTAATTGGAATACCTCTTTAGTTGAATTACTAACAGGCACTTTCTGGGGCTGTTCAAGCTTTGAGGGTACAGGTGTCAATAATTGGAATACCTCTGGGTTGACCAATTTGACATTTGCTTTTGCTGATTGCGCAGCATTTACAGGAGATGTTTCCGGTTGGAATGTGAGTAATGTTACAGCCTTTGATCGATGTTTTAGTGGGTGTACACTCTTCAATAGCAATCTGTCATCTTGGGATGTTTCTTCTTGTATAGACGGTTTCAATAGAGTCTTCCAAAGTTCTGGGTTTAACAACGGTGAAGCTCACGGAAGTTATACCACTCCATTAACATGGGATGTAAGCAATGCTGTTGATCTCTCTAGTCTGTTTGAAAGCGCAACACATTTTAATCAAGAGCTAAAAGCTCAGAATGGGATTGATCCATGGGATGTGTCATCTGTTGAAATACTTGATTACATGTTTGCTAATACTGCATTTAATCAATATGTAGGTGATTGGAATGTGTCAAGTGTTATTTCGATGATATATATGTTCTATAATACGAGTGTGTTCAATAATGGAGAGGCGATAGGGTCTTATACGAAACCATTATTATGGGATTTGACATCACTTGAAAATTCTGGTCATATGTTCGATACGGCTGTAGTATTTAACCAAGAATTAAAAGCTTCTAACGGGATAGATCCTTGGAATATGTCTTCAGTTACTAATCTAAGGTATATGTTTTCTAACTCGATCTTTAACCAATATATAGGAGATTGGGACACATCAAATGTAACTAGTATACAAAGGTTGTTTAAGGATAATTCATATTTTAATCAAAACATATCTCAAAAATCAGTAACAAATAGTTACGGTACATATGATGCATGGAATTTAACATCATGTATTGATGCATTATCAGTACTGTTTGATGCTACTTCTTTTAATAATGGAGAATCTTATGGGATGTCAACTCAGCCACTACTTTGGGAAACTGGAAATATTGAAGATTTTGGATCTTCTTTTAGAAACTGTAATGCGTTTAATCAGCCACTATATGCTCCTAATGGAATAGATCCGTGGGACATGTCATCAGTAAATACCATCAACACGATGTTTTATAGCGCAAATTCTTTCAATCAATATGTAGGAAATTGGAATTTGCCTTTACTAGAAAGATGTAATAATACATTTTTTAATGCTATAGCATTTAACAATGGAGAGGTGAATGATTCGTTCACAACGCCAATAGAATGGAGTACATCATCATTAATGGTCGACATGTATGGTGTTTTTGATGGTGCTACCGAGTATGGTCAAGATATAAGTATGTTGACAATGGATGGTGTGACAGACGTGGGACAATTATTTCGTAATACCAAGTTTGATAAAGACTTAACAAGTTTAAGTTTCGAATCAGTAGAGAATATGGAAGATGCTTTGTTAACAACAAATGCTTACTCTACAGCTAATTACGATGCTCTATTGATTGAATTGGCAGCACAAGCTGTGCAGTCTGGAGTTACTCTAGATGTAAACGCATCTTACACAACAGGTGGAGCCGCAGAAACAGCAAGAACTGATTTAATAAACAACTACTCTTGGGTAATTAATGATAATGGAGGTGTGTAATGGCTGAACTAATGTATTATACTACGCATGAAGACACAACAACAGGCGTAACGTCACAGAAGTTAAAAGGTTATAAGTACAATAGACAGTTTTTAACTAAAGTAGAAACCAAAGTTCAATTTCCGGAATGTCCGGCTGTTCGCTCAACAGGAATAAACCCTTCGATGAGCTATTCTGTTGCTGAAATTCAAAATAAAATAAGCAGCTCATTGTTTGTTCGTTCAAAACAAAATACTGCAGAAGATTTTGTTTTAGCACAACATTTAAAAAGAGATGAATCGTGTGTTGCTATGGTGAGCGCAGATATGATAACCTTCAACTCATCAAATACATGGANNTCTGTNACTTATTNAGGAACAGCAGAAGTGAACATCGATTTGGNAGCACGGGAAATTACTTGCATATCTTCTGGTACAATCTTNAATATTAAAGTTTTGAATGCTTCCNGAGATCTTATTGAATGGTATCCGTGCAGCGAATCAAATGGTTCGGTGCTTTACAATGTTTTGGTAAATGGGGAAGAAGGAACTTTAAGTAANCCCACATGGTCAACACAAGCACGAATAGCCTACAATTCTACTTATGGNTACGCATATGGAAAAAGTCTGAGTATTGATCACTCAAATCAGTTTGNGGCNATGGTAACAGCAGATTCATCTGCGAATAGGTTAGCNAGGTTCAGGTATTCAGATGATGGAATATTGTACAGGGNATNTATGGAGGCNGATGGAAGCGGTNCNGGAGCAACAGTAAATGATCCCAATGGAGACTCACAAGGGTTTGTTACTATTGANGCTAATGANGTGCTTAACATCTACATGGGGAANTCTCAGGTAGATGTAGAAATGGGAGGGTCAACGTTCATGTCAATAGACACAGGATTTGCATCTGGTAGAATATATNTTTTGGTAGATATATTAGCGGGAGATCCGTTTAACGTAATAGAAATTCAGGATNATACCATAGNAGATAATTTTATAGAAGCTTACCAATCGTACTTTTCAACTACAGATAACCCGTTTGATTATTTAACCATTATAGATGAATTATTTAAGGGNTTGAATGGAGGTGCAGCTACTTCCGGAGCTAACTTTCCCAATGGGGTAGATGATACCTACCCCTCANCAACACTTGGAATGACAGGGGTTACATCCACANATCTTAGGCAGTTGTTGGATGCGGTGTTAACAGAGTCTACTTCTATTGATTTTATGCAAGCGTTGTATGATGATGCNGTATATCAATCTACNTCANNAGGTAGNAATGCTTTANTCAGAAGNNATTTTGGNNCNNTAAATAANGTGTTNCTNTCAGGTACATTNTANGAANTAGAATTAAATCTNNAATAATNTNCTGGCNACTCAGGCTGGAGGAGGAGGTAGTGATGGTTTCTTTTCTAATTATGAGAGAACGTTACAATACTTTGATACAATCGTTTTTAGGACCGCAGGTAATTCTGAAAATAATGTAGATCAGTGGGTTCAGATTCATCAACTTACTGTTGACAATACTTCAAAAGAACCTGCTAAATATTCGGGTCCATTTGAAATGTCAACAGAAACGATAACGGNAAGAGANCTTGAAAATCAAGGTGAGACAAATNCAGTTGGGAATTTTGCAAAACGCATGATGGCCTATACTGATTCGGAACTCTAATTCAAAATAACGAATTGCAAAAAAAATAANAGTGTTTCTACTTAGAGGTGCTATAGGATGATANTGCCTCTTAAGTTCAAAACTTAACCACGATAATATTCCATAACCATCTAAAACAAAAAATAATGGCAAGGTCAACTCAAGAAATTTATGATTTAATTATTACGGAACTTAGTAATTATTCTGTTCTAAATGGAATTGTTCCGGTTCCNGATGATTTTGAACAGTTTTCAGAAGATGTNACGTCAAACAGTAGNGTAGAGCCGGCAAGGCACCTTNTTTATGGCGTTTCATATATCATTCATACGTTAGAAGTCATATTTGANGCGTTCAAAACGGATGTAACCAACATCGCCAACACGGCNATTCCGCAAACAGAACGTTGGATGCGCAATCAAACATTAAAATTTCAAAATGGAGATGAGTTGGTGTGGGATGGTGATAAATATGCTTATCCAACAATAAATACANCAAACCAAATTATTGGTCAGGCAGCAGTGGTAACNTCAAATGGAACGGTTTACGTTAAAGCTGTTAAAGATAATGGAGGAGTATATGAACCGCTAACTACAGCTGAGCAGACTTCATTACAAACGTATTGGAAGTTGTTGATTGCTCCCGGAACAAACTTTTCCATTATCAGTCAGGATGCAGATGCCTTAAAGATTGAATTAGACATTATTTATGATCCATTGGTTTTAGAAAGCTCTGGAATGTTGATCAATGTTGTGGGAGATCCTTATCCNGTAGATGCAGCAATTGAAACCTACAACAANTCACTCGATTTTAACGGGCGTTTTTGGGTGGATAAATTTGTGGATGCAATCCANGCAGCTGAAGGGGTGATTTCGGTAGATTTAAACGGAATTCANGCAACCTANGGAGGTTTGTCTTATGAAGACGTAGATAAATATTACGACAGTTTTGCCGGCTGGATGGCATTAGATACGGCAAATTCAACCATTAACTATATAACTGCTTAATTATGTACAGTTGGGATTTATCAAAATTGGTTAATCGTTACATGAACAGGAAATGGAGAAAGCCTAAAATGCTGTCTTTCCTGTATGAGTTAGCAAAACCATTGAATAAGAAGTATGCAGACTTCGAAACATTTAAGGNGTCAATTGATTGGAAATTGAAATTTACATTTCAGGTCATTTATCTGGAACATTACCTCAATAATGAATACAGTTATAGCTACAATGCNTCACCNGNAGTGCGGCAAAATGACATCGACAATGAAGCCATCATAAGTGTTCAAACCATTGATTTTCTTCCGCTCAATACTACCTTCTTTCAAATTGAACAAGTTTCAANTATGGTAACGTACTTCAATAGTGAAGCAGAAACTGAACCGATAGTCTATTTCGGATCAGAGTACGATGTGGCTTACCATTTTAGAGTAAAAGTGCCAAGTAGTTTCTCTTTGTCTTCAAAAGAAATTGAAATGCGCAAGAAAATTGATTTTTACAGACAGGCAAGCAAGCAATACTCCATAGAATATTATTAAACATTAAATTTTTTTCCACTAAACACAAAAAATCATGAATAAACTCGAGTTATTAGACAGTCAGGGCAACGAAAAAACAGGTGGTTTTCCCTTTAAATGGGATGACCTTAATTTTATGCAAGAAGGCCTTATAGATGCCATTAAAGGAATTTTATCCCCGGTAGGGAATTGTATTTTGTCAGGGTGTGAAATTGTAGGAACAGGAGCAAGTGCTACTTTAAGTGAAGGATATATTTTTTATGATGGAGAAATTTACTATTGTGCATCTAGATCTGCGGGTTATTTATACACACCAATATATTTTTATGTTGGTTTTGACAGTTCGTATGCTTCTTCAGGATACCGAGTTACCCAATTGGGTAGTGGGGTAAATATTCATTCTTCTAGTGGTGTGTCTTTTATGGTTACAACAATCAGCTCTACACCCAGCAATATGGTAGCATTGGATTCTATTCCGCGTTATGAGGATGTAATGGCTTCATTGTTAGTACCAAGCTTAAAGAGTTTGAGAACGGAACTTGATAGTAATGATATTTCAAGTTTGATTGTGTCTGGATGGACCGTAAATAGTAATTGTTATATATCAAAAGATGCACTTGGTAATGTTACATTTTCATTGCATGTAACTTCTGATGGAACAGGGAACTTGACTTTATTTAATATTCCTCAAGACTATCGTCCAGACAGAACTGTTGTAACAAGTGGAACAAATTCTTTAGGGGATGGGTGTTATGTTTTTGTAAGGTCAACAGGAGAAATAGATGTTTCTACTAATTCTGCAGGTTCTTATTATTTGAATTTAAACTGGTTAGTATAAAAAACAGACAAAGTAGTTTTATTTTTCAGTAAAATTGGATTAATACTAAAGTGCACTTTTCGTTTTCGGGAGGTGCACTTTTTGTTTTCAGAAATGTATAGTCTATGAAAAAGGGTGGAGAAAAAAAGACAACAGTATAGCTGAAAAAGGTATGAATGGGTGTAATAAAAATAAAAAAGCTTCATCAAATCGATGAAGCTTTTTGTTTTGTGGGCGATACTGGATTCGAACCAGTGACCCCCTGCTTGTAAGGCAGGTGCTCTGAACCAGCTGAGCTAATCGCCCCTTTTCCTGTAACAGGGCTGCAAATATAAGTGAAGGTTTTTATTTGCCAAATGTTTTTTGAAAAATATCACGATAAAATTTCAGCTACCACAAACGTACTTCCGCCAATGTAAATAGCATCATCTATAGTAGCTGCTTGCTGAGCATTTTCAAGTGCTTGTTTTACTGATGGATATGTTTTGTTGTTTAGATGGTTGGCATCGAAAATAGCTTTTAAGATTTTTTCATCTAACCCTCTTGGGACATTTGGTTTGCACAAATAAAAAATGGCATCTTTTGGAAGTAAAGGAAGAATTTCATCAAGGTCTTTATCATTAACTACTCCAAAAACAATGTGCAGTTGTTTCGCAGAAACCTGTTGGAATTGCTTCATGGTGTAACTTAGCCCATCAACATTGTGTGCTGTGTCAGCAACAGTAAAAGGCTCTTTATTTAATAGTTGCCACCTTCCCATTAAGCCTGTTAATGCTTGAACATGATTAAGACCATGGGCAATGTTCGCTTCGGAAATAGCATATCCTTTTTCAATTAAACGGTTAATTGCTGTAACCGCAGTCTTCATATTGTGCTTTTGATAACTGCCTAGTAAATCCGTCTCGTAGTTGGGCAATTGAAGTTGATCTGCAAATTGAATAGGGCTATTATTCTCCAATGCCTTTGCATTGAATACTGCTACTGTCTCCGGATGGGTTTGACCAATAACAACTGGGACTCCTTCTTTAATAATTCCCGCTTTTTCAGTTGCAATTTTTGCATAGGTATTACCCAGAACAGCTGTGTGGTCTTTGCCAATATTTGTAATTACCGAAAGTTCAGGTGTGATGACATTTGTAGAATCTAATCTTCCACCCATGCCAACCTCAATAATGGCAATGTCAACGTTTTCTTTGGCGAAGTAATCAAAAGCCATTCCTACAGTGTATTCAAAAAAAGAAGGCTGGATATCCTGCAACAAATCACGATGTTGTTCTACAAATTGAATCACATCATTTTCTGAAATTGGTATTCCGTTAATTCTGATGCGTTCTCTGAAATCTTTAAGATGTGGAGAGGTATGTAACCCCGTTTTGTAGCCAGCAGATTGAAATATGGCAGCTAACATATGTGAAACACTTCCTTTTCCATTAGTGCCTCCAACATGTATGGATTTGAATTTTTGTTCGGGATGGTCTAAACGCTTGCACAACTCAAGCGTATTGGATAAGTCTGCTTTAAATGCTTTTACTCCCAGTCGTTGAAACATGGGAAGCTGTGCATACAGATAATCCAATGCTTCCTGATAGTTCATTAATTGAGCATAAAACGATAAGTGATCGTACCAATTTGTTTGTAAGGAGCGTCAGGTTTTGATTGCCACTTGGTTTCCATCGCGGCTTTTATAGCTTGGCTAGTTAAGCATTGGGCATAGTTGGTTGTACCTTTAGTCACTTTTGCATCTAGCGTTTTTCCATTACGATCTACGCGTACTTCTACAACAATAACACCTTCTTCTTGACAAGTATAAGATGGACGAGGTTTTGTTAATGCCTTGCGGTTACCTAGGTTATAGTCTCCGTTTCCACCTCCACCCATATTTCCACTATAGGCTCCACCTTCTTTAACTCCGTTTTCTTGACCCTTATCTCCGGTTTGATTCTGATCATCGCCTTCACTACCTCCGGTTTGGTTAGATGACTTTTTGAACTTATCTAAGGCACTGTTCAGCTGATTTGAGATTTGAGGTTCTGGCTCAGGCTCTTCTTTTATGGGTTCTTCTTCAACGGGTTTGTCTTGAGTAGGTTTTGTTTCCGATGGTGTTTCCTTAGTTTCGGGAACTTCAACAGTTTCTACATTGTCTTGAGTTGCTACAGGGTCTGTAGGAGTAGGCTCTGATGGGGTAGGTGGAGTTGTTTCAGGGGCTGTTTGCTGGGCAACCGGATCAGGAGTTCCGCTTTGATCGGGCTGTACATTTCCTGAACCAACTTCACTATTTCCGAAATTGATTAATACACCTTGTTCAGGAGCAGGCACCATATGTGTCAACCCGACAAATAAGAATAAAAGCAATAACACCACATGAAAAAGAACTGTGGCCATTATACCTTCCCGTTTGTATTTGTTATCCAGTATATCCATAAATTAGTTAGCTCTTGTAGCCAATACCATTTCGTATTTATTTCTATTGGCAATTTCCATTACGCGGACAACGTATTTTACATCAACAGTCTCATCCGATCGTAAGATAACTCCTGGCTTTTCTTGCCCGGCCAAACGTCTTTGAAGCTCACCTTCCAATTGCTCAAAAGGAACATAATCATTACCAATAGCATATTGCAAGTCTTCAGTAATTGTAACCGAAATGGTTTGTTTTCCCGTTGTTTTTGAAGAGGATTTTGGTAATAAAACTTTTAATCCATTGGGCGATACCATGGTGGAAACAATAATGAAGAAGATAAGCAATAAGAACACAATGTCTGTCATAGAAGACATGTTGAAACTTACACTTACTTTATTTCTTGAACGTATAGCCATAATTATGCAGGTTCTTGTAACATGTCTGTAAACTCAATGGTAATCTCTTCCATATTGTAGGTTACGTTGTCCAATTTTGATACCAAAAGGTTGTAACCAATGTAGGCAACAATACCAATTACCAAACCGGCAGCCGTTGTAACCATTGCTTGCATAATACCTCCTGATAATTGGTCTAATTCAACACTGTTACCTGAGGTATACATTGCATGGAAAGTTGAGATCATACCAATTACTGTTCCCAAGAAACCAATCATTGGAGCAGCACCGGCAATTGTTCCCATTGTAGAAAGTGACTTCTCTAAGTTGTAAACTTCAAGTTTTGCTACATTTTCAATAGAAGTAGTAATGTCTTGAAGCGGTTTGCCAATGCGCATTAATCCTTTTTCAATCATACGAGAGTATGCCGTATTCTGTTGTTTGCATAGTGCTTTAGCAGCATCAATTTTTCCATCATAAACCATGTCTTTAATCTGGTTCATAAAATGAGGATCCATTTTTTGAGAGGCNTGAATTGCACGATAGCGNTCAATAAAAATATATACNGCTAAAATTGAAAGAATGAAAAGNGGCCCCATAATGTACCAACCACCATTCAGAATCAATTCCATAATAGAGATGGTTTCTTCATGAGGAGTTACAATTCCTCCTGTAGTATCTGCAGCAGCTGGTGCTTGTAAAAAAATACTTGCTAGCATACGATTGATTTATTCAGTTGTTATAAAACGAGTTAAAACTTTGCTTTATTCTATTGTTTCAATTAAAAAAGTAAAATGTAGGTNACAGCTCCTGCTAAATATCCCATTAGAGCAAGAAAGCTAACTTTCTTAAGATACCAAACAAAGTCAATTTTCATAATTCCCATAACNGCAACACCTGCTGCTGATCCAATAATTANGCAGCTACCGCCTGTTCCAGCACAGTAAGCTAAGAACTCCCAGAANGTATGGTCAGTNGGATAAGCGACACCTTGTACAANAGGCCCAACTTCATACATTCCCATAGCACCGGCAACTAGCGGCACATTATCTACAATAGCAGAAAGCAATCCAATAATGATATTGATAACATAGATATCACCAACTTGGTTTTCGAGAACTGTAGCTAATTGTACCAGATGGCCAGCAGACTGTAGCCCAGCAACGGCAATTAAAATACCCAAGAAAAATAATACTGAAGGAGTGTCTATTTTGCGCAATACTGAAATAACAGAAAGCTTTGATTTGTCTTCAGTATTTTTACTTCTGTGTATGATTTCCGTAACCAACCACATGATGCCTAATCCTAGTAAGATTCCCATGAATGGAGGCATNTGAGTCACTGTTTTAAAAACTGGTACAAACAGCAATGACCCTACACCAAGAAAGAAGACAATGTTTCGTTCTTTATTTGTTGTNGGGTTTGAATGGTGCTCATCTTCATGTGCATTTGGACGTTGCACATGACCTTTAAGGGTGAATGATAATATTGTAAGTGGAACTAAAGTGGCAANCATTGATGGAAGAATGACNTTTTGAACTACANTACCAGCAGTNATTTGNCCTCCAATCCATAGCATGATNGTNGTAACATCNCCAATTGGAGACCAAGCTCCACCAGCATTAGCNGCAACAATTACCATTCCNGCAAAAAGCCATAAATCGTTTTTNTCTTTAATNAATTTCTTTAAAAGGGCAGACATTACAATAGCAGTTGTAAGGTTATCCAATGCTGCTGAAAAGAAAAATGTTAAAACAGAAAGAATCCANAGTAANGGGACTTTTTTCGTNGTNTTNATTTTATCAGTAATAACTGAAAAACCTTCATGGGCATCAATCAACTCTACAATAGTCATTGCTCCAATTAGGAAAAAAAGAATTTCTGCAATTTCAATAACATGATGCTCTAACTCATGAATGATAAAGTGATTGGTTAAAGTTGAAACACTATCATCTGCATGNTGAATNTCGTCAGGAGAAAGTCCAAGAACATATTCTTGTAGTCCCTTGATATATTGACCGGCATTGGCAATAAATTCATCAACATTCCATGAGAAATCAACTCCTAGAATAGAATCTGCNCCAAAAACAAAAAATGTCCATACTAAAACACCAGTTAGAAGTGCTGATGCNGCCTTATCAACTTTAATGTTATGCTCCAACGCAATTCCCAGATAACCTAGGATAAAAACAATCACCATTAATATATACATGGTAGAAAAGGTTTAGAAATTTTTGAATGAGAATTAAGGATAAAAGAAAAGCCATCTTTCCCAGCAGAAAAGATGGCCTTCTGAAAATATAGTGTTGTACTTGGTATCTTGTTGTAATTCGTTTTCAAGCTGCTAAACAAGTTGATTTAAAGCAATTTCAAAAGCAGTTTTTGCAATATTTACTTTGCTGTTACTTTTCTGGTATGTTTTTTCCAAAGCCAAACGAATGGTTTTGGTAGTATCATTGAAAATGCCTTCATCAGACATGTCAACATCATCTTCCATTAAATAACCAAAAACACGAGCCATACCACAATTAGAAATNAAATCAGGGATTACGCTGATTTTTGAATCTGTATAATCTGCAATAGGACCAAAAAAGATTTCTTTATCAGCAAAAGGTACATTAGCACCGGCAGCAATAACTTCAACACCAGATTTAATCATACGATCTACCTGATCTTTTGTGATCAGACGTGAAGCAGCACATGGTGTAAATATATCTGCTTCAAGATCCCATATTTTCTCATTGATTTCTTCAAAAGAAAGCATGTTGTNTGCTTGAAGCTGATTTCCTTTTTTGGTAAGNAAAAACTGCNTNATNGCATCATAATCGAAACCTTCTTCATTAAGAAGTCCGCCATCACGATCAATAATTCCAACAATTTTAGCGCCTGATTGAGCGAGNTAATAAGCAGCTGCACTGGCTACATTTCCCCATCCTTGAACGATGGCCTTTTTACCGGAAATGTTACCTCCCCANATTTTATAGTAAAGTCGAACAGATTCTGCNACACCGAATCCGGTAATCATATCTGCAACTACATAATTTCTAGCTGGGTCAGGAGAAAATCGCGGATCGTCAATGTCTTGAATAACTCCTTTACGCAACTGACCAATTTTCTTGATTTTTTGGCCTTCGGTNGGNGCATAATGTCCCATAAAAACACCTTCTTGCGGATGCCAAACACCACAATCTTCTGTAATAGGAATTACCTCATGAATTTCATCAACGTTCAAATCNCCACCAGTACCGTAGTAGTTTTTCAATAATGGGGTAACGGCTTTGTACCATCTGCGTAAAACATCTCCTTTTCGAGGATCGTTCGGATCAAAATTAATTCCTGATTTAGCACCNCCAATAGGAGGGCCGGCAACAGTAAACTTAATCTCCATTGTCTTAGCAAGAGACTCAACTTCGCGTTTGTCTAACCCTTTGCGCATGCGNGTTCCGCCTCCTGCTGCTCCTCCACGTAAAGAATTGATAACTACCCATCCTTCAGCTTCAGTTTCAGAGTCTTGCCATTCAAAAACAATTTCAGGTCGTTTGTTCTCGTATTTTTCAAGGAGTTCTTTCATAACTGATTTTAGCAAATAACTTTAATACTTGTATTGTGTGTGTACAGGCGAATTANTAGCGGGGCAAATGTAAACATTCAGGGGTATTTCGGTCTTCAGGCTTCTTTAAAAGTTTTCCATTTATTACAGTTAATTACCCAAATGAATGGTTCCTGCNCAATGATCTTTTAGTGCACCCGTAACAGATGAAAGGACATTCGGAATGTTCTCTAAACGCAATNCACCCAGAAAAGCAAAAATCAGAGCCTCTTTAAACTCAATCAAAGCTGGATCTCCCAATGTNATTTTAGCCTTTGTGTAATGTTGGATGCGTTGGATGAGATATGTGTTATAAGCACCACCTCCTGTGACTAAAACCTCTCCTGCTTTGTTAAGTGATTTTGCTATTTGATAAGCAGCATGTTCCGTATAGGTGGCCATTATGTCTTCCGTAGAATNGCTNTCATAGTTTAGCAATAGAGGTAATATCGAATCAAGAACAAATTCAGCTCCCAATGATTTNGGAGGTNTTTCACTATAAAAATCAATTTTATTGAGAGCATCAAATAGCTTAGGAATACATTTTCCACTTTTTGCAATCTTTCCNTTTTCGTCAAAAGGCTGATTTAATTTTTGAGCCAGTTGATTCAATACAAAATTGACTGGACATATATCAAATGCAATCCTACTAGATCCATNTTGAAAAGAGACATTGGCAAAACCACCTAAATTCAAGCAATATTCATAACCATTAAACAACAATNGATCTCCAATAGGAACCAAGGGAGCTCCTTGGCCGCTGAGTGCTATATCTGCAGTTCTGAAATCTGAAATGGTTGTTATACCTGTTTTAGCAGCTAAAGTTGATCCTGATCCTAATTGAAAGGTGTAGCCTTTATTCGGTTGGTGAAATAATGTTTGNCCATGAGAAGAGATAAAGTCTACTTCTTGAATAGAATTAGCTTTGATCACTTTTTGAATTGCTTTAGAACAATGAGAAATGTAGCTCGTATCTAATTCAATTAGTTCCAAAGCGGTTAATTTGAATGGTGATAGAAGCTTTTCTTTTAATGCAAGAGAAAATGGGAAAGTTTCACCAAAATGTATTTTGTAACTCCAATTGTTATCATTTTGATAGAAAGAGCAATAAACCACATCTAACCCATCAAGAGAGGTTCCTGACATTAAACCAATAGCCTGATACGTTTTCGTTTGCATAACTGGAATTCAGAAAAATAGTTGAATAGAAAAACTTAAATTCGCGAGAATTCTAACCAAAAATACAAACAGATTAAAATCATACCATAGAATGGATTTTCAATTAACAGAAGAACACATGGCAGTGAGAGATGCTGCCAGNGATTTTGCTCAGAATGTTCTTAAATCAGGAGTGATTGAGCGTGATGAAAACCAAACTTTTGCCGCTGAAGAAATTAAGCAACTTGGAGAGTTNGGTTTTTTGGGAATGATGGTTGATCCTAAGTATAATGGGAGTGGNATGGACACNATCTCTTATGTACTTGCAATGGAAGAGATTTCAAAAATTGATGCTTCGGTTTCAGTATGTATGTCAGTAAACAATTCTTTGGTTTGCNGGGGNCTTGAAAAATTTGGAACGGAAGAGCAAAAAGAAAAATACCTTAAACCATTAGCAGCTGGTGAAGTAATTGGCGCTTTCTGCCTTTCTGAGCCCGAAGCCGGTTCTGATGCCACTTCGCAAAGAACTACAGCTGAAGATAAAGGCGATTACTACCTTTTAAACGGAACTAAAAACTGGATTACTAATGGTGGTAATGCAAGCATCTATCTAGTAATTGCTCAAACAGATGTGGCAAAAGGTCACAAAGGGATTAATTGCCTTATTGTTGAGCGCGGAATGGAAGGCTTTACTGTTGGTGCTAAAGAAAATAAAATGGGAATCAGAGGGTCTGATACTCATACGTTGATTTTTAATGATGTTAAAGTTCCCAAAGAAAATAGAGTAGGAGAAGATGGGTTTGGGTTCAAATTTGCCATGAAGACCTTAAGTGGTGGTCGAATCGGTATCGCGGCTCAAGCATTAGGAATTGCGGCAGGAGCTTATGAATTAGCGCTAGCATACTCTAAAGAGCGTAAAGCTTTTGGAAAAGAAATTCACAAACATCAGGCAATTGCTTTCAAACTAGCTGATATGGCTACAGAAATTGAAGCTGCAAGGTTGTTGGTGTTGAAGGCAGCAAGCTTGAAAGACAAAGGTGAAAACTTTGATAAAATGAGTGCAATGGCTAAGCTCTATGCATCTAGAGTTGCAATGTGGGTAACTACAGAAGCAGTTCAGGTACATGGTGGTTATGGCTATGTTAAAGAATACCATGTTGAACGCTTGATGCGTGATGCTAAGATTACTCAAATCTATGAAGGAACATCTGAAGTTCAGAAGATTGTGATTAGTCGATCTGTATTGAGTGAATAATCTCAATAACCATAATATTATCAAGCCTCACTACTGATTAGTGGGGCTTTTTTGTTGCCAGTAATTGTATAAGCCAATAATTTCTCCAATATCGTAGTCTGTGAATTCAAATTTACCCGTGTAATGGTCTAAAAAAGCTTCATTTTTAGAAACAATAGGCTTTAGCCAATCGGTAAGCTTATCGGCATCTAGTAAGATAAACTCCTTATTATCTTTACTAAGAATCCAATCTGTTTTTATCTCAGTATACTCAAAGGCTTCGTCAATTTCTCGATAGGTATAGACATTCTCGTAATAATAAGCTTTGATATCTCCATCTATACGTAGCCAAGTATGTCGCGGCATTTCATCTTTCTGAATTACAACATCAGGGTCAATAATTAATTTGTAGTTGAGGCTTCTGAATTCAAAAGAGGCAACGGCAAGCGAACTGGATTTTGAATCAAAAGATTGCTTATTGCCTCCGTAATCAAAATAGGAAAGGGTCTCAAGGTAGCCGTTTACAAATAATGGTTGTAATCCAAAAACATTATGGTTTTGACCTATTCTGTCTACATATGAAGAAAAGTTGCTGTTAAAGTAGTCGATAATAGAAAACCATTCATAGTATTTTGCTCTATGAACAGCTTTCTGATTAAGTTCAAGGTTGTTCTGAAANATTGNCCAGAGAATGTTTTTATAAGTATTTCTGTTTAGTTCATGCGTGTCGGCATTAAGNACAAAATATTCACGACTTCTACGGTCAGTATAAAAGTTTTTGCCTGTGCCAGGAGTAGTCATTAATCGGTTTTGAAAGGCAAATTCATTTTTCCAATGATCAGACTTTATAAGGTCGTAGCTGTATTGATAAACTTCAATTTCACCCGAAACTACTTTTCGTAAAAAGAGCTCTTCTCTTGGAAATAAAACGTAGATAGAACCATCGGCATAAAAACTTGATAGTGTGTCTGATAAATGCTGAATGGTATCTCTCTTTCCTGATAGGTAGGTGAGGAATAAATTATTGTCTTGAGGNATGTGTCTGTAATCTATAAAAGCACAAAANACAGTGTCATTTGATCCTTTAGGTAGAATCCAATACTGAGAGAAAGCAGTGTGAAATTGAAAAAAGAAAAATAGACAGAAACTACAAANATGCTTTAAGAGTTTCCAATTGTAAGNCTCTTGAACCTTTGAGTAATATTGTGGCATTTTCAAGCTTTTTATGATCAAGAAAGTGTTCAGCNTCTTCTTTTTCTTTGAANTAATAAAAATCGGGATTATGCTTCGTTTCATAAAAGTGACTCCCAATAAAAATAACATGCTTTAATTTTAGCTCACTTGCCAATAATGCAATATTCTGATGTTCTTCAAAAGAAATANCCCCTAGTTCAAGCATGTCTCCNATNATAGCCCACTTTTCNGTGTTAACATTTAATTCGGAAAAGCTTTTTAAAGCCAATTCAACCGAAGAAGGATTAGCATTATAAGCATCCATAATTAACTCATTTTTGGCTGTTTTATCTAATTGCGACCGATTTAATTTGGGAATGTANNTGTCAATGGCATCAAAAATCTGTTGATCNGGAACATCAAAGTGCATTCCGATGGCATAAGTTAATGCGATGTTGTCAATGTTGTATTTTCCTATCAATTGAGTGCCGTGTACTGTCCCTTCACGATCTTTATATTCTACAAAAGGAGCAGATTGGTAGTATGTAATAGCATGACTNCCATATTTTATTAGTGATAGCTGATCAGGNCATAGAGAAGANACTAACAGATCATCGGTGTTTAAGAAAAATGTACCACCATGGTNTGCCAGNTAGTCAATNATTTCCTTTTTAGCGAGAACATTTTCTTCCATTGAACCAAAACCTTCAATGTGATCTTTCCCAATATTTGTAAGGACTCCAAAATCAGGTTCAGCAATTGTACANAGCTCGGTTACATCACCTCTTTTGCTATCNCCCATTTCCAATATGGCAATATCAGTTTTNCTAGTCATNTGGAGTATAGACAATGGCATACCAATATGATTGTTGTAATTGCCTGGAGTAGAGTAGATGTTAAACTTTTTACTCAATACCTGATGGATTAACTCTTTACTGGTTGTTTTTCCATTGGATCCCGTAATAGCTATTACCGGAATTGAGAGTTGTTTTCTATGATAGTGAGCTAGTTCTTGCAGTGTTTCTAAAGTATCATTTACCAATATACATTTAGAGTTACTTTGAGCTATTTCGGGATCATCTACAATGGAATAAGAGCATCCTTTTTCTATGGCTTGAATAGCAAAAAGATTACCGTTGAAATTCCCNCCTTTTAAGGCAACAAAAATTGAGTCAGGAACTAACTTTCGAGTATCTGTACAAACTATTGGATGTTCTAAAAACAGCTGATAAAGATGATCAATTGACATAATGTAGTTTCTTGAAATCAAAGAAATAAAAAACCCCGACAAATAATGCCGGGGCTTGATAATAAGACAAATAATATTTTTTCAAATTAACGAGAGCCTAATCCTGTTGGACTACCAACTCTATCCATGGCGCAACGGAAACCAAGGTAATTTGTAGATAATGATTCATCAAGGAANCTTCTAGTTCCAGGGTGCATCCAATAAGCTCTGTCTTTCCATGAAGCACCTTTGTATACTCTTGTTTTATCTGTTACAAGAGATGACGCAGAAGCCTTTGAATAATCTGTATTATACATTCCTTGAGTTTCGTTTTCAGGAGTATCTTGACCTTCACTGGTTTTAAACTCNCCCCAAGCTTGGTTNTCAGCTTGAGATTGNTCATCTCCATCCCAGTAGTTGATATTGTCTGAACGTCTGTAATTTCTGCGGTTAGCAGCATCTTCTGGAGTAATGGGAACTTTTTGCATACGTCCCAGAGTATCTTTCTCTAAGATAATACCATCCTCATCAGTTGCATATTTTTCAAAAACGTTACCTCTGAATGGACGAAAATCATCAACATCTTCAAAAGACAATGGACGATATACATCCATAACCCACTCACTAACATTACCTGCCATGTTATAAAGACCATAATCATTAGGCCAGTATGAATATACAGGAGTAGTGATGTCTCCATTATCATTAAGCTTTCCTGCTATCCCCATGTTATCTCCACGACCGCGTTTAAAGTTAGCTAAAAACTCTCCAATGTATTTTTCTTCAGGGTTTCGAACAGCATGACCATTCCATGGCCATTGTCTTCTTTCAATAACATTTTCTCCTAGAGAATTTCCAATCAAACCATAAGCAGCATATTCCCATTCAGCTTCAGTTGGAAGTCTGTATTTTGGTAATAAAATACCATCTTCCATTTTAACATCACGGTATCCGGGGCTGTTTGGTCCATCCCAAGGAAGACCATCTTTATCTCTTTCTCCAATGTATTGACCAGCTAAATAAGCATCAGTATTAAAGTTGTCTTCAGCAATTTGGTTTGGATTATGCTTGAATAAACCTTCACGAACTAAAATTTGCTCATTCACACGATCTGATCTCCATAGACAGAATTCTGTTGCTTGTTTCCAACTGATTCCAACAACCGGATAATCACGATAAGCTGGGTGGCGCAAGTAATAATTCACATAAGGCTCATTGTACCCCAAACGACTTCTCCAAACAAGAGTATCAGGAAGTGCCTTTTCATACACTTCAGGGTAATCCATTTTGAATACGCGTCCTAACCAATAGAGGTATTCTAACCAGTCCAAGTTTTTTACCTCAGTTTCATCCATGTAAAAAGATGAAACTGTAACGCGTCTTGGAATAGCATCCCAATCGCCCATTACATCATCAGTAACACGTCCCATTACAAATGTACCACCTTCAATAAGAACAAGGTTTGGCCCTGTTTCTTGCTCAACAAATGGCATTTTTTGGAAGTCACCATTTTTTCTGTCATTGTAGTTCCATCCTGTTGAGGATGATCTCTCATGCTGGCATGCAGAGAAGAACAATGAACTTAATATAGCTGATAAAAGAATTAATTTCTTCATCTCAATTGGATTTACTCTGATAACGAGGATGTAAAAATATTATTATTTCGACAATTAGAACTGAGGACAAGCCAAAGGTCTGTACTTTCTTCGTTTAGGTCTACATTCAAATTGTAGTCCCATTGATACTTCATGAGAGCCGGCCGTAGCATTTGTCAATCTTGAAGTTGTAAGATCGTAGCTATATCCAAATCTAAAACGATCGGTTTGAATACCAACTAATGCAATAAATGCATCTCCAACGCGATACCACAATCCTCCAACAATGGGGCCTTTACGAACATACAGACCAAAGTTGAATTGTTGAGCACTACCTTGTCGTTGGTATAAAATATTAGGAGAGATTGAACCAATTTCTGGATGCTTTGAATTGAAAGGAATATTAGCTCCGGCATGAGCTGTATACTTTCGAGGCAAAACAGCTTCATCACTTTCAAAGAAACTTTCATTAGGTTCCGTAAGGTGATTAACGGCAAAACCAAAATATAAGTTTTTTGTGTACCCCAATAATCCGGCAGAGAAGTCTGCTCCATTTACTACATCACTACCAGGAGTCTCGTTAGTTGGATATATAAACCCATAACGTGGGTCTATCATATCACCAAAAGTTAAATTACTCCAATCGATAGATTTCTGAAAATATGTGGCTTGAAAACCAGCTCGGATAGTAAAGTAACGATTAACGGGCAACATATAAGAATAAATTGCACTAATATTAGTCGTTTGAATTGTGCCTTCTCCAGCACGATCGTGGTATGCCAAAAAGCCTAAACCACCAGCTAAAGCATCCACATTCTGATCGTAAGAAGCACTATACGTAATAAATGTACCTTCAATAGCAGGCCATTGATTACGATAATTTAGATTCAAACGAGGACACTCTTGCGAGCCTGCAAATGCCGGGTTAAGATACAGGGGATTGGCATAGAACTGAGTAAACTGTGGATCTTGAGCCCACAATTTACTTGTTAGCAGAAACAAGCATATAATAGTAATTCCTTTGATAAAGCTCCTGAAATTCATAAATTAATAGGATAGTGTTCGCAAGTATACGAATTTATTTGATTTAAAGCTATGATTAACAATTAACGCTAAATTGAAGTTTTATTGAAAACAATAAAAAAAAAATCGCTTCGTTTGCATTCTGCTTGAACGCTCAATTTTCAACAGACTATGATTCATGCTCCTCTTTTAATTAAAAATACATTTCAATGGCTATTGCTTTCGCTGGCCTTAACTAACTCCATTGCTCTTTACGGACAAGAGGATAAATATAACTTCAATAATGAGACTTTCAAAATTAATTGGAATGACCCTGAAGAAATCTTTGTCTCGGAGGCAAAATCTGTAACATATTTAAGTTTTGAAAGGGCTGTTTATAATGCTCCTGAGAGTTATTTGCCTTACTATGTTATTAGACGAGAATTAACACAAGGTGAGGTTACAGGTGTAGAATTGGTTAATGTTGTTTATGAGTCCCTATCATCTGAAGAAAGACGCGTAGCATTAGAAGGTAACTATAACATTTCTAGTACGGTAGCTGTCTCTGCTAAGAATCTGGTGGCTCGAAAGAAGAACTGGGTGAACATAGCTCTTGTTCCGCTTCGAAAAAATCCGGGGACAGGTCAATTAGAGAAGGTAGTGTCTTTTCAAGTCGAGGCTTCTGTACAGACAAACAGTTCAGCCAGATCTTCACGTGCTAGAAGTTACAAATTGAATTCTGTTTTACGCGCAGGAGATTGGTTTAAGATAGGTGTTCATGAAGATGGAATATATAAGCTTACTTACAATCAGTTGTCAGAATTAGGAATGGATGTGTCCAGCTTAAATTCGAATGAATTGAGATTGTTTGGTAACGGAGGAGGCATGTTACCTGTTGATAATAGCGAAGAACGTTTGGATGATATTAACGAAAATGCAATTCAAATAGTTGATGGTGGGGATGGCGTTTTCAATTCCGGAGATTATTTATTGTTCTATGGACAAAGCCAACATAGATGGGATCAGTCTGGTTCTACATATACTTATGTTCAGAATTTTATGGCTGATACAACTTATTATTTTGTGACCAGAGACTATCAGGTAGGAACACCAAAACGTGTAGCGGTAAATAATACTTTAACAACAGAACCAGATCTGATTGTTTCTACCAAAGACTTTCATATGGTACATGAAGAAGATTTGGTGAACTTTGTGACAAGTGGAAGAAGGTGGTTTGGCGAAGCGTTTGAAGGAAATAATACCAGTAATACGTTTTCTTTTAGTGTCCCTAACATAAACTCATCAGAACCTGTAAGTGTTAAAACTGCCGTTGCTGGTAGAACTTTTAGCACCTCAAGTGATTTCAATGTGTCTTTAAATGGAACTTCGTTGTATACAATCACTCTCTCATCTGTACC
Organism: Crocinitomicaceae bacterium; assembly: GCA_002705995.1. Taxonomy (GTDB): domain Bacteria; phylum Bacteroidota; class Bacteroidia; order Flavobacteriales_G; family Salibacteraceae. Next base: position 94,313 of record PAJI01000004.1, on the reverse strand, counting down.
AAACGATTATACTGCTACTTATGCCAAAATTTCATCAAAAGAAGAATCTTTAATTGTTAATAATGATGAATTAGAAGTAGCATTGTCTTTTATACGTGGAACTTCAGTTGCTACAGGTTGGTTAGATTACATCGAATTAAAAGGAGAACAAAATTTGATTTTCACTGGAGATCAACTTCTCTTTCGGAAAAAAGAAGTTAAAAATGCCTCTGTAGTTCGATACAATATTTCAGGCATGTCTGGCAGTGGCATAAATATATGGGATGTTACAGATCCCGTGAATGTGATGAATCAAGAATACACACTCAATGGTTCAACAGGATCTTTTAGGGCTTTAGGTGGTGTATTGAATGAATATGTTGCGTTTAACACTTCAGAGTTAAAATCACCTCAGTTGTTTGGGAGTATCGATAACCAAGATCTGCATGCACTTAGAGATATTGATTATGTAATTGTAGTTCATCCTAAATTTAAATCATCGGCTAACGCTCTAGCTGCATTCCACAGACGTCAATATGGTTATGATGTTGAGGTGGTGACCACAAATCAGGTTTACAACGAGTTTTCTTCAGGAGCTCAAGACATGACAGCAATAAAAGACTTGATGAGAATGCTGTATGATCGAGCTGGGAATGACGAAAGCAAAATGCCCCAATACCTGTTACTTTTTGGTGATGCAAGTTATGACCTAAAACATAGAATTTCAGGGAATACCAATTATGTAGTTTCTTACCAGTCTGTTAACTCAGTTGATCCCACGGGTTCATACGTAACAGATGATTATTTTGGATTCTTAGATAATAGTGAATCAGATGAAATTGAAAGTGAGTTAGATTTAGGTGTGGGACGTCTTCCTGTTAAATCTGTTTCGGAAGCACAAGCTGTAGTTAATAAAATTATTCAATACCATGCATTGCCAGATGGTTTAGGAGCATGGAGAACATGGTTGAGTTTTGTTGGTGATGATGAAGATGGCAAAATTCACATGCGAGATGCCAATCGTTTGGCAACAAAAATTGATACAACTAGTCCAGAGTATAATATTCAAAAAATTTATTTTGATGCATATCCTCAAGAAACCAATTCAGGAGGAGAAGCCTATCCGGGTGTAACCGATGAAATCAATAGTAGAGTAGACCGAGGAGCGTTGTTTATTACCTATGTAGGGCATGGAGGCGAGTTAGGATGGGCGCATGAACGTGTGCTAGGAACATCAGATATACAGAAATGGGATAACATCGACAATATGCCTTTATTTCTAACGGCTACTTGTGAGTTTAGTCGATTTGATGATCCTGAAAGAACTTCAGCAGGTGAAATGGTATTGCTGAACTCAAAAGGAGGAGGAGTAGCCTTGCTAACAACAACAAGGTTAGTTTACTCCACTCCGAATTATGAGTTGTCTAATACATTTATGGATTATGTGTTTGATTATGATGGTTCAGGTACTAAGCCAACATTGGGAGACTTGTTGAGAGAATGTAAAACGAACTCAAATATCAATTCGAACAATGGGGTTAATTACCGTAATTTTTCATTGTTAGGAGATCCTGGGATGCGATTAGCCTACCCAACCTATAATGTTGTTACAACCTCAATGCCTGATACCATAAAGGCTCTTCAAGAAGTTACAATAAAAGGATATGTTGAAAATCAGAGTGGACAGAAAATGACTTCTTTTAATGGGGTAGTGTATCCAACAGTTTTTAATAGCGAGAAGGAAACGGAAACATTAGACAATGATGGTCAAGGCGTTTTTACATACAAAGGGTTTGAGAATGTGATATTTCGCGGAAGAGCAAGTGTAACGAATGGAGAGTTTGAATTTTCGTTTGTTGTGCCCAAAGATGTTTCTATAGATTATGGAATAGGAAGGGTTAGTTATTATGCAGACAATGATCAGACAGATGCCATAGGATATTATGAAGATTTTGTGGTTGGTGGAACTGATGAAAATGCTGTTGAAGACAATAATGGTCCTGAAGTTCAGTTGTGGATGAATGATGAAACCTTTGTAATGGGAGGGATTACGGATGAGAATCCTTTGATATATGCTCGCGTTTACGATGAGAATGGGATTAACACTGTTGGTTCAGGCATTGGTCATGATATTTTAGCAACATTGAATGAAGAGTCTGCGGATGCTATGGTGTTAAATGATTATTATGAATCTGATTTGGATTCGTATAAAAGTGGAACCATTCAGTACCCTCTAAGTGATCTTGATCAAGGGAAATATACATTACAACTGCGTGTTTGGGATGTTTACAATAATTCTGCTGAAGCTTATACCGAGTTCATTGTCGCAAATAGTAGTGATCTAGCCATTGAACATTTATTAAATTATCCAAACCCTTTTACAACAAATACATCATTTTACTTTGAGCACAATGCTCCCGGCCAAAACCTAGATGTTAGGGTTGAGATATATACTGTTTCTGGAAAACTCGTTAAAGTTCTAGATGGTATATATGGCGGTGATGGCTACAGAGTAGGACCAATATCTTGGAATGGAAGAGACGATTTTGGAGACAGAATAGGAAGGGGAACATACATCTACAGGGTGAAGGTTTCTACCCCTGGAGGTTCATCCACAGAAGAATTCGAGAAATTAGTAATATTAAACTGACATAGAATAACTACACAGAATTTTATATTTGCCAACTCTTAACTATAAATAAATGAAATTCGATCCTTTTAAAATAACAGCCCTCCTCATTGTTATTATAATCGTTATGTCACTCAGAACCTTTGCTCAGGTAAGCAGTGTTTCTGGAGGTGAAAGCGTAAATACTATCACAACAGCAGTGCCGTTTCTGTTGATAGCACCAGACTCAAGAGCTGGAGCAATGGGAGATGCCGGGGTGGCAACATCACCAGATGCTAATTCAATTCACTGGAACCCAGCAAAACTTGCTTTTGTTGAAGATGAATTTAGTGTTTCTTATACATACACCCCATGGTTAAGAAGTCTTGTGCCTGATATCAGTTTGTCTTATTTAAGTGGCTACTATAAAATAGATGAAATGTCAACAATAGCGGCATCTTTACGCTACTTTAGTTTAGGTGATATTCAGTTTACAGATGAGTATGGAACAAATACAATTCAGTATCGTCCAAATGAATTTGCGGTAGATTTAGCATATTCAAGAAAATTATCAGATCGATTTTCAGGAGGTTTAGCCTTGAGGTTTGTAAATTCAAACCTTACCGGAGGTCAAACAACACAAGGGGCGGAAACAAAACCTGGTAGAGCTATAGCTGCAGATGTATATGTTTATTATCAAAACGATGATATCGAGTTGTTTGATAAAGATGCAACATTTGCTTTTGGAGCAGGTATTTCAAATATTGGTAATAAAATGACTTATTCTGATCTTCAGGAAGAAGACTTTTTACCAATTAACCTTCGTCTAGGGCCAAGATTAACTTTTCATCTAGATGATTACAATGATATTTCATTGACTTTCGATGTAAATAAGTTAATGGTTCCGACTCCACCAATCTACGAAGACAATACTGCAGCTTCAAACTATGGTGAAATTGTAGCAGGAGAAGATCCTAATCGTTCAGTAGCTAGTGGAATGTTTACTTCATTTTATGATGCGCCAGGTACGCCTGTTACAGACGAAAATGGAGATTACATCTACAATGATGATGGAACGATCCAAGTAGAAGACGGAAGTGTTCTAAGAGAAGAATTAAGAGAGTTGAGCTTAGCTGTAGGTGTAGAATATTGGTACAATAAGCTATTTGCAGCAAGAGCTGGTTATTACACAGAGCACGAACTTAAAGGAAATAGAAAGTACCTTACATTCGGATTAGGGTTGAAATATAACTTCTTGGGAATTGACTTTTCTTACTTGGTTCCTTTTTATGTTGGTAACCAGAGAAGTATTACCAACTCTCCTTTACAGAATACAATGCGTTTTTCATTGTATGTACAGTTTGAAGACCTTAAGAATATCCGTAACAGAGATGAAGAGTAAATAGGTGATTTGCCTATGAAAGAAATTGGTGTAAAGAAGCAGACAGCACTTACTTATTATGAGGTTGCGTTGTCTGAGCTTCCCGAAGAATATAAAAAACTGCTTCAGCAAGCAGAAAACGCATTAGAAAATGCATATGCCCCTTACTCAATGTTTAGAGTAGGGGCTTCTGTTTTATTAGAAAATGGTGAAGTAATTATAGGTAACAATCAAGAGAATGCAGCTTATCCCTCCGGATTATGTGCTGAAAGAGTGGCTCTTTTTGCTGCAAAAGCACAATATCCTGATGTGGCTATAAAAGCATTGGCTGTTACTGCAAGATCGAATACAAAAGAATTGCTTCAATCGCCAGTTACTCCATGTGGTTCATGTAGGCAAGTAATGGCAGAATATGAAAAGTACAATGCCTATAACTTTCCTGTTATTTTAGGAGGAAGTGAAGATGTGGTTTGGGTCGTTCCCAACGCATCTGATTTGTTGCCGCTAACCTTTGCAGGTGAGGGAATAAAAAGAGAATAATATAAGTCAGTTCCAATACATTTTTTGCCATTTTCAATAAGGACTCATCACCTAGGGTTTTTATTTTAAATTTGTTTTGAAACTCAAGATTGAAATCTAGATGACGACTACAAAAGCTAAAAAAGCAAAGTATGCTAAGAAGCAGTACCTTAAATGGTATGAAGACATGCTTGTTATGCGGAAAATTGAAGAGAAAGCCGGACAGCTTTACATTCAGCAGAAATTTGGTGGATTCTGTCACCTTTACATTGGTCAGGAAGCAGTTGTTGCCGGAACAGCATCTGCAACTGAAAAAGGAGATAAGCACATTACAGCCTATCGCGACCATGCACATCCTATTGCATTAGGAGTGCATCCTAAATACATGATGGCTGAATTGTATGGGAAATCAACCGGAATGTCTAAAGGAAAAGGTGGATCAATGCACATGTTCCACAAAGAAGTTGGCCTTATGGGAGGTCATGGTATTGTTGGAGCTCAAATTCCTATGGGAGCTGGTATTGCATTTGCAGAGCAATATAAAGGCACCAAGAATGTATGTGTAACCTCAATGGGGGATGGAGCTGTAAGACAGGGTGCATTGCATGAGACATTTAATATGGCCATGAAATGGAAATTGCCGGTTATTTTCATTATTGAAAATAACAATTATGCAATGGGAACGTCTGTTGAGCGTACCACAAACGTAGTAGACCTTTCTAAAATTGGTTTGTCCTACGGGATGCCTTCTGAATCAGTAGATGGAATGTCTGTTGAAGCCGTTCATGAAGCTATGAAAAAAGCAGTTGATCGTGCACGCAAAGGAGAAGGGCCAACATTGTTAGATATAAGAACTTATCGTTACAAAGGGCACTCGATGTCTGACCCTCAAAAATACAGAACCAAAGATGAAGTAAATGAATTTAAAGAGCGTGATCCTATTGCTGGTGTGCTAAATTCTATTTATGAATACGGTTTTGCAACTGAAGAAGACATCAAAAAAATAAACAGTAAGGTAAAAGAAATAGTAGATGAATCTGTGAAATTTGCAGAAGAGTCTCCTGCTCCTCGTCCAGAAGAACTTTACGAAGATGTATATGTTCAGAAAGACTATCCTTATTTAATGGATAACAAATTCTAATTCAAACCTCGAAAAAGCATTTTCATGGCAGAAATTGTACGCATGCCTAAGCTTAGCGATACCATGACAGAAGGTGTTGTTGCTGAATGGCATAAAAAAGTTGGCGATAAAGTTGAATCTGGAGATTTACTTGCTGAAATCGAAACCGATAAAGCAACAATGGAGTTTGAATCTTTTCAAGATGGAACATTGTTATATATAGGTGTAGAAAAAGGAAGCACAGCTCCTGTTGATTCTGTTTTGTGTATTCTTGGAGATGAAGGAGAAGACTATAAAGCATTGTTAGAACAAGGTGGAAGCGGAGCTTCTGAAGAAGAAACTTCTACAAAAGAAGAAGCGCCTAAAGTAGAAACAACTCCAACTCCTGCTCCTAAAGCAGAGCCTAAACAAGAGGCTCCTAAGCCTGTCCCAGCTCCAGTAGCTGTTGCAACTGATGGGAAAGTGAAAGCTTCTCCATTAGCTAAAAAAGTTGCAGAAGATAAGGGCATAAACCTAAGTCAGGTTCAAGGGTCTGGTGAAGGTGGACGCATTGTAAAACGTGACGTAGACAACTTTAACCCTGCAACAGCTGGAGCAGTAGCTTCATACAATGCAGGAACTGAATCTTATACTGAAGAGCCTGTTTCACAAATGCGTAAAACAATTGCGCGCAGATTGAGTGAAAGTAAATTTACAGCTCCTCATTTCTATCTTACGATTGAGATTGATATGGATAATGTGATTGCTGCTCGTAAAGCAGTAAATGCATCAGGTGAGGTGAAAATATCTTTCAACGATTTTGTGATTAAAGCTACGGCATCAGCATTGAGAAAACACCCTAAAGTGAACTCAGCTTGGTTAGGAGATAAAATCCGTTATAATGATCATGTTCATATTGGTGTAGCAGTAGCAGTTCCTGATGGGTTATTGGTTCCTGTAGTTCGTTTTGCTGATACTAAATCATTGTCTCAAATTTCTGCAGAAGTGAAAACGTTAGCAGGAAAAGCAAAAGACAAAAAATTACAACCATCAGAATGGGAAGGTAATACATTCTCAATTTCAAACCTAGGAATGTTCGGAATTGAAGAGTTTACTGCAATTATTAATCCGCCAGATGCTTGTATTATGGCAGTAGGAGGGATTATCCAAAAACCTGTTGTGAAAAATGGACAAGTAGTTCCCGGAAACCAAATGAAGGTGACATTAAGTTGTGATCACCGTGTGGTTGATGGTGCTACAGGTGCTGAGTTCTTGAATACGTTCAAGGCAATGCTGGAAAATCCGGTGATGATGTTAGCATAAGAATAGTATAGTTTTAAAAAACTATAAGCATAAAAAAAAGCGGCTTTTGAGCCGCTTTTTTTGTTTTTGTTCTTCAATAGGGATTACTAGAATTTGACAGTTAACCCTAGCATGAAGTTAATTTTAGCCTGCGTATAGTATGCAACTTCATTGTAAGCTACATCATCAGCATCACCGGTAGAAACTTCAGTGTCTCGCTCAGCATAGATGTCGTAAGAAGAAGCAGTACCCCAACTTTGATCAGGATGTCTGAAACGATATGACCAACCGTTACTGGCATATTCTTCACTCAATATATTTCTTACAATTAGGTTTAATCCGATTTCTTTAGCAAACGTATTTTTTAAGGTGTAAGTCAATCGGATATCATTTACAAAGTAGGCATCCAACTTACGTAAATCGCTTTGGCTATTGTCTAAGTATTGGTCTCCAACATATTTTGAAATTAATGCTAATTGAACTTGATCTTCGATAGTTTTTGGGTTTCGAACAAATCCTTTTGTTGTGAATTCAAATGTATTGGCAGCAATAATATTTGGAGAAAATGAAATATCAGTGTTTTCATATTCAATAGACAAAGCATCAGGATAAGTATAGGTATCCCAAGAATAAATCTGCTCAGTATACTTTTCTATTTTATTTTGACTGAATGTAGCATTCGCAGCCCAGTTGAACCATTTTACAGGTTGATAAGCAGCTTCAATTTCAATACCAGCTCTGTAGCTGTTCGCTACGTTTTGGCGAATAGCAGAACCTACATCATTCACTTCACCAGTTAAAACCAACTGGTTGTAATAGTCCATGTAGTAGAAGTTGATACCAGCCATGTATTTCTTGGTGCTTCTTTGGTATCCTAACTCATAATCATAAAGTGTTTCAGGCTCTGGCATGTCAACACCTTGTGCACGATCGATGTAATCGTTTCTGCTAGGTTCACGATTCCCAACAGAAAATGATCCGTAAATATTATCCTGATCAGATACCTTGATGAAAATACCAGCTTTTGGGTTGAAGAAATCAAGATTTGCATTTACATCATAACTACTTAAATCGTTGTCAACACCTTTTGTAGAATAGTCTACATGTCGGTATTGGAGATCTGCAAAAAGGTTGATTTTTTCAGTTGCAGAGAATTCAACACGACCATAAACATTGTAATCGTATTTCTCACTTTTACCATTGTACCAACGATACCCCTCGTAACTGTCAGAAGCATATTCAGCCCAAATGATCTCTCCATAGTGTTCGCCTTCGTAATAATTAAAACCTCCGCCAAGTGTAGCATTCAGTTTTTTCTTATTGTATTGTAAAGAGAAAATTCCACCATAAAAATCATTATCAAGCCATCTTCTGCGAATAAGGTTGGTTTCGCTAATCGTATCGTTTCCAATCATTACATCTGCAAGACCGTAATCGCTGAAACTTTGGGGAGAGTTAAAGATGTCTTGCATGTATCGATCACCTTTGTATTCCTCATAGTAACCAGCTCCTTTTGTATAATGAGCTGCTGTAGTCAGTTTGAAATTTTCTCCCAATGTTCTTAAGTAGTGCAATTGATAGTGTGTTTGTCCATAATCATCAACCTGATCGTCATAATCGTATGGATTGTAAGTACGTTCACCTGCATCAATCTTAGATTGTGGAACACCATACCAAGCCTGATAAGTTCGCTCTTTGCCACCAAATGTGATGAACTTTAGGTGGCTTTTGGAAGTAATTCTCCCCGCACTTAAATAGTATGATTTCAAGTCTGAAGCAGCTCTGTCGATGTATCCGTCAGAAGTAATTTGTGATAGCCTGCCATCAACATAATACTGACCATCAATTAATCCGGTTCCAAATTCGGCTGTGTGTTTAACCGTATTGAAAGATCCAATAGCTCCACTATAAATGCCGTAAGCGTCTTTTTGAGTATTAAATGTGTTGAGGTTAACTGTTGCACCAAAAGCAGCAGCTCCGTTTGTACTGGTTCCAACACCACGTTGAATTTGGACACTGCTTACACTGCTTGCAAAATCAGGCATATTTACCCAAAATGTTCCTTGTGACTCTGCATCATTAACTGGTATTCCGTTGATGGTAATGTTGATACGAGTAGGGTCAGTTCCTCTTATCCGTAATCCGGTATAACCAACTCCAGCACCTGCATCACTTGTAGTAACAACTGAGGTAGCTTGGTCTAGTAAAATAGGAAGGTCAACTCCGTTGTTGAGTTTGTTTAATTCGTCTTCCTTGATTTCTTGATGAGGAATAGGAGTAGTTTCAGAAGCCCTTGTTGCAGAAACAACCACTTCGTCAAATGAAACTGCTTTCACCTTCAAACGAATGTTTACAACACGATCATTGTTTTGGGTTAAGGTAAGTGATAAAGTATCTGTTTCATAACCTAAAAATCGTGTTACAAGCAGGTAATTACCCTCATTGTATGACTTTTGAAAAATGCCCTCATTATTTGGGGGGAAAGCGTCAATTTCATGCAGTTTGTTATTACTGCCAGTAGAAACAAACACCTGAATGGTAGCTCCGGGCAAAGGTTCACCCTGTTGGTTAGATACGATTCCGCTAATGGTGACAAAATGGAATTCAGGAGGTGGTAATTGTGCTTTAATTGTGGTAAATGAAAATAAAAAAGCAAGGAGGAAAATGGAAGCAAAAAGTCCGTGTCTTTTCATGATAACATGATTTTAGACAGAAAACTGGGGCAATTCTCCTCTGATTCAACAATATTAATTTTATGCAACAACCCTTGTTGCAACTACCTACGCCAGCATTACCTGGATCAGGTTACATTCCAAGAATGGAATATGGGTATAATCTCAGCCGTATAAACAGCACCCCATGAGACAGCGCAAATGTAAATTTAAAATTATGGAATATGCAAATGGGTTGATAAACCTAAAAAGAGATCAACGATTGAAAAAAGTTGTAATGTGTTGAATGGCAGCTTGAGTACGGTGTGTTTCTTTTCCTTTTATCACCTTGAAATTTCTTTTGAGAGAAAGGAGTAATTCTTCATACTGATGAAAAAGTAAAAGCCTTTCTGTTTCATCAGGTGTTTCTCTCAATGGGTCTGGTTCCCAAGGTAAATCAGGGTAGAGAAGAAGTGTTAAATCGTAGTGATGGGTGTTTAAAGTAGCATTGATGAGATCACTAGAAGAGTTGTACTTGTGCTCACTCCATATTTTGATGACTTCAGGGCCTGTATCACAAAACAAAAAACGGTTGGCTTTATCAATTGCTTGATTTTCAGTTTCCATTTGTTGTTCTAAGATATAATCAAGGTCTTTTTGAGTATAAGCAGCATCTTTTTGAGCCAAGAATTTTCTTGCAAATTCCGGATTCCAAACCGAATTGAAATGTTGGGCTAAGGCTTTGCACAAATAACTCTTGCCAGTAGCTTCGGGGCCGGTAATCAATATTTTTGAGATGTTGCTACTCATTAGAATATTCTTCAGAAAGCTGAAGCTTTAATTTTTTACGCCAATTAAAATAGCCAATGATCACAATAATTACATAGGCTACAAAAAGTACTGAAGACAAATAAAGTTCTTTGCTGAAATAGAGGTAAACCCCCATGCTATCTACAACAATCCAATACAACCAGTTGTCGATAAATTTTCGGGTAACCATCCAAGTAACAACCAATGCGCCAACTGTAGTAAAAGAGTCTAAATAGGGCATGGCGGCATTAGTATACTTCGAAAGTAAAAAACCCATTATTGCAGCTCCTGCTATAATTCCAGTAATGGATACAAGGTGCTGAGAAATGGACATTTTTTCTATCGGAGCATGATGGTCTTTACTTTGTGTACCATGCTTTTTCCAGTTAAAATAGCCATATATAGCCATAACTCCATAGTAAGCTTGCAAACCCGTTTCTGCCCAAAGTTGAGCATCTACCAGAAGTATAGTATATAATGCTGTGCTAATCAAGGCAAAAAGCCAGCACCAAAGGCTTTCTCTAGCGGCCAGAAGTAAGTAGAGAATACTTGTTACTACGGCAAATAATTCGGTATATGATGTGCCTGTTAGGGCATTGTTGAGTTCAGATAAAAAATTATCCATTGTTAGGACTTAGATTGCCACGAAGCACTTTCATCACAAAAATAGCTTGACTTTCTTTTTCATAGCTTTTCTTGATTTCGCGTTGAACAGTTTCCATGACTTCATCGTATGGGCCAAAAATTTGAGTGCTGAGCGTGTTCACAATCACTTCGAGTTTTTCGTTAGCCTTAACACGGTCAATAAAGTTCTGAATTACATCTAAATACCCATCTTGAAGGGGGTACATGCTAACTTCAATAGTTACATTCATTGCGATTAATTTTGCGCAAATGTAACCGTCAGAATGAATTTAATAGCAATTGCAGGTGTTTGAAAAATGGACTTCAGCATCTAAAGGAAGCAAAATTCGCATGTCTTCTTGTTGCTCAATATTGAGTTTTATACTTCTGAAATCTGCAAATTCGAGCTTCTTACAGTTTTGGATAGACTCAGGCAGAGAAGAAATGTTATTCGACCACATATCCAATTTTCTTAACTCCGTAAGTTGCCCAATAGAATTAGGAAGTTCATAGATTTCATTCATAAACATTTCAAGTACTTCCAGTTCTTTTAATTCACCCAAGGCTTCACTAATCGTATCTATTCTATTGCGGTTTAACTTAAGTGTCTTAAGGTGCTTTAATTGACTAATTTTATCAGGAACTTGTGTGAGCTTGTTTTTCGTGAGGTCTAAATAAGTAAGGTTCTCAAATGTGTAGATAACTTCAGGAATAGTCTCTAAATGTTGACGTTTTAGCAATAGTTGATACACACTGTCTTTAGGCACAGTCATCGCTTCCTCAAGACTTTCAAATAGCTTGTCTTTTTGACCAAAAGAAGCGTGAGAAAATGTGAGTAAAAGAAGTAGTGTTAAACAACAAAGTTTGGTTACTGAAGTAAGTTGATGCATTGTTCTTTGTCTTTGCTAAGTTGTGTTTTTAACGCCTCAAGAGATTCATACTTTTTTTCTGATCGAACATGAGCAATAAAAGATAAGGTAACTGTTTTTCCGTAAATTTCATTGTCAAATTGAAATAGGTTTACCTCTATACGCTTATTATGAGACGTATCAACTGTTGGTCGGTTTCCTATATTTAACATTCCTTTATAACTAATACCATCTATTGTAGCTAAAACAGCATAAACACCATCAGAGGGAATAAGCTTGTTTGAAAAATCAACATTGATATTGGCGGTAGGAAAACCTATTGATCTCCCAATCTTATCGCCTTCAACTACTGTACCTGTAATGCGATAAGGATAGCTTAAGTACGTAGCAGCTGTTTGAACATCTCCCTCAGAAAGTGCAGTTCTAATTTTAGTACTGCTTACGTTTACATGATCAACGTCTAAAGCCGGAATTTCTTCTACATCAAAACCGTAAGTGGGGCCATACTCTAATAAATGTTCAAAAGATCCTTCGCGATTTCTTCCAAAATGATGATCATAGCCAATAACCAATTTTTTTGTGCCAATTTGATTGACTAAATAGTCGCGTACAAACTCAATAGAACTTAGTCGAGAGAACTCTTTTGTAAAAGGATGTATGATTAAGTGATCGATACCCACTTGCTCTAACAGCATGATTTTTTCTTCTGGCGTAGAAAGCAATTTTAAATCTATATCGGGTTGAAGCACCAATCTTGGATGTGGATGAAATGTAAAAAGCACGGTTTCACCCTTAACCGATTGAGCTACTTCTTTTAAACGGTTTAATATTTTTCTGTGTCCGATGTGAACACCATCAAAGGTTCCTGTTGTAACGGTTGCATTATTTGCACCTTGAAAGTCTTCAATGTGATGATATACCTTCACTGAAATTGAAATATTTTAATTGTTGCAGGCAAAGTTGCTAAAAAGAATGGTGAGTTTTCAATATTTATTAACACTCAAAGAGTTTTATTAATCGGAATACTATACATTTGCGCCCGAATTGAGAGACTTTTTATAACTCTATTTAAAAACCAGTACAGAAATGTCGGTGCATAAAGGAACTATTTCACAGGTTATTGGACCTGTAATTGACGTAAGCTTCGAAACTCAGGGAGATTTACCTGGAATTCTCGATGCGCTTGAGGTAATTAAAGAAGACGGAACTAAGATTGTTCTGGAAACTCAACAACACATTGGTGAAGACACTGTAAGAACCATTGCAATGGATTCTTCTGACGGATTACGCAGAGGAATGGAAGTAGTTGCAACTGGTGAAGCTATTTCAATGCCTATTGGAGAAGCTGTAAACGGTCGTCTATTTAATGTGGTAGGTGAAAACATTGATGGACTTGAGCAAGTCTCTCGTGAAAAAAGTTTACCAATCCACCGTGAAGCACCTAAGTTTGAAGATCTTTCAACAGCAACAGAAGTGCTTTTCACAGGTATCAAAGTAATTGACCTTATTGAGCCTTATGCTAAAGGGGGTAAAATTGGTTTGTTTGGTGGTGCTGGTGTTGGTAAAACAGTATTGATCCAGGAATTGATTAACAACATTGCAAAGGGGTACGATGGTTTCTCTGTATTTGCAGGTGTTGGTGAGCGTACTCGTGAAGGAAATGATTTGCTTCGTGAGATGCTTGAATCAGGCATTATAAAATACGGTGACGATTTCATGCACAGTATGGAAGAAGGAGGTTGGGATCTTTCAAAAGTAGATCCTGAAGCTTTGAAAGAATCAAGTGCAGCTTTCGTTTTTGGTCAGATGAACGAACCTCCTGGAGCACGTGCACGTGTAGCACTTTCAGGGTTGACATTGGCTGAATATTACCGTGATGGTGAAGGAGACGGAGCAGGAAAAGATATCCTTTTCTTCGTTGATAATATCTTCCGATTTACTCAGGCAGGTTCTGAGGTATCAGCACTTCTAGGTCGTATGCCATCAGCAGTAGGTTACCAACCAACGTTGGCTACTGAGATGGGGGCAATGCAGGAGCGTATTACTTCTACTAAAAACGGTTCGATTACATCTGTACAGGCGGTTTACGTACCTGCGGATGACTTGACTGACCCTGCACCGGCAACAACGTTTGCTCACTTGGATGCAACTACAGTACTTTCTCGTAAAATTTCTGAGTTGGGAATTTATCCTGCGGTTGATCCATTGGATTCAACTTCTCGTATCCTTTCTCCTGAAGTTGTTGGAGATGAGCACTATGCTTGTGCACAACGCGTAAAAGAAACACTTCAACGTTATAAAGAACTTCAGGATATCATTGCTATCTTAGGTATGGATGAACTTTCTGAAGAAGATAAATTGATTGTTCACCGTGCTAGACGTGTTCAACGTTTCTTATCTCAGCCATTCCACGTAGCGGAACAGTTTACAAACATTCCCGGAGTAATGGTGCCGATTGAAGAAACAATCAAAGGATTTAACATGATCCTTGACGGTGAAATGGATGAATATCCTGAGGCTGCATTTAACCTTAAAGGCGACATCAACGATGTTGTTGAAGCAGGTAAGAAAATGTTAGCTGAAGCATAATAAATTTTAGTGAGGCTCTTTAAGAGTCTCACATTTTTATATCCTCAAGATTAAGACTATGCATTTAGAGGTAATTACTCCAGATAAATTATTGTACAAAGGAATGGTTGATTTAGTAAATCTTCCCGGTATTGACGGAAGATTTGGAATCATGAACAGCCATGCACCAATGATCAATGTACTACAAGATGGCGTTGTTGAAGTTGAGCAATCAACAAAAGACAACCAAACTTTTGACGGTTTATCAGGTGAGTTTGTAACAGACATTGCTAAAGACAAACGTTTCTCTTTTGAAATTAAAGGAGGAGTTGTTGAGGTTTTAAACAATAAAGTAATTGTATTGGCAGAGTAATTTTTCTTTGTCAAGAAAACGCATTAAAGGGAGGTGTTCAAAGCACTTCCCTTTTTTTATGGAAAAAAACTATCTTTAAGTAAATGGAAAAAGAGCAGCATATCAATCAAGCCACACAATTATTAAGATCAGGTGAATTAGTAGCGATCCCTACTGAAACAGTTTATGGGTTAGCGGCTAATGCATTGGATAAGACTGCGGTTTCCAAAATATTTGAGGCCAAAGGACGTCCTACTTTTGATCCTTTAATTGTGCATGTGAAAAGTGCTGAAGCGCTTAAAGATTATGCGCAGAATATTCCGGATGTAGCTTTTAAATTAGCAGAAGCTTTTTGGCCTGGGCCATTGACACTTATTTTAGAGAAAAGAGATATTATTCCATATATCGTTACCTCAGGGAATGATACGGTAGGACTTCGAATGCCGAATCATCCGTTGACCTTAGAGTTACTTCAACAATTAGAATTTCCTTTAGCAGCTCCGTCAGCTAATCCATTTGGATATGTAAGTCCTACAGAAGCATTACATGTAGAGCAGCAGTTAGGAGAAAAAGTGAAATTGGTATTGGATGGAGGAGCCTGTAAAGTAGGGGTAGAATCTACAATTGTAAAGTGTTACGCAGATCAGGTAGAAGTATTGCGCCTTGGAGGATTACCTGTCGAATCAATTGAAGAGGTAATTGGCAAANCGGTAGATCAAATAAAAACCTCGAGCTCTAATCCACAAGCACCGGGAATGTTATCCTCTCATTATTCCCCTTTAAAGCCATTGTATTTTGGNTCAATTCGAGAAAANTTGGAACGATTTCATCCGGATAGGGTTGGGATTATCTGGTTTGAAAATGACAATGATATTCTAGATAGTACACACCAAAGNGTATTNTCTNCAAATGGAGANTTGAACGAAGCTGCTGCCAACCTTTTTCGTTTTATGCGTGAATTAGATGCTATTGATGTTGATGTAATTTTAGCAGAACCAGTTCCTGATGAAGGATTAGGTAGAGCNATTAATGATCGTTTGAAAAGAGCTAGCCATCCTACGGAGAGNTAAGAAAAGGNGNAAGNNTTACCTCATTAAATTTACCTTTCCGGTTTCTTCNATTATTTTACCATTTCCATTTTGAGTATAAGTTCTTAGGTGCAATTTCCANACGTATACACCATTTTGAGCTTCTANCCCATCATGNNAGCCNTCCCANCCTTCNCCATAGGTTTGTGTTCTAAANATTTCTTCTCCCCAACGGTTAAAAANAGAGAAGTCNATGAAGAAATTCTCACAATCAACAATAGGAGTAAAGTACTCNTTGAGTAAATCTTCATTAGGAGTAAACGTGTTGGGGATAAACCANACACAGTCGCAATTTTCAATGTCAATAGAAATGCATTGATTAATTAGACCACATTCATTTGAGATGTNGATACAGTATGTTCCGGGGTTTCCNATGTTTCTACTCACATGAGGGTAATTGTCACTCCAATCATAAGAAAAAGCACTGTTTTCTTCAATAGGAACCGGNAAGGATAGCCCNGAACAAATGGTAGTGTCCATAGGCANATTAATTGTNTCAGGAAGAGGAATAACNGAGATATCTATCGTATCTGTTGTTGAGCATCCTCCGGGTTTTAAGACATAAACAGTAACCCTTCCGGCTTCGTCTACAACATATTCGNTTGCATTGTCTTNCCCGTTCCAAATNATAGTTGAGTTGGTTGTGTCGCTTACAGTTAAGTAGAATGTTTCTTCATCACAAATAGTGGTGTCATTCCCTAAATCTACAACAGGATCCGGAAGTAAGGTAATGTTAATTGTATCACTATTAGAACATTGTAGTGCAGAGGTGACAGTAACCGAATAAGTTCCGGAAGCGTTAATTTCAATCTGGTTATTAGTAGATCCATTGCTCCACAAGTAATTGGNGAAAGTTCCCGGGAATAGGGTGAATTCATTCGCACACAAAGAAGTGTCATTTCCCAAATTAGGTTGAGGGAGGGGATAAAANGACAAGGCGGCAGTATCGCTTACACTACATCCATCTGCATTGGTTAAGGTTACGTAGACGTTTTGACTGGTAGAAAAAACAGCAGCAGTATCGCTAGAGCCATTAGACCAAGAAACAGCATTTCCATTAGCATTTATCGAAAGCTCTATTTCNNCCCCTTCGCAAGCGTAAAAGTTTCCTTGGATTGATCCATTTGGTAGNGAAGAGGTNTTTAATTCAACAGTATCAGCAGCTGAACAACTGTAAGCATCACTAATTGTGACACTATAGGTTCCCTGTTGAGAAACAGTAATGGATTGATATGAAACACCCGTACTCCACTGATAGGTATAATTAGAAGGTGCTGAAAAAGTAACATCATCACTCGGACATATTGTTGTATCATTTCCAAGTGTAAAAGAAGGGAGTGGTTGTACAGTTACCTCAATAGAATCAGTTGTTTCACAGCCAATAGAGTCAAAAATAACCAGCGAATAAACACCTGATGAACTGACAATAATGGATGAAGAAGTGTCTCCGNTAGACCACAAGTAATTGTAGTTGGAAACTCCAGCTGAAAGGGTAATAGAATCNCCTTCACAGATNACTGTATCGTTGCCTAATTGAAGGTTAGGCATTGTATTAAAAGTATAAACTGCGGTGTCAGAAAAAGAACAGTTGTTNGTATCNGTTACCTCAAGGATNTTGGTGCCACTTTGGTAAATGTATAAGCCTTGAGTATTGAANATATTGTTCCAATTGAAGTTCCAGCTTTGGTCAATAGGACTTGGTAATAGGTAGAAAGAATTGCCAGNGCATAAAACAGAGTCATTTCCCAACGTAAATTGCGGTAAAGGATTTTCAGAAACAGTGATGGTGTCACTATTGATACAACCAATTGAATCTGTTATTGTAATGCTATACGCTCCGGGCTGATTTACGGATAAATTATTATTGGATGAACTCGTAGACCATGAGTAGGTAGAACTATTCACTAATGGAATTGAAAGCAGAATAGAGTCACCCGTACAAAAAGCGGTATCATTNCCNAANTTGGCTGTAGGAGCTGCTTGGCTATAAATGTGCATAGTATCAGTTGCACTACAGTTTGAGGAGTCATTGGTTAATTTTAACCATGCAGTAGTTCCCGCAGGAATAGTTNTGGCGTTTATTGTATCGTTTGTATTCCATAATACATTAAAGAGGTAGCTGGTATCTGGGTTAAAAATAGTGAGAGAGTCATACGCACAAATTAATGTGTCATTAGGCAACGAAAATTGAGGAGGCACACAAGCAATGCATTGAGTACTGTCAATAAAACTGAAATTGTTGGTCGATAAACTGCCTGTGATAGGATCGTTAAACGTTTGGTTACCATACATTTTAGTTACCATGCTGGTAGATACTGTGTATTCATTAAACTGACTGGTATAATCTTGATAGCAAGAATCATTTAAGGTACCGGAGGAATCAACCATTACAATCCATCCGTCAGTTGTGTTGTTATTTGAAAAACTGCTAGAATATCCACTTGCAACCAAATATCCATTTAGTGTATCCGAATGNTCCAGTAAATCATTACCATTTCCTCCATAGTAGCTAACCCATTGTTTATTTCCATTTGAATCAATGCGCATAATAACTCCATCTTGCCCGGTACTGGCTGTTCCTGATGTATAACCTACTACATAATGCCCACCATAGCCATCAGGAATAATACTTTGAGCTCTTTCATTAGTAGACACACCATATCTTTTGAGCCATAACAAACTTCCCGATTGTGAGAATTTTCCAATTAGAAAATCTTCACCAGATGCATTATAATTTGTGGTGTAGCCACACATCATAATTGTATTGTCATTATTTATACATCCGCCAATATGAATATCTGCATAGGTTAATGCTTGCAATCCCTTTACGGTAGTGAGGTTAAAGTTCTTGTCCAAAAANAAAAGCCGCCAGTAACGTTGAGTAGAATACAAGGTATTTCCAGAGGCCAACATCACATAAGAACTGTCCGAAAACTGACCTAAGAAATGACTGTATCCTTCTGTGCTGAATGTTTCAGGATTCGATCCTGAATTAAGAGCCCATGTGCGTTTTGTTTGAATGTTAAGGTTTTGATCCATTACCATTACCGTAGGTCTGTTGTATGANCCGGGAGCCCAATTTTCTAAGAAACCGTAACTAATAATGTTTGAATCAAGAGAGTTGGTTAAATAAAACATTCTATCCTGNCTAGACCCCATTTCGGAATACTGGAGTANATTTCCATTTCCNTCTAATTTGAGGTATGAAGCAACATTGGTTCCGTTTCTAGCACCAGCGACAAGATAACCACCATTATAACTGATTATGTCTCTNGCTTTATCGCTAGTTGTATTGTAGCGATAACGTTTAGACCACTGTGGAGTGAANGTAGAGTCTACTTTAGATACCCAATAATCTTGATCTCCATCTATATCTGTTTGACCAATAATGAATAAACTACCATCAGCTAGTTGCTTAAATCTAATTTGTTCATTATGGATTGTATCTCCAAAAGTCTTNTGAAAAGGCTGAGCATAAAGACAGGATAAACCGCAAATNAAAAAGTAAATGTGCAGGAGTATGTTTCTCACGTTAAGGATCGTAATAATTAGACAACAGTTGATAGACGAAAGTTAAAAGTCTCGGTTGTCTAAAATTATAAAAAATAAGTAATGTCGACCTGTATAAAAGAACAAGTCACAAGAGGGGGGAATAATCGATCACTAACGGAGTAAAGTTACAGTTCCTTTAGCTGTTTTAAGAGACCCATTTGCAGAGGTCTTGTAGTGAACAATGTAAAAATAGACTCCATCTGGGCATTCTTCACCTTCAAGTGTACCACTCCAACTTACTCCATATTGATCAGAATAAAATAGTTGTTTTCCCCATCGGTTAAAAATCCACAATTCATAATCATAAGGGTAACAGGTTAGAAGTATTGTAAAACCATCGTTGATATAGTCTCTGTTGGGTGTAAAGACATTAGGAATAATCGGTTCACAATAGCAGTATTCCAGATTAGCAGTGATTTTATAAGTGTCTACATCACATTGGTTTGAAAATGAGAAATAGAACACACCTTGAGTACTTTGACTTGTAGCAATTGAATCATTGTAAGAGTTTGCAAGGTAATAAGGCTGTTTTGAGATGTACTCTTGGAACACATCCAATTCTTCACGGCATAAGAGTGTATCTCCGAAAGTTCTTGTGGCCAGTGTATCTTCAATTAAAATTTCGATAGAGTCTGAAGTGACACATACAGAAGAATCTTTACGGGCAATAAGTGTAGTGATGCCTTTATCATCAGTTTGATACAGATCAGCAGTAGTTGTATTATTCCATGTGAAAGTATACCCTGTGTAAGAAGAAAAATCCCATTGAACAGAATTCCCTGCACAAATTGTAGTATCCTCTCCTAGATCAAAATGTAAGGTAGAATCACCTGCTACTTGTATGGTATCATTTATTGAACACCCTAATGTATCAGTAATAGACAATAGAATGGTTCCAGTATCATGATATGTTGTAGAATTATTCGTGTCTCCATTGGACCAGGTATATTGAAAACCGTTTATTGAAGGAGCGGTTAAGAGAAAAGGTTCTCCAATGCAAACTGTGGTGTCTGAAATAAAAGGAATGTTGATGTATGACAGCTCCAGTAAAATAGAATCGGAGTCAATACAACCTATAGAATCAGTGATGGTTAGGGAATAAATTCCAGATTGATAAATAGTCGTGAAATTCGTATCACTTCCGGTAGACCAGTTATAGCTTGTATTGTTCTCAAAAGGAATCGAAAGCATAAAACTATCCGTTTGGCAAAGTATAGAATCACTTTCTAATGGAATATCAACAGTATTACTTAACACATTTATGGTATCACTGGCAATACAGTTAGAATCAGCTAATTCTAACCATACTGTAGTTCCTGCTGGAACGGTCACTTGATTTGTAGTGTCTCCATTGTGCCAATTTGCAGGTAGAGTAGGGTTAGGGTTAAAAATGGTGAGTGAATCATACTCACAAATGAGAGTGTCATTGGGTAAAGAGAACTGTGGGGGGCTGCAGGATATACATCTGATACTGTCTATGTAATTAAAGCTGAAAGTGTTTGAAATGTCAAGGATAGGGTCGCTAAATGTTTGATTGTCATACATTCTGGTTACTGTGTTAGCTGTAACATCTGTAACTGTATACTGATTGGTGATATCAATAGAACAGGAATCTCCTAACACTCCAGAAGAATCAATCATTACAATCCACCCATCATTTGTGTTGTTATTTGAAAAACTATTGGAATAACCACTGGCCACCAAAAAGCCGTTATACATTTCACCTCTTTCAAGATGATCTGTTCCGTTGGCTCCATAGCTTTTTACCCATGTCATATTTCCTAACGAATCAATGCGCATGATAATACCATCTTCTCCACTACTGGTAGTTCCTGTGGTATAACCAATAACATAGTGTCCTCCATTTCCATCAGGTACAATGTTTTGCGCGCTTTCATCTGCTGCCCAACCATATCTTTTTAGCCAGATAGGGTCACCATTTGAGGTGAACTTTCCAATAAACATATCAATTCCGTTGGCTCCATAATTATTGGTAGATCCACACATCATAAAGGTATTGTCATTATTCATACAGCCTCCAAAATGCATGTCTCCATTAGAAAGCGCTTCAAGTCCTTTTACCGAAATGAGGTTGAAGTTTTTATCAAGTAAGAGAATTCTCCAGTAGCGAATAGTCGTATTTAAGGCATTTCCAGTGGATAACATCACATATGAACTATCTGTAAATTGACCTAAAAAATGACTATAGCCTTCATTAGAATAGGGTTCAGGGTTGGTTCCTGAGGCAAAATTCCACGAACGTTTAAGTTGAATGTTTAAATTCTGATCCATCAACATTATTGTGGGACGATTGTGTGCTAATGGAGCCCAGTTTTCTAAAAAACCGTAACTAATAATTTGATTCTCAAAATTTGATCTCAAATAAAACATGCGGTCTTGAACAGACCCCATCTCAGAATACTGTAATAAATTCCCGTTTTGATCTAGTTGTAGATAAGAAGCAATGTTTGTTGTATTTCTGGTACCAGCAACTAAGTAGCCTCCATTATATTCAATGATATCTTTTCCTTGTTCTTCTGTGTTATCATGGCGATAACGGTTTGACCAAATAGAATTTAAGCTAGCGTCTAATTTTGTGACCCATATATCATAATCACCTCCAATGTCTGTTTTTCCAACAAGAAATAAATCTCCATTATTAAGTTGTTTAAAGTAAACTTCATCATTGGCTAAAGGTGATCCAAAAGTTTTTTGAAAAGGTTGGCTATGTAGAGAAAGTCCTCCAATAAGGAGTAAGTAGATAAGGGTAAGGGCTTTTTTCACTCTAGTATCGTAATTAGTTAGTCGAATGGAATAACTAATACTTGACGTATTCTCCTAGGTATAGTTGTCTAGGATTATAAACAATAAGTAATCTAAGTGTGCTTATATAGCACAAATTAGGATTGCCCTAAATCACAGAATGGGTGGAATGGAAGAGGCAGAAATAATGTTGAACTTATTTCAATTTAGGATTATCCTTATGGCGATTTTTATCGCGTTTGGTTTTGTGATCCATTTTACGTTGAAAAGCTTCTTCTAAATCAATTCCTGTTTGATTGGCAAGGCAAACTGCAACAAAGATGACATCGGCCAATTCTTCGCCAAGATCTTTGTCTTTATCAGATTCTTTTTCGCTTTGTTCGCCATACCTTCTGGCAATAATACGGGCAACTTCACCAACTTCTTCTGTTAGTTGTGCCATGTTGGTTAACTCATTAAAATAACGAACACCAAATTCTTTAATCCAGTTGTCTACAATTTCTTGAGTGTCTTTAAGTCCCGCCATTGTTTAGATATTTGCCGTAATTCCTACTAAAAAAATAAGGTGCTGGTATTTTCCACTACCATCTGTGTAAACACTATTTAAAGTAGTTGAATACCTTCCTGATGTATAGAAGTAAAAATACTCTTCTATAGGTAAGCGGATCCCAACTCCAGCCATAGCATAAAGTTGATTTTTTCTTAATTCATTCCCTAAATCTCGAGTAATCGTAGATTGGCCAACTTCATCTCCGTTTTCATCAAACCAATTAAACTCTTCATCTGTTTCCCATCTTCCGCCTAACGAAATATCATAACACAATCCAGACATGATGGAAATTTTCATTCTGTTACCAAAACCAGATTTTAGTAACAAAGGAATACTTAACGATTTATGGTGAAAAGTTCTGTTGTTTATAGGGTTGTCAGATGAGCTTTCATGATATTCTTTAGAAGAATGCAGAATGTTTCCTTCCAGTAAGAGATAATCTGAAAGTTCGTAATTGATCATAAATCCATTTACAAACTCATTTTTAGCCTGAAAAGTAGAACTTGACTCTTCAGGGCTATCGGTTTGAAAATAAGTTCGTTGAATGCCGCTAATTATTCCAATGTCCCACTTCAAACTGTCTTGGGCATATACGGTTGAAAAAATAAAAGAGATGGAGAATGTTAATAATGCGCTAATACGTGATTTCACTTATTCTTTATTTTTTGAATCTAAGATTATTGTAACAGGTCCGTCATTAATGAGTTCAACCTGCATGTTGGCTCCAAATTTTCCTGTAGGAATAGGGTTTCCCATAGATCGTTCCAAATCCAGAATGAATTTCTCATAAAGAGGAATTGCCATTTCTGGTTTTGCAGCGCGAATATAAGAAGGTCTGTTGCCTTTTTTGGTGCTAGCATGCAACGTAAATTGACTTACCACTAAAATTTCTCCCTGAACATCGCTAACTGACAAGTTCATGGTGTTATTGTCATCATTAAAAATGCGCATGCTCGTAATTTTTTTGATCAGCCAGTCAATATCTTCCTGAGTATCTTCAGGTTCAATACCGAGCAATATCAATAACCCTTGGTGAATTGAGCCGACAATTTCTTGCTGAACAGATACACTTGCTTTTTTTACCCGTTGAAGTACTATTCTCATTACAGATTAGTAGTTTTTGTCCAGATTTTCATCATGGTACATATTGAGGTAATTTTCATAACGTGAGAATGCAATTTCACCTTCTTCAACCGCTGCTTTTACAGCACATTGAGGCTCGTTAACGTGAACGCAATTGTGAAATTTACATTGTCCCATTAGCGCTTTCATTTCCGGGAAGTAGTGCGATAAATGCTCTTTTTCAAAATCAATGATTCCGAAGCTCCGAACTCCAGGTGTATCTATAATATTTCCACCAATAGAAAGCGGATGTAATTCTGCAAATGTTGTTGTATGCTGTCCTTTTTCGTTATAACCCGAAACATCTTTTACTTTAAGGTCTAGATCTGGCTCAATGGCATTGATTAATGATGATTTTCCAACACCAGAATGGCCAGAAAGGAGAGAGGTTTTTCCTTTTAATAGTTCAGAGAATTCAGAGAGTCCTTTTTTTGTTTTTACAGAGGTCAAACAGTAATTGTATCCAATAGGATCATAAATAGCTAAAATGCCAGCAAGCTTATCAATAGCTTCGTCATCATACAAGTCAAATTTGTTGAATACAATAGTTGCTGGGATACTATAAGCTTCGGCTGTAGCCAAAATTCGATCAACAAATCCAAGTGCTATTTTAGGCTGAACAATGGTAGTAACCAAAACCAACTGATCGATGTTAGAAGCAATAATGTGAACTTGCTTCGAAAGTTTGGTCGATTTTCGGATAATGTAATTCTTTCGCGGATGAATTTTATGAATGACTCCATAACCATCATCATCGATATCATATTCAACCAAGTCGCCAACGGCAATAGGATTGGTGCTTTTTATGCCTTTGATGCGGAACTTCCCTTTGATGCGACATTGAACAATAGCATCGTCATCAGATTTTACGTTATACCAACTACCGGTAGATTTTACAACAGTTCCTTGCATTAAGGCGTTAATTTTTTAGCCAGGGCAAAAATAGAAAAAGCATACCTATTGAATTTGTATTTTTGAACTTCAATTAAGGAAACCGTGTATGTCGATTAAAGTAGAAGGAGTCACCAAAAATTACGGAGAGCAAAAAGCGCTTGATAATGTCTCTCTTGAAATAAAACCGGGTGAGATTGTAGGTTTTTTGGGACCCAATGGAGCAGGAAAATCTACAATGATGAAGATCATTACCTGTTTTATTCCTCAAAGTGCTGGAAGAGTAGAAGTTTGTGGGTTTGATGTGGAGAAAGATCCTATGAATGTGAAAAAACATATCGGTTATCTTCCTGAGCACAATCCGCAATACCTTGAGATGTATGTGAAAGAATACCTGCTTTTTGTGGCCAAATTGCACGGAGTTAAAAATGCCAAAGAGCGGGTAAAAGAAATGATTGACTTAGTTGGTTTACAGGTTGAGCAAAACAAGAAAATACAGGCACTTTCAAAAGGTTACAGACAACGTGTAGGGTTGGCACAGGCATTATTACACGATCCTGATGTGTTAATTTTAGATGAACCAACAACAGGGTTAGATCCTAACCAAATTGTAGAAATAAGAAATTTGATTAAAACTGTTGGTAAGGCTAAAACGGTAATGATGAGTACGCACATTATGCAAGAGGTAGAAGCCATTTGCGATCGCGTAATTATCATTAACAAAGGAACTATAGTGGCTGATAAACCAACTGCTGAATTGCAACGCCAAAGTAGCAATGTTCAACTAATCGAAGTTGAGTTTGATGGTAAACCGGGAATTGCTCAATTGAAAAACATTAAAGGCGTAAAAAAAGCACGCAATGTAAAAGGAAATACTTTTGAAATTGAAGCTGATGCGAAAGGCGATGTTCGNTCAGANGTNTTTCAGTTTGCNGTAGACAATGGCTTCAAGGTACTTGGCCTCCAAGTAGAAGAGCAAGACCTCGAAGCAGTTTTTCAACGNCTTACCAGCAGCAATTAAAACAACTTGCTGGCAATGGTTTGTATGTTGTCACTTTTTCCCATTGANTAGTAATGNAATACAGGAACTCCTGCNTNCATCAATTCTTTAGATTGTTGTGAGCACCATTCAATTCCGATCTGACGAACAGCATCGTTTGAGCTAGCTTTTAATACTTCATCTGATAACTCTTCNGGAATATCGATGTGAAAACGATGTGGAAGCAAATTCAATTGTTTTACTGTCGAAAGAGGCTTTAATCCNGGAATGATTGGAACATTAATGCCTTCTTCTCTACAACGGTTAACGAAATCGAAAAACTTACTGTTGTCAAAAAACATTTGNGTNACAATGTATTCAGCCCCGGCTTCGACTTTCTTTTTTAACCAGTGCAAATCACTCTTTAAGTTGGGGGCTTCAAAATGCTTTTCAGGATATCCAGCTATTCCAATGCAGAANTCGGTATTGGTNTGATTTTTAATATCCTCGTCTAAATATTTTGCCTGATTCAAATCTGCTACTTGTTTCAATAAATCAATGGCATATTCGTGTCCACCAACTTCTGGTTTGAAATAAGTTTCTGTTTTTATGGGATCTCCNCGNAGTACCAATACATTGTCAATGCCTAGAAAGTCTAGATCGATTAAAGCATTTTCGGTCTCTTCTTTAGTAAAACCTCCACAAATAATATGAGGCACGGCATCAACACCATATTTATGCATAATGGCTGCACAAATNCCTACTGTTCCCGGACGTTTTCTTGTTGATTTTTTCTCCAACAAACCATTTCCACGGTCTTTGTAGACAAATTCCTCACGGTGGTAAGTTACATCAACAAATGGAGGATTAAATTCCATCAAAGGGTCTATTGTATCGTAAATACAATCAATGTTCATCCCTTTTAACGGAGGAAGTATTTCGAATGAGAAAAGTGTTTTTCCCGCTGCTTTTTCTATGTGTTCAGTAACTTTCATTTCTTAATAAGCTAATATAGGTCGTAGCCATTTTTCGGCCTCTTCAGTAGTCCAACCTTTGCGTTGTGCGTAATCTAAAACTTGATCTTGATTGATTTTTCCAACATTAAAATAGCGNGATTGAGGATGCGAAAAATACCATCCGCTCACTGCTGCAGTTGGAGTCATNGCCATACTTTCGGTNAGTGCAATACCAACATTTTTTTCCACTTCNAACAAATTGAAAATGGTTNCTTTTTCNGTATGATCTGGNCAGGCTGGATAACCAGGTGCAGGTCTGATGCCCTGATATTTTTCCTTGATTAAAGCTTCGTTGTCAAAGTTTTCTTCAGATGCATATCCCCAAAAATCTTTACGAATGCATTCNTGCAAATATTCGGCAGCAGCTTCTGCNAAACGATCAGCCAAGGCTTTCAACATAATGGAGTTGTAGTCATTGTGATCGGCTTCGAATTCAGCAAGNTTTTCATCAATGCCAATACCTGCCGTAACTGCAAATGCTCCAATATGATCGTTATATGTTTTTGGCGCAACAAAGTCTGCAAGTGAACGGTTGGGCGTGCCTTCTTTTTGTTGGTTTTGCTGACGAATAAATTCAAAAGTGCAAAGTTCTTTTTCTTTGTTTTCAGTTGAGGTTACAGTAACAGAATTACCAGAGTTGTATGCTGGGAAAATGCCATAGACCGCTTTTGCGGTTAGCCATTTTTCGGCAACAATTTGCTGTAACATTTTCTGTGCATCAGAATAAAGTTTGCGCGCTTCTTCTCCAACAATCTTATCGTCTAATATTTTTGGGAAACGTCCAAAAAGCTCCCACGATTGAAAGAATGGAGACCAATCGATGTAGTTGATTAATGTTTCCAAATCAAAGTTGAGCGTGTGAACACCGGTTTGTTTTGGAGTAGGAATAGCTGCTGTTTCCCAATCGATGTGCAAAGCATTTTGATTGGCTGTTTCAAAAGAACACAATTTGGCGGCTGTTTGGCGGTTGTTAAACTGTTCGCGCAAACGATCGTATTCTATTTTTGTATTGGCCAATAAATCAGCTTTTCGACTTGAAAGGAGTGTCTCTGCTACAGTAACCGATCGTGAAGCATCTAAAACATGTAATGTTCCTCCACGGTATTCTGGTTCAATTTTCACAGCCGTGTGAGCTTTTGAAGTCGTAGCACCGCCAACCATTAACGGAATGTCAAATCCGTTTTTCTCCATTTCGCGGGCAACATGTACCATTTCATCTAGCGAAGGTGTAATCAATCCGCTAAGTCCTATGATATCTACTTGTTGGAGTTTCGCTTCTTCCAGAATTTTTTCTGGGGGAACCATCACGCCAAGGTCAATTACCTCATAGTTGTTGCAGGCTAAAACAACACCCACAATGTTTTTTCCAATATCGTGAACATCTCCTTTTACGGTAGCCATCAGAATTTTTCCTTTCCCTTTGTTTGCGGCTTCAGGAGATGCAGCTTTTTCAGCTTCCAAAAATGGCTCNAGNTAGGCNACAGCCTTTTTCATTACNCGGGCACTTTTTACCACTTGAGGTAAGAACATTTTACCACTTCCAAAAAGATCACCAACTACGTTCATNCCATCCATCAAAGGGCCTTCAATGACTTGAAGACTTTGATCAAACTGTTGACGAGCTTCCTCAACATCGGCTTCAATAAATTCNGCATTGCCTTTNACTAATGCATGTTCAATNCGTTTGNATAAAGGAAATTCTCGCCATTCTTCTGTCTTGANTTTAGAACTTGTTCCGGTATCTTTTATNTGTTCNGCAAATTCTAGTAATTCTTCTGTAGCAGTTGGCTTACNGTTCAGTAATACATGCTCTATTTTCTCTAATAAGTCGGCTGGAATTTCATCGTAAATAGTCAATGTAGACGGATTTACAATTCCCATGTTCATCCCATTTTTAATGGCATGAAAAAGAAATGAAGAATGCATGGCTTCGCGAACAACATTGTTNCCNCGGAATGAAAAAGAAACATTACTGACACCACCACTTACAGATGCTCCCGGTAAATTTTCTCTNATCCAACGACAGGCTTTNAANAAATCTAAAGCATAATTGGCATGNTCTTCAATNCCGGTTCCAACNGGAAAAATATTAGGNTCGAAAATGATGTCGTTTGCAGGGAAACCAACTTCTTCTGTAAGNATTTTATANGAACGTTCNCAAATAGAAATTCTACGTTCATAANTNTCTGCCTGNCCATNTTCATCAAAAGCCATCACAATNGTGGCAGCTCCATAGTGTTTGATCTTTCTAGCATGAGCNATGAATTCTTCTTCACCTTCTTTCAGTGAAATGGAATTTACAACGCCTTTTCCTTGTATGCATTGAAGTCCAGCTTCAATAATTGGCCATTTTGAACTGTCAATCATTACCGGAATGCGAGCGATATCAGGCTCGGCAGCAATGAGGTTTAGGAANTCTACNATGGCTTCTTTACCATCGAGCATTCCCTCATCCATATTAACATCCAGAATTTGAGCTCCGCCATTGACTTGTTCTCTTGCCACTTCTACAGCTTCATCAAGCTTGTTTTCTTTAATGAGGCGTAAAAATTTTCTAGAACCTGTTACATTGCATCGCTCTCCAACATTGATGAAATTAGATTCATCTGTGGCAATCAAAGGTTCTAGGCCGCTAAGAANCAATTTGGTTTTATAGAAGCCTTTGTTGTTTTTCTCATGGAATCCTGAAGTCAAACTCATTGAGTAACCTCCTTTTTTCGAGGTTTATATTTTGCTGCTAGTTCAGCAATTTTTTTGATATGGTCTGGCGTTGTTCCACAACAACCGCCAATAATGTTGACCAAGTTATTTTCTAGATAATGCTCAATTTGATCTCCCATTAATTCAGGTGTCTCATCNTAAGCGCCAAATTCATTGGGTAATCCTGCATTAGGATGAGCACTGGTAAANAATGGGGCATTGTCAGCAAGTACTTGAAGATGAGGTTCAAGCTGTTTGGCTCCAAGTGCACAGTTAAACCCTATGCTGAGTAATGGCATGTGTGAAATGCTGATGAGGAAGGCTTCGGCTGTTTGGCCAGAAAGTGTTCTTCCACTAGCATCTGTAATGGTTCCTGAAACCATNATTGGCCATTGTTTTTTGCGTTGGTCAAAAACNTCTTGNCANGCCATTAAAGCTGCTTTGGCATTTAGAGTNTCAAATACTGTTTCAATCAATAAAAGATCTACTCCGCCATCAATCAAACCGTTNATTTGTTCAATGTAGGCTNCTTTCAATTCNTTGAAATTTACAGCTCTGAACCCTGGGTTGTTGACATCAGGAGAGAGTGATGCTGTTCTNTTGGTTGGGCCTATTGAACCTGCTACAAACCGAGGTTTGTTCGGTGTTTTAGCCGTGTANTCATCNGCTGCTTGTTTAGCTAGTTTTGCCGATTCAACGTTCAATTCATAAACTAAATCTTCCAAAGCATAGTCTGCTTGTGCAATTGAGGTACTGCTAAAAGTGTTTGTTTCGGCAATATCAGCTCCAGCTTCAAAATAAGCTCTGTGAATATCAAGAATAATTTGCGGTTGAGTTATAGAAAGTAAATCNTTGTTCCCTTTTAGGTTCACNTTGTGATCTTTGAANNGTTCTCCTCTGTAATCCTCCTCTTCAAGCTTATGCCGCTGAATCATGGTACCCATAGCACCATCTAGCACAAGAATTCTTTCGCGTAAAATATCTTCCAATGAAACTGACATACAACAAGTTGCTTATTTGTTAATGCCTTCAGAAAAAAAGAGAAAATGTATGTTGTGAAGTATGAGATAGAAAATTGCTTTTCCGCTCATCTTTTCCCAACCAGTGTTGAGAAAGGAATTAGCACCCAGCAGNTCTGGGTTGCTAAGACTTCACAGGGCCTGTCCCTCCGTCTTTCTTGATAAGCGCTACAAAAGTATGTTGGATTTTTAAGAAAACAAATAATTAACACTTACAGAATGTCAAATTAAAAACATACTTGTTGTTTTGGTGTTGTTTCTTAAACTATAGTTTAAGGATCTTGAAATGATTGTGGTAAAATGAAAATTTTGCTCAAGTTCTTGCAAAATCAAAAAATAGGTTGGTAATTTGCCACAGCAATTTACTCGAAACACCGAGTAAGTTTTTATAAAGATCGAGGAGAGAGATCTGGCTCTATGACCCTCAGGCAACCGTCCTCTTGGAAAAGGTGCCCCAACCAGCCCAAATGTGGAATGATAAAAGCAAAGAGATGAAAACAGTAATCAACAACAGTTCGAAAAATCTACTCAAAGTCAATCTGGTTCAGTATTCTACTGCTGCTATGATGATGTGTTGCTGTTGTTGCACTATGTGTTGCTGTTGATGCATCTCATTTGATTTCTCGTACATATTCTGAAATCTGATTTGGTGCTTTAAACTCCTAAAGCGCGCAAGGAATTTATTGTACCTCCTCATATTTTTTTCAATCCTATCAATAATCCAAAAATTTAAAATTATGTCAACTGATAAATATCATTTCGAAACACTTCAATTACACGCTGGTCAAACTGCAGATCCAACAACAGGTTCACGTGCAGTACCTATTTACCAAACAACATCTTATGTTTTTGAAAATTCAGAACAAGCGGCTAACCGATTTGGACTGAGAGAGTTTGGAAATATCTATACACGATTGAATAACCCTACCACTGATGTATTTGAACAGCGTGTAGCGGCACTCGAAGGAGGTGTGGCTGCAGTAGCTACAGCATCTGGACAAGCAGCTCAATTTATAGCATTGAACAACTTAGTTGAAGCTGGTCAAAATATTGTTTCAACAACATACCTCTACGGAGGAACCTACAACCAATTTAAAGTAGCTTTTAAACGTATTGGCGTAGAGGTTCGTTTTGCCGATGGGGATAAACCATCTGAATTCGCAAAACTCATTGATGAAAACACCAGAGCAATTTATCTGGAAACAATTGGGAATCCAAGTTTTTCAATTCCTGATTTTGAGTCGATTGCTGCAATTGCAAAAGCCAACGATATTCCTCTTATTGTGGACAACACCTTTGGTGCAGGAGGTTATTTATTCAGACCATTAGAACAAGGTGCTAGTGTAGTTGTGTCCTCTGCAACAAAATGGATTGGTGGACATGGAACCAGTATTGGTGGAATTATCGTTGATGGAGGAAANTTNAACTGGGGCAATGGAAAATTCAAGCAGTTCTCNGAACCNAGTGAAGGTTACCATGGNTTGAATTTCTGGGAAACTTTTGGTGAAAATAACCCGCTTGGANTANCCAATATTGCCTTTGCAATTCGTGCTAGAGTAGAAGGTTTAAGAGATTTTGGCCCAGCNTTGAGTCCGTTTAATTCTTTNCAACTTATTCAAGGCTTGGAAACATTGTCATTGCGTGTTCAAAGAACAGTNGANAATGCACTTGAGTTAGCAAAATGGTTGGAAGAAAGACCTGAAGTAACNTGGGTNAATTATCCTGGATTGGAAAGTAGTCCGTATTANGAAAAGGCTAANCAATACTTGAAAAATGGTTTTGGNGGTGTACTTTCTTTCAAAGTAAAAGGAGGGAAAGAAGTTGCTGATACAATTGTAAATAGTCTTGAGTTGGTAAGTCATTTGGCCAACGTAGGAGATGCTAAAACATTGATCATCCATCCATCNAGTACTACTCACGATCAACTTTCAGAAGAAGAACAGAAAAAATCCGGTGTTGTGCCGGGATTATTAAGGGTTTCAGTTGGNCTTGAACACTTGGATGATATCAAAGCTGATTTCGTTCAAGCCTTTGAAAAAGCTGAAATTTCAGATAAAGTAAAATCATAATAGCATGCTAAAAAGATCATTGGTACTGAGTGAGCCATTTGTATTAGAGAATGGACANCAATTGCCTCAATTGGAAATAGCCTATCACATCGAAGGTGATTTAGANGATCAAGATGNGAAAGTGATTTGGGTGTGTCATCCCTTAACGGCTAATTCTAATCCTTTTGAATGGTGGGNAGGAATGTTTGANGGAGAAGATGGATTGCTCTCTACCAATGATCATTATGTTGNNATTTGTGTCAANATGTTNGGGTCNCCATACGGAACCACCAATCCATTNAGNNTAGCAGAAGATGGAGAACCTTATTTTCATCGTTTCCCAAAGTTTACCATTAGAGATATGGCNCGTGTTTATCAACGNGTGAAAGAAGCTTTGAAAATTTCAAAANTTGATCTTTTAATAGGGGCTTCAATTGGAGGACAGCAAGCATTGGAATGGGCAATTCAGAAACCCAATGANATAGAGAACCTTGTTCTTATAGCNAGTAATGCGAAACATTCAGCTTGGGGAGTAGCGTTTAATGAATCTCAACGATTAGCTATTGAAGCTGANGGAACATGGAAAGAATCCAATGCNGATGCNGGAGCTCAAGGTCTGAAAGCCGCTCGTTCAATCGCATTATTATCGTATAGAAATCATACGGTTTATAACAAAACTCAAGACGATGAACAATCTCTGGATAAAGAAGCGTTGAAGGCTCAAAGCTATCAACGCTATCAGGGAGAAAAGTTAGTTGGTCGATTCAATGCATTCAGTTATTACCGCTTGAGTCAGGCAATGGATAGNCAAAATGTAGGTAGAGANCGAGATGNNNTNAATANAGCTCTAAGCTTGGTGAAAGCNAGAACNCTTGTNNTAAGNATGAAAGATGATTTACTCTTTCCTGTTGAAGAACAGCTATTGCTGGCAAGAGAAATTCCGGATGCTCAATGGACTGAAATTGACACATTNTATGGGCANGATGGATTCCTTGTGGATACTGAGTTAGTAAAATTAGAAATCAAAAAATTTATAAAAACCGAAACCTTAGATTCAGGTGAAACCTTTTCTGCTGGTCAGATNTTAAATTATTAATCAAAATGTCGAAAAAAATTACTGCAGGTATTTTTGGATTTGGAGTCGTTGGAGAAGGACTCTACAGATTGGTTAGGGAAACAGCGTACCCNANNNTNGANTTNAAAGCNATTGTTGTTAAAGAGAAGAACAAGAAACGTATTCTTCCTGAAGAGCGTTTTTCATATGACGATTGTGTAATACTTGGAGATCCGGAAATTGAATTGGTAATCGAAGTNACCAATGATTCAAAAGCNGCTTTCAAAATNGTAAAAGCTGCTTTGGANAANGGNAANCATGTNGTTTCTGCCAACAAACGAATGATNGCGGAGCACTTGGAAGAATTGATCGAGGTGCAAAAAGCAAGCGGTAAATTGTTGTTGTATGAAGCTGCTGTGGCGGGNGCAGTNCCAATTNTTCAAACAACNGATCAATACTTAGCATGGCAAAAGATTTCTAAAATAGAGGGAATCTTGAATGGTACTTCAAACTACATTTTGACTGAAATGAATGCNGGAAGATCTTTTGACGAAGCATTAAGAGATGCTCAGTTAAAAGGTTATGCTGAAGCAGATCCAACAATGGATATTGCAGGACATGATGCCTTGTTTAAAACAATNATTCTTGCACTTCATGGCTTTGGNAAATTAGTAAAACCTGAAGATGTGTTTTTTGCTGGAATACAGCGCGTGAATACTGCAGACATTGAATGGGGGAAATCCAAAAATCTTGTAGTGAAACAAACCGGCAATATCACACAATCTGAAGATAATTTTGAGCTNTCTGTTACNCCTGTTTTCCTTCCAGGAGAATCGAAATTGGGAAATGTGCATGATGTNCTAAATGCTGTTGAAGTNCAAACNAATGTNGCAGGTAATTTTGTGTTAGAAGGAGAGGGAGCGGGTGCATTTCCAACAGCNCAAGCAGTTTTGGGTGATATAGAAAAGATTGGACACGGTATTTCTTATNNATTAAATAAAGGNGCAGAAGCNGCTACTCCAAAAGGTAAAGTTTGGGATGTCTATTTAAGAACAGACACTCCATCGGTATTAGAAAGTTTGAGCTTTATNGATATTGATGAAGAAACAAAAACACATGAGCAGGTNCGTATTGTTGGGAAAATACATTCTGATGAATTAAAGAAACTGACACAGGTACAGAAAAATCATTTGTTTATTGCTAGAATTCAGTACAATTAAGGTGTGGTGATAAACCCAAAAGTAGAGGGGAGAGATTTAAGTTTAGGATTATTTAAAATGTTACTTTTGCCACAATCTTGTGGAAGGATTTGGCTGCTTGCAACCACATAAAAAAAGTGCTAAAAAAGTATCCTAAAACCTGTTTCANGTGCTTCCTTCCGCACATTGAGTTTAATGAACAAAACAGATTATAATGCCATATTTATTTACTTCTGAGTCGGTTAGTGAAGGTCATCCNGATAAAATAGCCGATCAGATTTCTGATGCAATACTTGACAATTTTCTTGCTTTTGATCCACAATCAAAAGTCGCATGTGAAACACTTGTAACGACTGGACAGGTAGTTTTGGCNGGAGAAATCAAGTCAGAAACTTATATTGATGTTCAGCAAATTGCTAGGGANACNATTAACCGTATAGGTTATACCAAGGGAGAATATATGTTCGAAGGAAATTCTTGTGGCGTGCTAAGTGCATTGCATGAGCAATCTCCTGATATCAATCAAGGAGTAGACCGAGGAGGAATAGAAGAACAAGGNGCAGGAGACCAAGGGATGATGTTTGGTTATGCAACCAATGAAACGGATAATTACATGCCTNTGGCACTTGATCTTTCCCACAGAATTTTGAAAGAGTTGGCAGAGATGCGTAGGGAAGGTGTTGAGATTAATTACTTAAGACCTGATGCGAAAGCCCAAGTAACGATTGAATATTCAGATGATGATCAGCCCCAGCGTATAGATACTATAGTGGTGTCTACACAGCACGATGATTTTGATGAAGAGAAAGAAATGTTAGCGAAAATTAAAGCTGACATTGTGAACCTTTTAATTCCTAGAGTTATAAAGCAATTACCGGATCATATCCAGAAACTATTTTCAGAAGACATTAAATACTATATCAATCCAACAGGGAAGTTTGTGATTGGTGGACCACATGGAGATGCTGGTCTAACAGGTAGAAAAATTATTGTAGATACTTATGGAGGNAAAGGAGCTCATGGTGGTGGNGCTTTTAGTGGAAAAGANCCTTCTAAGGTNGATCGTTCNGCNGCATANGCAGCAAGNCATATTGCTAAAAACCTTGTAGCAGCAGGTGTAGCAGATCAGGTTTTAGTTCAAGTTTCATATGCCATTGGTGTTGTAGAGCCTATGGGAGTTTTTGTTGAAACGTATGGAACTTCAAAAGTTGATTTAACAGATGGTGAAATTGCTCAGAAAGTAAAAGCATTATTTGACCTAAGACCAGGTGTGATAGAACAAAGATTAAAACTTAGAAATCCAATTTATTCAGAATCTGCTGCTTATGGGCATATGGGTAGAGAGTCTAAGACGATTACCAAAAAGTTCATTCGTCAGATTGGAGCTAAGAATGATGAAAAAGAAATTGAAGTAGAGTTATTTACTTGGGAAAAGTTAGATTACGTAGCGAAGGTAAAAGAAGTATTTGCGCTATAAGATTAAAAGATATTCCTTTAATAGAAAGACCGCATTCAGTAATGGATGCGGTTTTTTTTGTGCATAAAAAAAGGGACACCTCTGTCCCTTTTCTCGATTAGCGTTAAGCTAATCAAACGATACCTATGAGAAAACTTCCACCCACATACACGTAGCATATTTTTAAAAGGTTGGGTAGAAGTGAAATTTTTTTTGAAAAAAAATAAGGCATAAAAAAAAGGGACACCTCTGTCCCTTTTCTCGATTAGCATTAAGCTAATCAAACGATACCTATGAGAAAACTTCCACTACCATAAACGTAAGAGTTTGTGAAAAGGTTGGTCAATTGTGAAATAAATGTGTGAATAAATGTTAAAAAGATTGACGAAACTGTCAGTGTTGTTGAAACGTAGGCTGGGTAACGGTTTTGGGATATATTTATTGTTGCAAATAAATGTGAAGCTGTTTTTTTTTGTTTAAGTTTCTCGTTTGTAGGTGCTTGGATTAAAAATAAAATTATATATCTTAGACACATTGACGAAAAACCTTCTCTCGATTATCATAAATTAATCAGAGGATACCTGAGAAAGAACTTCTACCACCCCCTTAAATTTTTTATGAAAAACTTCCAAAAAAAGCGGCTAGAGATAGTCGCTTTTTTATTTGAGNGTACNGATTTGATGAATGCAAAAAGCATTTTCTTTAGCTGTNCCTACTGAAATTCTAACACAATGAGGCAAACCAAAAGCTTTTAGTTGCCTTACAAAAACACCTTTTTTAATTAGATCATTAGTAAACCTAGAAGCTTCATCTGTAGTTTCAAAGTAGACCATTACAAAATTACAAGCACTTTTACAGTAATTTAAGCCAAGCTCATCAAAAGCATCGTAAAAAAGTTGAATTCCTTTTTTGTTTTCAGAGGTAGTAAAAGCTACAAAGTCTTGGTCTTTTAATGCNGCAAGCGCGGCAGCTTGAGATAAGTTAGATGGAGCAAATGTCATTTTAACTTTTAGTAGTGCCTCAGTCAGTTTTTCAGGTGCTATAGAATAACCAACTCTTATACCGGCAAGTCCATAAGCCTTCGAAAAAGTTCTTAACGTGATGACATTTTCTTTCTTAAAAAGAGAGCTCANAGGAAAAAGGTCACCAAAAAGGCTTTGTGAATATTCAATGTAGGCTTCGTCTACTACGATGATAATGTGTTTAGGGACTTTTTCGATAAAATGAAGCAATTCTGTCTTGTTCAGCATAGACCCTGTTGGGTTATTAGCATTAGCTAAGTATATAACCTTGGTCTTTTCTGTAATGGCATTATAAATGGNATCTAGGTCAAAACTGTAATCAGGTTTTAGTGGAACAGTTTTTAATTTTATGTTGCTAGCTTTAGCCCATACATACACAGAAACAAAGCTACCTTCAGAAGTTAATAGTTCTTCTTCTTGTTCAATAAAAGCTTTGTTAATGTTAGAAAGAATTTCCTCAGATCCGTTACCAATCGTTATTTCATTGTAATTNCTATTGTTTCGTTCAGCTAGTGCTGTCCTTAGCTCAAAAGACATCGCATCAGGATANAAATTAGATGTTTCTATTGCATTGGTAATGGCGTCNTTTACTAGAGGTGAAAAACCATGATTATTTTCATTATTCCACAATACGGCTATCTCGTCAAGTTTATATTCTTCAATTAACTGAGAAATGGGTTTTCCAGGTTGGTAACTTTTTAATTCTTGTATGTTTTGAGGAATACTAATCATATGGAATATAATTCTGAATTATCTTAATAAGTAAGAAATATACTTCTTTTATGTGAGATAAATGACAAATATGAATTGTTTGTCAGTNGGGNGCTAATACAAAAGATTACATTTAAAAAGCTTAAGCGTCTTGTNNAGATTGTGATGTGAAGAGGGAAAATAGAAGGAGTATAGAAATAAAAAAAGCTTGGAANNNNATTCCAAGCTTTACTCTAGTAGCGAGGGCAGGACTCGAACCTGCGGCCTTTGGGTTATGAGCCCAACGAGCTACCAACTGCTCCACCTCGCGATGTGAGGTGCAAATGTAAGAAAAATATTTGCATCTTTGCAAGTCTCATCAAAAAGATTNGGAAATCTTGCATAAATCAGGTTTTATAAACATCATTGGTAGTCCTAATGTAGGAAAGTCTACACTCATGAATCAGCTTGTGGGTGAGCGACTTTCNATTATCACATCTAAGGCGCAAACTACCCGACATAGAATTCATGGAATTGTTAATCATGAAGACTATCAAATCATATTTTCTGATACCCCTGGAATNGTAGATCCTGCATACAAGCTTCATGAAAGCATGTTAGACTTTGTNAAAAATGCTTTGGTAGATGCNGATGTGTTGTTGGTAATCACAGAGGTTGGAGAGAAAGTGTTTAAAAATTCAGATTTGCTCGATATTATCAATAANCTATCAATNCCGGTTATATTGATGGTGAATAAAATTGATACAACNGATCAAGAAGGNTTGGAGGAAGCTATGGAAAGATGGAAAGAGATCATTCCTAAAGCTGAAATTAGACCAATATCAGCCCTTTTAGGGTTTGGAGTAGAAGAGTTAAAAAATCGTTTAATTGAATTATTGCCTCCGGGTCCAGCTTATTATTCTAAAGATGAGCTAACAGATAAGCCAGAACGTTTTTTTGTTTCTGAAATAATTCGAGAAAAAATCTTCTTAAACTACAAGAAAGAAATCCCTTACGCTTGTGAAGTAGTTGTAGAAAGTTTTAAAGAAGCCGAAGATATAATTCATATGAGGGCTGAGATTTTCGTTGAGAGAGATACGCAAAAAGGCATTATTATCGGTCATCAGGGAAAAGCACTCAAGAGAGTGGGTACTCAGGCAAGAAAAGACATTGAGGCATTTTTTGACAAAAAAGTGTTTCTAGATCTTTTTGTTAAAGTTGATAAGGATTGGAGAACAAACGATCTTAAATTGAAGAAATACGGATATATTAAAAAATAATGGGAAACATCGTTGCTATTGTAGGTAGACCAAATGTAGGAAAATCAACCTTTTTTAATCGTTTGGTAGGAAGAAGAGAGGCCATTGTTGATGAGTTCAGCGGTGTAACCCGNGATCGTCATTATGGAAAGGCCGAATGGACNGGGCATCATTTTTCAGTGATTGATACTGGAGGATACATCAATGGATCTGATGACGAATTTGAAGGCGAGATTAGAAAGCAGGTTGTTTTGGCGATTGAAGAAGCCGATGCATTAATTTTTATGGTTGATGTAGAAGTGGGCATTACCGCAATGGATAAAGAAGTTGCTAATTTACTTCGTCAATCAGATAAGAAAACATACCTCGTGGCTAATAAGGTTGATACACCACAGAGAATTGCTATGGCTGCTGAGTTTTATGGTATGGGCTTAGGTGAAGTTTTTACAGTNTCCAGTATTAATGGTAGTGGAACNGGTGAGCTGCTNGATGAAGTAGTAAAAGAGTTCTCGCGTGATGAAGAGGAGGATGAAATTGAAATTCCCCGAATATCTGTTGTTGGTCGTCCAAATGCAGGAAAGTCTTCGTTCATCAATGCCTTATTAGGTGTAGATAGAAATATTGTAACTCCAGTTGCAGGTACTACTCGCGATTCTGTAGATACTAGGTACAAGGCATACGGATTTGATTTTATGCTAGTAGATACGGCTGGAGTTCGTAAAAANTCNAAGGTNCATGAAGACTTGGAGTTCTATTCGGTGATGCGCTCGATTAGAGCTATCGAAAATTCTGATGTATGTATTNTGATGATTGATGCAGCTGAAGGAATTGGTGTTCAGGATATCAACATTTTCNGTCTCATTCAAAAGAATAATAAAGGAGTTGTGATCTTAATCAACAAATGGGATTTAGTTGAGAAAGATACACACACTGCTAAAAAGTTTGAGGAAGAGATCAAAAAGCGAATAGCACCATTTAAAGATGTTGAAATTATATTNACATCGGTTCTTAACAAGCAACGTATTCATAAGGCTTTAGANGCAGCGGTAAATACATACAATAACCGTAACCGAAAATTGAAGACGTCAGAGTTAAATGATGTGTTATTNCCTATTATTCAACAAAANCCTCCNCCAGCAACAAAGGGAAAATANATTAAAATCAAGTATATTACTCAATTACCGTTGGCATATCCATCATTTGCTTTTTTTGCGAANCTTCCGCAATATGTAAAAGATCCGTATAAACGTTTTCTGGAAAATAAACTAAGAGAGAACTGGGACTTTACGGGTACTCCNATTACAATTTACATGAGAAAAAAATAACTTCATTGTTAACAATGAATGCTAAAAGCCGATGTTGGGATAAAACATCGGCTTTTTTGTTTGCAACTATTCTTGATCAAANAGCTGAAAATAAAAAAGGCCGGTTANCTAACCGGCCTTTTTAAATATTAGAAAATGATGTTTAATTCATCAAATTATCTCTTAGAGATTCTAAATGTTTGAACATCATCACCTGTTTTAACTTTNAATAAGTAAAGGCCTTGAGCGGCTTCATCAATATTGATTGCTTCTTGAACAGTTCCTGAAACAATACCTAAGTTTTTGTTGTCAACTAATCTTCCTTGAATGTCGAAAATTT
This sequence comes from Crocinitomicaceae bacterium, assembly GCA_002705995.1. Taxonomy (GTDB): domain Bacteria; phylum Bacteroidota; class Bacteroidia; order Flavobacteriales_G; family Salibacteraceae. The sequence continues at coordinate 53,499 of PAJI01000004.1, read as the reverse complement.
CATAAGAAACTTCGTGACTTCCGTTTAATTCAAAAGCAAGATTAAACTGTCCGTTATTTGGATTTGGATAGATCGACAGACTAGAAGCATACACTTCTATTCCTTCAACACTTGTTGTAGTNNCNTGGGAATACAGGGAANTCTGTNNTNANNGTATCACANNCATTATAAGCNGTTAANGTAGCTGTNTAGTCACCTNTNNNNTCATANATGTGNTATACNTTAGNNCCNGTNGCAGNGTNNCCATCACCAAAATCCCATACATAAGTAACACCNNTCTGATTTGTTGAGAAAAANTCAACAGTTAGGAAAGTTGTTGTTGTTGTNTAAGATGTATCAGGAAGTTCAATAACAGTAACTACAGTAGTGTCTGTACTTANACACCCAAACTGATCTGTAACAACTACAGAATAAGATCCTGAACTGTCAACAAGGATTGTTTGGTTGGTAGAACCCGTAGACCAATCGTAAGAACCTTGGATTTGAGCATCAAGGAACTCTGTAGTGTTTTCACAAATGTCAAGTGTTGCCGGAAGGTCAACTTCAGGAGATTGCGTAACATTTACAGAGTCAATGCTGTAACATCCCACTGTATCAACTGTTTCAACAGTATATACACCAGCAGCAGAGATATCAATCGAATCAGTAGTAGCTCCTGTAGACCAAGAAACCATTGCCGGATTCGTAATACCACTAGAGATAGGAGCTACTTCATCAGCACAAATGTTCATGTTGAAAGGAAGAGTTGGTTGCTCTTGAGCATAAACCTGTGCAGTGTCATAGAAAGTACCACAAGCACTAATCGCCTGAACATAGTACTGACCAGCTTGAGATACAGTGTAAGAAGTAGCTGTATCTAAAGCAGTACCCCAAAGTACATAGTCATAATTATGAGCTAATGTGAATGTTGAATCTGAATTATCACAAATCACAAAATCATCAAATACATTAAAGTCAGTAACAGACTGGTATTCATTCGCACCAATGTCAGGAGTAGTAGAAGATCTCATTTCACCTTCGTAATCATACATAGCAATAGAAGGTGTTCCTGCATTGTTTAATGAGTCTGCACAGAAAAGAGCGTTAACAGTATCCGAAACAATAGGATCAGCAACAACACTATTTGCATCCATACCTAAGCCACTTTGGAACCCGGCTAAGTTAGTAACCGTACCACTAGCGTAACCAAGGTTACTCATGTTGGTAGAGTACCAAGCGTTGTTATCAGAAGCTAATATTGAATTACTGCTGTAATAATAAGCAGCATACCCATCAGCTAAGTTGATGTAAGCATTGTTGTAATAAGTGTTGTAATCACCGTAGTAGTGATACAAAGCTCTAGAACTCGTACTTCCTGCAGAAACAATTACTGTATTGTTGGCATACGTCTGGAAATCAGAATAGTAAGGGTACATACCATAACGAGTAGAAGTAGATGTACCACCTAATACAACACGGTTGTTTTTGATTTCACTAGAAGCTGGGAACTGAGCATCACAATAATAAATGCGCATACCATAGTATGGCCAGTTAGTAGTTGTTGAATCAGGGAAAACATGGTTTCCGTCAATAACAATATGATTGTCATTGTAATAAAGGTANATACCATATCCTGATGAGTAAGAACTACCAGAGCTGATTTTGTTATGTGATATGTTTACAGCATTCTGATAATACGATGCTATACCCATATAGTATGGATTCTCAATCGTGTTATTTTCAATAACATTACCTTCTTCTAAGGTTGAAGAATTAGAACCATACCAGTACAATCCNTATGAACCATTTTTGATAACATTATTCGAAATCGTGTGGTTTGGTTCAATACCACTGGCGTTATAAACTGTAGCATAGTTTGAAGAAGTACTAGTNGCTACAGGAGCTTCAATTACACAGTTTTGAATAGTGTTTGATTCTGNACTACCTGAGATATTAACTACTCTTCTGTATGAACTACTTGATGAGTTGATGATGCTGATTTTATCAAAAGTTACGTATTGAGCACCATTTAAAGAGAGAGTATAATTATCACCTGAACTATTCGCATTGTATTCTAATTCAACCANAGTACTGTCTCCGTTTAAAGAAGTAAATGTGATTGTATTAATGCTGCTAGCACCGGCAATAGAAGGNATTTCAATTTGCTCAAGNTAGTTGCCATCTTCAACATTAAAGATCACAGGTCCACATANTCCTTTAGCNACAAGATCATCAGTAGCTTCTGTAAAGTTGGCNTAATCAGCAGAAGCTGAAGGGCCNACTAAATAAGTTCCGTTTAANGAAGGACCTGCAATACTTAAGTATGAAGTGTCATTCCAGTCAACGGTATCAGCTACTCCATTAGGATATTTNGGATAAATCGTGAAGTTCTGAGCTCCAGATCCCATAGTAAGAGTAGTGAGNAATAAGTTTGTATCAGCAGAACCAGCACCACCAAGAGTGTCAAGGTTTACNGTATACCATGCAGANTCTAAANTACCGTTATGATNCCAAACAATCATNCAGCTATCAAGAGAGTCTGTACCAAAGTTTTGAAGGTTAACNATTAANTCNGTTGAATCTCCCAGNCAGTATGTGCCAGCAGGAGAGANAATACCTGTAATTCCGGCATCGTTAGGAGAGGTAGTTGGATAACTCCAATAAACTTCNACACGTCCAATGCTGCCCGAAGTTGAAGTGATAAGGCTATTACCGTTTGANGCNCCACCTGCAATGTTAGCTTGATAACCAAATCTGTNAAGTGTTGTTGGAACACCNGCNATGGTACTTGAATAAACAGAACCATAACTATTAATGGCACTAAAGCTAGAAGTAGAAGTGTATTTATTACCTAGAATACCAATNACTTCACCACTGGCAACAGGAATGAANGTTGATATAATAGTACCGGTAGAAACACCATTCCAGTATCCTAACTGAGTTCCTGTACCACTTGATGGCGTACCAGGAAATGAAAGTACTTCTACAGCCTGATCAGCACTTGAGTTTGCATCATCAACAACTCTAAGNCCTGTAATTACGATATCTGCCGGAGATGTGAAGTAGAATCCACGGGTATATCCTGTATAAGTAGAAGAATGTGGCGGGAGAGGAATCATTGTTTGTGAAATTCCCGATAGCCACAACGTTGTAAGTGATAAAATGAAAAGAATTGAACGTAATGTCTTTCTCATAGTTAATTGTTTAAAAGTTCATTAAATATCTCGTGTCTCCGTAAAGGTATTAAAATATTGTAAACTTTTTAAGTGAAATGNAACAACCTAAAAAGCCAAAAGCCCAGTAAATACTGAGCTTTTGGCTTTTTGTTAATTAGNAAGTGTGAAATTTGCTAATCCGGTGTTTTGACCGTTAGAATTTTGATAATCTGTAAACTTCAACACTAGAACCAGTTTTTATTTTNATGAAATAAANTCCAGAAGAAGCCTCNTTTAAGTTAATTTCTTCTTGAATATTNCCGGAAACAACTCCNATGTTTTTATTCATAATCAGTTGACCTTGAGCATCAATTATTTCATATGANACAGAATGACTTTCAGTAAGCTCAAAACCTAAATTGAAAATTCCATTACTTGGGTTAGGNTATANGCTAACTTTTGAAAGTACNGTAGCTTGATCTTCTACACTNCTAACGATGTCTGGGAATACGTAGAATTCAGTAGTGATTGTATCNCAATCATTGTAAGCTGTTAANGTNGCTATAAATTCACCTTTCCAATCGTATACATGGTATGCGTTAGGACCAGTAGCTGAATTACCATCACCAAAATCCCAAACATAGTTTACACCAGCCTGATTCGTAGAGAAAAACTCAACAGTAAGGTATGATGTATTAGTTGTGTATGTNGTATCAGGAAGTTCAATTACGATAGCATTCGTAGTGTCTGTACTAACACAACCATATTGGTCAGTAACAACCACAGAATATATCCCTGTGCTATTCACAAGAATTGTTTGGTTGGTAGAGCCTGTAGACCAAGCGTATGATCCTTGGATTTGAGCATCAAGGAACTCCGTATTGTTTTCGCAGATGTTTAATGAATCAGGAAGGTCAACAGCAGGAGACTGTGTAACATTTACAGAGTCTATGCTGTAACAACCAACAGTATCAATAACTTCAACAGTATATACACCAGCAACAGAGATATCAATTGAGTCAGTAGTTGCTCCTGTAGACCATGAAACCATTGCTGGATTTGTGATGCCACTAGAAATTTGAGCTACTTCATCAGTACAAATGTTCATGTTAAAAGGTAGTGTTGGTGTTTCTTGCGCATAAGCCTGAGCTGTGTCAAAGAAAGTACCACAAGCACTAGCAGCCTGAACGTAATACTGACCAGCTTGAGATACTGTATAAGAAGTAGCTGTATCCAAAGCAGTACCCCAAACTACATAATCGTAGTTATAGGCTAATGTAAATGTAGAATCTGAATTGTCACAAATCACAAAATCATCAAATACATTGAAATCAACTACAGACTGGTATTCATTGGCACCAATGTCAGGAGTAGTAGAAGATCTCATTTCACCTTCGTAATCATTTACTACAAAAGAAACCGGTTGGCCGGCATTGTTTAATGAGTCAGCACAGAAAAGAGCATTTGCAGTATCAGATACAATAGGATCAGCAACAATACTGTTTGCATCAGTTCCTAAACCGCTTTGAAAACCTGCTAAATCGGTTACAGTACCATTTACATAACCAAGGTTACTCATGTCTGTTGAATACCATGCATTATTATCTGAAGCCCATAATGCTTGAGATGAATAGTAAGCCGAATAGCCTCCGGCAAGGTTTATAAAAGCATTGTTGTAGTAACTGCTGAAATCTCCACTATATTCATACAGTGCACGAGAACTAGAACTTCCTGCAGCAACAATTCCTGTATTGTTAGCATAAGTTTGGAATGTTGAATTGTAGAAGTATAAAGCATAACGTGTAGATGTCGATGTTCCTCCCATTACAACTCTGTTGTTGTAAACTTCTGATGATGAGGTTAACTGAGCATCACAGTAATAGATTCTAAGTCCGTAATAAGGCCAGTTGGTTGTTGCAGAATCAGGAAAAATATGGTTATCAGCTACAACAATATGATTGTCTGAATATCCTAGACTAATTCCGTAGCCGGATGTATAAGAACTATTAGAAGATACTTTGTTGCCTTTTACAACAGGTGCATTTTGATAATAAAGGTATAAACCTGAATAGTAAGAATTTTTAACCGTGTTGTTTTCGAAAACGTTTCCTTCTTCAAGTGCAGAGCTACCATCTCCATACCAATAAGCACCGTAAGAACCATTACGAAATTCATTTCCGCTAATTGTATTGTAATCATCATTCTCACTACTACTGGCGTTGTAAAGAACTGCATAATTAGTAGAAGTAGAAGTAGCAACAGGCCCTTCTAGAATACAGTTTGATATCGTATTTGAATCTGCACCATTTTCAAAATAGACTACTCTTGAATAGGATCCCGTAGAAGAATTTGAGATTGTAATGTTTTGAAAATTAAAATGATCTGCTCCATCTAAATAAACCGTATAGTTGTCAGAAGAAGTGTTGTTGTTATAATCAAGAATTACAGATGTGTTGTCACCGTTTGCAGAAGTAAACGTTACATCGTTTGTACTGTCAACACCAGTTATAGCATTGATGACAATTTGCTCAGTATATGTTCCGGCTTCAACATTGAATAGAACAGGCCCACAAACACCAAACTGCTCCAGTGTGCTAACTGCAGATGTGAAATCAGCAAAATCAGCACTCATGCTAGCGCCAATTGTATATGTACCGCTTAACGATGGATGAACTGTAACCTGAAGAGAATCGTTAGAAGAATCAGAATCAACATTATTGTTAGGGTTTGAAGTCCAAACTGCTAAGTCAGAGAATGCATTAGCAAAAGCATATGAACCTAAATTTACCTGAGCTGAGTATGTTCCATTACCGTTAATCGTATCTAACGTTGAGTTGTACCACATACTACCTTGGATTATGCCGTCAATAGACCATGTGACCTGTAAGCTATCAATTTGATTTGTACCGTAGTTGCCTACAGTAACGATAATGTCTGTAGAATCTCCCGAACAGAAAATATCCGGAGAATCAATAGAGGTTAGGGCAGCATTATCTGGAGTAAGCGCTACAATGGTGTAATTTACTCCACCATTAAACTGTCTTACTGTAAATGTAGGATTAGGAGCGCCTCCGCCATAACCGACATTTGATCCGGTTTCGATGGTTATTGTCCCATCAGTAAATGCACTTTGAGCACCTGTAGACCAATTTGAATAAGGCATGTTGGCAGTACTCTCAACAAAGAATCCATAGTTTCCGGGTTGAAGCACTAAAGGAGTTGCTAAAGGAATTGTGGTTAAGACTGGAGAAGAGGTATTTGCNGATAGACCAGTTTCTGTAGTTGTTTGGATCAACGTCCATCCATTGGCTGTCGTTATTGTTGGAGCTCCGTTAATGGGNGTAGTGTTATACCAAATACTAACATCTTGTGTNCTNGTTAATANTGCTGCTTGAATGTCTGTTAGTTGGATTGGAATGGTGGTTTCAAGATTAAATGTGATTCCAGATTGACTATTACCACCACTTAGAGGTGGAACTGTAATCACGGAGTTTTGTCCGTTAGTCTGATGAAAGCCCATTAAGACAATCAACATAACCATTAGGTTACGTAAACTTTTCTTCATTGTTGTTGAATTAAATAGTTATGAAAAATTCCAAAATCTGTTTAAGTAGATGACCTTGTGAATTGCAAAGGGTAAAAACANNAGCAAGCCACTTCTCGCAAGATGTCTTTGAAGGGATTTGTGAAAATTGGAAGTGTTTCATGACTCCCTGGAACAGGAGTCTTCTCTAGAATCGAGATCGTAAATATGACAATATTTTTTGANATGGTAAAAAACAGATGAAGTTTTTATAAAATAAAAAAGCCCGGTGGAAACTTTCCACCGGGCTTTAGCTATAAGCTGTACTAAAGTTTATTTAACAGTTATTCTTTGAACTGAAGGTTCACCAGCAATAACCAGTTTTAGCATATAGATTCCACTTGCAACATTATCAAGATTAACTTCTTGAAGAACNGTNCCTGAAAGTGTTCCAAGGTTGCTAGTTTGAATAGCACGNCCTTGAACATCAATTACTTCATAGCTAACTTCTGCTTGAGCATTTAACGTTAGCTGAACATTGAATATTCCGTTGTTAGGATTCGGGAAAACNGAAATGTCAGAAGCATTGCTGTTAATTCCGTCAATACCATCAATAATATCAGGGAATACATAAAACTCAGTAGTGATTGTATCACAATCATTGTAAGCTGTCAAAGTAGCCACGAATTCACCTTTCCAGTCGTATACATGGTATGCATCAGGACCAGTAGCTGAATTACCATCACCAAAATCCCAAACGTAGTTTACACCAGTTTGNTTGGTAGAGAAAAACTCAACAGTAAGGTATGATGTATTAGTTGTGTATGTAGTATCAGGAAGTTCAATGACTACTGCTTCAGTAGTATCTGCACTTACACAACCAAATTGATCTGTAACAACCACNGAATAAGANTCTGTGCTATCTACAAGAATTGTTTGGTTGGTAGAACCTGTAGACCAAGCATATGATCCTTGGATTTGTGCATCAAGGAACTCCGTATTGTTTTCACAAATAAATAGCGAATCNGGAAGATCAACAGCAGGAGACTGTGTAACATTTACAGAGTCTATACTGTAACAACCAACAGTGTCAATAACTTCAACAGTGTATACACCTGCAGCAGAAACTTCAATAGAATCTGTTGTTTCAGTAGTTGACCAAAGTACCATTGCAGGNCTTGTAATNCCACTAGAAATCTGAGCTACTTCACCAGCACAAATATTCATNTTGAAAGGAAGTGTNGGTGTTTCTTGCGCATAANCNTGAGCCGTGTCAAAGAAAGTTCCACAAGCACTAGCAGCCTGAACGTAATACTGACCAGCCTGAGATACTGTATAAGAAGTNGCTGTATCTAAAGCAGTACCCCAAAGTACATAGTCATAGTTATANGCTAATGTAAATGTAGANTCTGAATTGTCACAAATCACAAAATCATCAAATACATTAAACTCAGCTACNGATTGGTATTCATTCGCACCAATGTCAGGAGTAGTAGAAGATCTCATTTCACCTTCATAATCATACATTACAAAAGAAACCGGTTGACCNGCATTGTTTAATGAGTCAGCACAGAAAAGAGCATTTGCAGTATCAGATACAATAGGATCAGCTACAACACTGTTTGCATCAGTTCCTAATCCACTTTGGAAACCTGCAAGGTTAGTAACAGTACCTCCTANATAACCAAGGTTACTCATGTTAGTTGAGAACCATGCATTGTTATCAGATCCCATTAATGAACCCAATAAATAATAAGCAGCATATCCATNAGNTAGGTTAATGAAGGCGTTGTTGTAATAGCTATTGAAGTCACCATAGTAATGATAAAGTGCTCTAGAGCTAGTACTACCAGCAGAAACAATTACAGTGTTNTTTGCATAAGTTTGGAAATCTGAATAATAAGGGTAAAGTCCGTAGCGAGTTCCTGTAGANGTACCNCCCATAACGATACGGTTGTTTTTGATTTCTCCGTTGTCTAACAATTGAGCATCACAATAGTAAACACGCATACCGTAGTATGGCCAGTTGGTTGTTGCTGAATCTGGTGCAACATGGTTTCCATCAATAACAATATGGTTGTCATTGTAATAAATGTAAAGACCATATCCTGATGTATAAGAACTGTTCGAGCTAACCTTGTTGTGTGAAACCATAACCGCATCTTGATAACCAGAGGCAATCCCCATGTAGTATGGATTTCTTACNGTATTGTTTTCAATTACTGACCCTTCTTCTAATGAAGCAGTACTTTCACCATACCAATACACTCCATATGAACCATTGGTGATTTCATTACCTGTAAGGGTATTATAATTATCATTTCCACTACCATTGTATACTACTGCCGAGTAGTAAGAAGTTGTAGAAGAAGTTAAACCTTCTAAAATACAGTTGCTAACAGTGTTGCTNTCAGCACCNTTGTTAAAACTAAACACAGTAGAATAAGTTCCTGATGTAGAGTTTGTAATGGTCATGTTTTGAAAAGTAACATGATCTGCATCGTTTAAAGACACAGTGTAGTTATCTGCTGATGTGTTTGAGTTGTAATCTAAAATTACNGAAGTNTTATCACCGTTAGCAGAAGTGAATGTGATTGAGTTAGTACTATCTGCTCCGTTAATGGCAGGAATNATTATCTGTTCAGAATATGTTCCGGCTTCAACATTGAATAAAACAGGACCACATACGCCAAATTGAGCAAGATCAGCTACTGCAGATGTAAAATCTGGATAGTCTGCTGAACCACTGGCGCCAATAATGTACGTTCCGTTAAGTGCTGGGTGAACTGTAACACTCATTGTGTCATTGGAAGTGTCACCATCATTTGTTCCGTTAGGATTAGANGTCCAGATTTCTAAATCTGAATACCCAGCAGGGAAAGGGTAGCTTCCTAAAGTAATTTGAGCTGAATTTGCTCCTGCTCCAAGGAAAGTGTCAAGCATTGTAGTGTATGTGTAAGTACCTTGAATTACACCGCCAATAGCCCAAGTAATGTCAACACTATCAATTTGGTTTGTGCCGTAGTTACCAACAGTTACAGTAACATCGCTAGAGTCACCAGTACAGAAAGTAGTAGGAGCATCAATTGACAATAAAGCTGCATTGTCTGGTGTTTGAGTTACCACAATGTAGTTAACACCACCGTTAAATTGTCTTGGGTGGTTTGTTGGTACTGGCACAGACCCACCGTAACCAATGTTTTGTCCTGTATAAATTGTTACAATACCATCTGTAAACACGTCTTGATTAGAAGAAGACCAAGTTGTGTAAACAGCAGAACTACCGCCAATGTAAAAACCATACGTTCCAGGTTGTAATATCATTGGGGTAGGTAAAGTAATTGTATTCAATACAGGAGTTAAACCACTTGACAAACCTGTAAGTGATGTTGAATAAATAATAGACCAACCATTAGCAGTACTGATGTTTGGAGATCCGTTTATTGGTGTAGTTGTATACCAAATGTCAACGTTTTGTGAAGTTGATTGGAATGCAGCCAAAAAGTCTGTGATCATGATTGGAACATTCGTTTCCAGATTAAATGTGGTTCCTGCTGAACCGTTACCTCCATTGAGTGGGGGGACTGTTGTGAGTGAAGATTGTGCATTAATTTGCTGAATGGAAAACAGCATCAAAAACGCACATAATAATCCTTGTAAAGTTGTTCTCATAATAGTTGAATTAATAAATGATTAAGAAAAATTCCTAAAGTGTAAACGTTTAAATATTTGTCACGTAACTAAAAAAATAAAATTGATTGTGAAATAATAGCATATACAACAAGAGACAATGCTCTTATGCATATGGTAGGAGGGTAACAGAAGTGCGGAAGTAATAATGCACTGCTTTTTTAAGCAATTTTTCTCTAGGTATCGAGGTGTAAATATGGTGATTTTTTTCGATGTATAAACAAATAGGTTAAATTTTTATGAAATAAGAATAGCAGTAAGATAACTTTTCTAGTTTGCTTTTTATATCGGCTTATTTGAAGAAAGTGTCAGGTGTATAACGGTTATGGCTATAAACAAAAAAAGCTCCGATTCCGGAGCTTTTACTTGATATAAAGTTTTGTGAAGAGAAATTTCCACTAATCTTTGTGAACATGAACGTCCATTTGAGGAAATGGGATGTTGATTCCTTCTTCATTAAAGCGCTTGTATACTTGTTCATTGAATTCGAAAAACAAGGGCCAATAGTCACTAGCGTTAACCCATACTCTTACCGTAAAATTCACAGAACTATCAGCAAGTGCTGAAACAGCAATAAAAGGAGCAGGGTCTTTTAAAACACGTGTGTCGTTGTTTAGAATATTGAACATAACCTCCTTCGCCTGATCTACATTATCTCCATACGCAATACCTACAGTCCAATCAACACGTCTTTTAGGTTCTGTAGAAAAGTTAGTAAGTGAGCCAGTTGATAGGGGGCCATTGGGGATAATAATTGTTTTATTATCCGGAGTTTTTAAAATGGTATTGATAATTGATATGGCATTAACAGTGCCCGAATATCCTTGTGCATCAATGTAATCACCAACTTTAAACGGCTTGAAAATTAAGATAATGACTCCTCCTGCAAAATTTTGTAAAGTACCGGAAAGAGCCATACCAACAGCCAAAGAAGCAGCTCCTAAAATAGCAATGAAAGAAGTCATCTCAATTCCAACCATACCTAATATGGATACCATGAGAAGTATCTTCAATACCATGTTGAACATTCCGGTAAGGAATGGCCTTAATGAAGGATCTACATTTTTCTTTTCAAGAATGTTCTTTAATGCATTTGTAAGAGACTTAATTATAAATAACCCTACAATTAGAGCAATAACAGCTCCAACCAATTGAAGGCCGTATTCGATAATAAAGTCATATGCCATGGTAAAGTAGGATTGTAATTCTTCTGTATTCATCAAAACAAAATTATGAGGTTTAGAATTTAGAATATATGAGCAAAGAAAGTAACTCTCTTTGACTTTCTGTCTATAACAGAAGGACTATTTAATTGTTCGTAAGAAATCTTCAGATAGTCTGACCACTTCTTCTTTAGCTTTGAGGTGGGGTACATGCCCGCATTTGCCAATAATATGTTGACTTTTTTGAACTGAAGCTACTTGATCAATAATGCTATTGACTTGTTTCAGTGTGCCATATTCATCTTCTGACCCTTGCAGAACAACTATTGGAGCCTTAATAGAAGAGAGGTGAGTTTCAATGTTCCAGTGTTTAAATTCAGCTGATAGCCATGTGTTGTACCAACTGTAGAAAACATCATCGGTTTTATCAGCATGGTATTTTTCGAGCTTACGCTTAAAAGACGTTGAGGTGTATAATTTTTTAGCAGGTTGAATGCCTTTTAAAGTTTCTGGCTCTACAAAAATGTGTGCAGCTTCTACAATTAAGGCTTTTACCAAGTGAGGATAAACCGAAGCAAAAAGTAATGCAATGCTTCCTCCATCTGAATGGCCAAATAAAACCAAAGGTTCACTTTGCCCGATGGCTTTTAAAAATGCAGGTAACTCTTTTAAAGCATAATCATGAAGGTATTCTCGAGTTCTTTTCTTATTAAGAGGTGAAGAAGTGCCATAGCCTTGTCGTTCATAAATAAGCCCTTTAGTGTTTGTAGCTTCGCATAAGAGTTCAGGAAAATCTTTCCATTGGGGAATACTGCCAAGAGCTTCATGAAGAAACAGAATAGTATGCCCATCTGCAGTTTCATTTACCCATTGGTAGTTCAACTGCAGGTTATTTTCCAGATTAGCAAGAGGCATATTTAATAACTCATCAATGTTTCCATCTTTACTTTCACCTTGTCTGCGTTTGGAAGCATTGTGGCTTCTAGTACACTGTTTAATGGTATGGCAGGTAAATTTTCTGAGCCAATGACATTTACAGGTGCATCCAAATATTGAAAACAATTGGCTTGAATTAACCCGGCAAGACTTTGTGCAAAAGTGTTTTTCTCAGGCTCTTCTGTAATAATTAGGCACTTTCCGTGTTTCTTAACAGTTTCGAAAACCAGTTCTTCGTCTAAAGGAACAAGTGTTCTTAAGTCGATAATTTCAACCTGTTGATTGAAGGCTTGAGCAGCTTGAGTAGCCCAGTATACTCCCATTCCATATGTGATGACACACATTGAGCGGCCATCGTTTATTGCTTCTTTACTAGCTTCCAAAACTATTCTCCCTTTTCCAAAAGGAATAACGTATTCTTCGTCTGGTTCAATGGTTTTAGCTCCTTCAGTACCTTTGATTTTACTCCAGTAGAGTCCTTTGTGCTCTAACATTACAACTGGGTTTGGATCATAGAAAGCGCTCTTCATTAATCCCTTAAGATCGGCACCAGTAGAAGGATATGCAATTTTAATTCCTCTGATATTTGTTAAAACGGATTCAACAGAGCTGGAATGATAAGGACCTCCTGAACCATAAGCACCTATTGGGACACGAATGATTGCACTTACCGGCCATTTGCCATTGGATAAAAAGTATGATCTACTAACTTCTGTGAAAAGTTGATTTAATCCTGGCCATATATAGTCAGCAAATTGAACCTCTACTATTGGTTTACAACCAACAGCACTCATTCCAACGGTAGATCCAATAATAAAGGCTTCTTGAATTGGTGTGTTAAATACCCTCTGATCTCCAAATTTTTGTGCCAACGTTGCAGCTTCCCGAAAAACTCCACCTAATCTTCTACCTACATCTTGTCCATAAAGCAAGGCTTCGGGATGTTTGTCTAAAATTTCCTGAACAGCAAACAGAGCACTGTCAACCATTACCGTTTTTTCTTTTCCGGCAGGAGCTCTTTCTCCTTTTTCTTCTGTTATTGGAGTTGGTGCATAATCAAATTGAAATAGGTTTTCAGGTGTAGGATCGTCTTGTTCTAATGCTTTTTTATAATCACTTTCTACTGTTTTAATAGCCTCAGCTTGAATGTTTATTAATTCAGCCAGTGGAATACCAGCAGCTTCAAGTTGATGTTTGAATTTGGGAAAAGGATCTCTTTTTTCATGCTCGTGAAGATCGTCACGGTAGGTTTCTTTTCTTACTCCTGATGTGTGATGTCCAAGAAGTGGCACTTTCGCATGAACTAAAAAAGGTCGTCTTTCTTTTCTGATAGTAGTAATAACTTCTTGTAGAGTAGTATAGGATTCGAAGAAATCATTCCCTTCAATTGAACGCGTCTCAATTCCTTTAAAACCTTTTGCGTAATGTGCAGCATCCATAGCTCTTGTTTCTGCTGAGTTAGCAGAAATGTCCCATTCATTATCCTGTACGAGGTATAAAATGGGGAATTGTTTCAATGCAGCCATTTGTAGTGCTTCAGCTACTTCTCCCTCTGTCATTGCAGCATCACCTATCGAACATACTACTACAGGTTTGTCGGTTTCATTGGTATTTACAAGGTTTTGCTTTTCCATGTATTGAATCCCCATGGCAACTCCTGTTGTAGGAATAGCTTGCATGCCTGTAGCAGATGACTGATGAGGGATTTTTGGTTTATCATCATCTTTTAAAGAGGGGTGACTATAGTAAGTTCTCCCTCCGGAAAAAGGATCCTCTTTTTTTCCTAAGAGTTGAAGCATGCAGTCATAGGGCGTCATTCCAATTCCAAGCAGAATAGAATCATCTCGATAGTAAGGCGCTACAAAATCTTGAGGTTTTAACTGCAGGCCAATAGCTAATTGTATGGCCTCATGTCCACGAGATGTGGCATGAACATATTTTGAAGTAACAGCTTTATTCTCTTCATACAAATCAGACATTGCACGAGCCTTACACATTAATTCCCATGCCTTTAAAAGGATGTCTTTTTCTATTTCGGTGCTGTTGATTACTTCTTGATTTACCATATTCTATCTAGTTCAATACTGCAAAATAACTGAAAAAGATGAATTCGGACTAATGTTTTAATATTTAAGATGTTTGTTGTGGTTATGTTTTGAGAAATAAAAAAGCAGCAGAATAAAGTTCTGCTGCTTTGTTTAATATTGAAATATTTAATTTTTTTCTTGGTTAAAACTTGATGTTCAAACCTGCACCAAAAATTTGTCTGAATTGAGTTCGAGGACCTTTTTTAACAGCATTACCTTCTGGATCTTCTTCCACAATAATGTTGATGTCATCATCATAAATAAGATTGGTAGATAAGCTGGCAGATAACCATTCGTTAACTTTTAGGTTTAATAGAAAATCCCAGTTGACATCAATGTTTTGTGGGTTTTCAACATAATTGGAAAAGAGATCCACTTGTGTTTGAACACTTACGTTTTCCATTAAGTCTTTCTTGATGATAATTTTAACAGATCCCCCAATTTCATAACGAACATTTTCTCCTTTGGTAAGGATGTTTCCAGCTGTATCGTACTCAGCTTCTTCAACCCCATAAGCCCCTTGGTTTGCAAGTTCTTGATTGGTTACAAATGTGATTTTACCGGTAGCAGGAGATATGTTGATTCTAAACCAATCATTAGGCTTGTACTCCATACCAAGTCCACCTAATACATATGCAGGAGCAAAAAATGTTGAAATAAGATCGGAATCGTTAGGGTAATCATAACCATCTGTAAATTGAGATCTGAAAATAGCAAAGGCAGTATAATCCCAATTTTTAGTCGCAGTATAACCTACAGAGCTATTGAATTCAATACGGTCATCAGTTTTTCTTAATGACTCATCACCAATTTGGGAAAGACCATAAGCAAGTGTGAGGTTATTATTCCAAGAGAATTTGTTTTTCGAGTAGTTTCCAAAAACATTTAGGATAGTGTTTCCTGAAACTGAATTTTCACCCCCAGCTTGCCAGTTGGTTAGCGAAACCTGATTGATTGTAAAAGAATAAGTTCCCCCAAATTTCCAGTGTTTAACAGAATCTGCTGTATTTGAATTTTGGGCGAATGAAAATTGTACAATGATTAGGAATAAAATAAAAGAATAAAAGTGCTTCATTTTGTCCGAGTTCGTTTTGGAATAATGTTGAGAAGTTTATTGAATTAAAAGCAAAGGTGCTAATTTCTACAAATTACGTAGCATTTTCTGTTTTGCTTTAAGTGATTCAAGATGTTCTCGCGACTTTTCCAATTTCTTTTCAACTTCCATTTTTAGCTTTTCGGCACCTTTTGAGTGGCCAAAGAAACCAAGATTGTTTTCGTATTGATTAATCATGGATTCAATTTTGCGAATTTCATCGCTTAGCTTACGTTCCTCGTTATCGATAACCCTATCTGGATCATTAGAAGATTTAATTTCTTCTACTTTATGTTGGAATTTTAACTCGGTTTGTTTGTTTTTAGATAGTCCAAGTTCGTTGTATTTCGCATCTAAAATGGAGTGAAATTGATCGTTGACTTCAGCTTTCTTATTTCTTGGAACAAAGCCAATAGTGCTAAACTCCATGGCAAGTTTTTCAAGCGATTCGGTGTCTTTAGCTTTATCTCCCGTTAATTCAAAACCTTCAAGAGCTGTGATAATCTCTTGTTTTTTGACGAGATTTTCAGCTTGTTCCTTTTCTTGAGCAGAATGTTGATTTTTTCTACGTTCAAAGAAGTGGTTGCAAGCAGCTCTAAATTGTCTCCAAAGTCTTTGCTCATCACGTTGAGTAGTACTTCCGATTTCTTGCCAATCTTGCTGAAGTTGTTTAATAGTCTTTGCTATTTCTTTCCAGTCATCAGAATCTTTTATTTCATCAACTTTGGCAATAATGGCTTTTTTCAGCTCTTTATTGTTATCGTATTCTTGTTTAAGTTCTCCGTAAAAGTTGCGTTTGTTTTCGAAAAATTTATCGCCTTGTTCTTTGAAACGTTTCCAAATATCATCGTTACGTTCTTTGGGCACAAAGCCAATCTTTTTCCATTCTTTTTGAATCTCTTTTACTTCATCAGTAAACTTGCGCCATTTTTTTTCTTTAGAGATCTCAAGAGATACAATAGATTCCAAACGTTTAACAAGGTTTTCTTTTTTCTCGAGGTTAGAGAGTTGTAACTCTTTCTGTTGTTTGTAATGATCTTTCAGTCGATCATAATTTTTCTTAAGAGCTAGTTTATAACGGGTTTTTATTTGTTCCCATTCTTCTTTAAATGTAGGCCCTATTTCGTCCCATTNAGTAGAATAGGCTTTAAGTTGACTTTCTAAGTCTTTAATTGATTTAACCTGTTCAAGTCCTTCAATTTTTTCTACAACTTCTTCTTTGAGCTGTAAATTGCGTTTCAAATCGTGCTCCAGTAGTTCNTTGTAAATTCTAATGTTGTAAAAGAACTCATCTCTAACACGGCTAAACTCTGTTTGTAAATCGCGGTATTTTTCTGAAGGAACCGCCCCAANACTTTTCCATTCCTCCTCAAATGCTTTCATTTTTTCAAAAGCAGCTTTGATGTTTTCTTCGTTTTGAGTTAGATCTTGAATAGAAGAAATAATTGCNTGCTTTCTGTTGAGGTTTTCATTCTCAGAAGCTGCAATCTGATTTTTCCATTCTANCTTTTTCTTAGANAAATCTGCCCANAATTGGTCAAATTTCACATCGGTTTCATCTCTTGANGGATGAAAATCTTCAGGAGCTCCACCTTCTTCTAAGAATTTTTCTTTTTGAGCTTTTTGTTCAGAGGCAACAGCAGAAAGGTATTGAGTACGAAGTTCTTTAGCTTTAGATCCAATCTCTTCAAGAGATTGATTTTTCAATAGCTCTTCCAGTTCTGCAACGATTTGATTTTTCATGAGGACTTAAATTAAACGTTGGTAGTTCACACTAACAAATTTATCTGTTTTTTTCATTCAATTAGATTCAATCAAAATCATAAGGATTAATTAACTCAATACAGATGATTTTGGAAAAACGAATTAGAAATTGAGTGTGGAAAAGTCAAAAAGACAACATCCTAAAGATATATTTTGGATCGATTTCTGTTGAAGCATAAAAAAACAAGGTTGAATTTTCGAATTCTAAGGCTCACCTTGTAAACCCCGGATTTAGTTCGGGGTTTTTTNTTTGNNATTNATAGAATAAAAAAAAGACTGCTTGGGAGTGCAGCCTTGCGTAGGTAAACGATGTAATGATGTCTTTGGTTATCTGGGGGACTCTACTTGCGTAGTGCGACCTCTTTGATGAACCAAATATTCATCANGTAAATAATTTATCCACTTATATTATATAAGTGGTATTATCTGGTTTATAATTGGAATTATACGCCAATAGTTTCTAATAATGCGTTTTTCTTTCTTCGAGAAACCTGTAGCATTTCTCCAGATTTAAGAATAACCTGATTGTTAGAGCTGTCAAATTCTTTAATACAATTGGTGTTAAGAATGCATGAGTGGTGAATTCGTAGGAAAGAAGCGTCTTTCTCTAGTGTGTTTTCCCAGTGCTTTAAGTTTTTAGAAGTGGTGATTTTACTCTCGTTGATTAAATGAAATACGCTATAAGCTCCATCTGCCTCAATAAAAGAAATCTCATCAGCACTAATAATTTCAATACCATCAGAAGACTTAATCTTAAGTTCTAAAGTAGTTTTACTTCCATCTTGATTTATACGGAGGTTGTTTCGAACTCTCCGAATGGCCTCTTCTACAGCTTCAACATCTATTGGNTTCATAATGTAATCAGTTGCTGCTGCCTTGAAAGCATCAAGAGCATATTCACTATAGGCTGTAACAAAAATAATTTGAAGTTCACTGTGGTCTATTTGTTTAAGAATGTCAAAACTAGTACCACTGGCAAGTTGAATATCCAGAAATGCTGCATCAGGATTATTCCCCTCAATAATCTTTATTCCGTCACCAACATTAAATGCTTTACCAACAATTTCTACGTCAGTACAATACTGNTTTAAAATAATTTCCAGGTTTTGGATGGCTCTAGGTTCGTCATCTATAATGACGCATCGAATTGTATTATCCATATGATAAGGGCATGTAAAATGTTACACGAGTTCCTGTTGCGGTAGAATTCGAAAGGTTTTTCAGATCAATAATTTCGAGATGGCTTTTACCGCTTTCATCATTATGCAATAAAGTTATTCTTTCCTGAGAAATTTCCAAGCCAGAAGACTTGTGATATTTAGCGTTAGCATATTCGTCTTTGTCTTTTTTAGATTGTTCAATGCCGATNCCATTATCTTCAATTACAACTTTCATGTAATCTCCTTCTTTGCTAATAGATACTGATATAATGCTCTTTCTATCATGACTAAGACCATGCAAAATGGCATTTTCAACAAAAGGTTGTAAAATTAGCGGTGGAATCATNAGTGCTTCAGTATCTAATTCAGGGTCAACGTGTAATTGGAAATCGACTTTTTCATCAATACGAAGTTTTTCTAATTTGAAATAAGATGTTAATACATCCAACTCCTCTTCAAGAGTAATTTTAGATTCCTTAGANAGGTTAAATGTTTTACGCATTAACCAAGCAAATGAACTAAGGTATTTGGCTGCATTACGTTGGCTATTTGTAAGTAAAAAAGTAAGAATGGAGTTGAGCACGTTAAAAACAAAGTGAGGATTCATTTGAGCTGAAAGAGAACTTTGTTTCAATGCTTCAATACGAGAATTCATCTCATTTTTTTCATTAGCACTTTTAATAAGTGAATACGCNATTAAAGATACAAGCAGAATAAAAGAGAAGCCTATCGCNCCCCAGAAATACCATGTTTGCCAAATGGCAGGTAAAACAGTAAANGATAGTGTGTTGGCATTTGTCCAGGTTCCATCATTTTTTAAAGCTCTAACNTTAAAGGTGTACTTACCAGGAGGAAGAGCCATGAATCTTACAGAGCGTTCATTTGTGGTGTACCAGTTGTCATCAAACTCNGGGATTTGGTATTGGTAAGTTATGTTTCCGCCAGCCCCGTAATCAAAAGAGAGAAAAGAAAAGTCGATTAAGCTTTTGTCATAGGTTATCTCAATGTTATTCGTATCAACCATTTGTTCATCAATACGAACAGCGGTTAAAATGGGTTTTTCTTTAGTGTCGCTTAATTGGTAAGTTTTGGTGTTAATAACGTTCAGGCCTTTTTTTGTGCCAATTAAAAGAGTATCTCCATACAGCGCCAAAGAAGTAACCTCATTGGTAGAAAGACCTGATGAAGTATTGATTTGATGAAAGAGGTATTGCCCTGGNTAATTAAGTGTAATAAGAGTAACTCCCATATTAGAAGCAACCCAAACTTTTTCACCATCAATAATGATGTCATTAATGTTCTTTGGTTTAAAACCAACTTTGGCATCAATAAAAGAGACTTGTTCTCTTTTATCAAAAAGAAGGATGCTGTTTCCTCTTGTGCCTAACCATAGTGTTGAATCTTTTTGGGCAATGCATGTAACACGATTCTTTAATGGTTGAATCGATCTGCCGAGGTTTTCCAAGTCATGAAAATGAAGANTGATAGTAGTCTTTGAAAGCCCGAAAATTCCTCCAGACCATATGGTGTTTTTATCTCGGTAAAGGCTTTGTAGNAAGTCTGATTTTCCAGAAGATTTATTACTCGATTGAAATAGAAACGTAAGTGGTTTGCCTTTTTCATGAAACTGATAGTAATTAATGTTTGTACTGGATGTTACAATAGTATCATTAAACAGNAGTAATGCACGAATGCCCAAATCTGATGANGTGTATTTTGTTAGCGTGAAATTACGATCTAGAGAGTTTAGAAATACGGGAGAGGCAATCCATAACAAATTGTGAGTAGTATCATACTCAAGCTGGTTAATACGTGCACTAAATTTTAGGTGATGTAATTTGTTGAGAGATTTGTAGATGGAAATTTGTCCACTTTCATGACCTATAAAAATGGTGTCATTATTGAGTGTAATGTCTGTAATCCAGCTCGAAGCAATTGTTTTCTCGGTAGCAAGTTGACCAATACGATAATCAGGAATGTAATAAACACCATTTGAAATGCTTGTAATCCAAACCTGGTTNCCTATTGGGTAAATTTCTGAAATGGATTGATCTGCTATAAGTGAACGTTTAAAGTTACCATTTAAATCGTAGATGCTTATGCCCGAATGATATGATCCGGTCCAGATTTCATCTTTAATTCGAACAATACAGTTGAAGCTGTTTTTGTTGTAAGCAACACTATTAATTGTTAGTGATAAAGTATCTAAAGTGTAGAGTGAATCTTTGTAACTGAAAAAGATTTTACCGGTTTTAGGAGCAAATGATTGTTCGATATGAAAGATTCTACTGGCTGCGTTTTCTNTATTTTTAATAGTGTGATGGGTNGGCTTATTCTCATAATANACCTCAAATTCTTTTTTGCTTTTACCTGAATAGTAATAGAAGTCGATGAGTTTTTTTTCAATGTATTTTACCTGAAAAATAGCATCATGAGATGATTGAAACAAAGATTGGATAGAAACTTGNCCACTTGAATCAATTTTAANAGATGATCCTTTTAACGAAATGTAAACATTGTCAAGAGAATCAACATAGTAGTTCATAGAGGAGATAGAAGATAGATTATGTTCGATTAGGGTTTGAGAAAGCAGATCATTGTACTCGTAGGGTTTAAATGTTCCATCTTCATACAAACACAGTTCAAGACTCATTGTAAAAAACCAAATACGTTGTTTAGAGTCTTCAACCATTTCGAAAATGGTATTGTCAGTTAACCCGTCATTTGTAGTGAAGCGTTCAAANTCATAACCATTGTAACGAGCAACTCCACGGTCAGTAGCAATCCAAATGTATCCTTTNGAATCTCGTANAATATCGTGAGTTTCAGAACTAGGAAGCCCGTTATCTACTGTGTAGTTTAAAATTGAGGGAGAAAACTGACCAAGAGTAACATTGTAGTATAGACACAAGAGCCCNAATAACAAAAGGTNAAAAAGAGTGGTGAAAAAACTTTTGTTTAAACGGAGAAAAGGCCTCAATACTTGAAATTTTGTGCTTGTAATTAGAGTGCAATTTAANAGATTAAAAGACGATTCAAATGGATATAATTAGAAAATATGCAGAAGAAGTGGTAATGCAGATAACTATTCCTTAATGAAAGAAGTGAAATATAGAAGGGAGAAAAATATTTTTTTAATTAAATTTGGGTTTTGCAACCCCTTGCAAACTAGAACCAACTAAAATAACACGTTTTTCAAACCTCTAATTATGTCTTTTAACAATCTCATGGACGAGAAGTGGAAGACTATTAATGCAGATGATGTTATTGATAGTCATCTTCTCGAAATCTCAAACAAAGGAAGGTTTCGTAGGAAAAATCCCGAAACCGGAGAATACGAACTCTGCAAACTCTACAAAGGCAACGGCTATTTGTATGTAGCCGTTAAACGAAAGTGGGGAAGTAGAGGCAGCAAATCTCGCGGATTAAAACCAGTACATAGACTTGTTGCATTGGCTTTTTTAACTCCTGATCGGGAAGNTCAGGACATGGTAGTTCATTTGGATTATAACCATATGAATAATGATGTAGGTAACTTAATGTGGGTGAATCAAAAAGAACTTACAGCCCACAACAAAAAGAACCCTAAAGTTATTGAGGCGAAAAAGAATATGCCGCGTATAATAACGCAAAACAAATTAACTGAAACAGATGTCATCCGGTTAAAGAAACGGCTGAAAAGGAGTAATAATCCTTTGTATAAAATTGCCAAGGAATTTGGAATTACACATACTCAGCTTAATCGCATCAGAAGAGGCGAAAACTGGGGACATGTTAAAGTAGATTAAACAAAAAAGAAAAGCCCACAATTGTGGGCTTTTTACTATTCCATTGCAATAGGTTCTGCTTCTGAAATGCGTTGTGGCAATATTTTTTTAATGTTGTTTACAGCTACAGTATTGTTGTCTTGTATCAGCTCGTCAAAGGTTTGGTTGTAATGCTTTANTGCAATTTCATTTCTAACCTGATGATAAGCTGANAGTAGCTCATTGCGGATGGAAATGTATGTGTTGTAATCTGTTTCNCGATCATTTTGAACAGATATTACTTGTTTGGAAACAGGAACTTCTCCGAGTCCTTTGAATGCAANNTGNTTAAATTCAGGCAAAGTTNTATCGTGATTTTCATTGCGTAGAAAATCTATTGTAATCGCTTTTAACTCATCAATAGAAACCAGTTGATTGTTAACCAGTAATTGGTTGTTTTTGTTTGCTCTAACCTCAAGGAGGTTGCGCTGCATTGCTTTTATTCCGGAGGTACTATTTTCCATTGGAGGAAGTTTGGTGAGAATTCCGGTTTCAGACGAAATTGTTGTTGTAATTAAAAAGAAGATGAGAAGAAGAAAAGCAATATCGGCTAGGCTTCCGGCATTGATCTCTGTAGTCTTGAATTTTGATGTCATAAGGTGAGTTTTAGTTGTTGATGTTACTGAAACAACCAAAATCAGTGCCAATTAAAAAGCCCCGAAAACTTCGGGGCCTTTCTAGGTTCTATGAGAACATTTTACCTAAATAAATGAAACTATAGGAAGAATGTAACTCTCAATTACATTCTCTTCAATAACGTTAGAAAATAAAAAAGGTAGCCTATAAAAAACTATTCTTCTTCATCTGAACTGAAATCGAGTAACTCTTCCGGAAAATCGTTTACAATAACATACAATCCAAGGTAAGGGTTAATGGGGTCATAAGCTCCTTTGATGTAAAAGCTGAACTGCGTATGGTTCTCATTTTCTTTTTTGTCGGTTGACTTTAAGATTTTTTGAGAAACTCCAAATTTACTTTCAGAACCATCGGTGTGTTGTACTTCAACCACACACATGTTNGGGATTTCATAGGTAAACCGTTCCTCATCTCTTTCTCCTACCAATTGGTAGGTAGTTCTATTCTTGATAGATACTTTTTCTACTTCTTTAAGAGCCAACTCGTCTTCCCATTCGAATTTGATGTTGTCTTCAGATTCATTTCCATTGTGAAAAGAATCTGCATATTCCTGATCGAATTCAGGATTAATTCTGATAAATCGTAATGTATAGTCCATTGTATTAAATGTCTTATTGAGTGTCTTTCCAAGTTTTAAAAAGCTCTTCTTGTGAAGGTCTGAATTGAGGGACTTTTCTTAATGGTTCGCAAGGCTTTAATGTTTTATAACAATCGGTAGGAAGCTGTTGGTAGAGTTCGGTTCCTTTTGTTTTCCAGTTAATCATCTTTTCGGAAACTTCTTTTACAATTTTAACAGGGTTGCCAACAGCNACACTCCTTTTTGGAATTTCCATTTTAGCAGGCACAAAAGCCAAAGCTCCAATAATGCATTCTTCCCCAATAATGGCATCATCCATTAAAACACTGTTCATACCCACTAAACTGTTTCTCCCAACTCTGGCACCGTGAACAATCGCTCCATGCCCAATGTGTGCACTTTCTTCCAATACNACAGTTGTTCCNGGAAACATGTGTATGGTGCAATTTTCTTGCACATTACAACCGTCTTCAATTATAATTTCTCCCCAATCTCCCCTTATTGCAGCTCCCGGACCAATGTATACATTTTTACCAATGATTACATTGCCGGTTACAGTTGCATTAGGATGAATGAATGAAGATTCNTGTATGACAGGTTTATATCCGTTAAATTCAAAAATATTAGCCATTATTTTCTGTATTTAGCATTTAGGTCAAGTCCTTGTTGAAGTAAAGCAGCCATCTTTTTTAGCCGTCTTAACTTAGTNTCTTCTCGCTTAGCNTCGTCTACATATTCGATAAATTCTCGTCTATGAGATGGAGACATCTTGTTGAATGAATCAAGTAACTTNTCGCCTTTTAAGAATGATTTAATATAGTCTGGAGTAGGAAGAGCAGCCTTTTTTACAGGCTTCATCACTTTTCCATCAAGATCATTTAAAGCTGCTTCTTTTACATATTTCTTGACGAGCTCAGGTGTAATTATAGCATCAATAGAAAATCTCCATTGGCGTAGAGCCTTGGTTTTGTCTTGTGCAGCTTCCAGCACACCATCAAAATCANTTAAAAAGACCCCTTGGAAAAACCATATCGCAATATGNTGCTTAAAAGCAGCTAATCCACACACATTGCTTTTTCCTACGTAAGTTGGAGTACCCCATTTAAGTGTTTCTTGTAAATCAATTCCACATGTTAAAACAGCTTCTCTAANTATTAAGAGTTGTTCACGTTGTTGATCAGAAACTTTATTGTAGAAATAAGCCTCTATTTTAGGATCTTCAAATGGGATCATAAGCTGCAAATCAAAAAAATATTTAGTTGAAATGTTGCATTCCCGATAGGGAAAAGAGAAGGTAGTTTATTCAAATGTAATGAAAGTGAACATTCGTTAACTCATTTAAAGGTTAATTCTAGTTTTACACGAAGGTTTAAAGAGGTGTTATAGTTTAATACTTTGAGCTTTTAAAGTAACGTTATTTGAAAGTGGAATATTTATTTTGCCCCCTGTGAAGAATATACTTTCTCTTTTTATTGTTTTTGTTTCCTTTAATGTGACTTTATTGGCNCAAGATCAAGTTGGATTGAAGCTTTCTACGATGATGCCGGTTCAAACTGCTAGATTGAACCCTAGTGCAATTGTTGATCAAAGGCCTTTTTTGGATGTTGAAGTAGTTGGCTTTGGAGGAGTTATAGACAATAATTACTTGTATGCACCCAAAGAAGAGACTTCAATAATTCGCAATCAGTTNCCTGATGAAGCTTCTGATGTGTTTGATGAGAAAGTAAAAAGTTTTTATGGAGATTTAACGTTGTTCCTACCCTCATTTACGATTTCTAAGGGACGATTTTCTTATGGTTTGCGAACAGGCTTGCGAACTTATGCAAATGCTAAAGATGTTCCATATCATTTAGCAAAATTTAGTAAAGAAGGGTTTGAATATGAACCACTTGAAGGGCAGGNNTTTTCTTCAGNNCCATTTCATGTAGCGGCAGCGTCATGGCTTGAAATTGGTGGTCAATTTGGAATGATTGTACATCAGAAAGATAGAAACATGATTTCTGCTGGTATATCGATTCAACGATTAAGTGGCATTACTGGTATAGGAATGTATGTTAACTCTTTAGATTATAATGTCCCTAACGATACATTGTTCAACATTGAAGAAGTTTCCGGAGAATTAGCCGTAACCGATCCGGGTTTTAATACAGGAACAGGTTGGGGATTTGANCTTGGAGTTACCTTTCAAAAGAAATTAGAAAGCCTAAGGGGATATACACCTCATTCGAAATCTAGTGCTTGCACGTATATTGATTACAAGTGGAAACTAGGTGTCTCTATAGTAGATATTGGGCGCATAAATTTTAAAAGTCAGACATACACAAGAAGCTTTAGNGGAGCATTTTCCGAATGGGANAANATTGAAAATGAAACAACAGATGATGCTGCAGCTGTTGCTGACATGATTGATGATAATGTGGAAGGAGATATTAGTGAAGGNAGTTCGTATAAGATGCGTTTACCGACTTCATTAAACGTACAGTTTGATTACAATTTGGAGAATAATTTTAGGATTGGAGCCATCGGTAATTTTGGTATTCCAGCTAACTCAGCATATGGCTTGGAAAGACTGGATTATATAGCAGTTATTCCGCGNTATGAACAATTAAGATTTGAAGTAGCTGTGCCTNTTTCAATGAATAATTATGCTCGCCCTAAGTTAGGAGCGATGTTAAGACTAGGGCCATTGGCCATNGGAACAGACAATATTATTCCTTGGCTTTTGGATGTAGATATTTATAACCTTGATTTCTATTTTACGTTACACATTCGGAAGTTTAACAGCAATGAATGTAAAGCTGCAGGAGTAAATTGGAGGGTAAATGATTGTACAGCNCCAAGTACAAGAAGAACTTACAAAGACATTAAGCGAGATAATCGCAAACGCTATAAACGAAACAGAAGAAAGCAGAAACGCTATCTGAATTAATAAAAAAAAGCCCCGANNNTCGGGGCTTTTGATTTATGTGATTTTTACTTCCTAATAGAAAGAAGCATTTTCTTTTACCATTTTTCGTAATAATGGACTAGGGCGGTAACGGTCATCGCCAAATGTTTCTTGCAGGTCTTCAAGATCTTCCAGAACATCTTCTAACCCATATTGATCTGCCCATTTTAGAAGTCCTTTAGGATAATTTACACCTTTAGTCATTGCTAAATCGATGTCCTTTTTAGAAGCAATGTTTAAGAATACGGCATCAATGGCTTCATTAAAAAGCATAACCAAAATTCGATCGACAATTTTCTTACCTAGCTTNTCATCTTTNTTAGGAGCNGGGTTTTTACTTTCTTCATCTCCATAAAAATANAAGCCACGTCCGGTTTTCTTTCCAAAAAGCCCTGCTTCCACCAAGCGTTTTTGGGTAATNCTAGGCTTATATCTTGGATCGTAATACATTTCTGTCCAAACGGTTTCAGTTACTTTATAGTTTACATCGTGACCAATAAGATCAGTAAGTTCGAAAGGTCCCATTTTAAACCCACCAATTTCTTTCATAGCCCAATCAATTGTTGGNATATCNGCAAAGCCTTCTTCATACATTTTTAAAGCTTCACCATAATAAGGACGAGCCACTCGGTTTACAATAAACCCNGGAGTATCTTTCACTACCACAGTTGTCTTTCCCCATTCTGTAATAAGGTTTTTAGCAGCTTCAACATATTCATTNCCAGAAGTTAATGCCGGAATGATTTCAACTANTGGCATTAANGGAGCTGGATTGAAAAAGTGGATTCCTAATACACGCTCTTTGTGAGNAGCATCAGCGGCAATGCTGGCAATAGAAAGAGAAGATGTGTTTGATGCCAATACACAATTGTTATTGGTAACACTGTCTAATTGATGAAAAACCGATTTTTTAATGTCTAAATTTTCAACTACTGCTTCAATGACTAAACCACAAGTGCTAAATTGGCTTAAACCTTGAACGTATTCGATACGACTTAAAATGGTGTCTGCCTCTCCTTGCGTATATTTTCCCTTTTCAACCAAGCGGTTTAAAATCTTCACCAAAGAATGGCGAGAACGCTGTAAAGCCTCCTCTTTTTTGTCATAGACCAAAACTCTATGTCCGTATGTTGCTGCGATTTGAGCTATTCCGGTACCCATAGCACCGGTACCAACTACCCCAACTGTAGTGTGCTTGTCTAGTTTCATGCGTTGTCTATTTGAGTATGTGTGTTATTCTCCTTTAAAATTAGGTTTTCTTTTTTCTAAAAATGCATTTACACCTTCACTGTAATCATAAGTTTGACCCGCTTCGGTTTGTAAATCATCTTCGCGCTTAAGCTGGGTACTAAGGTCATTTCCAAAGCTTTCATTCAATAGCTTTTTAGTAAGCCCCAGCCCTTTGGTAGGCATATGAGAAAGTTTCTCTGCTATGGCAAACGCCTTCGCTTCAAATTCATCATCACTATAAACTTTATAAATCATTCCTAAAGCTTCAGCATCTTCAGCACTTACTTTATCTCCAAGCATCATTAAAGCTGTGGCTTTTTGCATCCCGATAATGCGTGGNAAGAAATAAGTTCCACCGCTATCTGGAATTAAACCAATTTTACTAAATGCCTGAATGAACGATGCTGATGCTGTTGCAACTGTAATGTCNCAAGCGAGTGCGATATTGGCTCCAGCTCCGGCAGCTACACCATTTACACCACAAACAACAGGCTTCTCTAAATTGCGAATTTTCTCAACAANAGGGTTGTAATGTTCAGAAACAATTTTTTGCAATTNTAAGCCATTGTCATCAATAGCTTCTGCCAAATCCTGACCCGCACAAAAAGCTTTGCCACTNCCGGTTATATAAACAGCTCTAATCGAATTATTGTTTGCACATTCATCTAATTTTTCTTGAAATGAAAGTGCCATTTCACGTACGAACGAATTAAATTTTTCGGAGCGATTGAATGTTATTTTGGCTACGTTGCCTATGATTTCAAATTGAATAAATTCAGACATAATCGAAATAAGTTTTAAAGGCAACTAAGGTAGATAAATCGAAAAGACAACTTTTTGGATGATCCTTCATTCATCCTGAAAAATTATCCCTTGGANTTTAGTGCTTCCACCTCGCGTTGCAGCTTTAATAGTGAGGTTGTAATNTGCTCTTGATTTAATTGTGGAGTTGGCAAATCTGAACTGATGTAGTGCACAAATTTCCANATTTCCAATACTTCTCTAGCATGAACAAAATAAGGNTCNTACAACGGGTTGGTAGAATAAAGTGTAAAACCAGCCTTTGCTTCAAGTTNATTGGAANTGATTTTAAAAACAATTCCATCGTCTTTTGTAATAACAATACAAGGCGTATGTTCTTTTAAAGAAGTCCAATCATCAATGTACTGGCCAACAACAAAAGAGCCGTNACTAACAGGAGGCATAGAATCTCCAGAGATTGGGAAAACCCTGTGCTTTTTAGTGTTGGATAAAAAAGGCAACTGTATTTGAGGAAGCTCTTTTATAAAATCAGGGTCTGAATAACCAGCAGTGTAACCAGCTTTTGCTTTTTGCGGAATCAACTCGGTTAGTTCGTCATTATTACGGTCAACAGTTGTTGCTAAAATTCGTAGATGCTGACCTCTGATGTCTAAATCATAACCATTCTCAATGCGCTTTAANTCAAAGTCTGTTAATTGAGTAATGTCTTGCCTTAGCAAACGATCTAAACTAATTTTAAAATGATCTGCAATGCGTAACAATGTGGTTAAGTTAGGCTCGGCCGATCCGTTTTCATANGCACTAAGCGTAGAACGTTTTAAGTCNAATTCGTCAGCCAAAAGTGCTTGAGACTGTTTCTTATAACCGCGTAANTTTTTGAGNTTGTTGCTAAATGAGCTCATGTGATTTTAGACAAAAGTGTTGCACGAAGATAAAATTTTGATAAATTACTTGTCTTGATGTTGACAAAAATATTGTCAATAAGAATTAGAGGAGGTTTTTATGTCAGTCGTTCAGCATTANAACAAACGCGGATCTAAATTTTCACCCATAAATCGTTTTGAGAATAGNGAGTTGATTAAAGACAATGATTTTCTGGAATATTGTTACCAAGAAGACGAGTGGGNTAGNGATGATGAAACAAAGTTTATAGAAGTNTTTCCCAAGACCATTTTAAACAAAGTTAATAGCCCNGATATTGGTAGAGGCTGGAGCATGAATCCATATCAAGGTTGTGAGCATGGATGCATTTATTGTTATGCGAGAAACAGTCATGAATACTGGGGGTACAATGCAGGGACAGATTTTGAGCGTGTAATTCTGGTAAAGAAAAATGCACCTCAATTGTTTGAACAGAAAATCANTTCCAGNTCTTGGGAGCCCGNTACAATTATGNTGNCAGGAAATACAGATTGCTACCAACCNATTGAAGCCAAAATGAAAATCACTCGCCAGATTCTTGAACTTTGTTGGAAGTACCGTCATCCTATTTCCATCATTACTAAAAATGCGCTGGTTTTGCGTGACCTCGATATTTTGAAAAAACTAGCAAGTCAGCAATTGGTACATGTAGCCATTTCTATTACTTCTTTAGACGATGAGGTGCGTAAAAANCTGGAACCNAGAACAGCATCAGTTGCAAAAAGATTGAGAACGGTAAGAGAATTAAGCAAAGCTGGTGTTCCTGTNAATGTAATGTTAGCTCCAATGATTCCCGGAATTAATGCNCATCAGTTAATTCCGCTAATGAAAAAAGTAGGAGAAGCAGGAGCTTATGATGCNCATTATTTGGTNGTGCGGTTAAATGGACATAACGGACTTTTGTTTGCNAAATGGTTGGAAGAACATTATCCCGATAGAAAGCGAAAAGTNTTGAATCAGATTAAAGAATTACACGGAGGAAAAGTAAACGACACGCGTTACGGAACAAGAATGAAAGGAGAAGGGAAGTGGGCAGAGGAGTTGTACAATCAGTATAAAACAGCTAAANGGTTATACTTCAANCCTAAAAAAATACAAGGCTATAATTTTAATGCATTTCGCAAAGAAGTNTCTCCACAGATGCGATTATTTGAAGATTNATNTTAAAATTCTGCAATCATTGCAAAAAGTAAATTGGATTACTAAAAAATTATTCTCAAGTTTGTCAACGATGAAAATGATCAACACATACTTTTTCTATTTCTATTATGCTCTGCGTCCAAGGGGATGACGGAATAGATTGTATGTTACAATAAATTTCAAAGCCCCGGGTAACCGGGGCTTTTTTTTTGACTAAAAATGAGAATAGCAATTCAAGGCATAGAAGCTTCATTNCATGAAATGGCAGCTCAACAGTATTTCGGAAAAGACATCGAAGTGGTTGAGTGNCTTACNTTTCAGCAATTGTGTGAAGCCGTAAAATCTCAAAAGGCCGATTNTGCAGTNATGGCAATTGAAAATAGTATTGCCGGAAGTCTTTTGCAGAATTATACCCTATTGAACAAATATCAATTGTGGGTAATGGGAGAAGTGTACATCAACATTCAAATGCACTTGATGGCCAATCCNNGNGTTGTGTTGGAAGACGTTCATACGGTGCAATCTCANCCNATTGCATTGCANCAATGTGCAGAGTTTTTATGGTCTGTTCCGCGTTTGCAGTGGCTTGAAGTAGAAGATACAGCGNTAGCNGCAAAAGACATTAGAGACAGAAAGCTATCCGATACTGCAGCGTTGGCCAGTAGTTTAGCTGCTGAACGCTTTGGNTTNCAAATCATNAAAGAAAGAGCAGAAACCAACAAGCAAAACTTTACACGCTTTTTGGCAATTTCAGCACAAAAGCTAGAAAACGAAAGCGCCAATAAGGCTTCATTAAGGTTGCAGCTCAAGCACGAGAAAGGAAGTCTTTCAGCNGTATTGAATGTCTTTAATGCATTTGATATTAACCTCACAAAAATTCAATCGGTGCCTATTGTTGGAAAACCTTATGAGTATGCTTTTCATATTGATGTCANCTGGAATGAGTATCAAGATTATGAACAAGCNATAGAGAAACTTAGAAAAAATATCCCGCTTGTTGAGGTAATGGGAGAATANGAAAAAGCAGCATTTAACTTGATTTAAGAAAACATGATAATACCAGTCGCACAACGCATCCAGTCTGTTCAGGAGTACTACTTCTCAAAGAAATTGGCAGAAATTCGCAAGCTTCGGGCAGCAGGAAATCCTATTATCAATTTAGGAATTGGAAGTCCTGATATGNCTCCATCTGCGTCAACCATTCAAAAATTAATGGCTGAAACACAACAGCCTAAAAATCATGGTTATCAAAGTTATCAAGGAGCGCCAGAATTCCGTAATGCAATTGCANACTGGACAGAACAAGCTTATGCTGTAAAGCTTGATCCGGCAACAGAAATTTTGCCTTTGATTGGTTCTAAAGAAGGTATCATGCATCTATCNATGGCTTTTTTAAATCCCGGAGATAAAGTTTTGGTGCCTAATCCCGGCTACCCAACTTATAGTGCTGTTTCNANATTGTTGGGGGCTGAAGTAGTTGAATACAACTTAACAGAGACCAATAACTGGCAAATCGATGTAGATCAACTTCAGGAACTGGATTTGGAGGGCGTGAAAATTATGTGGATAAATCCGTTGCATATGCCAACTGGAGTTGAGTTGTCAAAAGAAACAATGCATCAATTGGTACAACTGGCCAAAAAGCATCAGTTTTTATTAGCAAGNGANAATCCATACAGNCTTGTTTTGACNGAACAACCACAATCTATTTTACAAATTGATGGTGCTAAGGAGGTNGCTGTTGAACTTAATTCTTTNAGCAAATCACANAACATGGCCGGTTGGCGATTAGGTTGGTTAGCAGGTAATCNNGAATACATTCAAGCGGTGTTGAGGGTAAAGAGTAACATGGATTCTGGAATGTTTTTACCNCTACAATTGGCGGCAGCTGAAGCGTTGAACAATTCATCTGAATGGCATGCAGAACGCAATGCAGTTTATGCAGAACGTAGGAAGAAAGCAGCAGCAATTTTTAATGATTTGAACTGTGAAATAGCACCTCGCCAAGCAGGNATGTTTGTTTGGGCAAAAGTGCCTGAAAGCATTACCNATGTTGAAGCCTATGTAGATGAATTGATCCACAAAGCGCANGTTTTCATNACTCCAGGNTTTGTGTTTGGCAGTAATGGATCGCGCTATTTACGCATGTCTTTGTGTAATCCCATTGAAATTATGGAGCAAGCTCNCCAACAANTGAAACAGGTATGAAAGCAGCAATTGTAGGATTAGGATTAATNGGTGGTTCGTTTGCGCTAGACTTAAGAAAANTAGGTTTAGTAGACAAAATTATAGGTGTGGACTTAAATGCAGAAAATGCTCAAAANGCATTGGANCTNGGTATTGTAGATCAAATANTGTCTNTAGATGAAGTGGTTAAACAAGCCNATTTAATTGTNTTGGCCATTCCNGTAAATGCATTGTCNAATGTNTTAAAATTGGTTTTAGATCAGGTAAATGNAAACCAATTGGTAATGGATATGGGAAGNACCAAAAGCAATGTTTGTAAAGCAGTTTTGGATCACCCCAACCGTAAAAATTATGTGGCTTGTCACCCCATTGCAGGAACNGAGTATTCTGGGCCAGAAGCAGCATTTANCGGATTGTATACCGGNAAAGTGAACATCATTTGNGATCAAGGTTTATCNGGAGAANNACAAGTGAAAAAAGCGCTTGAACTTTTTAATGCATTNGAAATGAAAACCACATTTATGTCGAGTGACGAGCACGATAAGCACATTGCTTATGTATCGCACTTGTCNCACATCAGCTCTTTCTCACTGGGAAAAACNGTGNTGGAAATAGAAGAAAGNGAGAAAAATATTTTCAATATGGCAGGAAGTGGTTTTGCTTCTACGGTAAGATTGGCCAAAAGTTCACCAGCAATGTGGGCGCCCATTTTTGAGCAAAATGCAGAAAATTTATCCAAGGCATTGGGAGCTTACATTGACAACCTGATTCAATTTAAAAACTGGATTGATCAGCAACAAACCGATGAAATTCATCAGTATATAGAAGATGTCAACGACATCAAACGCGTATTAAATGGAATAAAACTCAATAATTGAAATCATGCAAATACAACCCATCGAAAATTGGTTACACGATGTAAAAAAACCACTTGTAATTAGTGGTCCGTGTAGCGCAGAAAGTGAAGAACAAGTTTTAAAAACTGCAGCCCTATTGGCAGAAACCGGATCAGTAAATGTTTTTCGTGCAGGAATCTGGAAGCCCAGAACACGCCCNAANACATTTGAAGGAATTGGTGAAGAAGGTTTGGTNTGGTTGCAAAAGGTGCGTGAATTGTATGGTTTCAAAATTGCAGTTGAGGTGGCCAATTCAAGCCATGTTGANGCATGTTTGAAACATGGAGTAGANATCTTGTGGATTGGTGCGCGAACAGCAGCTAACCCATTTTCNGTGCAAGAAATAGCCGATGCTATAAAAGGAACAGACATTCCTGTNATGGTGAAAAACCCAATTAATCCAGATTTACAATTGTGGATTGGTGCATTAGAGCGNATCAATCAGGCAGGNATTACAAAACTGGCAGCGATTCACCGTGGATTTTCTTTGCATGAAATGTCGCCTTACCGTAACGTTCCCAANTGGGAAATTCCGATTGAATTGAAGCGATTGTACCCAGATTTACAAATCATTTGTGATCCGAGTCATATTGCAGGAAAGCGTGATTTAATTCCGCACTTAGCNCAAAAAGCTATGGATTTGGATATGTTCGGNTTGATGATTGAAGCGCATTGCGATCCAGATAATGCATGGAGTGACAAGGCGCAGCAATTAACTCCTGAAGCGCTGAAAACATTGCTTGATAATTTAGTGATTCGTGAAACNGCTTCACCCGATCCTGAGTTCAAAGATCAATTGACCATCTTGCGTCAGCAAATCGATCTGTTAGATGATGACATCATGGAAAAGCTGGGGAAACGCATGGAAATTGCAGCTCAAATTGGAGCCTACAAAAAAGCNAATAATGTAACTGTTCTTCAAGTAAGCCGCTGGCAAGAGATTTTATCGAAGCGCATTGCTCAGGGAGAAGGACTAAAATTGNGAGACGCTTTTGTAAAGAAATTTCTGGAAATCATTCACGAAGAATCGATTCGTAACCAAACCAATATTACTAGTAGATAAAGGAGTGTTGAAATCTGTAAAATCTTGATTCACATCCATTGAATTCTCATTAGCTTTGAGTCATGGATGCTCACAATTCGGAATTGATTGCGCTTGGGGAGCGCATGCNGGGAGAGTTGAAATTCGACNCAATCTCTAAAACNATTTATGCAACAGATGCTTCTGCCTATCGCGAAATGCCATTGGCAGTGGCTTTTCCTGAAAATAAGGAAGATTTAAAGCTGTTAATTGATTTTGCACAGCAGCAGCAAGTAGGTTTAATTCCTCGTACGGCAGGAACTTCACTAGCNGGACAAGTTGTTGGTAGNGGAATTGTTGTTGATGTATCGAGAACGTTTACCCAAATTCTGAATTACGATGAGCAAACAGAGATTGTAACNGTTCAACCNGGAGTNATTCGCGATGAATTGAACCATTATTTGTCGCANTACAAGCNCTTGTTTGGTCCGGAAACATCTACTGCAAATCGTGCAATGATTGGCGGAATGGTGGGAAACAATTCCTGTGGTTCCAATTCTGTAATGTACGGATCAACCCGAGATCATTTNGTAGCAGTAAAAGCACTTTTGGCAGATGGTAACGAGGTGATGTTTGAAGCNTTGTCTGANAAAGAATTTAAAGACAAGCTCGAAGGAAAGACAACNGTTTCGCCATTAGAGCAACNGATTTACCAGAATGCACATACATTATTAGAAGTTGACAGCAATCGACAACTCATTACAGATCGATTTCCAAAAGCAGAAATTCCTAGAAGAAATCACGGGTATGCTTTGGATTTGTTGATGGATACAAAAGTGTTTGAGCTCAATAGCGAGAAGCCGTTCAACTTTTGTAAACTTATTGCAGGAAGTGAAGGGACATTGTGTTTTATAACAGAAATTCAACTGAAAACAGTTCCATTCCCACCACCAGTTGAAGGCTTGTTGTGTGTCCATTTTGATGACTTGTACGATTCATTGGAAGCTACCGTAGCCTCGTTGCAATTTAAGCCGGGTGGGGTAGAGTTAATGGATAAAATCATTCTCGATTGTACCAAAGAAAGCAGAGAACACAAAGCCAATCGTTTTTTCATTGAAGGCGATCCGGCAGCTTTATTGGTGATTCAATTGTTTGATGAAACACAAGAGAAAGTTACTGAAAGAGCAAATCGACTAATAGAAGCATTAAAAGCACAAGGATTAGGCTATCATTTTCCACTATTGTTTGGAGAAGACTGTAAGAAAGTATGGAACCTGCGGAAAGCAGGACTGGGGTTGTTGTCTAATATTCCCGGAGACAAGAAGCCAGCACCTGTAATTGAAGATACGGCTGTGGCAGTGCCCGAATTGCCGGCTTATATTAAAGAGTTTAATGGAACACTTAAAAAATACAATTTAAGTTGTGTGCATTATGCACACGCAGGATCTGGTGAGTTGCATTTACGTCCCATTCTCAACTTAAAAACCAAAGAAGGAAACGAACTGTTCCGAACCATTTTACAGGAAATTGCCACGTTGGTAAAAAAATACCGTGGGTCGTTAAGTGGTGAACATGGCGATGGTCGCTTGCGCGGAGAATTCATCCCCTTTATGGTTGGTGAAGAAGTGTTTGAAATGTTTCGCGATGTAAAAAATGCATGGGATCCCAATGGGATTTTTAACCCGAATAAGATCATCGATACACCTCCGATGAATACTTCATTGCGTTACACTCCTGGACAAGAAACACCGGCTTTTTCCACAATTTTTCGTTATGACCATTTTGATGGTTATTTGCGTTCTGTGGAATTGTGCAATGGTTCTGGCGATTGCCGGAAAACAGAATTGACAGGTGGTACAATGTGTCCAACATACATGGCTACTCGAGATGAAGCTTTTACTACGCGAGCAAGGGCCAATATGATTCGTGAAAGTTTGACACACATTCAGGAAGGAAAACCATTTAACCATCCGGAAACGCATGAAGTTTTAAGCCATTGTATTTCGTGTAAAGGGTGTAAGCAAGAATGTCCGTCAAGTGTAGACATGGCACGTTTGAAAACGGAATATGAACACCATTATCAAGAGAATAATGGAATTTCTTTCCGCACGAAAATGGTAGGTAATTTCACGAAAGCTTCAGCAATGTTTGCTCCCATTTCAGGTGTTTACAATGCTGTAGGAGCCAATCCGATTACTGGGAAAATCATTCGGAAAGTGATGAAGTTTGCTCCTGAACGGTCATTGCCCGAATTGCATCGAGTTACCCTTAATAAATGGTTCTCGAGACAACCCAAGGTTACACCTTCACAAAATAAGGTGGTTTACTTTTTCAACGATGAGTTTACCAATTTCAACGATGTAACCATTGGTCAGCAAGCCATTTTGTTGTTGAGGAAATTAGGGTATGATGTTCGTGTAATCAAACACGAAGAAAGTGGCAGAACGTATTTCTCTAAAGGCCTATTAAAGGCGGCAAAACAATGTGCCAATGCGAATGTGAAAACCTTCGCTGAAGCAATGAATCATGATGCCGTTTTGGTAGGAGTAGAGCCCTCGGCAATTTTAAGTTTTAGAGATGAATATCCGGATATTGTGGATTTGTCTTTAAAAGAAAAAGCAGATCACCTGAGTGAAAAAGCATTTACCATTGAAGAGTTTTTAGCGGCTGAAATGGACAAAGGTGTATTGAAACCAGAATTGTTTCATGCCGAAGAACGTGAAATACTCATTCACGGACATTGCCACCAAAAGGCATTGTCATCAGTAGCGCATACGCGAAAAATATTGTCACTTCCCACCAACTACACAGCACGCTTAATTCCATCCGGATGTTGCGGTATGGCGGGTTCTTTTGGGTACGAAGTAGAACATTACGATTTATCGATGAAAATTGGCGAATTAGTTTTGTTTCCAGCAGTCCGAAAAGCATCAGATTCAACCATTATTGCCGCAGCCGGAACCAGTTGTCGCCACCAGATATGGGACGGAACAAAGCGCAAAGCACTCCATCCTGTTGAGGTGTTGTTTGATGCGATGGTTTAATCGAAAAGAGGTCTGAAACGATCTACAATTCCCCCGTTTGGGCTGATTTTTACAATATAATCTTCAATCATCAGTAAGCCGGATTGTTCTCCTGTGATTGGGAAATATTGATGTTCGATGGCATAAACAAATGAGTGATCTTTATTGTAGGTAGGACAGAGATAATTTTTACTTTCACAAGAATCTGCAATTGTAGTGTAGGTAAGGGTAGACAGATCATAAATATGCACTCCCATGCTATTTTCAAACACAAATTGATTGGGATTGTCATCATTAACTTCAAACCATGAAATGGGATAGTCGGGCAGCTGGTCTCCGGTTGATCGAATAGTATCTGTATCAAAATTGTAGATTGAAAATTGGCCGCCTTCTATGGGATAATAAATGAGACATTCTTTATCATCAAAAAAATCAATCCCGAGTATATAAGGACAGTTCAGTGTATCTAACCGGTTGCCGCTAAGGTCAGCTTCCACGCATTGAAAACTTAAATTAAAGTCATCGAAATAGATTTTGGTATTGTCAATTCCCCATCTAGGCTTAAAAATATTAAAGTACTCAGGAACTTGCGTTAAACCGGAGCCATCGCTATTCATGTAAAAAAGGCTAAACCCACTTTGTGCTGTGGTAAACACAACCTGATCGTTGGTATTCCATTGAGGGGTTGAACTTACACTTTCCTTGGCTACAAGGCTCAATTCCGCTGAGTTGAGGTTGTATTTATAGATGTTCCCATCTGTAGAATTATCGTCTACAATTGCAGTAGAGATTAACAACTCATCGTTGTTGAATGGACTGGTGGTAATTCTGGATAACACTTCCCTATTGTTATATGCAAGCTCCCAGCCATAATCCGGTGTGGCGGGCAATGGAGTGCAAGCACCAGAAGTGGTTGTTTCCGAACCCTCCTCTTTTTGGCAGGAAAATAACATTAGAGGCATTACTAGGGCTACAAAGCATATTTTTTTCATGACTTTTTAATCGAAAAGAGGTCTAAAACGTTCTACAACTCCCCCATTAGGGCTGATCTTTACAATGTAATCTTCTACTGTAAGTGTACCAGAGTTATTTTCACTTACGCCATATTGTCCTTCGATAGCATAGATATATGTATGATCTTTGTTATAAGTAGGGCAGAAATATTTTTTACGATCGCAGGAATCTACAATTGTAGTATTGGTATGGCTAGATAAATTATATATATACAGGCCTTGATTATTTTGGAAAACAAATTGGTTAGGATTGTCATCGTTGACTTCAAACCATGCAATGGGATAGTCGGGCAGCTGGTCTCCGGTTGATCGAATAGTATTGGTATCAAAATTGTAGATTGAAAATTGGCCGCCTTCTATGGGGTAATAAATAAGACATTCTTTATCATCAAAAAAATCAAGTCCGAGTATATAAGGACAGTTCAGAGTATCTAACCGGTTGCCGCTAAGGTCAGCTTTCACGCATTGAAAACTTAAATTAAAGTCATAGAAATAAATTTTAGTATTGTCATAACTCCATACGGGATCAAAAATATTAAAGTACTCAGGAACTTGCGTTAAACCGGAACCATCGCTATTCATATAAAAAAGGCTAAACCCACTTTGTGCTGTGGTAAATACAACCTGATCGTTGGTATTCCATTGAGGGGTTGAATTCACATATTTATTGGCAACAAGGGTCAATTTCTTAGTATTGAGGTTGTATTTATAAATATTTCCAGAAGTGGAATCATCATTTGAAATTTCAGTGGAAATCAATAATTCATTATTGTTGAATGGGCTGGTGGTAATTCGGTGAAGAATTTCTGAATACTTGGATTCATATACCCAACCATAATCCGGTGTGGCAGGCAATGGAGTACAGGCACCAGAAGTAGTTGTTCCCGAAGCCTCCTCTTTTTGGCAGGAGAAGAGGAGGGAAAGCAGTGAAAGTCCCCCAACAAAAAATAATACTGTTTTGGAGCTATTGTTTGATGAATTTTTTTGTGTGGATTGCATCCTGGCTGTAAATTTTGATGAAATAATAACCGGTAGTCATATAATGGGTATACAGTTGCATAGTGCTTTCACCGGGTAAAATGGAACGCGCTGTTACCAAAGCCCCAACACTGTTCCATACTTCCAATCGGTAGGGAGCATTGAGGTGAGTAAAAGTTACGGTTAATGCATCATGTGCGGGATTAGGAAATACGTTAACGGGGTGGGTTTTGCCGGGAGTGTGGTCTTCACTGCCCCCGTAGATACTTTCTGCAAGTACGGAATAGGCAATGTCAATGTCTTCGGCTGCAAAAGGAGCCCATTCCAGCACAGGGTCATAATTGTTCCGGGCAAAAAGGTAGTAAACATAGGTTTCTACACTAAACGTGGCTGTATTTCCATTAATGGCAACATTGTTTAGTGTATAGGCATAATCTGCATTGTGGGTTGTGGCAGCTGGGAATCCTATGTTAGATTGGCCAACCCTAATCCAGAGGTCCTTCACCAGTTCGTTAGAAGGCAAAGTAACCTGAAAGTTGTGTATAACTTTCTTTTGTGTACATTGAATAAACGTTCCTTTGGAAAGGTCGTTAGTAGGCTCGGTCAATTCATACGTCATTGTATAAGGCGTTACGGTAGTAGATGTGCTAACAGGAGAACCGTGGAAATGCCGCACTTGGTATTGGGGCATTTTTACGGCCATTAGACTGGCATAGGCATTAATCAGTCCGTAACCGGTTTTATCGTCATAACCGAGTATGTTTTTATCCATGGCATTTTCCTGGAGGATGTGTTCAATATCTTCGCCCGTTAAATTGTTGGAGTAGCCTTTGTTGATATGATGCATGCTGTATAAAAGGGCTGCTGCACCGCTTACGTGGGGAGCTGCTGCCGAAGTGCCATAGAAGTCGCGATAGTCACTAGTGTTGTCAATGTCTAGGGTTCTTACAATATTGGCTACTCCCGGAGCAATAAAATCAAGATCTCCTCCGTATGCAGATGCCCAATCATTGCTATTCGTTTTATTTTTATACTCTCCATTACTATTACTGGCTCCGGTATTCAAAACGGCAAAATCTTCAAAACAGGCGGGGTAAACTTTCGTTGTAGAGCCATGATTTCCCCTAGAAGCTACAAATATACAGGCTTGCGAAGCCACCACACGGGTTGCATTTTTGACCAGTTGACTTTTACTTCCTGTAGAATAACTGTGGTTTTGAATGTGCATTCCATAGCCATATCCATTGGCTTCAACTGCTCCTTCTACCATGGCATTGGCGATGTCCTCATCGGAAATATAATAGGTGTTGGGGTAGCCGTTTCTTGAAACCCCAGATGAATAAATAGCAACGCCTTCGTGCCCATTGTAGTCGTCACCCCCTGCTATTCCGGCAATGCCTGTGTTGTTATTACTAACCGCACCAATAATGCCGGCTACACTGGTTCCGTGGTAGAATGAAGGGCTGGCATTAAATGCGGAAATACCATGAACATAATCCCATCCGCCTTTAACTGCATTTCCACTGGCAGAAGAATTACTGAAATCTTCGTGTTGGTAATAAACCGGTTTGTCAAAGACCCCTACTTTAACATAGTTTTCTCCTGTTTCAATGTTCCATGCATCACTTACATTAATGTTGGCATTTAGGTAGGGGGAGTATGGAACCAGAGAAGCTTGCTGGGTCAGAAGCTGAGGATCGTTGGGTAAAGATTCTAAAAAAGAAAAATAGTTCGGCTCAGCGTAAACAATGCCAGATAAGTGCGTAAGGCTGTCACCTAGTGCCATTAAATCGTATGCATTACGGGCTTCCGGTTCGGGAAGCATTACAGAGAGTGTGGCCCACAGAGTGGGTAATTTTACCGGATTACCAAGTCGAGAGGTAGAAACAGAGTCTGCAGGTGTTAATTTTCTGAAGACTTTAAAAACCCGTGATTCGTTTATCGGTATCCCGGTTTTATTCGTCATTTCCTGAATTACGGAAGCTTTAACAAAATCAGCAATGCTACCGGCTTCAACTTCTGATGTTAGAAAAGGTGTACCGATCAATGCAGAAGTATCGAAGCGGATAATCAATTCATTTTCATTCCAGTAAAGGTTGTTCGCTGTGTCAGCATAAGTAACATATTCTTTTACATATGGGACAAGCTTTGTGGATGTTATAGAGCTATTGCCTGATGTATCTGTTTGTAAACTGATAATGTAAAGTGTATCGTCTTCGTTTAAGACTTCAATATTGGCAGATAAATTTTCTTCTTCCAAAGAAGTTTCTGAGAGCATTTCTCCGTTAACTGCATTGTATTTTAAGAGCATGCGAGAAAGACTGTTGTTTTGTGTTTTGATACCATAATGGAATAAATCGCCATTGTAGTTGGCTACTATACCGTATGATTTGGAATCTTGATCACCTTCGTAAAAACTTTCCCATTGTGTGGCGCCAGTGGTTGGGTCTATTTTAACCAAAACCATATCTGTATCAGAGGTGTTGATACATGTTCCTGAAATGTAGACATTTCCTGGATTTGAAACCTCAATGGCTGTTGGTTCGTTTTTGGTTCGGTAAGAGATTGTACTGATCCATTGAAGACTTAGAGATGTATCTATTTTAAGCAGTTTGATTTTTTGGCTTCCTAAGCTATCTGAACTGCCAAGTATGTAAGTGTTACCATCAGCATCTTGTGCAACATCTACAGCACTTGAAATGACAATGCCAGTATTGGATGTTCTTTCTTCAGAGTAAAAATTACCTGTGGATCTGGAATAGCCAGCAGATACATAATCCCAGGCAGAGCTAGTAGTTTGAGAAACACCGGAAACGATAACGAAGCCATTCAGAAATGTGATGCCTGAAGGAGCATCATTTAAGTTATTATAGTCATAATATGAAACCCACTGCATTGAGCCTGATGAGTTAAATTTATAAAGGGCAATGTCTGAAAACCCGTTTGTATCGATTACCGAAGCAACAAGGTATAAATTGCCGGAATCGCTAATTGCCAAGTCTACAGGAATAGCACTGTTGTAACCATTTGAAGTTGACAGCTCAATATCAAAATCAATAGTGCCGGTTCCATCTAGTTTTGTAACCCCGATATCAAAATTCTGGAAATTACTCCCGTTTTTTGCTGATAGGACATATACGTTATTAGCCCCATCTGCAATTACTTTTGCAGGGTAATCATCCAAATTGCCGCTACCATCAAGAATTTGGTCAAAGACAGGTTGACCGTCAGCATTCATTTTTTTGATTCTGAGGTCTGAATTTCCAGTAAAACTTAAAATAGAAGTAGCCGTAACAAAGCTGTTATCAGAACTCTTAACCGAAGTTGTATAGTTAAGAGGTGAATTATTGTTGGTTGAGCTACTCCATTCTTTTGAATAATAAGTAGTTTGCGAATAAATGCATGTGGAAATAAAAACAAAGGATAAAGTCAATACCCCTCTGATCTGTAATTTCATTGGTAAATTTTTAGTTTGATAATCAATCAGTTTGCTCACAACTAAGGTAAGGCTTTACATAAAATGAAACAAGATCGAATAGAGGGCTACCTGATTTATCGGTTGGTAGATGCTTTTCATGGGAAAAGGTCTTCTATTGAGAAAGATTGTTGTTTGTAATGAATGATTTAAAAAGAAGAACGGTGGTAATGTTTTTTTGCTTCAAATTTGTCCTGAATTTAGTATTGAATTAACCTTATGCTTACATCCAATCCTGATTTTTGATGCGATTTTTTGATAACATGCAGAGGGAAAGCGGACGTTCTATCCAGTCGAAGTTGTTGCTGGGGTTAATCTCAAGTACAGTATTTGTCCTTATTGTTGTAGGTATTTCTTTGGTATTTCTTGAAAAAGCCGATCGTATTCGTAATGTACATGATCAAATTCAGGAACTGAACTTTAGAATTATTGACCTTCAGGAAGTAGAGCAGCAATTCTACACGTTTGAGAATTTATCGGATAAATTTTATCAAACTGGTTCAGACCAGCTTACAGAAAATTTCACTTTCGTTTACGATCAGTTGCGTTCAGATTTGAACGAATTGATTCAGTCTCCTCAAATTTCAGAAGAACAACGTGTTAATTTGACTGAAATTGATAGCATGTTGCTTCAGTACAATGGTCTGTTTACTCAACTTAAAAACAACGTTTACCAAAGAGGGTTTAAAGACTTTGGCTTAGAAGGTGAAATGCGAGAAAGTGCCCATATTCTTGAAGATGAAAATAACAGTATCTCAACTGTTGATTTATTAATGTTACGTAGACATGAAAAAGACTTCTTTCTGAGAGCGGAACAAGAATATGTGGTGAAGTTCAATGCTTTGGCAACATCAATTAAAACAAAATTATCAGGACACACAGAAAGTGTTGAAGATGTTAAAAGGCTTGAAATGTATCAAGATGACTTTAATGAGTTAGTTCAAATTGAAACACTGATTGGTCAAGATCTTCATAAGGGACTTCGTGGAGACTTGAGTGGATTAAGCCATAATATTGATGAGCATTTTGATCGGTTTTCAGAAAAATCTCAAAAAATTGTTCAAGATAGAATTCATAGCATAGAGAATTTCTACTTTGTAAGCATTGGAATAAGCTTGTTAATCAGCATTTTTCTAGCGTTTTACCTGTCGAGTATTTTGGCTAGTCCTCTTAGAGAAATGGCAAGGAGCATCAGGAAATATGATTTTGATGATGTTAAAGATTCTAAGAATATTGAGATTGATACTACAACATTAGAGTTTCGTCAGTTAGCAACATCATTCAATAGTTTAGTAAGAATATTGGCGGAACAAATTCAGTTGGTAGATGAACGTGGAAGAGAAATTCATGCTCAAAACCAATTGTTGCAACAAAGTGAGAAGGAACTCAAAGCCTCAAATAAAGTAAAAGACAAATTTTTCTCCATCATCTCACATGATTTGAAAGGACCTATTGGTTCAATGGGCGTTTATTTAGAAGCGCTTTCAGAAGATGTAAATAGCTTTTCAAAAGAAGAGCTGAAACTCTTTGCAACTAAAATGCTTGAGTCAGTAAATAACCTTACCGAATTAATGGAGAATTTACTGGAGTGGTCGCGTTCTCAAACCGAAGGCATTCAGTTTAATCCTTCTCAAGTAGAGCTTCAAAAGGCGGTAGATTTTAATCTTAGGCTAATTGAAGAAAGGGCAGAGAAGAAAAATATTACCATCACAACTGACTTGCCAGATCAACTTAATGTTTTTGCAGATAGAAACATGGTTGATTTTATTATACGCAACATCTTGTCCAATGCAGTAAAGTTTACTCCAAACAA
This sequence comes from Crocinitomicaceae bacterium, assembly GCA_002705995.1. Classification (GTDB taxonomy): domain Bacteria; phylum Bacteroidota; class Bacteroidia; order Flavobacteriales_G; family Salibacteraceae. Next base: position 8,524 of record PAJI01000004.1, on the reverse strand, counting down.
TGGTTGTGTTAAGATAAGTGCTTTGCAAAGTGATAGTTATGTAGAAATTACTATTGCAGATAATGGAATTGGAATTCCAAAAGAAGATAGGGTAAGGATATTTAAAAATACAGAACATATCACCACTTATGGTACTGCAGATGAGAAGGGTACAGGGCTGGGGTTGATTTTGTGTAAAGAGTTTGTAGAGATAAATAGAGGCTCTATATGGCTATCATCAGAAGTAGGAAATGGAACAAAAGTCACATTTACACTTCCAGCTAATCGGTAATTTCGCGCTCAGAAATGCTGAATAGATTATTATTGTATTCTCACTTATTAAATCGTAGTAACATGATGGCTAAAGGCTCTAAATTTTTAATGGCATTTCTTTTCCTTTTTGTAGGAACTTTCTCAGTAAACGCACAAAAAGATGTTGAATCTTTCAAAGCGTTTGTTTCATCAATTTATACAGATTATATCTCACAAGGAAATCAGTCTTATACAGAAGATGATTTTAGAAATCTTTTTGTAGTAGATTTTCAAGGTACTGATGTTGAGGTAACTATTGATGGAAATGTTGAAGTAGAAGATCTTGATAGAGATGCAATGGTTAACCTATATAGTCTTTATCAAAAAGCAACAACTCTTGATATTAACTTTAGCATAGCTAAATACAATACTGTTGAAGTTAAGGGCAGTACTGGAGTAGCTAGTTTTGAAGTGAATTTTGAATTGGCTAAAAACGGACAGACAATGTCCAAAGGGCAACAAATGGTTGTTTTAACAGCTGTTAAGTATGGTTCTTCTTGGAAAATTACATTCATGAACAGAGTCTATGTTCAGTCTGAAGTCTTTAAAGGTGCCTGTGTATGTGAGTTACTTTCAGGAGGAAATGTATACGGATCTTTTCTAACTGTTCCTGAAGGAGCTTCTTACCAGTCTGCGAATGATCGTTTTGAAGTTGTTGAAGTTTCAAATGCGCGTTTAATAAAAATGAATGGCTCTGATATGTATCCTTGGAATAAAGAAACAGATCAGATAACAACTCAAGATGGTAAAGTTATAGGAGAAGCTAATTTACCAGAGACAGCAATAGCATTGATTCTTCAAAGCATTTATGAAGATAAGTGCCAGAGTGTTGTAACAAAATAAATTTTTAATGGGACTTAAAGGAACCAAACTCTATTCGGTTTTTACGATGACCTGTCCAAAGTGTCAGGAAACAAAGATTTTTAAAAACGGAAATCCGTACAACTTCAGTAAAATTTTTGATATGCCGGAACGCTGTGAAAAGTGCGGGCAAAAAATTGAAGTAGAACCAGGTTTCTTTTACGGATCGATGTATGTGAGCTACGGAGTTAGTGTTGCTTACTTAGTAGCTGTATGGGTAGCAATGATGGTGCTTTATCCAAGTTTCACAACAACAGAATATCTGTTGGTAGCCATTACAACGCTAATTATATTGACCCCCTATTTTTTCCGTCTTTCGCGTTCAGTATGGATTAATTTCTTTGTGAATTATGATCCGGATGCGATTCAAAAGTGGGAAAAGGAGAAACATGAGGTGTTATCGGCAGAGAAAGCAAAAAATCAATAAATAAAAAAGCTCCTGATTTTCAGGAGCTTTTTTATGGTATAATATTGGTGTTAACCTTATCCTTCAATCGAAGCGCTAGCTGTAGGCATTTTACGATCTACCTTCTTTACAAGTCCTTGGAGTACTTTACCAGGACCAACTTCAATAAACTCACTAGCCCCGTCTTCCATCATTTGTTTTACGGTTTGTGTCCATTTTACAGGAGCTGTTAATTGTGCAATTAGGTTTTCTTTAATAGCTTCTTTATCCGTAATTGCAGAAGCAGTTACATTTTGATAAATCGGACAAATAGGGTCATTGAAAGGAGTGCTGTTAATAGCTGCTTCTAATTCTTTGCGTGCAGGCTCCATCAAAGGAGAATGAAAAGCTCCTCCAACAGGCAATAATAAAGCTCTTTTTGCACCTGCTTCAGTCATTTTTTCACAAGCAGCTTCAACTGCTGGAATAGCACCTGAGATGACCAATTGCCCCGGGCAATTGTAATTGGCAGGAACTACAACTCCGTCAATTTCAGTACAAAGCTGCTCAACAATGTTGTCTTCTAATCCTAAAATAGCAGCCATTGTTGAAGGTTCGGCTTCACATGCTTTTTGCATAGCAGCAGCACGTTGAGCAACTAATTTTAACGCATCTTCAAAAGAAAGTGTTTGATTGGCTACTAATGCTGAGAATTCTCCCAAAGAGTGACCAGCAACCATGTCCGGTTGAAATTGATCTCCCAATACTTTGGCTAGAATTACAGAATTTAAAAATATAGCAGGCTGTGTAACATTTGTTTGCTTCAATTCTTCATCGGTTCCTTCAAACATCACCTTAGTGATTTCAAAACCCAGAATCTCATTCGCTTTTTCAAATAAAGCTTTAGCGTCCTCCGATTGATCGTAAAGGTCTTTACCCATACCTGAGAATTGAGACCCTTGTCCGGGAAATACATATGCTTTCATGTCTGTTTCAATTTTAATTGGGGTCAAATATAGGTCATCAAAATAAGCTGGAAGTGTTTCTCAATGTCCCTTTTGGATTGTACTATCTTTGCGCACAACAATTTTTGTAAATATGATAGTAGTTACCGGAGCAGCTGGGTTTATTGGAAGCTGTATGATTTCTAAGTTGAATCAAGAAGGGTTTAAAGATGTTGTAGCAGTTGATGATTTTTCACACGAAGTGAAAAATAAGAATCTGGAAGGAAAAGAAATTGTTGCACGCATTCACAGAAAAGAATTTCATAAGTGGTTAGATGAAAACCAACGTGACGTACAATTTATTTTTCATATCGGAGCTAGAACTGATACCACAGAATTTGACCAGTCAATTTTTGATGAATTGAACCTGAATTACACAAAAAAGTTGTGGAATCAATGTGTTGAATACGGATTGCCTTTGGTTTATGCCTCTTCAGCAGCTACATATGGTTTGGGTGAACATGGATATGAAGACAACCATGAAATAGTTGACAAGCTAAAGCCTTTGAACCCTTACGGAGATTCCAAAAATGACTTTGATAAATGGGCATTAAAACAAGAGAAACAACCTTTCTTTTGGGCAGGTTTGAAGTTCTTTAATGTATACGGACCCAATGAATACCACAAAGGCAGAATGGCATCTGTGATCTGGCATACTTTTAACCAAATCAATGCAACTGGCGGAATGAAGCTGTTCCAATCACACAATCCCGAATACAAAGATGGAGAGCAAATGCGTGACTTTGTTTTTGTAAAAGATGTAGTTGAAGTGATGTGTTTTTTAATGAAGCATCGTAAAGATTCAGGCTTGTATAACCTGGGTAGTGGAAAAGCACGTACATTCCTTGATTTAGCCACATTGACGTTTAAAGCAATGGGTAAAGAGCCAAATATTAGCTTCATTCCAACTCCGGAGGATATTCGTGATAAATACCAGTATTTCACAGAAGCTAACATGGCAAAACTGAAAAATATTGGATACAGTAAACCTTTTCATTCGCTTGAAGAAGGTGTTACAGACTATGTGAAAAATTATTTGATGGAGGAGCGCTACTATTAATCTAGAGTGCTTCTTTTAATTCGAGTAGAAAAGCTCTGATATCTTTTAACCGCGAAACGATCTGTGCATGGTTCACAGTTTCTTCGCGGTTTTCTTTTAATTTCTTTTTAGCACCATCTAGAGTGTAACCTCGTTCTTTCACCAAATGAAAAATCACATGAAAGTTTTCTACATCTTCCTTGGTAAATAAACGATTGCCTTTCTTGTTCTTTTTGGGTTTGATGATGTCAAACTCACGTTCCCAAAACCGAATAAGTGATGTGTTTACATCAAACATCTTTGCAACTTCTCCAATAGAGTAGTACAATTTCTCAACCGGTTTTTCTTTGTATGGCATCTTTTAGTCAAACGATTGGTTGGTTCTTGAAGACATTTCGATCATCAAATCGTATTCTTCAGGAGTAAGGTCACTAGAGTAAAAGTGAACAGGGTTGATTTTCTGCCCATCTTTAATCACTTCATAATGTAAATGAGGCCCTGTTGATCTTCCTGTATTTCCAACTTTACCAATAACATCACCTCTCTTAATTTTTTGTCCAACGCGAACATCAATTTCATTCATGTGGCCATAAAGTGTTTTATAACCATATCCATGATTGATAATAACGTGTTTTCCATAACCATTTTGACGGTTNGATCNGCGTTACATTCAACAACACCATCTCCTGTAGAATAGATATCACTTCCTGTTGGAGCCGTAAAATCCATTCCGGTATGCATNCTTCTGGTTTTATAAATCGGATGAATGCGAATACCAAAACCAGAAGCCATACGCGTTAAATCTTCGTTAGAAACAGGTTGNATTGCNGGAATNGANGCNANCATTTTTTCTTTCTTCTTAGCCATTTCATACACTTCATCCAATGATTTTGACTGNATGTACATTTGCTTGGCCAGTTGATCTATTTTTTGTGTTGTCTTAATTAATAGGTCAGAATGGTCGTAGTTTTCAAGGTCTTTATAACGATTAGCTCCTCCAAAACCTGCCTTGCGAATATTATCAGGAATNGGTTCAGCTTCAAAGATGGTTCTGTAAATGTTATCATCTCTTTCCTGAATATTCCCCATCACTTCACTGAATTGATCTACGCGGTTATTCAGAATTTTATATTGTAGTTCAAGTTGCTCAAGCTCACGTTTTAGTTGTACTTCTTTAGGAGAATCAAAAAAGGTGTAAAAAAGCGCTAAAAAAGTGACAGCAAACACAAACCCCGTTACAACATANTAACTAAGCTTTAGAAGCTTGTCTTTAACNGTAAGTTCAGCTTTTTCATAAGTAAGAGTACGCGGATTGTATTTGTATTGTGCTTTTGCCATGCTGAATCCTTTTACAGGCTTGAGATTTCNCGCCAAAGTTAAAATATAAAACTATTTTTGCAATCTGTTGAAAACAACCCTTAACAATAGTTAACAAACGAAAATATATGCAGTGGTCATCCGCTAAAATCAGAGCGACTTTTTTAGAATATTTTAAGTCGAAAGAACATGAGATTGTCCCAAGTGCGCCAATGGTATTGAAAGGNGATCCAACCTTGATGTTTACCAATGCTGGGATGAACCAGTTTAAAGATATTTTTCTGAACAATTCATCACCTAAGTTTCCACGAGTAACAGATACTCAAAAGTGCTTGCGTGTATCTGGTAAACACAATGATCTGGAAGAAGTTGGTGTAGATACCTATCACCATACCATGTTTGAAATGTTAGGGAATTGGTCTTTTGGTGATTACTTCAAAAAAGAAGCCATTGCATGGTCTTGGGANTTGTTAACNAATGTTTTTAAAATAGACAAAGACAGAATTTACATTACTGTTTTCAAAGGAGAGCCATCNGAAGGTACGGAGCTTGATCAGGAAGCAGTTGATCTGTGGAAAGAATGGACAGATGAAGACAGAATTTTAGCTTTTGATAAAAAAGATAATTTCTGGGAAATGGGAGATGCTGGTCCATGNGGTCCTTGCTCTGAAATCCATGTAGATATAAGAAGTGATGAAGAACGNGCTCAAGTTCCGGGTAAAGATTTGGTAAACAAAGACCATCCTCAGGTAATTGAAATCTGGAACTTGGTATTTATCCANTTTAACCGAATGGCATCCGNGGAGTTACAACCACTTCCGGCAAAGCACATTGATACAGGAATGGGATTTGAGCGTTTGGCAATGGTTTTACAGGGTAAAACATCAAATTATGATACAGATGTTTTTTCTCCTTTGCTGGAAAAGCTTGAAAAATTATCAGGGNTTAAATATGGNGCTACAACTTCGAAAAAAGATGTAGCATTTCGTGTAATCGTTGATCATATCAGAGCAATTGCATTTTCAATAGCAGANGGCCAGCTACCGAGCAATACCGGAGCAGGATATGTTATCAGAAGGATTTTGAGAAGAGCGGTAAGGTATGGCTATAGTTTTTTAGACTTAAAAGAGCCGTTCATGTATCAATTGGTAGCAACGCTTAANTCTCAAATGGGACACCAATTTGATGAGTTGATTAAGCAAGCNGAGCTAATTGAAAAGGTGGTAAAAGAAGAAGAAGATAGTTTCTTGAGAACACTACAAAGAGGAATAGGCCTTTTTAATGATTACAAAGAGCACCACCATCAGGTTAAAGGNGATTTCGCTTTTGAATTATACGATACATATGGATTCCCTATTGACCTTACACAATTGTTGGCAGCTGAAGATANCATGACAGTTGACATTGAGGGGTTTAAAAAGGCACTTGAAGAGCAGAAATTACGTTCAAGAAAGGCAACATCACTTAAAGCTGGTGATTGGAATGTGCTACTGGAAGATGAAAAGGAAGAATTTGTTGGTTACGACTATACAGAATCTAAAGTTAAAATAACCCGGTATCGAAAAGTTGAAACAAAAGGAAAAGAAGTNTTTCAATTGGTATTTAACTTAACACCTTTTTATCCTGAAGGAGGTGGACAAGTTGGAGATACTGGNTATATAGAAGCTAATGGNNAAAAGGTGAGTGTTTTTGATACAAAAAAAGAAAACAATGTTATCATTCACTATGTAAAAGAGCTACCCAAAGAAGTTGAAACTGAATTTGATGCGGTAGTTAGCAGTGCTAAGCGAATTAGTACGGCTGCAAACCATACAGCTACTCACTTGTTNCATCAAGCTCTAAGAGAAGTATTAGGTGACCATGTAGAGCAAAAAGGTTCATTAGTTAATGCTGAACATTTACGTTTCGATTTTAGCCATTTTCAAAAAGTGACGAGTGAAGAAGTCCAGTTGGTAGAAGAAAAAGTCAATCAACGTATTCGTCAAAATATTAGCCTGAATGAAATGCGCTCAATTCCTATTGAAAAAGCGAAAGAAATGGGAGCAATGGCACTTTTTGGAGAAAAGTATGATGATGTTGTACGTGTAATTCAGTTTGATGATTCATTGGAGCTTTGTGGAGGAACACATGCTCAATCAACAGGTGAGTTAGGCTTGTTTAAGATCACATCTGAAAGTGCATCAGCTGCAGGAATTCGTAGAATAGAAGCTATATCGGGCAAAAAGGCAGAAGAATTCGTAAGAAGTCAAGAAGATGTGTTGAAAGAGTTGAAAGGGATGCTTAAGAACTCAAAAGACATTAAAAAGACCGTAGCAGACTTGTTGGCACAAAATCAACAATTGAACCAACAGTTGCAGACGTTGTTAGTTGAAAAAGAAAACATGTTGGTCGATACGTTAAAGTCATCGGCTAAAGAAATAAATGGAGTAAACTTTGTCCAAAAAATAATTGACCTTGATGCTGCCAGTGCAAAAAATGTAGCATTTAAGTTAAAGTCTGAAATTGAAAATTTATTTCTAATACTAGGTTCAAAAGGTGATAAACCGGTTTTAACACTCTTAATTTCTGAAAGCCTAGTTGAATCCAAAGACTGGAATGCAGGACAAATCATTCGAGATCTTGCAAAAGAAATTAAAGGTGGAGGTGGAGGTCAGCCATTCTTTGCTACGGCTGGAGGTAAAGATGCCTCAGGATTAGAAAGAGCCCTAGCTAAGGCTGAACAAATGCTTGACTAAGAAAAGCGAAATAATAAAGGAAAAATGTACTTTTTCTTTATTTCTAAACATAAAAAAGGCTCGGGTTACCGAGCCTTTTTTATGATCTATATTTTTGTATCAATTACTGAATTGAAACGCGATGAGTAGAAATCTCTCCATCTACATCTAAGCGTAGGATGTAAATACCTTTCGCGTAACCTTTCATATCAACTTGTTGTTGATTAACACCACTCATTTTACCTAAGTTTTCTTGCTGGATCATTCTTCCTTGAACATCCATGATAGCATAGCTAACTTGAGCTTGAGTATTCAACGACAATTCTACGCTGAAAACACCATTGTTAGGATTAGGGAAGATTGATACGCCAGAAACATTTCCGTCAGTACCTTCAATTCCATCAATGATGTCAGGTAATACTGTGAATACAGTTGTGTTTGTATCACAATCATTATAAGCTGTTAAAGTAACCGTAAATTCACCTCTCCAATCATATACGTGGTATACATTAGCTCCAGTTGCAGTGTTACCATCACCAAAATCCCATACATAAGTAACACCATTCTGATTTGTTGAGAAAAATTCAACAGTTAAGAAAGAAGTGCTTGTTGTGTATGTGGTGTCAGGAAGTTCAATAACATTAACTACAGTAGTATCTGCACTAACACAACCAAACTGATCTGTAACAACTACAGAATAAGATCCTGAACTGTCAACAAGAATTGTTTGATTGGTAGAACCTGTAGACCAATCGTAAGAACCTTGGATTTGAGCATCAAGGAACTCTGTAGTGTTTTCACACATGTCAAGTGTTGCCGGAAGGTCAACTTCAGGAGATTGTGTAACATTTACAGAGTCAATGCTGTAACATCCCACTGTATCAACTGTTTCAACAGTATATACACCAGCAGC
>PAJI01000003.1:37139-72686 GCA_002705995.1 Crocinitomicaceae bacterium | reverse complement strand
GCCCTTTACCATGAGATTCCCGAGATCGGGGTGAAAGTAGTGGAGTATGACTATGACTTGGTGAGCGGCAACGTCAAAGAAGTACGTTACAACAGTTTCTTCGGACAAGAAGACCAGTTCATACACCGTTATGAGTACGATGAAGACAACCGTATTACCGATGTATTTACCTCTACGGATGGCATTGTATGGGATCAAGATGCGACCTATTACTACTACAAACATGGACCGTTAGCCCGTGTTGAGATTGGAGAAGACCGCATCCAGGGGGTAGACTATACCTATACCCTACAAGGCTGGATGAAGAGCATGAACCAGGTTGAAATGGAAGCAGGCGGAAGACTTGATCCGGGAATGGATGGAGCTTACAAAGCCACCATTGAATTTGAGGAAGTGCCATTGGGAGCTATGAACCCCTATATCTCAAACATATCAGTGGGAGGAACCATCATCATGAGTAGTACCATTACACACAGTGGTGACGATCAGGCCTTTTTGAAAGCAGTAGTAGCAGCAATCAATGCCAATTACGACCCAACCACCAGTCCTTTCAAAGCCTCTTACGAACGCTCCAAAGATGCTGCAGCCATTTGCATTTATGCACCGGCTTACGGAGCATTGAGTGTTACCTCGAATGACATCACCCTTAACCAGCAGGACTTCAATCAGCTGAACTACATGGAAGACGAATACGCCATGGAGTTAGGGTACTACGATGGCGATTTTGAACGCACCGACTTGTCCATAGGTGGTAATAGCAGCTCATCCGGCAATACCGATCACTATCCGTATTCTTCGAACCTGAATGCATCCGGGTTCAGCACGGAGGCCAACAGCTTGTACAACGGAAACATTGCCTACTGGCAAAGCAATACCCGTGTGGCACAAAGTGGAAGCAGCCTAACCGGTATAGACGAAGTAGATTTAAAAATGAACTTTTACCGTTACGATGTACTGAACCGCATTTTAATCAACGACTACAGACCATTTGCCGATAACGGAGGTACTATGGAATACTGGGACGGAGGATTTGGAGATGTACGTTATGATGAGTACTTTTCGTATGACAAAAACGGGAACATCATGACCTTGGAGCGCTACGGAAATACCACACAAGGGAACAGCTCAACATTGGTAATCGATGATCTGGAGTATGCTTACTTTGCAGGAACCAACAAGTTGGCCAGTGTAACCGAACTGGAAACTTCGGGGCCTAATGCAAACGGTTCTTGGGACAACGACATAGGAGGAATTACTCCTTTTCAATACGATGCCAATGGGAATTTGATTTTTGATGCTAAAAATCAAATGGAGATTACCTGGAACAACATCGGAAAAGTTGAATCTTTTACGGGAGCATATGATTATCTGCATGTTTCTTTTGAGTACGATGCTATGGGCAACCGTACCCTGAAAAAGGTAATGAATGATAATACCGGAGAATACACTACGACCTACTACGTACGTGATGCACAAGGCAATTCCTTAGCCACGTACAAAAAAGTATATGATGGCAGCAACACCACCTTGTCTTTACAAGAAAACACCCTTTATGGCAGTAGCCGTTTAGGAGTGATGCAACGCGATGTAGTACTTAAAGTAGAAGCAGGAGATGTAGACTATACTTCTTCTCCGGTGCAAACCGCCATGGCTGCTACACCGGGAGAGGTGACTTACGGGTTAAGAACAGTTAACCAAAAGCATTATGAACTCAGTGACCACCTAGGTAATGTACGCACGGTGTTAAGCGACTTACGTTTAGCGACTGTAAGCGGAACTTCTATCACAAATTACACACCTACAGTGTTGGCCTTTAACGATTACTATGCCTTTGGATCACTTATGCCCAACCGGAACCAAGCCATCAATGAGTATCGTTATGGGTTTAACGGCATGGAACGCGATCAGGAATTTACTTCCATTGGTTCCAATACAGGGTATTTGTTATGGACGGACTTAATTCAGGAAACATACCCTGCACAAGTAGAAGATTTTGCATCAATGGTAAACGTGGAAGTCTTGTTAGATGTCAATAGTAATCCAACAGCTTCACAGGGAAGTAATGCTACAGAAACTTATCTGGAGCTGGATGCTAGTGAAATTTGGAAGGGAGCTTACGTGGATTTTGATGTAGTTCAAGGCGGAAATTATGACATCGAAATAGACATGCAAAATACAAGTAACAGCGATATGTTAGTAAGTGTGAAGTATTTCGATGGAACGACTTGGCAGACTTATGGGGTATTAACACCAACTGTAAACGGAGCCAGAGACACTTATTACCTGCGCGTAAGCAACTGGTCAGCAGACCATATCAGATTTCATGTGACCAGTAGTAATGCAAGTAGTTCAATACCTGCTCAAGGGAAGGTCTATAGTATAGAAGTACGAGAGACCGTATCAGGGTGGACATCTGTGGTATCTGGTAATACGGGAGACTGGATGAGTAAGTACAACAATGGAACTTTGTTGGTGCAATCATCCAGCGCATGGGAAGGTACTGAATCAGATGAGTTTGCCGTAACCAATCAAGGACAAGTACATACTTTCACCTGTACAGCTGAGTGGTTAGATGGCGATGTGCAATCAGCAGCAGGAGCTGCAGCATATGTGAAAATCAGAACAAGGAATGCTGGGGGAAGCTGGACAGATATTTATACCTACCCATTAGCAGGGCAAACAGGAACACAAAATATTACCATAAATGTTACACCTACTCAGCAATACATGCAAGTGTATTTAACTGCGGCAGGGACTATAAATGTCTTAGATCCTGTTAAGGTAAAATACGATAACTTAATGGTGATAGATGGTACCAATACACAACAAATAGCCGGAACAAGTAGCGAAGGGAATTATGACTTTGGAGCTAGAATATATGACCCAAGAATCGGTAGGTGGCTTAGCACAGATGATTTTGAGGCAGCAATGCCGACATGGACTCCATATGCCTACGCACTCGATAACCCTGTGGCTCTTGTTGATGTTGATGGTAATTGGCCTGGTGTAACTTATATATATTTTGAATTAGAAGTTGGCGCTGGTTGGGTTTGGGGCGTTAATTATGTAGAACAACAAGGGATTGCATATGATGAAGTGGGTAATACACATTTTGTTATGACCTCGGAGGTTTATGTTGTAAATCAGAATTTGCTAGATAAAAATGGTCCTCCTCAATTTATAGGAGGAGCATCGGCTTCGATTTCAGCAGGAGTTACTCAAGATTGGGGGAATGAGACTTTTTTAGGAGATTTATATGGTAGTTATAATGGAGAGTTAGGTGGTATACAAGCGTTTTTCGTTGGGCTTGCTTTTGGTGATGAAAGGGTTTCTGGAGCAATTGGTTTAGGTGCGGGGATTAAACTGTCAGTGATTAATACAGAGGTTAAGCATTCGATTTCATTAACATATGCACAAGCTAAAGTTGTAAGTGATGCAACAAATGTTGCTAACGAAGCATGGATAGTTACCAATAGGATTTATAATAAGGAAGATGATAACTGGACAGGTACAGTGGCAACTAGGAATGCGAAAGGAGAGTTGATTGATACAGGGATACAAGTAACCAGTTCGAATATTATAAATGAAAAAGGGGAAAATATGTCAACAGGGGTTTGGTCTTCAGAATCATATAGAACTGAAGCTGAGCAAGCAGAGGAGGATAATTGATGAAGGGTAGAATAAAAAAAATAGTAATATATAGCAGTAGTGTTTTTGCTCTTTTGTTTTTGATAGGAGGCTTTTTAATTGAGAAATATTATAATGAGAATGTAAGGAAACAACCTAAGATGTATTGTTACGAATATATAAGGGGAGGGGACAAACCTGTTTCTGTTCTAGTAATAGAAGATTTGGGTTTGAAAGAGGTTTATTTATCATACTATAGAGAGTTAGAATCTGGAAAGGAACCGTATTTGCCTGATGAGATACCTTTAAAGGTAATGCCAAAATATAGTCCAGTTTATGTGATGGGTTATTCAGAAGATAGTTTGTTAGCGGAGGTTGTAAGCTATTACAATAGAGGGCCTAATTTTGGTGGAAGTTTTACAAAAGGATGGGTTTATTCTAAGACTTTACATGATAATCCTCCGCCTAGGAAGTCTACTACCACTTCATCAGATAAAGAATAAACAAATAAAAAGGCATTATAGTAAACAACTGTAATGCTTTTTTTATGCTTTAAAGTGCAGCCACGTTTTTATTGAAGAAGTCTTTAAACTTTTTGTTGGTAAGCATTTTGTCTATGAGTTTAAAGATGGTTTGTTTGTCCTCTTCTCCTAGCTGAGAAATTAATCTAAGTTGTTCGTTAGCGGCTTTATCTTCAATGGTAATTTCTTTGGGTAGATCCCCTTCAAAGTTTACAATCTGATCAAGCGACATGGCAAAGAGTTGTGAAAGCTTTTGAAGCTCCGAAACCTTTACTTCTCTCAAACCCTTTTCAAGCTTAGAATATGCAGACTTGTCTATGTTGAGTTCAGAAGCCCCTGCTCCCGCGCGAATCCCTTCGCGTGGCTCTAGTCAAAAGAAATCTATCCTCTTCGCAGTGTGCAAGCAAGAAAAGTCTAACTATATTTTCAAAGAATAAAAGTTTCATTAGTTTTAGATTTGTAAGTTTTCTAACTGAATTAAGAACTAACCATGAGCAGAAACTACAAATTTCTCAATCCAGAAGACATCTATTTTGTAAGCTTTGCTGTTGTTGATTGGCTTGATGCATTTACCCCGCTGGTGCGCGAATCCCTTCGCGTTCCATAGAATAAAAGATAAAGAGAAGCCATACAGAGATGTGTGGCTTTTTTCAAATCAAGCTTCCTTAACCGTGATCTGATCGCCCCGGAAGTCCGTTGATGTTTTTTAGTCAGTTCGGAGAACAGGTCTTTTAACTGCTGATCTTCTTCCGGTGTTCACTTGCCGCCCTGGTTGGTGGGTTGCACCTTTTTAGGCTTGGTGTTCTTCAATACGTCCAGCGCATGAAATAACACCCTTATAAGATCAATTCTTTGGTACGGGCTATCCGCAGGGGAAATCTCCCCACTCACAGGATCTACACCATTGGCCAAAGCTTCCAAAATCTTTATCACCTCCTTCTTATCCCAAAGAAATTTCCAGAGCTTCTGCCAGCTTTAAAGCAATATCAATAGACGACTTCACATCATTACGTTCGTACTTAACCAATAACTGGCTAGTTTCCAATTGAGCTTAAAGACATAGACATCAAAGCTAAAGCTATCAGTAAAGCAACTCCGCTGCGGAGAAGGGGCAATTTAAAGCGCTGAAAGTTTTTCGATTCTTTGTTGCGAAGCAATACCAAGGCAATCATGGTTACCAATGTAGCAACAAGTCCCGCCATTACAAGTGTTTGATATCCGGGATATAACATGTAGGTAAACAATACACCAAGCATCAATACAGAAAGACCCAAGTAATTGATTACCTCTACAAAACGGTCAAATTTGTTGCTTGAAGAAGTGCTTACGCTGGTTCTTGAATACAGGAAATAGAGTAGAGCAAGTATTGAAAAAGAAATCAATGGGAAAAAGTCGCCATAAAATGTTCCTTTTTCTCCGGGAACTGCTAAAAGAATAGCAATGTTTAAGCCGCAAATAATCTCAACAACAGGGGCTATTTTCTTAATTAAATCCACTGAATTTGGTTTTAGGTTTTTGCAACTGCTTTTTCAATCCTACCATTTTAATAGCAGTAATAGCCGCTTCGTCTCCTTTGTTCCCATGTTTACCACCACTACGGTCNATGGCTTGTTGTAATGTGTTGTCTGTCAGCACACCAAAGATCACAGGTTTATCAAATTTNAAACNCACGTCTTTTACACCTTGTGCAACGGCTTCACATACAAAATCAAAATGTTTGGTTTCACCTTGAATAACGCTACCGATGCAAATAACAGCATCTACTTTTTGTGATTCCAATACAAACTGGGCCGCTAGCGGCAACTCATAACTACCAGGAACACGGTGTACTTGAACGTCATCTTCGCTCACTCCGTTTTTGATTAGCGTATCATATGCTCCTTGCGCCAAGTTGTCGGTAATGTTCCTGTTCCATTCGCTCGCCACAATAGCGAATTTCATACCATGTGTATCGGGTAATTCTTCTGGGTTGTATTNAGAAAGGTTTTGATTTGCTGTTGCCATGTTTCAATAATTTCAATGCAAAAATAAGACACAAAAAAAGGCGAGTGATCAACTCGCCTTAAATGATATTAACTTTTATGGTATTTTATACATGCGCTTGTGCACGTGAAATGTATTTGTCGATTGAACGCGCTTCTGTAGACTTGCTGTATTTAGCAGAAATTTCTTCATAGAATTTCACNGCATCAGTATATTGTCCCAATTCTTCGGCAACAATACCGGCTTTCAACAAATAGCGAGGAGAAATTAAATCATTATCTCCGGCTTTAGCCGCTTTTACATAGTAAGACTTTGCTTCTTCGTANTTCCCTAGCTCAACATAAGCATCGCCAATATTTCCTAAAGCGTTAGGGTAAACAAAAGGATCATTCCCTGAGTAGGCTTCTAAATAGCTAATTGCACCTTGAAANTCTCCTGTTCTCAATAAAGAGACACCCATGTAATAGTTGGCTAATTCTCCGGCAGCAGTAGAACTGTATTCTTTTGCTATTTGCTCAAATCCATAATGACCAGCATTATCACCATACATAGCAAGGTTAAAAGAGTCTTGTGCAAAGTATTGTTCTGCTTTGTACATCTCAATTTTAGCCTCTTCTTCCTGAGGGCCAAGAACAGCTTTGGTGTAGTAGAAATAACCACCTATAACCACAACCAAGGCAGCAATACCAATTAGCAATGACTTTTTATTTTCCTCAATCCAGTTTTCTGACTTGGAATAAAGTTCTTCTACGTCTACGATAACTTCTTCTTCGTGTTTACTCATTGTAGCTTGATGTTATAGAGGCGCAAATATACTCTTTTCAACGACTTTCGGTTTTAAAACAAAAGAGTTTATTCACAGTGTAGCGTTAACTCTAATAGCANGACAAATGGTAAGCTGCGAAAACGTATTTTTGGCACATGCAGTTGAAGCAACTTTCATTAATCAATTTTAAAAATTATTCGCAGGCAGAAGTCTCTTTTTGTAATGGTGTCAACGTTTTTGTGGGAGATAATGGTGTTGGAAAAACCAACTTANTAGATGCCATTTATTACCTCAGTTTTTGCAAGAGTTTTTTTAATCCTATTGATTCTCAGAATGTACGTCATCATGAACAGTTTTTTATGGTGCAGGGCGACTTTGAAAAGAACAACGATGAATTGAATATTCATTGNGGATTAAAGAAAGGACAAAAGAAATCGTTTAAGCGCAATAAAAAAGAATACGACCGCTTGGCAGACCATATTGGATTATTGCCTTTGGTTATGATTTCACCAGCAGATACCGAATTGATTTACGATGGGAGTGAAGCGCGCAGAAAGTTTTTAGATGGCGTAATTGCTCAATACAACAAAACGTANCTCGATCAACTGTTGAGCTACCAGAAAGCGGTACAACAGCGCAATGCTTTACTCAAACGNTTTATTGAACAACGCTATTTTGANGAAACGGCNCTTGAAGTTTGGGACATGCAACTCGATCAGTTTGGTNCTTCCATCTTTGAAGCCCGAAAAGCTTTTTTGAAAGAATTTATTCCGCTTTTTCAAGAATATTTTGAATTGATTTCCGGAGGGAAAGANCGTGTANGNTTAGAATACGATACAAAACTCAACGATTTTCCTCTGCATCAATTAATAGAAGAAGCAAGAGATAAAGANCGTGCTGCAGGATACACCACAGTTGGAACACACAAAGAAGATTTGAAATTCTTGTTGGAAGATCATCCGATTAAAAAGTTTGGATCGCAAGGACAGCAGAAGTCTTANTTAATAGCATTNAAACTGGCACAGTTTGCCTTTATTAAAAAGGTAAAAGAAAGNACTCCTTTATTATTNATGGACGATATTTTCGATAAGCTNGATAAAAANCGTGTGCGTGCATTGATGCAATTGGTGAGTGANCACAGTTTTGGGCAAATCTTTGTTACGGATGCGAACAAACAACGTGTTGAAGACCTATTTGACGGAATTGATACGGAAATGCGTTTGTTTCAGGTAGAAGACGGGGGAAAGGTAACACAAGTTGAACCACAAACGGAAAAGACAAATGGCTAAGAAAGAAGANAATCAGCAGTCGTTAGAGCAAGCCATTCAAGCTTATTTAGAATTCTATAAACTTTCGGGTAAATTAACNGAGGTTGATTTACGCAACAGTTGGTCTGCCATAATGGGNCCCAGTATTGCACGACATACAACAGAAATCTATTTAAAGAAAAANATNCTNGTNGTNCATTTAGATTCAAGTGTTATTCGTAACGAATTAAGCTACGCTAAAGAAAAAATCGTGANTAAAATCAATGAGCATTTTGGCCGCGAAGTCATTGAAGAAGTCTTGTTGGCGTAATCGACAATTAAGTATAGAAAACAAAAAAAGCCAGCTGGAAACAGCTNGCTTTTTCTATAGTATTTCAAAAATTGTACTGNGACTTAGAAACGCTCAAATCTAGAGAAGAAGAAGTTTCCTTCAATTACAGCNTTTTCATCTGAATCTGAACCGTGAACAGCATTTTTAGCTTTTGATTCAGCGTAAGNTTTACGGATNGTACCTTCTTCTGCTTCAGCAGGATCAGTAGCACCNATCAATGCACGGAAATCAACAACAGCATTTTCTTTTTCCAAAATAGCTGCTACGATTGGACCATCACTCATGTAGTCTACCAACTCACCATAAAATGGACGCTCTTTGTGTACTGCGTAAAATTCTCCGGCTTGCTCTTTTGTTAAATGAGTTTTTTTCAAGCTCACAATTCTAAAACCGGCATCTGTAATCATGCCTAAAATTTTTCCTGTGTTGCCTGCTTCAACTGCTTCAGGCTTAATCATGGTGAAAGTTTGTGTACCCGCCATTTTTTATTGTGTTTTTCGATTATCAAATTTGCGTGGCAAAAGTAGTCAATCTCTCCAAAACCCAAGGGAACGGCAGAATTATTCTACATTTGGACACCTAAAATTAACACCTTGGAAAAGTTGACCATACAAGATATTCAGGAGTTGCTTAAAACTCCCCAAAAGATATTGATTACGACACACAAATCTCCGGATGGCGATGCCATTGGCTCATCATTAGGGTTAGCCGGNGTGTTAAAACAACTCGGACATTCGGTAAATGTTGTTGTGCCAGATGCTTATCCCAAATTTCTAGCATGGATGGAAGGTNTTGAANTGATCCATGTTTTTGAAGATGATGCAAAAGCAGCAAATGAACTGGCAAGCGAAGCTNATNTTATCTTTTGCCTCGATTACAATACANTNGGCAGAATTGGAGATTATGCTCCGGCAATTGAAAAAGCAAATGCCATCAAGCTATTGATCGATCACCATCAACAACCTGATGACTTTCCGAATTACTTGAAAAGCGATACTTNGGCATCTTCTACCTGTGAACTAGTCTATGATTTTATTGAAGAAATAGAGGCACAGCAATACATTAATAAAGGAATAGCTGAGTGTTTGTATTCGGGTATTGTTACCGATACCGGGTCTTTTCGTTTTAGTAGCACATCNCCCAAGACCATGCGTATTGCTGCAGGTTTAATGGAGAAAGGGGTAGAGGTAGATCAGCTTTACATTAANTTGTTTGACAACAACCGTTTAGATCGTTTGCGCTTAATGGGGTACACTTTGAGCGAAAAATTGAAACTAAAAAAAGAGTTTAATACGGCTTACATCTCATTGTCTGTTGACGAGTTAGATCGATTTAACTTTGAACGTGGCGATACCGAAGGGTTGGTCAATTACGGCTTATCAATAGAAGGGGTAAAGTTTGCTGCTTTTTTCAGAGAAAGTAAAGACAGCGATTACATCCGAATCTCATTCCGTTCAAAAGGAACGTTCAATGTAAATGAATTTGCACGAGCACATTTCAATGGAGGTGGCCACATCAATGCTGCAGGAGGCCGTTCTGATTTGTCATTACAAGACACGATTATAAAATTTGAAGCGTTGTTAGAAGATTATGAAGCTGCTCTCAATGATTAAAAATACCTCATTGGTCATTTTGGCCACTTTAAGCCTTGTAGCTTGTCAAAGCTGTGATCAGGATAAACAACGTCAAAAAGAGATAGCGCGCCAATTAGAACCCGATTCTCTTATTGAAGCCAGCAAGCACAAAGTAGAGATGGAGAACCTTCAAATTGATGGTTACATTAAGCGTAGAGGCTGGAACATGATCAAAACCGGAACAGGTTTGCGTTATGAAGTTTATGAAGAAGGTGCTGAAGGACCATTAGCACAAACCGGTCAGGTAGTAACAATTGACTACCAAGTGTATTTGATCAACGGAGAGAAAGTTTATTCCAGTGAAAAAGCGGGGCCTCAAAGTTTTGAGATTGGTAAAGCCGATGTGGAGAGCGGCCTACATGAAGGGATGCATTACCTCAAAAAAGGAGACAAAGCACGTTTGGTTATCCCTTCTTACTTAGCTCACGGTTTAACCGGAGATAATTACAAAATACCGGGAGATGCTACCATCATTTACGACCTTAAAGTAGTAGACCTAAAATGATCAGAAATAGCGCTTTCATTGCTGTTTTTTTGTTATTCATAACCACTTTCTATGGATGCAGAGAAACACACTTTGAAGGTTATTCTATGACTTCAACCGGGTTAGAATATCAGCTACATACATTAGGAGAAGAAACGGTCATTCGAGATGGTGATATGGTTGTTCCACTGTTCATCATTACAGATCTGAATGGGAAAGAGTTGGCCTCTTCATCGAAAGCTCCCAAAGCATTTGCCTTTGTTTATCATGCGGTTCGAGATACGGGAATTATGGAAGCGGTAAGTTTATTAAAACTTAAAGACTCAGCTTCTTTTGTATTGAAATCCAGTAGAATAAAAGAATTAGCGAGAGGCTTAGATGATCAGTTTGTGGTACTTCACATCCAAATCATTGAAAGTAAAGATGCGGCACGTTACGCATTTGAACAGCGCTTTCCAGAGGTTTTAGTTGATTATGAAATGCAAGAGCAAGAACAATTGGTTGCTTTTCTTGATACCATTCCTTGGGATAAGGTGAAAAAATACAACGGCATTTATTTCATTCAAAAAACAGAAGGCGAAGGTGATTTNGCCCGTTTTAANGATGAAGTTGTATTGAGTTACGAAGGNTTCTTTTTAGACGGTGAAAAATTCGATTCAACGAAAGACCGCAAAGAAGTGTTTACCTATCGCATTGGAGAACAAGGTCAGGTTTTAAAAGGTTTTGATATTGGAGTAAGGCACATGCGTGAAGGAGGTGAGGCGATCTTTATTATTCCTTCTCAATTGGCTTTTCAAGAAGGTTCTGGAAATGCAATTGTGCCTCCTTATACAAGCGTTATATACCATGTTGAATTTTTAAAGAAAGAAACATGAGAAGATTACAACATTACTTATTGGGAATAGCTGCCTTAGCTGTACTTACAGGGTGCCCTAACAAAAGCAAAAAACTTCCAGACGTTACTTCGAAAAAAGAGCTCCAAAAAGAAGCATTACCAGGTAATTCTTCCAGAGAGTTAGACTTNTCCACATTTGTTGAAGCTCCTACGCATTCAGGGTTGATGTACAAACAACTGGTTGCTGGGAACGGNCAAAAAGTAAAATCAGGNGACATAGCCTCTGTTCATTACATGGCTTATTATGCCGATAAGTTAGAGTTGCTCCAAAACTCAAGAGACTTTAACAATAAGCAACCNGTAGACCTNACANTTGGAGAAGGACTGATGATATCTGGTTTAGAAGAAGGGTTACAATACATGCGNGTTGGAGATCGATTTCAGTTTTACATTCCTCCTCATTTGGGTTATTTAGATGGACGTAGAGGACAAATTAATCCTGATAGAGCNTTGCTTTATGATGTTTACTTGGTGAACAGTAAANNAGGGGCAAAGCCTTATGACATTTCNGGGGTTAANAAAATGGTTTCTTCTTCAGGACTAGTGTTTTATAAAGTAAAGCAAACCAATGGGGCNAAAGTTATACCTGGCCAACGGGTAACNGTGCATTATTCCGGGTATTTTACTGATGGAAAAAAGTTTGATTCATCGGTAGATCGNGGNGAACCGTTNCAGTTTAATTTGGGAGAAGGTAAAGTTATTCCAGGCTGGGAAGAAGCCATGCTACATTTAAATTTGGGCGAGAAAGCTCGATTTATTATTCCCAGTCACCTTGCATATGGCGAATATGGGTATAAGAATATTCCNCCCAATTCGGACTTAATTTTTGANATTGAGCTATTGGCCGCTCAATAAAGTAAAAACACAGCCGGACGTTTGTGCAATTTGGCTTTAATGTGTTTCCAATCTTTTACCGTAGCTGTTTTAATGTATTCAGTAGGGAGTGTTAAATCACAAGCTATACACAGTTTTGTGTTTGGATGACATGTTTTTAAAATGCTTTCTAACATNGCCATGTTGCGGTAAGGNGTCTCCATAAAAATTTGTGTTTGTTTATGATTACGCGCCATACTTTCCAAATCTCGTAGCTTTTTACTTCGGTCTCCGGCTTGAATCGGAAGGTAACCGTGAAAGCAAAATCCCTGTCCGTTTAATCCGCTGGCCATTAAGGCCAATACAAAGCTAGAAGGCCCCACTAAAGGAACTACTTTAATGTTGTTCTCATGTGCAATTTTCACCAATACAGATCCTGGGTCAGCAACCCCTGGCGCACCTGCTTCAGACAAAATTCCCAGATTTTTCCCATTGATGAGTTCCATAATCATAGGCATGGCATCGTCATCCGTTGAGCGTTTGTCCAAAATTTCCATCCTGGCTTCAGCAATGGGCTTTTCGTACCCTATATGTTTTAGAAATGCACGTGCCGTTTTAGGACGTTCAACNACAAAGAGGTCAATTTNATTCAAAATTTGAATCACATCAGCAGGAATAGAGTATGNNGCTGCAGAAGGACCAAGCGTAGATGGAATAAGGTAAAGTGTGCCGAATTGTGTCATCAGGTAATTTATTTAAGTTTATTGATGACAACATCACAAGCTGCATCTAACATTTGNTATACATTTTCAAATCCTNGCTCACCTCCGTAATACGGGTCAGGAACAGANCGTTTTTCTCCGGGATGTGTTTGTTCTAACATGAGCGAAACTTTGCTTTTATCAGNACTATTTTCAGTTAGTTCAATAACATTGTTGTAGTTGCTTTCATCCATTGTAAAGATGTAATCAAATGTTTCAAAGTCAAGTTGGCGAAACTTTCGAGACCTCAAATCAGAAATNTCNATACCGTGTTCCAGCATATTTAATTGAGCTCTTTTATCAGGAGCTTCTCCAGCATGCCAACCACTGGTNCCGGCTGAGTCAATTTCAAATTGATCTTCNAGNTTTAGCGCTTCTACTTTTGCTCTGAAAATGCCATGAGCCATTGGAGAGCGACANATATTACCCAAACAAACAAAAAGTACTTTCGTCATAGTGTGAAAATAAAAAAACAGGAACCGGTTCACCCAATTCCTGTTTATGGAAATTTATTGAAAGTCGAACTAATTATTGAATACTGATTTTCTTGTCAAGATCATCAATATAACCTCTAAAACGCTTATCTGTTTCCATGAGGTTGTTTACAGTTTTACAAGCGTGCAATACTGTAGCATGATCTTTTCCTCCGCAATGAGCACCNATGCTGGCNAANCTTGCTTTTGTCATTTGCTTGGCAAAATACATGGCAATCTGACGAGCCTGAACAACCTCACGTTTACGGGTTTTTGATTTCAATAACTCGATAGGAAGGTTGAAATAATCACAAACCACTTTCTGAATGTAATCGATAGAAACTTCACGCGCAGTGTTTTTCACAAACTTGTCGATCATCTGCTTCGCCAATTCTAATGTAATTGACTTTTTGTTCAACGATGATTGAGCAATCAATGAAATCAAAGCACCTTCCAATTCGCGGATATTGGTAGTGATAGAGTAGGCCAGNTACTCTACTACATCTTTAGGAAGTTCTATACCTTCAGTGTACATTTTCTTCTCAAGTATTGCAATACGAGTCTCTANAGAAGGTACCTGAAGATCAGCACTTAATCCCCATTTGAAACGCGAAAGCAAGCGTTGCTCAATACCTTGCATTTCAACAGGAGGTTTGTCTGATGTCATTACCAGCTGCTTACCTGTTTGGTGCAAATGATTGAAGATATGGAAGAAAACATCNTGTGTTTTTTCTTTTCCCGCAAAAAACTGCACATCATCAATAATCAATACATCGATCATTTGATAGAAGTGAATAAAGTCGTTTTGCGTATTGTTCCTTACNGAATCAATGAACTGTTGTGTAAATTTCTCAGAAGAAACATACANTACAGTTTTGTTCGGATGGTTGTTTTTAATTTCAATTCCTATGGCATGAGCAAGGTGTGTTTTACCTAACCCAACAGAACCGTAAATTAACAATGGGTTGAAAGCTGTTCCTCCCGGTTTNCTGGCTACNGCAAATCCTGCTGAACGTGCAAGTCTGTTACATTCACCTTCAACAAAATTCTCGAAAGAGTAATTCGGATTCAACTGAGAATCTACTACTACTTTCTTTAGCCCCGGAATAATGAACGGATTTTTAATTCCCTTAGAACCAACATCTACAGGCATAGAAACCGAAGGATTCTTAATAGCGTTACGGTTGGTTGTAGGCACTTTTACAGAGTANGTTTTGTTACTCTTGTAATTGTTCTCCATTATAATAGAGTACTCTAATGAACCGTTTGGTCCCAGCTCTTTTTTAATGGTCTTTTTTAATAGGGAAATATAATGTTCTTCCAACCACTCATAAAAGAATTGACTTGGCACTTGAATAGTAAGTGTGTTGTCTTTAAGACTTAGGGGTTTAATGGGGTCGAACCAAGTCTTGAAACTCTGATGACTTACATTGTCTTTAATTATAGACAGACAGTTATTCCAAACCTCTTCATGTGGTTTACTCATTACGCTATCCTCATTAATATTAAAGTGTGACTAAAAAAGTATTTGTTTTGCCGACTAAGGGGATGGAAAGTTGATTTTTCCCAGATTGATATGTGNTGTTCCGATTCATTATCATTCCCTTTAGGACAGAACAAATGTTGGTAGAAAAAAGTGAAAAAAAAAAACTGTTTTCGGGTTGATTTTTTAGTTTTTTTTCACCTCAGTTCGCGATTATGGAATTGACTATCCAGTCCATGCTTTGGTTTTCAGTCTATTCGGTTAAAAATCCAGTGTTTTAGGGAGGTTCAGCGATTTTTACGCTTTCTAAATAAACGTAAAAAATGATCANGTAGTATGGCGTTTTAGTGTTAAAATGCATCTATTCATGAGGTTATAATGAATATGACTGGGGGTTAGCTGTGTTAAATTCCTACTATTAATAAAAGTTATATTCCGCAATNTGAATTATTAATNTTGCTTTTAGNTTTGGAGATCAGTGTTTTGTAAGGTTTTGAGGTGTAGTTTTNAACACATTTGAAAACTTTTGGTCAATGTTATGAACACATGTTCATAGCGGCTGTTAATTTTGCCCAAAATCAATTGATCTATGTTCAAATTTGACTGGCCCATTCGTATCCGATATGCAGACACNGATAAAATGGGATATGCTTACTATGGTAATTACGCTACTTTTTATGAGGTAGCTAGAGTAGAAGCCTTAAGAAGCATTGGTGTTTCTTACAAAGAGATGGAAGACGAAGGGGTAATGATGCCGGTACTAGAGCTAAAAACCAAGTATTTTAAACCCGCTTTCTACGATGAAGAGATTTTGGTGAGAGTAATTATAGAGAAAAGACCGGCNGTNCGTATNCACTTTAAGTATGAAATGTACAACACCAACGGAGATCAAATTAATGAAGGNGAAACAACATTGGTNTTTGTAGANATTCAATCNGGGAAACCCTGCAAGCCACCTGAAAANGTAAACTTGGCTTTTGACCGTTTCTTTAGTTGATTACAATTACTTTAGATGTAGTTGATGTTCCATCAGAGAGNTTAACCCTTAAAAACACTATTCCTGTTGCCTGAATAGGGATTTCGCCTGTATAGGCTGTGTTGTGGATTGTTGTGGTAGANANCTCTCTTCCTTGGATGTCGTAAAGCTGAATNTTTTCAATAGCTTGTTTACCTTCTATATTAAGGTATAACTGGCCTCCGTCTTGATAGTAGGAGATATCAANGGGAGAATGCATTGTGTTTTCGTCAATACTTGTGCCGCCATCAATTTCACAATTTTCCAAAAAGCCCCTTTTGTTCAGGTAATAACACAGGGTACTNTAATTTGCTCCATTGTTAATGAGGTCATCAGCTTGAACCAATAAATAAGCAGCTTGTGGCATGTTCATCCCGGTAGTGTAGCTATACATGCTTTGGAATAAAATATCATCCATTTCTTCACGACCAATGTCAAAATGAATTTCCATTAATGTAGAAGACCACATTTGTCCATCNTAATGAATGTCGTTTAGCAAATCTTCCGGATAGTGGTTTGTTATNGCCAAGTTTCTTCCTGACCAGTATTCATTGTGGCCATCCCACGAAAACATGTTGTGCCAATTGTAACTAGACAGNGCATAAGAGTANGAGCCTGCTAANTAATCACCAAANCCTTCATCTATAGCTTGTCTTTCGCTACCTGAGTTCGTACCTGGAGCTAAAGCATCACTTAAAGCATGTCCGTATTCGTGCACAATAACATCTGCATCTTCTGCATCATCAACACCTCCAGTACCAAAATTAAGGCTAGGAGTTCCAAAAGGAGAATACGATGAATTGTCGGCACCGTTTAAAGCATTTGCATCTGCCCGAATGGGAGAGTCAACACCAGCGTATCCAACACTTTGTACATGTTGTGCAGCTTGAGTAATGTGATAGAGTACCATAACTTGCTCAAAACCTCCTTCTGAACGGTTATAGATAAAGTTAGGAGTGGTGGAGGTTTCCGGTGCTTCAATAGGAGGTGAGTGTTGTGAAATAGTAACGTAGTTGTTTTGAAGGTAAAAAATACCATTGTGGTAGACGGCTTCAACTTCTACATCTTCTAATTCTGCCTCCAATGCTGTGCTGTTTGCATCATTATTATCAACGTAACTGCCACCGTAGGTTGTTTGAGCAGTTGTTAAAGGGTCAGGATTGAAAATACGCGTATTAATAAGTGTATCTGTAGTGTCTAAATCTGTCGTGTAATAATATGTCAGTGTCACGTGATCTAATACAGTACCATTTCCAATAGCATATGAATGCTGTTCCTCTTTGCTGTTTTCAACGATGCATTCAACTCCGGGAATTAACTGATTTTGAGCAATGACCCAAACACTATCAATTGCCAGTAGTGTAAACTTGATACCGCTTTCAGCTAAAATGTTTTGAGCAGTTGCTGTTGATGGAAAATCACCTGAAGGAGTGTTTGTTAGTATTGGAGTAGGAGATTGCGCAAGGCTTAAAACAGTCCCGTCTTTTTTTAGGTTCAGCTTTACCTGAACTCCGTAGAGCTTAATGTCTTTGTAATTTACGCTGTATGTATAGTGTTGAGTACCATGAGGTGAAGTTTTCTTATGCAAAAGTTGAACGTTATAGACATCAGACTTCAAGTAACTCTCCAACAGGCTAGTGATTTCCAAATCAGAAGCTTCGGGGTTAAATGTCCAATCAGGAATAGAAAACGTTACTTGCGCTGTGTCAGAAGGATATTGCCCTAAAGCAGTTTGTGCAAAAAGCGCAACTGTTAGCAATAAGAACAAGTGTGTTTTGAATAAGTTAAGCTGTTTTAACATGTTCGATTTCAATGTTTTTGATGTGGTTAAATTGTTCCAAGAACTGATCAGATTCATGGGGTGTTACAGCAACTTCAAGGTCACAATCTAACTCAAAGCGCTGGTGAGTAACGTCCCAGTTGTTCACTTTAGCCATGCGCATGATTTCGTTCATCAGCGGATATTCAAAGTGAATGTTGTAATACGATTTAACGTGTTTAATTTCCGTTTTGACTTCCTCTAATGCTAATGCCGCAGCCATTTTGTATGCATTGATTAAGCCAGGTACACCTAGTTTAGTTCCTCCGAAATAACGTACAACAGCAACTAGGGTGTTGGTTACTTCCAACGATCTGATTTGATTTAAAATTGGTACTCCGGCAGAATTATTGGGTTCCCCGTCATCTGCGGCTCTGTAGTGAGAATGGTCTGGTAAAAGAACAAAAGCGTAGCATACGTGTCTAGCTTGCGGATGCTCGCTTCTAATGGCGTCTAACTTTTCTTTGATTTCCTCTTCGCTTGATACTGGTTCAGCATAACCAATGAATTTACTACCCCTGTCTTTAAAAAGAGAAGTTGAAGATGTTGCAATGACTTTATACGATTCCGGTAAATTCAAAAACGAAAAATTTATTGGTTACTAACGGATAGATCGGTTAAGCAAAGTAAACAATGAAGCGACTAAAAATCCGATTATAAGGAATAAAGCTACACTTTTTGAGGCTGAAATGGCTTCTAAATTGTAAAACGTAGCAATGGATGTGATAGCCAAGTAAAAAACGAGTAAGCACCACATAAATAGAGTAAGGCGCTTAAGGGGAGGTGAAGCTTTCATTGTATTAGTAAGCAATAAAACAACTACAATGAGTAAAATTCCGGTAATTATAGAAATGTAGATTAAACGAGAAACTTTAGCTTCTTCTTCTTTTAGTTTTTGTTCGATACGGGCTTTTTCAGCTTGCTGTTTCTCAAGCTCATAATGCGTTTCAATTAAAGCAATTTCTTTCGACTTCTCAACATTGAACATGCTGTCTTTTACAGCAATGTATTGCTCTTGGTACTCAAAGGCTTTATCAAAATCTTTTTGCTCTTTTGCTATAAGTGAAAGAGCTAGATAGGCTTGTTTGATGTCGTCTTTTGAACCAATTTCTTTCGCCAAATTCAGGCTGTTCTCTGCGTATTCATAGGCTAGGTCGTATTGCTTTTCAGCTCTATAAGAGTTTGCCTTATTGTTCAGCACCATGGTAATTCCCTTTTGCGACTCCAGTTGCTGATATAGTTCTAATGCTTTGTCGAAATAGTAATGAGCAACATCATTGTTATTCATGTCGGCATATAAGCTACCAAGGTTATTGTTTCCCAGTGCGATACCAAATTTGTTCGTATTGAGCTCTTCTTCAATGTGTAGAGATCTCAGGTAATATTCAATGGCTTTATCGGGTTTGTTTTGCTTATCGTAAATTAAGCCGATGTTATTCAGAGAGTTGGAAACACCTGACCGGTTATTCAGAGCCTCATAAATATGCATGCTTCTCTCGTAATAAGACAATGCTTTATCGTATTGATCTTGATAGTCATAGATCACTCCTATGTTGTTAAGCGTATTGGCGATACCGGTTTGGTCATTCAGTTCTTCCTTGATCTTTAAGGATTCCATATAAGCTTGAAGTGCATCCGGGTAATCGCCTCGTCCATCATGAATAAGCCCTAATAAGTTGTAAGCATAACTGGTTCCTTTTCTTGATCCGGCTGCTTTGAATAATGTTATGGCCTCCTGAATGTATTTTTCAGCAGCATTATAATCTGATTGAAGGTATTCGTATGTAGCGAGGTTTCTGTAACCCGTTGCTGTTCCCTTTTTGAAGTCAAGCTGTTTTGACGTTTCAACAACTTCTTCAGAGAGACTTAAAAAACGGTCTAAACTATCATACTTTAATGCATAAGCATAAGCTGCTTTGTTTAAGACGCGACTTGTGTCGTCAGTAGAATTAACCCAAACAGTTCTTAAGGAGTCTAAAGTATTTCCCAGAACTGAAATTTGAGCTAAAAAGCCAAACAGAACAAAGAGCAGTGTGTAAGGTCTAAGTTTCATAATTCGTGTACACATTCAAAACATCATTAGAAATGTGTTGTGTAAAAATAGCTTTTTTAGAAAGTTCCGGAGCTTTGATCCCTTCGTGAATTTCTACATTGTTGGTAAAAACATAGGCTTCATCCCACATTGAATTACGAATAAAATCAGTAAGCGTAAGACTGCCTCCTTCAACTAAAAGCGTTTGAATTTTTAATTCATGTAGTTTTTTTAACAATCTTTCAATTAACTTGTTATCAAATTTTAATTGAATCTTTTTTGCATAATTGATCTCATCGTTTTTCTCGGTCACAACATAGCACGTTTCATTAAAAACAGTACTTTCTTGTGGTACTTTTAGTGACCTATCAATCACAATTCGAATAGGATCTTTTCCCGGCCATAAACGAGTAGTTAATTTAGGGTTATCCATCAACGCTGTTTTGGTGCCAATGAGTATGGCGTCATGTTCGCTGCGTAACTTATGCACCAACCTGGAACTATGGTTGTTGGTTATTTTTAACGGACGTTGACCGGTGTTTTTTCGGGGTAAATCAATAAAACGATCGGCAGTTTGTGCCCATTTTAACGTAACAAACGGACGTTGCTTTTCGTGAAAAGTGAAAAATCGTTTGTTGATCGTTCTGCATTCGTGTTCCAAAACTCCAACAGTAACTTCGATACCAGCTTCTCGCATACGCTGAATACCTTGTCCGCATACTTTGCTAAAGCTATCAACCACACCAACAACTACTCTTTTAAGCTTGTGTTTAATGATTAAATCTGCGCATGGAGGTGTTTTTCCAAAATGGGCGCAAGGTTCAAGATTTACATAAATGGTTGAATGGGGAAGAAGTGAAGTGTCTTTAACAGCTGCAATGGCATTTACTTCTGCATGTGCCTTTCCGTATTCTTGATGGTAGCCTTCTCCAATAATTTGGTCTTTATAAACTACAACAGCTCCNACAAGCGGGTTTGGAAAAGCTTTGGGTAGTCCGTTTTGAGCAAGTTGTAAACAACGAGCCATGTATTTTTCATCCTTCTTTTTTAATGCCTCCATACGCTTCAAAAGTAGGTTATAATTGTATTTTCGCGACATGCAACTAAGTACCAATCTTCTTGGAGATGTGCCATCTTACTTTAGAGCAAAACTTTCTGGAATATATACCGAAAGAGAAGCCGATAACATGGCTTTTTGGGCNTTGGAAGAACTTTTTGGTATTTCAAGNTCAGCGATGCCTTTNCATAGAGAAGATCGGTTAAGTGAATCTGAGCTGGTGAAGTTGTACAAAGTTGTTAAACGTTTACAGCAACAAGAGCCCATTCAATATATTTTTGAACAAGCTTATTTTNTGGAGTTAACACTTAAGGTTAATCAACACGTGTTAATTCCTCGTCCGGAAACAGAAGAACTGGTAGACTGGATCAGAAAGACGTATGCTAAAGAACAACCGCTTCACTTTTTAGACATTGCTACNGGTAGTGGATGCATAGCATTAGGGTTNAAATATTATTTTCAGCAAGCTAAAGTCTCCGCTACTGATGTAGATGAAAAGGCTTTGGCNGTTGCTCGTGAGAANGCACAATTTTTAAACCTTGAGGTTGACTTTAATTTAATCGATGCACTTCAAATGCAAGTTACTCCTAATTTGTATGATTGNATTGTAAGTAACCCTCCGTATATCCTTTCAGNAGAGAAAGAAACAATGGAGCAAAATGTATTAAAACACGAGCCTCATTTGGCACTATTTGTGGAAGAAGATCCGTTGTTGTTTTACCGTGCAATAGGCATTTTTGCAAGTAGTGCTTTGAAACCAAAAGGCTTATTNTTTTTTGAGTTACACGAAGACTNCGCAAAAGATACTGAATTGTTAATGAGAGATCTAGGGTTTGAACAAGTGGAGTTGAAACAAGATTTGCAAGGTAAAAACAGAATGTTAAAAGCCGTGAATAAATAACCTTCGATGCCGATGTTAAACCGACTTACAAACTCACTCTTAGTGCTATTNGGCATGTTTATTNTCTTCTCGGAACCCTGTTTCGGGAATGATACCAACTCNGTATCACTAAACTATTCTTTAACAAATTANAGCCTTTCGAGAGCTTCAAAAATAAAAGAGCGTAAATGGAAGGTTTANTCAGAATTNAACAACTACAGACCTTGGTTTCGTAGCAAAGCTTTTACATTATCGGCTATTAAGCTGGGNNTGGAATACAATAAAGATTTTCGTTTTGGAGCAGAGTATTATCTACAAGATAATGCTGCTACAATGCATTCTTATTCAGGAGACAACACTTTTGAGTTAAGGGAGGTGCGTTATTTGGCNGCCTATTTCCAATACATGTTTNTTAACAATTACCGCTGGGAATTTGGATTGCCCATTTCTTTAGGGTTTGGAAAGGGNATTATTCGTGAGTTTGATTCAAAAGGTGACCTTGTTTCTCAAAANACAAGATCGGTGTTTAGTGCTTCTCAAATAGGAATTAGCCTACAATACAATGTCAATTATTGGTTTGGGTTAAACATTGGNTTAGGCCAACGTTTTGCTTTTACCACAGATGCAGAAATGAGAAGGTATTTAACGGTTTCNTACTATAGTTTAGGAGTAAGAATCAGAATAGTGAAGCTTGCGAAAACTATATTTGCGCACAAGAAGGTTAAAGCTGAAAAACAGCAGTACTTTAATAGCCGTAGATAACGTCAAGAAGATAGGAATGAGTGACGCTGTAAAAGAAAAAATCGAAGCGCTTCGCAAAGAACTGGAGCATCATAACCATTTGTATTACATCGAAAGTAAGCCTGAAATCTCAGATTATGAGTTCGATCAGTTGTTGAAGGCTTTAGAGAAATTAGAAGCCGAACATCCTNAATATGATGATCCGAATTCTCCTACCAAACGNGTAGGAGGTGATATTACCAAAAATTTTGAGACCATTCCTCACGACTATCCTATGATGTCGTTGAGCAACAGCTACTCTAAAGAAGAAATAGCNGACTTTATTAAGCGCATTCAAAAATCAATTGAAGATCCGCTTACGTTTGTCTGNGAATTGAAATATGACGGTGTAGCCATTGGTATAAAATACAGAAATGGAGAGTTTTATCAAGCTGTTACCCGTGGAGATGGTCAAAAAGGAGATGATGTTTCTACCAATGTNAAAACCATCAGAACGGTTCCNTTAAANCTTAAAGAAGGNGATTACCCGGAGGCATTTGAAATTCGTGGTGAAATTATGCTTACCCGCCCACAGTTTGAGCGTTTAAACAATGAATTAGAAGCGAAAGGAGAACAACCTTACGCTAACCCCAGAAATACAGCTTCTGGCACATTAAAACTACAAGACTCAAGTGTGGTAGCAGCACGTAAGCTAGATTGTTTCCTTTATGGAATTTATAGCCCAGCACCTGTTGCAACTTCTCATTTTGATGCTGTTCAAAAGGCTGGAAAGTGGGGGTTCAAAGCTCCATCGGAAGCGAATAACGCCATTAAAAGGTGTGAAAATATTGATGAAATTATGGACTTCATCAATTATTGGGAAGAGCAGCGCTTGCACTTAGATTTTGACATCGATGGCATTGTGATTAAAGTAGATCATTATGACTATCAGGAAGAATTGGGATCAACTGCAAAGTCTCCACGTTGGGCCATTGCCTATAAATATAAGGCCGAACAAGCCATTACGGTGCTAGAGAGAGTAACCTATCAGGTTGGAAGAACCGGTGCAATTACTCCCGTAGCTAATTTAACGCCTGTTTTGCTGGCCGGAACAACGGTGAAAAGGGCTTCTTTGCACAATGCGGATATTGTAGAAAAGCTTGATGTACGTGAGGGAGATACAGTGTATGTTGAAAAAGGAGGGGAGATCATTCCTAAAATAACTGGCGTTGATAAAACCAAGAGACCTGCAGATTCTCAACCATTACATTATATTACAAATTGTCCGGAGTGTGGAACAGAGTTGATTCGTAAAGAAGGGGAAGCGCAACACTATTGTCCGAACGAAACGGGATGTCCTCCGCAATTAAAAGGAAAAATGGAACATTTCATATCCAGAAATGCAATGGACATTGATGGAATGGGAGATGAGACCATTCAACAGTTGTTTAACGAAGGTCTTATTCGTAACAGTGCAGACTTATATGAATTGAAATACGATGATTTGATTGGTTTGGAACGAATGGCGGATAAATCGGTCAACAACCTTTTAAACGGACTGGAAGCTTCAAAAGCCATTCCGTTTGAACGTGTATTGTTTGCTTTAGGAATTCGCTACGTGGGAGCTACGGTTGCTAAGAAATTAGCGCAACACTTTAAAACAATAGAACATTTAAAATCAGCTTCTTTTGAGTCTTTAATTGAAGTAAATGAAATAGGTGATCGCATTGCGCAAAGTGTTATTGATTTCTTTGCCAATGAAGAGAATGCCACACTAGTCACTCGGTTACAAGAAAAAGGATTACAGTTTGAAATTGCCGAAGAAGATCAACCTCAAAGTGATTTACTCGCAGGAAAATCAATTGTGATTTCGGGTGTTTTTCATCGCTATTCGCGTGATGAAATAAAAAAGATGATTGAGTCACATGGAGGAAAAAATGCAGGCTCAATTTCAGGAAAAACTTCATTTTTGGTGGCTGGAGATAACATGGGACCTAGTAAGCTTGAAAAAGCGCAAAAATTGGAAGTTCCCATTTTATCTGAAGACGAATTTTTAAAAGAAATAGGAGTGCTATGAATTTCATCAAGCGAAAAATAGCAGACATGCATTTGAGAAAGCTTTTCGCAAAAGAGCGTTTTCCTATCAATAAATCATTAAACGATGCTGAAAGTATCTTGGTTATTCTTCCGTGTGATGAAGCCAAACGCTTGGAAGCGATTAAATGGGTAGATCGTCTGAAGGTAGATTTTGGTATTCCTACAGTAGAGTCGTTATACTTTGCCAACCGCAAACCTAAAAAAGACGAAAAGGTTTCCAAAAATCAATTGAACAAGACACATTTAAATTGGTATTCAAAGCCCGTTCGCGGGCACATCATTAAATTAACCGAAAAAACGTACGACCTACTTATTGATCTCGAAGCGGCTAATTGGACAGCGTTGCAGTTTATTACTTTAGAAACGGATGCTAAAATGCGAGTTGGCAGAAGGTCTAAATTTAAAGAACCTTACCTCGACATGATGATCGATACGGATAACAACCAGTCTATTGGGGTATTGCTTGAGCAAATTGAGAAATACTTGAGTATTTTTGAAGACAAAGTAACAGTTTAATACATAATGCAAAATAAATTTCATGGAGTAGGTGTTGCGATTGTAACGCCTTTCAAAGAAGACAAAACGGTGGATTATGACGCGTTTGAACGTGTTATAGAACATCTAATTGAAGGAGGTGTAAACTATATTGTTGTACAGGGTACAACTGGTGAAGCTGCAACATTAACGAAGGAAGAGAAACTTTCTGTGTTAGAGTTTGCTATGGAGGTTGTGAAGAAACGTGTGCCTGTTGTATTTGGTTACGGTGGAAATGACACTGCTGATATGTTAGCAGGAATGGGAGATTTTCCATTGGATAAAGTAGATGCAATTTTGGTAGCCAGTCCGCATTACAATAAACCTTCACAAGAAGGGATTTATCAGCATTATAAACAGTTGGCCGAAAAATCTCCGGCTCCGATTATTTTATATAACGTTCCGGGAAGAACTGGTTCTAATATGACTGCAGAAACGACTCTTCGTTTGGCAAATGATTTCAAAAACATTGTTGCCATTAAAGAAGCATCAGGAGATTTGCACCAAATGGGACAATTGATTAAGCACAAACCTGAAGGGTTTAATGTGCTTTCTGGTGATGACAACTTGATTTTGCAACAGCTTTCTATAGGAGCAGATGGTCTAATTAGCGTAATTGCAAATGCTTTCCCGAAACATTTTTCTGAATTTATTAAAGCGGGTAGAGCAGGTGATTTGGTTAAAGCGCAAGAATACCATTATCAATTTATTGATGTTATTCCATTATTGTTTGCAGATGGTAACCCAGGTGGAATTAAAGCGATTCTAGAAATGTTGAACATTGCAAAAAATGAGTTGCGCTTGCCTTTGGTTCCCGTATCTCAAGCAGTGTACGATAAATTGAATAAAGTTATAAATGATGAAGGTTTAGTGAGTTAACCAACGTCATCTTAACAAGATAAGAAGGGCAGTGGCGATTAAGCTTCTGCCCTTTGTTTTTCTAACTCATCCAATTGCTCTTGTAAGGCTTCCCATTGCGTCATGTATTGTTCTAGTTGCTTGGAAAGTTCACTGTGTTCAAAAAAGAGTTTTTTAGAAGGTTGACCGTCTTCATAAGAAGCAGGATCTGCCATTTTAGCTTCTAATTCTTCAATAGCTTTCTCTGTTTCGTCTACCTTTTTTTCTCTTTTACCAATATCACTTCTGACTTTTCTGATTTCTTTATCAAGAGCTTTGCGTTCTTCAAAACTCAAAGTATTGACATTCTCCTTTTCTTCTTTTTGAGGAGCGACCTCTTTTTTAGGTTGTTTCTCTTTTTGTTCAACCGGAGCAGATTCAAAATCACGGAAAGTTTCAACCTTGTGTTTCGATAAGAAATAATCAATGTCTCCCAAGTGTTCTTTTACTCGTCCATTGATGAATTCATAGGTCTTTTCGGTCAATCCTTTTAAGAAATCACGATCGTGACTCACCAAAATAAGTGTCCCGTCAAACTTCTTCAAAGCATTTTTCAATACTTCTTTAGAAGCGATGTCCAAGTGGTTGGTAGGCTCATCCAGAATTAGAAGGTTAACAGGTTCCAGTAATAATTTAGCAAGCGCTAAACGCGATTTTTCACCACCGCTTAACACTTTAACACGTTTGTCAATATCATCCTCACCAAATAGAAAAGCCCCCAATAACCCACGAATACGTGAAATGTTAGACCATTCGTCTGAAGTGACTGCGTGTTCAATGGTTTCGAGTACCGTTTGCTCCTGGTTTAAAGTATTCTCTTGAATCTGAGCGTAGTATCCAATCTTCACATTGTGCCCAACTTTAAAATCTCCTTGGTGTTCCAAACCTTCGGTAATGATTTTAATCATCGTAGACTTCCCCATTCCGTTTTTCCCAACAAAAGCCACTTTTTCTCCGCGTTCAATTTCATAGCTCGCCTTGGTGAAGATTTTTTTCTCATCATAGCTTTTGGAAACTTCATCAGCTTTAACAACTACATCGCCAGAGCGCGGAGCGGGAGGAAAGCGAAATTCAATGCTTTGGTTATCAAGCTCATCTATTTCAATGCGCTCAATTTTATCCAGTTGTTTTTGACGTGCTTGTGCTTGTTTGGCCTTTGTAGCTTTAGCTTTAAAACGTTCAATAAAACGCTCTTGCTGCTCAATGTACTTTTGTTGGTTTTTAAGAGCTGCCATTTGGTGCTCCATGCGTTCTTCACGCAATTCAAAATACTTTGAATAAGGAACTTTATAATCGTAAATTCTTCCGAATACAATTTCAATCGTGCGGTTGGTCACATTGTCGAGAAAAGCACGGTCGTGAGAAATCATGATCAATGCCCCGGGATAATTGTTGAAGTAATCTTCTAACCACAATATCGATTCAATGTCCAGATGGTTAGTTGGCTCATCCAAGAGTAACAAATCTGGCTTAAGCAAAAGCAGTTTGCCAAGTTCAACGCGCATTTGCCAACCACCGGAAAACTCGCTCATCTTACGGTGAAAATCATTTTCCGTAAATCCGAGCCCTTTTAAGACTTTGCCAACGTTACTTTCAATTTTAGAACTGTCAAGTAAATTTAACTTTTCGTGCTTGTCTGTAAGATCGTGAATCAATTGGTTGTAACCTTCCGATTCATAGTCGGTACGTTCTTCCAGTTGCTTGTTAATGTGATCAATATCTTTCTCAAGCTGAATGATTTCTTCAAACACAGTAAGCGCTTCATCGTATATGGTCTTATCCGACTGGATCTTAACTTCCTGTGGCAAATAGCCCATTGTTCTTCCTTCACTAATGGCAATTCCTCCCTGATCAGAAGGTTGAATCCCATAAATGATTTTTAACAAAGTAGATTTTCCTACTCCGTTTTTCCCTACCAGTCCAATACGGTCTTTGGGGTTAATAATGAACGAAAGATCTTTGAATAAGTCTTTACCTGAAAATGAAACAGATATATTGTTAACAGCAATCATATACTTCTTTCAACTTATTTTAAATCGAACCAGCCACAAACAAAACCAATTCTTAGTGTAGGGGAGTTGTGGTCTGAGCTACTAAGACCATAACCTTCAATCGGTTCATAACCAGTTACAAATCGATAGCCTAAACTGACACTCATTTTAAACCAACTGTTAAAGCGGTAGAACCCCTCTATTTGTGGATGAATGACCATAATGCCATCTGAAAAAACTTCGCGGTTAAACGGATCGTAAAGTTTCGCATTTCCCCAGCCCAATTGTAAGCTTGCAGCAGCATGTAGCGGAAAATTACTGGAGTAAATGTATCCGGCATATATTCCTCCGTAGTTAAACGTTACGTCACCATCATCCTCAGTAACAAACTGTACTTCGTTGTTACCGGCTTTTACTTCATATTCTATAGCGTGGGGCAATCGGTTTAAATTACCACTATAAAAGCCCCCAAGAAAATAAGTCTGGTTTAGCGTAGCAGCTCCAGCTATGGTTCCGTCAATACACAGGTTATCAGTAGAAAAACTCAATCCTGCATCAACTTTTGCAAAACCATAAATAATCATTTCACCATCTTCCAAAAGGCGATTTTGCTTTTTGTTTTGAGCCAATGAAAGAGTAGTGATAATTAATAATGATATGGTGAAAATGATAGCTCGCATAGAAAGCCGTCAAAAGTAAGATTTATTAAATTGAGATTAACAGGGCTTCAAAGATTTCCGCTTACTTTTGCCAAAATTTTTGAGTTATGAAATACACATCATTCTTAGGCTTATTTCTTCCGGTTTTGGCATCAGCTCAAATTACTGTTGCTCCACAGGAATTACAGTTTCCTACTACAGAATATGGTAATACAGACAGTATTGAAGTAACATTAACCAATAACTATTCAGTTGATGTTAACCTAACAGCAGTAGCCTTTGAACAAGTTTATGGTAATGATGTGTTTTATGCACCCCAAGCACCAACAGCTTTAAATGCTGGGCAATCAGCTAGTTTTTGGGTATACTTTGAACCAGAACACAACATTGAACACAATAGTGAGATGGTAATCTTAACCGATTACAGAGGTGCGATTAGTGTAGACGTTACCGGAGATGGTGAATTTGCAAACTCTTATTATGACAATACATTTAACCTAAGTGAAGAAGACCTGAAATCTGCTTTGAAAACAATTTTAGCAGCAGGGTACAATCAGTTAGGGTATAACATTGCCCGTGATAACATGTATGGTTCATTGGACAATGTAAGTGGAGATGTTGAGTGTGTTTACACAGGAAGAACGGCTACATTTAATGATCGCCCTGGAGCAAATGCGAATAGCTTTAACTGTGAGCATACTTTTATACAAAGTCTTTTTGGCGGTTCAGACCCTATGGTTAGTGATATTCACCATCTTTTTCCAACTGATATTCAAGCAAATAGTGAGAGGGGGGCATTGGCTTTTGGGGTTGTTAATGGAACGCCCTCTTGGCAAGACGGAGGCTCAAAAAAAGGTGGCGGTGTGTTTGAACCTAGAGATGTGCAAAAGGGAGCTACAGCCAGAGCGATGATGTATTTTGTGACACGTTATCAAGATTACAGTAACTTCTTTGCCGGACAAGAAACTATTTTACGTCAATGGCACGAAGATTTTGATCCCAATGCATCTGAAATTCAGCGTAACAATGGTATTTACAGTTTACAACACAACCGTAACCCTTATGTAGATTATCCACAATTTATTGAGCGTATTCAGGTACTTTCCGGAACTTCTGTTGCTCCTCAAGTAGATTCACTTTTTATCAGTACAGATACCATTGATTTGGAAGATGAAAATATTGATTTGGCTTACCGTTTAATTTTATGCAATCGCGGTAACCAAGCCATTGAAGTGAGTAATTTTCAGTTTTCAGATGCTGCTTTTTACTTTCAAAATACAGTTGGTACCGAAACTATTGAGGCTGGTGAATCATTGGAGTTAATTGTAACAACCAGTATGGATTTACCTGAAGGAAGCATTGAGGCATTAACATTTGATACAGACATTCAAAATGGAACGACTCAAACTGTTGTTTTAAAAGGAGGTTGGTATCCGTCTAGCATTGAAGAAAAATTACAAGATGCAGCCTTTAAGGTTTATCCGAATCCGACTACAGCAGAATTTACTTATCCGGTAAAAAGAAACGAAAATGCTTTGGTAATTGATGCCAATGGTCGTTTAGTGAAAACGTGTGAAGACTCTCCTTGTTCTGTGCGCGAATTGCCCGCTGGTTGGTATATCGTAAAAGTAGCTGAAAAAGAAGCCCTATTGATCAAGCGCGACTAGGAGGGAAGCGTTTTGAAATTTGTTCTTCCGGAAGATTTTCAGGCATTTTGTGTTTCCAACGTCTGTGACTCCATAACCAGTAAGCTGGCTCTTTCTGAATCCGTTCCTCTAATCGTTTATTGAACGTTTCCAAAATCATTCCGTGCGGTTCATTCTTAGGATCTTCGGTAATTAATGAGTAAGTAACCTCATAATGTCCCCGCTTTACCTTTCTGGCATCGCAATGAATAACCGGATAACCTGTTCCTTTTGCAATGCGTTCGCCTCCCATAAAAACCGGTGTGTTCTGATGCAAAAACTCCATCCAGTACCCCCGTTTTGAAGAAGGTGTTTGATCACTAATTAAAGCTGTAATGGAGGTTTTGGTTTTTCGCTGACGAATAATCTCACGAAAGGTAGACTCCATAGGAACAAGCTGTGCGCCTAATCTACCTCTAATGCTTTTCATTAATTGATCAAAAGGCTTGTTGTGAAGTGTTTTGTAGACAAAGTTAAGATGGTATTGAGTATTGAGGTTCATTGAAATTCCAGCGTATTCCCAATTGCCATAATGTCCCAGCATAAACAACAAGCTTTGTCCTTTGGCATAATACTCTTCAATCAGTTCAAGGTTATGGAAAACCATGCGCTTCTTGAGTTCTTCTTCCGAAATACTGTAACCTTTGACTGTTTCAACAATCATGTCAAAAAGGTGGTGGTAAAACTCATGCATAATGGCAAGGATCTCTGCATCACTTTTCTCAGGAAAAGCTTTTCGTAAGTTTTGCTCCACTACTTTTTTACGGTAGCCAAACACTTTGTAGATCAGTACATAACACAGATCAGAAAAACCATATAGTACCCAAAAGGGTAAGCGACTGAGTAGTTTGATGAGTGAGACACCAATAGAGGCCATTATTGTTCAATTTTAAATTCAGAAGTAGTGTGGAAGGTTAGTTCAGGATAGTCTTGTTGTGCTAAATTTAAGAGGAAAGGAGAGTCTGCTAAAAAGACCAAATTTCCGTCTTTATCTTCAGCAATGTTTCGGGCTTTAACTCGCTTAAATTCGTCTATTTTTTCTTCGTTATCAGAGGTGACCCAGGTCGCCTTATGGAAACTCATAGCATGAAAATCTGCAGAAGCAGCGTACTCGTGTTTTAGGCGATATTGAATCACTTCGAACTGTAATTCACCTACCGTTCCAATGATTTTTTTGTTTCCGGGCTGCTGGATAAAAAGCTGAGCTACACCTTCTTCTGTAAGTTGTCTAACGCCTTTGTCTAACTGTTTTGTTTTCATAGGATCTTTGTTAACGACCTCTTTGAAAATCTCAGGTGAAAAACTTGGAATTCCTTTAAACTGGAAATTATCCCCCTCAGAAAGTGTATCTCCAATTTTGAAGTTTCCCGTATCATACAATCCAATTACATCTCCGGGGAAAGCTTCGTCTACCACTTCTTTTGAAGAGGCTAAAAAGCTGTATGGATTCGAAAATTTCAATTTTTTATCCAAGCGCACATGGTGAAAGAACTTGTTACGTTCAAACTTTCCTGAACATACGCGTAAAAAGGCAATTCTATCGCGGTGTTTAGGGTCAAGGTTTGCATGGATTTTAAAAATAAAGCCACTAAATTTTTTATCGGTAGGACTAACTTCTCTGTCATCAGCCGGACGAGCTAAAGGAGCAGGAGCAATGCGCGTAAATGTATCGAGCATTTCTTTAATGCCGAAGTTGTTCAAAGCAGAACCAAAAAAGACGGGGGCTAATTTCCCGGCTTCGTACTCATCTACATTAAGCGGATCATAAACACCTTCAACCAGTTCCACATCTTCNCGTAATTGCTCGGCATTGGCCTCTCCAACTTGTTGGTCTAAAATGCTATCGCTTAAATCTGAAATAGCTATGGCATCAGATTCAATTTTAGTTTTATTTGCATTGAAAAGGTTAAGGCTTTTGTCGTAAAGGTTATAAACACCTTTAAAACGAGGCCCCATGTTAATTGGCCATGAAAGCGGACGTACTCTAATGTCTAGCTTTTCTTCCAGTTCATCCAATAGTGTAAACGGGTCTTTTCCTTCACGATCGAGTTTGTTGATGAAGATAATCACAGGAGTATCGCGCATNCGACAAACCTCCATTAANCGTTCGGTCTGGGGNTCAACCCCNTTGGCACAGTCAATTAC
The DNA here is from genome assembly GCA_002705995.1 of Crocinitomicaceae bacterium. Lineage (GTDB taxonomy): Bacteria > Bacteroidota > Bacteroidia > Flavobacteriales_G > Salibacteraceae. Next base: position 40,116 of record PAJI01000003.1, on the reverse strand, counting down.
CAAAATTACNCTATCCACTGCTGTAAGTGTGCGGTAGGTNTCTTCTGCAAAGTCTTTGTGACCAGGTGTATCGAGGATGTTGATGAGTTTGTTGTTATACTCAAAGGTCATTACCGAAGTTGCAACAGAAATACCACGTTGCTTTTCAATTTCCATGAAATCGGAAGCTGCCGTCTTTTTAATCTTGTTGTTCTTAACAGCACCGGCTACCTGAATAGCTCCTCCAAAAAGTAGTAGNTTTTCAGTTAGTGTTGTTTTTCCGGCATCCGGATGGGAAATAATTGCAAATGTTTTGCGTTTCTCGATTTCTTTAACCAAACTCATAGTGAAAAATTAAGGCTGCAAAAGTAGCAATAAGGCAACAATTTTATTTTTGTGATGTTGTACAAATCCGAAAAAAAGAACCAATGCACCGTATATTATTGACTGTTATAACAGGATTGACCTGTTGCTTAGTAGCTTGCCAATCTTCAACAGAAGAAAATTCAANCGCTGTAACCAGAAAAACACCAGAAAATAGCACTGATGTNTTTGAGCAGGAAGTGCACCCGGTTAAACGCGATACGGTTTCAAGCAATCAATTGGAGCGTTTAAAAGTAAAAGGGTTAGAAGTACAGTTAAGTAGAGATCTAAGTAAAGAAGATGCTAGTAAGCGCATTGAAGGATACGTTCAGAACATTGAAAAAGCAAAATCTAAATTGGTGATGGAAAATCGCAGNGTTTCAGCTGATGAACGCGANCGATATAGTGTACCNTTCGAAACACTTTTTGCATTGTATAACATCAATGAGTTAAAGTACTTTAAAGTCATTTACAAAGAAAATAACCAGCGTAAAACAGTGGGGTACTATGTTACACCTCGTCAAATTGTTGCNGTTGTTGCCAATAGTGAAGNTGTAAAAGACATTACTGNTGATCAGTCAAGCGTTTATTTTTACAACCACGGNTATTGGGTAAATGATAACAATAAAGGCTCCCAAAANGAAGCCTCTATGCTGTATAAATTTGGCATTGCAGCCCGAAAAATTCTTGGTAAATAAAAGTAGGAACAGTTTTTACTGCGCTTTAATTGTTTTATCCCAAACGGGCTCACCGTCTGAGTTAAAAATCTGAATGTGCATTTCTCTGCTTTTTCGTGCACCGCTAAAGTCTATAATNCCGTAATTCCGTTCTCCGTAATAAGTGCCCTCTACACGTAAAGTATTGCCTTCGTTTTTGCTATAATCACCAACAGCATGTGATGTCAGAGGAGATACGGTTAANTCATAAATTACAATGCCATTTTCTTCATATTGACTCAGTTCCGTATGATGGCGATCTCCGGTAATAAATACAACACCTTTAATTCCTTCTTCTACAATTCTGCTGATCAATAATTCGCGCTCTTCTTCATATTGAGCCATGTTTTCAAAGCGTTTGGCAGTATTCAAAACCTGACTTCCAACGGCTACAAACTTAAAGGGAGCACGAGACGNTTTTAGTGCATCAATCAACCATTCGATCTGAGCATCTCCCAACATTTGCTTTTTCCCTGTTTTACGGTCNATAGCTGTGCGGTTCCAGCGGTTGTCCAATAGAAAATAATCCATGTCGTGCCATTGAAAGTAAGATACCGCTCCCAATTNGNTTTGAGCAATTTCAGGNTTTCCCCAATACAAGTTGAATAANTCACGCGTAAGGTTTTTAAACGGAAAACTCCCTACAGCATCATTTGGACCAAAATCATGGTCATCCCAAATGGCATAGTGGTGGGTATTGGCCCAAAAAGGTTGCAGTTCAGGTAATCCTCTCATTTCGTTGTAACGTCTGATCATGCCAGTACGACTAAACCAATCTGCTTCGCGCAAATAAATGTTGTCGCCTAACCANACCATAAAATCGGGGTGACTTTGATACATACTGTTAAAAATCTGGTAATCGCCCCCATAAGGCTCTCCCGGGCGGTCGTATTGTGTTTCATTAATGTAAGCACAACTTCCCAAAGCCATTCGAAATGCCGGAGGNTCTGTTCTGTACTGCCACAACGGTTGTGTTTGAAACGTTAATGGATAGTCAAATGATTNCGTTTTTCCATCAATAACAATCGCATAATCATAATGAATACCCGGCTCTACAGAATCGGCAATAAGTTTTACAATAAAAGCATTGGCATAAGTAGCTTGTTGCACTTGAGAAAGGTGAGCTNCTTGNTCTTTTAACTGAGGCCAGTATTTTAACTGAACATCGGCTTCTTTGTCAATTTGCACCCATATTAATGCTTCACGCATTTGACTGTAGCCTACCATTGGNCCACTTTTTACAGTTTGTGCTTGATTNGGTAATGTCCAAANGAGTAGGAGTGAGAGTGCAAAGCCNCGGATAAGGTGGCTGAATTTGCAGTTATGTGTCATGATGAATATGAATTTCAATTTTCAGAGCTCAAATTTAAACAGACAGCGTAACCCAAAGTAAAAATCAAAGACCTAAGAATCCATTGATAACAATATCATCATAATTGAAGCCGTAAATTATTCAGATGGATGACCGGGAAAGTACGTTTCAAAACTATTGTCGGTATAAAAAACAATGATTTGTCGAATGGTTTTACTGTTGTCAGGTGTAACCCCNTCTGTATTTTTNTTGTTTACAGATGTGTAAACANGCGGTGTTTCGGAACGGACTTGNTGATTTACATTTGTAACAGGGGTNGGGTTGCCTTGTTCTTCCTCGAGGGGCATCGTTTGTTGCGTTGCAGTAGCATTTAATGTCCCTGAGCCATCAATCAACCAATTGTAGCTTACATCAGGGAAAGCCTTTACTACTTTGCTAATAAAGTCNAGACTGGGTTTGTTTCTTCCTGATAATATGTGNGATATACTAGAGCGCTGTACGTCTATAGCNTCTGCAAATTGACTAGGAGATAAATTCTTAAAGTGCAACAACAATTCGATACGTTCATTTAATTCCATGTTACAAATGTATACAAAAAGNANAANNG
>PAJI01000003.1:0-37133 GCA_002705995.1 Crocinitomicaceae bacterium | reverse complement strand
TACNNATGTNAANTANTNAANTCNTCNNGNTATTTACTTNTGTAAACTNTNAAGAAGGACTGTTTATTAATTGATTAAATATTTCANNCATCGATTCTGTAGTATGATTNTTACAACTGTAAACTACCANCTTNGAAGAAGAAAAAGGATGCCTGATCATTAAAGTTGTGGGTTTTGGCATGAACTTGGCTTGAATCCTGTTGACGAGAAAACCTGATTGCTATATTTGTCATTGAAATTATTACTATGAAGCGACATATNNTTTTCGCATACGCTTTAATCCTCTCCATTTTCTTTTTGGAGTCATGTACAGGCTCTAANAGTTATTCAAACAAAGCAGCCAAACTGCAATCTGCAGGTTTAACAGATGAAGCTGCTAATTATTATTACATCGCGTTACAGCGAAATCCTAAAAATGTGGATGCATTGATCGGGTTAAAGACCGTAGGACAAGGGATTATAGACGAAAAACTCAATACTTTTTATAAGTTCCATTCGATGGGAGAAGCCAAAGATGCNGTGTATACTTACCTCGACATTCTGGCTTACCAAAAAAAGGTAGACCCTTTTGTGAAANTGGAAGTCCCTCAGTANTATGAGGCTTATTATGAAGAATCGAAAGAAGCTTATTTAAAACAGCGNTACCAAGAAGCCAATGACTTATTGGANGATGAAGAGTTCATNAAAGCAGATTTNGTTTTTAAAGAAATCATCACCATCGATCCGCAATATGAAGATGCTGAATCACTNAAAAAACTAAGTACTGTTGAACCCATTTACCGCAAAGGGGTTGATGCATATGAAACGGGACAATACCGCACAGCATATAATTACATGGCAGATGTTTTAACACAAAAACCGAATTATAAAGATGCCATAGATTATAAAGACAGGGCTCAAGAAAAAGCGNTGGTTACATTAGCAGTAACACCGTTTGAAACTTCTACATCAAGTGCTAATGTTATCAAAGACAAAATTTATGCGGATGTGCTACAAGGCTTGCTGCAATCCAATGACCCTTTCTTAAAAGTAATTGACCGTGAAAATATTCAAGCTATTGTAGAAGAGCAAAAGTTAAGTTTATCGAGTGCTGTGGACAGTAAAACAGCTATTGATGCCGGTAAATTATTAGGTGCTAAAGCCTTACTAACTGGAAAAGTACTTTCTTATTCAGCCGAAGGAGGCAGTGTTCGTGCTTCTAAACAACCTGCTTATGAGGCTTACAGAGTAAAGAAAGTGAATCCGCGTACAAATAAGCCTTATTACGCTACTGAATACCGTAAAACGTACTATACAGAGTATACGGGGTCTTCACAAGTAACTTGTAATGTTGAATTCAGAATGGTATCAACTGAAACAGGTGAGATTTTAGTTTCTGATGTGGTGAAAGTAAAAGCACAGGATGCGATCGATTATGCCAAGTATAGTGGTAACATTAGTGCGTTGTATCCTGGCACCTATAAATCAATGGCAGGACCAATGTTGCCAAGTGATAAAGTGTTTACCAGTTCTGCCCAAAAAAGAGCGTTAACCAGCAAATTTTCATCGAGACAAACGTTAAAATCAGTTGATGAACTGCGCACACAAGCAGCTTCTAACGCTGCTACACAAATTGCGCAACTGATATTGCAATACAACCCAGACTTGTAAGCCATGATGCACAAAACCTTTTCTTGCCTTCTCTTTAGTTGTTTATTGGTAGGATGTGGAAGTTCTAAAAAAGCAGTAGAAACAACAGAAACTATTGCTCCTAAGCCAGAGTGGGTGACTTCTCGTCCAATTGATTCGAATTACTACATCGGGATTGGAATAGCTTCTAAACGGATTCATCCGAACGACTATCAGACGATAGCCAAGAAAAATGCATTGGAAGAGCTTTCTTCTGAAATTAAGGTGCAGGTCAATGCCAATTCGATGTTGTTCTCGATTGAGAAAAACGGGCAATTCTCAGATGAATTTAAGTCGTTTACGCAAGTAAAATCGTTGGAACAGGTAGAGAACTTTGAAATTGTTGATGCTTACGAAACCACAGACGAGTTTTGGATTTTTTACCGCCTTTCTAAAGTACAGCATCAAAAAGACAAGCAAGCCCGGATCAGCAAGGCTATGGAAGATGCCAAAGCGCAATTGACATTGGCAGAACAAAGTCAGAAAGAAAATCGTGTAAAAGCTGCTTTTAGCAGTTATTTTAAAGCGTTGAATAGCGTAAAGCCGTATTTGTCTGAATCGCTTGAAACAACGTATAATGACCAACAGGTCTATTTAGGTGCTTTTATCAAACAACGCATGGAAAGTATGGTGCAAACACTTCAGTTAACACCAGCACAGGAAAAGTACAGTGTTTACTGGGGGCAGCCATTGGTCAATAACGAATTGCAGTTTGTTGTGAAACGAGAGGGGCTTGCAGTTAGTGACTTCCCTGTTTATTTTGATTTTGACTATGGACGCGTTCGTCCGAAAGAAGGTGCAACAAATGAAAAAGGAATTGTTACCACAGCTTTAGATAAAGTTCGAGAAGCAATTGCTATACAGCCTGTTAATGCAAAAATAAGTTTGGTAAAGTTGTATGCTGCATTGATTGAAAAGCCAGATGAAATTACGACAGCTTTATTAGAACATTTCTCTATTCCTCAATCTCAAATCGTCTTAAACGTAAGTGCTCCAAAAGTTTACATCGAAACAGCTACCAAAACATTTGGAAAAAATACCGGAGATGATGTTAAAAATGCCATTAAACAAGCATTGGTTAATCGCGAATTTAACGTGGTCACTTCATCGCGTAATGCTGATTTTACGTTAACTGTTACTTCTGATGTAAAAGAAGGCGGGACACAGTTTGATATGTATCAGGCTCACTTGAGTGGAATGTTTACCATTACAGATCAATCCGGCACGGTCTATTACACGGAAGAAATTTCTAACATTACAGGTGTTCAGCTCAATTATACCCGAGCAGGAGAGAAGGCTTATTCGCTGTTGGCAGAACAAGTACAAGAAGTTTATATTCCTCGCTTCAAACGCTTTTTATTGAAGTAATCTGCAAGGCAAAAAACCACATTACCCAATATTAAATTAAGATTATTTAGAACGTTTTTCTGTAAAAAACTGTAGATCAATTGAATGAACGTGAAGTTTTTTTCTACAACTTTGAGTAGAACAAACACTTTATTCAATTGACTGGAAACATTGCACTCGACATTTTTATTGGGCTTGTTTTTGTTTACCTTCTTTACAGTTTATTCGCTGCGGTGCTTTTAGAGATCATCAGCACGAATTTGAGTATGCGTTCACGAAACCTGAGAAAAGCCATTTTCACTATGCTCAATGATGAGCAAACTCAGGTTAGTATTTTCAAAAAAATACAGTGGACGTTCATGCGGTTGTTGGGAGGTGGAACAAAGCACAAGTCAGGCGGCTTGGCTCAAGCCTTATACGATTCTTCAGGGATAAAACATTTAACCAATGTAAGTTGGGGACGTTCTTATCCGTCAGGTATTTCATCTGCACAATTCTCAAAAGCTTTGATTAAGGTAATGACCGATCAAAATGCTGAGAACCGTACTGAAATGGCCAATCAGGTAAAATCATTTTTAGAATTACCCCAGTCACAAGAAGATCTTCATGCCACTTCTGAATCAGGAAAAGATTATTTGCTTTTTCTATTTAGAGAAGCTAACGGAGACTTAGAGCAGTTTGCCGAAAAAGTAGAGCTGTGGTTCGATGAGATGATGCTCAGTGCTACTGAGTGGTATAAAAAGAACATGCAAATTTGGCTCTTTCTTATCGGCTTAGTTTTGGCTTATGCTTTCAACCTGAATTCTCTCTACATTGCTAAATACCTTTCGTTGAACAATAAAGCCCGAAGCCAAATGGTACAGTTGGCAGGAGACTACATTGAAAGAACAGGTAATGATTTACCTCAAATTGACAGTTTTACAGTAGAAGAAGTCAATAACTATTATGAGGAATTAAAAGCTCAAACCTATCAAGCAGCAGCTGTTTTTGGTTTGCCTAAAGCCTTACCCAATAGGGTGAAAATTGAGCGAGTATATGCTTCAGTAGACGCATTTAATGCCGCTAAAAAGAACAGTTTCAGCTTTGCCAAAGATAAAAATGGACGCTATTGGGTATTTCAGCAACCACAAACATTGCCTTACATTAATATAGGAAAATATGTGTGCTTTGGTAAAAGCCCTGAATCTGGGAAGATGGTTGATTTTAATGCCACTAAATTCTTTTTGTACTACCAACTGTGGGGATACATCATCACAGCCTTAGCCATTTCATTGGGTGCTCCGTTTTGGTTCGATCTATTGAATAAACTCATGCAATTGAGAGGAAATGTCCCGGCTCAGCGAAAGCAAGCAACTCAGGTAAAAAAGTAATTTAGGCCTAAGACAAGTGAGAAACAAGTTAGTTGACCAATGATAAAAACACGAATTATAAATAAGCTATGAATCCCATTCAATTCATTTTTACAGCAGACGATTATGGCCCCATCCCTTTTGTAAATGAAGGTATTTTACACCATGTAAGGCAAGGGAGCATCAATTCTGTGCAAGTATTGCCCAATATGGAAACCGATGAGCTGGAAGAAAGCTTGTTTCATCTGTGGCAAGCTGTCCCTGTGGGAAAAACGCTCGACTTAGGCGTGCATTTAACACTCACCTCCGGAAGACCATTGTACAAAAGAGAAGAGGGAGAGGCGGAAGTGAAAAAGGCCTGGAAACAAATGGTAGAAAAAGGATATGATGGGCATTATTACTTTAGAGCCTACACGCGTTTCTATGTTAAATACATGCACCCCAGTAATGAAGGTGAAAGAGAAAGTTACCAAAAGGCCATTTCCAGCGAATTTGAACTTCAAAAAACGGCATTGCTCAATGCTGTTGCACGTGTTAATGCACTACAAGGAGAAGAACGTTTGGTGGTAACGAGTGTTTCTAATCATCAAAACATTTTAACCACTTCGCACGATTTGTTTAACCGTTATACCGATGTAGTTACTGTTGATTTGGCCATTCGCTCGCCTAAAATGGCACCTAAAAGCAGTGGGAGTTTGTATTACGGAGCAGTACTTCCGGTGCTTGGTAGAAATGATTACAGAGAGTACAACCGTACCATGCGCAAGTTGTACCGTCATTTTTCAAAAAACAGCTATTACGATGGAGAAGAAGGTGTTACGCTAAAAACCCCTTCTTTTATTGATGTGCGTTTTTACAATTCATTAGGGTCTGTAGCTAAAGGAAATGTCTCTCCCCGGAAAATCAGAGGTCGTAAATTGAAGTTTAGAAATATGGTAGAACATGCATACCATGTCTATGAAAGGGCAGAAGCAGACCCTGATCATCCTACACCCTTAACGGTAGAAACTGTTTTTCATTTGGGGAAATTAACCACTCCTTTTACAAGTTACAGCGCTTTGAGCATGAAGAAATATCCCGGTGTAACCCATAAATATTTCGACAATCGGTTGGTTGAATTTCACGCGCTAGATCAAGTGCGTAAAGAAGGACGATTTGATGAAGTATTTAATCAATTGGTTTCTTGGAAAAATTGTTCCTCAATTGTTTATAAAAAAGAGTAAAGGTGTCTTTTATGTGTTTGCACTCCATAATTAGTCGACAGAACAAAGCGGTTAACATCAATTATTTTACGCAACTTTGAATTGAATAAACACTTCATTCAATTGACTGGGAACATTGCTCAAGACAATTCTATCTGACTTGTTTTTGGTTATTGATCTAGTAATTAAACTTAAAATTATACTGTTATGTCAGAAGTATCTTCAACACTGTTCCAAGAGCAAGGGGAGTATTCTCTTTCTTCTGGGGAACTATCAATTAAGGTAATAGCTGCTAATGCTCATCATACTACATTTAGTATTCGTTTGAATGGAAGACTAATCAAAAACGGATCTGGAGATGTCAATGTAATAAGTCTTGTTACTGCAGGAGAAGAGCTTTACATCAAAGCAAACATTCATAAACCTTCTGGCGGGAGTATTCATGCAGGATTAACTGTTAAACTTAAAGATGCAGGAGAAGAGAAGGTGTTGGAATACACGCACCCTGCTGCAGATTATGAAATTGTAGAGTATAAAGTCAAAATTGCATTAGTTTAAATCCCATGAGAAAGCTTTCCCTCACATTATTAACAGTTGTATTGCTTCATCTTTTTGCGAATGCTCAAGGCACTTCAGCAGAACTCGATGAATTGAATACGCCTTCAACACCCGCTTTTACCATTTTAGGTTTAAGCCCCACAGATGTAAGTCGCCCAACATTAGCCAAGCCTTTTTTAATGGATTTGGCAAATGGTCTTGATGGAAAAAGTATTGCTTCTGACATAGCTATAGAAACAGCTCCTTTTTGGTGGTTTCCACAGCACGAACTCACTTTTGAAAAATATTACGGATTAGATACAGCTTCCTCATTTCATGTGTTAGACTATGTGCAACAATCGTTTTCGTTTTCATTGGCTACAAACGATGCCAGTCCAGACATTGATAGCATTGATTCCAGAAACATTGCATTTGGAGTTCGTTTTCAGGTATTGCCCGGTAAGCCTTCACAAGCATTTAAAACCAATTACAATTACGGCTTAAAACGTAAGGGATTGTTGGAGAATACATTAGATGATCTTATTTATAAAGTTGAGGAAGATGAAATTCAATCGTTAGAAGGTTTAAACAACAGTATTGCTACATCTGTAGAGAATATCATTTCAACGCATCAAACATCATTACCAGAGTCAACTGCTGATTGGTTAACTGAAGAAGTAGTAGAAGTTTTACAGACCTATAGTGGAGATTTTGAAAAAACGAAGGTTTTGGACTTTTTGAATGCAGAAAAGCTAAAGGTGGGAAGTAGTATTAATGCGCAACTTATTGAAATGGAAACCTTGAGTAAAGTAGGTTGGATGTGGGAGTTTGCAGCAGCTGCTGTACTTAATGCTCCTACCAACAATATCGAATACACCTTTGGTCAAGATTGGGCCGTGTGGAGTACCTTAACCTATCGATTAGATAGCAAAGAAGGAAGTGCCAATTTCAATGATTTTAACCTGATGTTTCGCTATGGTGGTAATTTTCAAGACGATCAAACTTTTAATACAGATATAGGTTTAAGTTGGGCATTATCAGGAAACAACCATAGCCTAACAGTTGAGGGCGTTTTTAGAAATTACACCACTTATTTTGATATAGAAGGTGTTGATGGTAATGTTTATGAAACCTCAGAAAGTGAGGCCACCTGGAGATTGGCTTTAGCTTACCAATACCGTATTACAGATTATTTAAATGTAGCATTAACACTTGGGAAAGACTATGAAAACTCAACTCTGGCTTCCAATGGTTTTTTTAGTCTGTTGAATTTAAACCTTGTATTACCAACAAAACAAGAGTTAGCTTTAAAACACTAGAAAAGTGATTTACTCTTCCGGCACATCCATTTGCTCGTAATATTTGTGCAGGTGTTTGCGCAAAACCCAGAAGTGAATAAAACCATATACCAGCACCACTACAGAACCGCCAAAAGCAACATACCCCAACCAAGTGAGGCTTTCAAAATCTTTGAGCTTGACCAGTCCAATGCCGGCTACTAACAAGTACAAAGAAGTGCGGATGTAAGAAAATAACGTGCGTTCGTTGGCCAGTGAAGTACGTTGCAATGCCAGATAGTCGCGGAGAATAATGCGTTCCTTGTTTTCAAAACGTTTCATAAAATCTGATTTTCCGTTTCAAAATTAGCAAATCTTAAGGGTGCATGTGTTTCTGCATTTGCAAGAGCTTGAACAATTCGTTAACATTGAGCATGAGAAAATGGATAAAACAGCTTATAGCAGTCACCAGCATAGCATTTCCAACATTGTTAAACGCTCAGGTTTTCCATTGTGTAGACACCGTTGCTACGTTGAATGTTACAACCGATAACTCTCCGGCTCATTGGTACATTGAATTGGTAAACGATGTACAAACCGATACCACTTTGCGTTGGAAGGCACACTGGACCAACCTTCCTGCCTCATGGCAAATTTCATTTGACGATCAGGATAATTATTACAGCAATGTGCAAGCGGGAGACAGTGCAGATTTTACACTTTTTCAATCTACATCTACTCAAAAACTCATTATTGGCAATATTTTAAACCAAACAACCGGACGCTCATCTGTTTATTTTGACATTTACGACCCCAATACGCCCAATGATGTCACCACTATTGAGTATTATTTTGACGTGTCTCAAGGACAAGGTTCCGGTACTTCAGTAGGGGAGTTAGCACAAGATCAATTTCTTTATACTAAAGGACGCACGTTGTATTGTAGCGAAAATTATTTGCAGGCCAATTATGCGTTATATTCCATTGCTGGCGCATTGCTCGCAACCGGACAACTGACTCAAACACAGTTAGAGTTGCCTGTGACAGTGAACACCTCAGTAGTGCTCTTACAAGTACAACAGGGGCAAAAAACAACCGTTAAAAAGCTGTGGTTGAATTACTAAAGCACTTGAAACGTTAAGCTTTCTTTACAAACTCAGACTTTAGCGCCATAGAACCAAAGCCATCAATTTTACAATCGATGTTATGGTCGCCATCTGTTAAGCGAATGTTCTTCACCTTTGTGCCAGCTTTAATGGGCTTGGGAGAACCTTTTACAGGTAGATTTTTAACTACAACCACCGTATCTCCGTCTTGTAACTCATTGCCATTCGCATCTTTCACTACGTTTCCTTGTGGCTCTTGCACATCATCAGGGTTCCATTCGTAGCCACATTCGGGGCATATCAACAAAGCATCCATAGGATAAACGTGTGGCGACTGACATTGCGGACAAGGAGGTATTTGATCTGACATATAGCTTGAATTTGCCGCGAATATAGATTTTTCAGTTTACTCAAAAACTGATGGATATCAGTTGCTAAAATAGCTGAATTCAGCCATTGAAATTAAAAGGGTAAATATATTTCAGCGCTTTTTCATATCGGTTGAAAAAGCGCTGAAAATATAATTTGACTGTTATTCTATTTCTCGAATAAAATAGGAGTCTTGGGGAGGTTTTAGATTGGTTTAATCAATTACAGCAACACGTAACGAAAGCCCTAAATCATCGGCCTTAACAATGTAGATTCCACTACTAAGCTGGTCTAGAGGTAGTGTGTTAGCCCCCGCTGGTAATGTTTTCCTAAATTGAAGTTGACCCTGAACATTGTATATCGAAACCTGTGACTTTTCAGTCAACTCTACTGTAACCATATCTTTTGCTGGATTAGGGTAAAGCTGCATGTTTGTAGCAACTTTTGCGTTCTCTAATATGGTTGATGAAGAAGCTACTACACTTTGTTTGTTAGAGCCGCTACAGGGTTGACTACAAGGTTCAGGTGTAGCAATAAAAACGGAGGAACTACCCGTCTGAAAACCTGTGTTCAATTCAACGTATTTACCATGAAACTCTACTGAAGTTCCGGCAGAAATAGTCACACCCGTACCTGCTGTAATAGAATTACTTGCAAAGTATCTTCCATCATAAGACCGTGTGCCCGGCAATGGTGTTGATGGAGTTAAAGGATCAACATTTGTACTTTGGTGTAAGTCACTTGCATTTGTAAATGAATAGCTGGATGCACATGGATCATATCCAGACATACTAACTATTTCTAAGCTACTTGTTGCGTTAGGGTTCAACCAAGCCTTTGCTTGTCGGGTAGATGTTGACTGAGATTCCCAAAATTCTTCGAGTCTTCCCGCATAATTGGCAGTGCTTGTACTTTCATCACAATCTGTAATCGATGTATTGGCCATGCTTTGGCATCCTACAATCTTTTTGTCTTGATCATACATAGGTGCTCCAGAAGAACCAGACTGGATTAGCCCGCTACTCGTATAGTATTTCCATTTCTCGGTATTAATATAGTAACGAGTAGGTTGTGTGTCATAAAAGGCTATTTTCTTTATGTCAGTTTGTGGATGATGAATAATTGCGCCAGATTCCGGTCGCTCATAAGCCGCATTATAACCACTATAATAAGCTTCAAAATCGATGGGAGGCCTTTCTTTTAACTCCAAAATCGCAAAGTCTGCATCTATGCTATAAGAGCGGAGGTAAGCCCCTCTAATTGTATCTGTCTCAAAGCTTTGACTATAAGGATACATGTTTGAAGAACAAGTATCGTACTGATAATTAAAAATGAACAACATGCTATCAAGTGCATCTAGCTCTGCCTGATCAATGTTGTAGGTGAGATTTCCATTGAAATTGATAATGTGTTGAGAGGTCATAAGGTATGGCCGACCATCACTTCTGTCGTTCGTAACAAGAAAGCCAGCACCTTGCTTTTCATCAACTCCATTAACTCGCCTACAAATAACAACAACAGATCTTATTTGATTACACCATTCATCGTTTTCACAAATGGCATTGGTAGAGCATATTGAGTACCCGTAATTTTGATCAAATAAATAAGGTTGACCTAATACGGGAATGGAAAAAAGAAGTATGAAAACAGTAATAAAAAAAGCTGCATTCACCTTGAAATAATCTGAGTATGAATCGAATGCTATCATGGTGTTCAAGTTTAGTGTTGGTTACTTTCTGTAGCATTCGCTTCATTTTTTAGCCGATCGATCTCATTGTTCAATTCTATAACATAAAGTGTTAATTCTTCGATTTTCTGTAGTAGTAATGCATCCATTTTAGCGACATCAAGACCTTGCTGAACCATATCTTCTGCAGAAGGAACATCAGGCAGGTGACCATTATTATCAATGTATGTACTTACCTCAGAAAGAGAACGTAATTTATAGTCTTGTGTAAAAACAAAATCACTCCAGTCTGTACTGTTTTTAACGGCAACTTTCACTTTTTCAGTCAGTATTCCTGTTTCAACGTAAAGTAAGTAGTCATTGTCTGTATCTAAGTCCATATCAAGTGCACCAACAGCAACTTTTCCATTGGCCAAAATTCTGAAGCGTACGTTTTCTTCGTACTCTCCGTTTGCCTCAACCTGGAAGATAGGAGTGTAATTACTACTATGAGCCCAGCCTCCTTTTAGGCGCATTACACGTCCGTCTCCAGCCCAATTTCTGAAAGAGGAAAGGTAATTTTCAGTCATGTCAAGGGCTGTGTTATCAGTACCCCACACTTCAAATAAAGCCCGTGTAGCCTGTGTTACAGAAGCATCGGAATAGGGAAGGCCTACGTGAGTAACTCCGTTTGAAGTAACACCAAAGTTGGTGTATCCATGATTTTCACTCTCAATTTTAAACAGGTAATTTTCAAAGTTCGTTCCTTGGTACGTAGGCTTTAAAATGTGCAATTGTCCTTCCGGAGAGCGTGTACCCATTCCAGTTTGTCCATCTTCATTAATAAAGAAGACAGGCTCATTTTCAGTAGCTCCTAAGTTGTCATAATCGTATGAAAAATCAATCAGCGGCTCGTATGAACCTTCTACCAAAACACCTGTTTGATCGCGAAATATTAACAATGCTTCTTCATCAGGATCTACATCTGTAATGTGGAGTTTGGCTGTAGGATTTTGGGTACCAATTCCAACGCGATCACTAAAATCTGGAGTGGTTACAATATGTAATCCATTCATAGACCATTCATCATTGGTTAGATCGTTTTGAGCAAATGTATTTGCAGCAAATATCATAGTTGTAAATACTAGCGGGGTAATTAAGTTTAGGTTTTTCATTGTATGTAATTTTTCGTGTGCTTACTCTGTTTTTGGCTTTTCAGCTTTCGCCATTATGAATTTACGAGAGCATTTTACTTTCTGGAAATAGCCGATTTGAATCTGGCTTATTTGACTTTGAAAACGACTCTTTTGACACTGATTATGGTCGTTAAAAGAAACTGGTAAAGGAATTTTAAGAGGTCTTTTTTCTCCGAACTATAAATAATGCGTAGGAAAATGATCGTAAACATTCACAAGTAATGGGGATATTTCCTAATTCTTAGCGGTAAAACAACCTGAAAAAATAGCGGATTTCAGCTATTTCATAGCTACTTGTGTGTACATAGATTTGAAGAGGAGAACATTGTTATGTTATGTTCTGTCAATCAACCCAACCAAAAATTGTAAACACTGTATAATAACTAAAACCTAAATTCACCATGAGAGTTCGAAAAAACGTCTATGAGCTACCGGCTGGTGATACCACTTTAGAATGGTATGAAAAAGCTGTAGCAGAAATGAAAAAACGCCCAACCACTGATCCTACTAGTTGGAATTACCAAGGAGCCATCCACGGCTTTAAAGCAGACAACAAATATTGGGCAGGAGCTGCACCATTGCCTTCTGAAGAAGACCGAAAAGAGTTTTGGAATCGATGTCAGCATGCATCGTGGTACTTCTTTTCGTGGCACCGCATGTACCTCGCTTATTTTGAACAAATTGTTGCCAGTGTTATTGTTGAACTTGGAGGTCCGAAAGACTGGGCATTGCCGTTTTGGAATTATTGCGATACGTCACACCCTGAAGTGTTGAACATTCCACCAGCATTTACAACTCCTGCAAAAGAAAGCAATGCACTTTGGATTGAAGGCCGTGAGCACAATGCACTTGAAAAAAGTGATGTTGGATTAGAAGCAATGGACCTTATTCCGTTTGTAGGGATGGATTATGTACCAAAGGGCTTTGGCGGTCCGCAAACAGCATTTTCTCACAGTGGTTCAACTTTTGGTGCATTGGAGCAAAAGCCGCATAACTTGGTGCATTTGAGAATCGGTGGAGCCATGGGAGATCCTGATACTGCTGGATTAGATCCTATCTTTTGGTTGCACCATGCCAACATTGACCGTTTATGGCAAGAATGGATCAACTTGGGATATGAACGACATAATCCGGTGCAAGAAAGTTGGTTAGATTTTCCTTTTGTGTTTCACAATGCTGCAAGTGAGCCTGTGCAAATGACCAGTATTGAGGTAGAAGACACTACTCAAGTATTAGATGGATACGTATATGAAGGCGTACCACCTACTTCTGGAAACACAGCTAGCTTTGTAGCTTTAAAAGCCGAAAAACCAGAAATGCCTTTGGAAGTTGTAGCAGCCAATAATGATGCTAAACCGTTGTCTGGTAGTATTACAACAATACCTTTGAAGTTAGAACCGCCTAAAAAACTCAAAGCTAATTTTATGGCATTGCCAGCTGTTGATGCTGCTGCTGAAGTAGTTTCTCAAAGTACAGAAGAGCAAAAATCACCAACAACTTACCTTCTTTTTGAAAACGTTACAGGAAAAGGTGTTCCTCCGATTTATGATGTTTACCTGAACCTTGATACGGAGAAAGAAGCTATAGACGAATCACATTATGCAGGTTCTATAGGTCTTTTTGGACTAGAAAATGCTTCAACACCCGGCACACATCAAGACGGTAGTGGAATGAACTATGCATTAGACGTTTCGTTTATTGTAAATGAATTGCGCAGCGATTCTTCGTGGAAAGAAGATGCATTAGACATTCATATTGTACCTAGCACACCGTTGAAAGATGGAGTAGAGGTAAATGTTGGTCGTATAAGTCTTTATAGTGAATGAAAGATGAATTAAGCTACTCCTGGATTCTTTTGCGTGAAGCATTAGCATTCAGGAGTTTTTCAAAAATGGCTATGAAACATTCGCCAGAGAGATGGCTCTGGTTGCTCAGTGGCGCAGTGTGGATAAGCTTGTTATTCTTGAACTGGTACATTCCCGAAGGGATGCACATGGAGCATCCTTCTTTTGTAAATGTTTTTTATGGATCAGCAACAAGTACAGACTTTCTAGAGTTGCTCTTAAAAGGCACGGGAGCTTGGATGCTTATGGTGATTGCCATGATGTTTCCTTTGTTAAATACCCAAGTGAAACATACCGGATTTTCAGTACAGCGCACTCAGCGCACAAGAGCCATTACAACTTTCATTATAGGCTATATGGCTTTATGGTTTGTATTAGGAATCCTTTTTTCATTGGCCATTGCAGTGCTTGAATTGTTACTTGGAAACGTACACTCATTAGTAGGACAGTTATTACCGGCAGGAGTTTTTTTACTGGCAGCTACTCTAACGTGGCATCCAAAGCGGGTAGAGTGGATGGCGGCCTGTAAATTTACCATGCCTTTGCATTTAAGCGGTTGGAAGCTACACAAAGACACCTTACTATACGGTTGGAGAAAAGGTCTTGTTTGTGCCCGTATTTGCTGGATTCCTATGATGGGACTAATGCTGATGCATCACCAGCTCCTGTTGATGTTCATGGTAACATTGCTTTTGATCTATGAACGTTATTTAATTCCTCACGAAAGTAAAACCGTAGGCTACACTTGGGCAGGAATTGCCGTTTGCCTTATCGGAATGCTGCTACTATCTTTAAATGGGCAAATAGAAGGAGTTCCCATTTGTTTTCCCATATACGGATCATAAGCACTATAAGTAAAATGGCAGCATCAAAACATTCTTTTAAAATAGCTGAAGCAGAACTTAACCTGAAGTTAGATAAACTACTGTATAATATACAATTGGATTGCAAAAAAGACGCTTACAATTACTTAACGCAACTAAAAGAACCTGCTTTTTTAGAACTGCATCAAATCCTTTTAAATTTTGAAGGAGTAACCGGTGAAGGGACACCACCAGCTATTGATGTTTATGTTAATGTACCCGAGGGGAATTCTCCCGCTGAAAAGTATTTTGTTGGAACCTTGGCTTTTTTTGGATTGGCCACTGTTACTTCAAAAGGAGAAAGCATGTTCCAGTCGTTAGACATAGGTAAAGCATTATTCAATAGTCATTTTGATGCTTCAAAAGAGAACTTAAAAATAACCCTGGTTTTGAGTCATCCTCCTCGTGGGCACATTCACCTGCAGCGTGTGACATTGCTGGTGTTGTAAAAGGGAGTTATGTATTCAACTTAAACCTCGTAATATCTTTCGATACTTCAACATTGTTTTTATTAAAAGCATTTAATTCGGTTACAACCTTTGGATTGGTTTTTCCAACTTCAGAAATGATCTTGTAGGCCATAGTCTTTAATTGTTGATTGTGTTGCTTTTGCTTTCCAAATTGTTTTCGAATTACTTTTAAATAAACAGTTTTGACTTCAACATTATCAAGGCTATCATAAATTGATTCTACTTTTTTCTTGTAGACCTTATCGTCTTTTATGTTTGAAAAGTAATTGTGTAAGCAATTGATGCTATCTTTTTTTTCTGTCCAACCTTCAAACAAAGTTGCTTGAGCATTTTCGAGTTGCCCCATTTTATGTTCAAAAACATCTGCAGCTTTGATGTACTTGTTGTTCTTTTTTAACTCCTCAACTTCTTTCAAATAGTAGTTATTTCCTTCTTCAATTTTATTTTCATAATAATATAGATCGCCAACCTTTATGTTTTCACCAAGCTCTATATAAAGCTCAATGGCTTTATTAGTAAGGTTTCCTTTTTCATAACATTTTGCAGCCCTCATCTTGTCTTTTGCATATTTGAGGTAAATAGATGCTGCAGCCGCATATTGTCCACCTTCTTCTAAAGTAGAACCCGCCAGCGAATAATCCTGAAGTAATTTGAGGTATACAAATGCCGCTTTTTCATAATCTCCGGATTGGATTAGCTGTTTAGCAGTATTTTGGTATTGTGTTTTTAGCCTAAGCGATTCATCTCCAATATCTATGGTAACACCAGATCTGTTTACATTTCCTCCGGATAGCCCTAGTGAATTGCGGTATTGTCTAAAAGTATAGCTCCCTTTCTGAACCCCTCTTGGTAATCCCTCACTATTAATGGGGATAGCATATTTTAGTGCCATATCTGGGTTGTTTTTGAGCATATCTAACAATTTATCCACTTCATTTTTGTTTCGCTCTTCCAGGTTTTTGTAGTCATCAAGAATAGCGTCCATCATTTTGGGCTTTTTCGAGAATAGTTTTTGCCAAATCGATTGTTTTACTGATACAGGAACATTGCTTTCAGCCATCGGAACACAGGTTTTGCTCTTTGCTTTATTCCCAAGAAAGGTACGGTAGCCCCAAAGCCTTATTTTATCTAAAAAAGACAATGGCTTTTGCGGCAATGGCTCATTTTTTGGAAACTTCTCTTCAAGTTGTTTTAATGTCTCTTCTTCATCTAGAGCAATAATGCTCATACGTTTGATTGTACTCGGTATAACAGTTCCTAATTCAGGGGTAAAGGTGTAGCAATTTTTTTCTTCTGGCAGTACCAAAAAATCTTCTAGCGTGTATGTTTCTTCTAATTCTACAAAACCAATTTCCGGATGGTAGCAGCAATAAGGAGTTTGTAGCATTCTGGTTAAATCATTTGCTTTAATCTTAGGTGAAAAATCAGCATACTCAGGGATGAACAATTTGTTTTCAAAACATTGGAATAATTGTACCTCTTCCATTTCAAGAGGTGTATCACTTGTATTGAGAGCAATTAAACAACCCCAAATCGTATTTGGTGTAGCTCCGGGAAGGGGAAAAATCTGAACTTCTGAAAGTCTTAGATTAAGTTGTTGAATTTTAAGCAGCCACTGGTAAGGATCATTTCCTTTTAGAGCAACACCTTTTATAGGGTAAGTATTCTTTTGAGAAGGAAAAACTTTAAACTCCATCATTCTATTGCTTTACAAAAGGGTTTTACATGTAGCTCGTAAAAATCTATAGTAGACATTATTATAAGTTCTTCGTTCCGATTGTTTTTTAGCTGCACTTCAGCAGTTACACCTACACTATGCAGCAAACCCAATGCTTTTTTGGATTCATCAATATTCATGAAACAATTGAGACTAAATGAAATATTCTGGTCTACCATTTTTTTTATTTCTGCCAATCCATATGTAGTAATTTCTTTTATTGCTTTAATTGCTCCCAATTTATTCGTAGAGATGTTTTGAATAAAAATGTCTACTTGTAATTGATTCAGGTAAAACTGGTTGCCAGCAAAGGCTTTTTGTGTTGATATACCTAAAGAGACATCAATGGTACTGGGAATAAATAGATCTTGAAATTCATCATGTGGATAACTTAATCTGATGAAACCATTTCTGTTGATGGTTACCGCAACTCCGTTGTTAAATTCAAATCTGTTCTCGCTGATTCTTTGAGCATTTAGGACTACTTCATCTTTCCCCAGTGCATTAAATTTAAAATGATTTCTGCTGTTTAAAACAAATTTATGGCTGTTAATGACTAATTCACCTTTATTAGATATGCCAACAGCCTTAAGGTTTTTTATTGTGCTTCCATACCCAAATGATTTAGGCCTTAATTCATTAACGATTTTTTCTCTTGACAAAAAGTTTTCGCGAGTCATGGCATCGGTAATAGTGATGCCTGTATCAGGATTGACCTCGTAAGTTCCTTTGGGTGTTTGGTAATAGAACTTATTGTTGAGAAACATCCACAAATAGTTGTTGTGACCTCTAATTACCGGTAGTGAAAAAACTTTTTGACTGCGATCACTTAATTTTATAATGAAGACTTTTCGTGTTTGTAGAACATAGCTCAAGAAGTAAATTTCACCATTCGTGGTTTTACCTATTTCAAATGCCTTATAATTACCGGGCAAATTTTCCATTACAATTTCCCATCCAACCTCATTGTACTTAGAGAATTTGTTATGCAACCGCAGTAAAGACCGCTCATGGGTGAACATGTAAATCTCACCATTCGAAGTAGAACGGATTGAAAATTTATTTTGAGGAAGGGTTACCAAAATAGGGTAGAAAGAAGTGTTTTTGTTGTGTTCTCTTGCAGGTGATAATTGTATTTTTTGACTCCACAATGCTTTTAATGGCAACTCCATGTGTTGCACATGCTTTTTGCTTTTTTTCAGGTTTTTGTAAACATCAATATTACCCACATCATCATTCAGTATCCAATACTTGATTTTGTGTGTATGCTCTGCTAAACTAACCTGCATTTGAGGTTGTAATAGCGACTGTTTCTCGCCTAGATAATAGACATCATCATTAGATTGATGATGTTCTGCAAAATAGGTATCTAGCCCATTGGCACAAGATAAATTAACATCTACATGGATTAAGCTATTTGTTAGGTCTTTTACAGTGTCTAAATGAACAGGGGAGACTTCTTCTCCTAAGGTATAAGCGATTGTTTCTAAATTATTTTTCGGATGTTTGGCAATACCTATCAATGTGGCAAAAGAAACGGTTTTAGGTACACCCCATGAAAGAATAGAAACATCAATTAGAAGTACTCTTCTTTTTTTACTTGAAGCAGGAGGAGATTCTTTACTCAAAAAAAGTGCTTCATTATTGGCTAATCGCAAAAGAAAAGTAAGGTCATCATTGGCGTATTCAGACAAAAGTAACTGGTCAAAATTTCCCTTATTGGTGATGCTTGAAACGCCACCGATTTTTTGATCGCTTGAATCACTTGCATTGAAAGGAATGTGAAGTCCTGATGAGATTCTATTTACTAATAATCCGATCTTTCGAGTGTCTGGCTTTTCAATCAATTGATTGACAAAATCATCCTTATCAAGCACCTCTATTTCAAGAGATTCATCCAGAGAGGGGAGTCCTGAAAGTTGCGCCTCTAACTCTTTTACAGAAGGGTATTTCGCGCTAAGGAGAGAAAGTACGCGTGCTGCTTTTTGCAACACATTTATGTCAAAAGGTTGCTGTTCAGTTTTAAGTAGATATGATTTGTTGGCACACATTTCACCAATTAATACTGAACGATTGAGCGGAAGATGTCCATGGCAGTTGTTAAAAATAAAATTCAACAGTAACTGTTTCCCATTTCCTGTTTTATAGATAGGGTCGATGCTAGAAATAGTTGACAAAAAATCTAAAGCTCTTTCATCGTAAAGTAGATTGTAATCTCCTTTTTTGCTGTACGTTCTAATCCAATTGAGATTCGATGAGGCCTTTTCATTAATGCAAGCCAGTACAAGCAATAATGCACTTAATGGAGGGAGCCCTTGATGAGACATACGAGTGATAATTTGTCTTAACTCAGCTACATAAACAATTGTATATCCATTGCCGAGACTTATTACCGTATCATTATCGGTATATTCCCAAAAGAAATCTTCGTATGCGTTGAAGTATTTACCTGGCATCTTAACTATTTCGTCTTGTTTTTCGGAATGAGCTAATGGACAAAGGCCGGAAGGATGTTTTAGCGATTAAAAAATATGTTCCGTTCTTATTCCAAAATATGTATTGACCTTGTTCTTTTGTTAGTTTTTGAGTAAGAATCTCTTGAATAATTGGAAGTTCTAAATCACATCCCAAGGGGAAAACCATATCTTCTCTTTGCCAAAACAAATCGCCATACAATGGGAGTAGGGGATTTCCCTGAATTAAAGCTTGTGTTTGATTAATAACTAACCATTGAAGCGGTTGTAATCGAATTGACGATGCTGTATTAATATATGTTTCTAATTCTGTTAAATCAACCAACAAAAAGGAGGGAAGAGTGGTAGAAACATTTCTCTTTAGTTGAACATTGATCTCACTATCAATTCCAAAATAATTGTGGTTAAATTGATCAATGCGAACCGGTATTTGTTCTTTGATGGACTTCCACTTTAAGCCATTAGGGAATGTTCTTTCTGGTAAACTACTGTTCAATGGATACAATAGTTGTTCTTTGGCTCTATAAACTTCTTTGTAAGGAATGGTCTTTACCTCAGAAGCATTTATTTGCTCTTGAGTAAACCCTGTTAACCAAATTTCATCCTGATTAAAAGCAACCAAAAGCTCCGGCCAACTAACCATCTCACGTAAGTCATTAAGATGCTGTTTTTGTATTTTTAAAAGGTAACTCAAGCTTCTTGCAACATTTTTTGCCAAACTAACTCAATCGCTTCCTCAATGTGCTTTTTATGCTCAGCCTTCGTGATCCACCCAACTCTTGTTTGTAAAAAACGGAGTTTATCTTTCAAGAGGTTTCTCTCTTCAAAAGTGAGATTTGAGTCCCATTTAGCACTAATTGTTTCAATGTCTTTTAGAAGCTCTTCTGCATCAGGTATTTTGTTGAATTTAGCTTGTGGATGAGCTTGCTCTGTTTCTTCTTTATCTAGAATTTTATCAACAATACCTGCTAAAATCTCAATCTGCTCTTCCGTATCCCATATATATTTTAATACCCATAAATCTGATATATTGGCTTTATTTCTGCCTGAGAGGATAGTGCTGGCTGAAATCAGATTTTCAATTTTCACAGCTCTTCGGTCTGAAATATTAACACCAGTATTGCGCAGACTATGAACAAGGTTGATGAATTCTTTTCGCACAGCACTTAAATCTACATTCTTAGCGGATTCTTGCAGTGTAAGAATTTCTACAGGACTTATTTGTGGTGGGTCTATCGTTTGATTCACAGCTAATTTTCTACCAGCTACCAATACGCTTTCCAAATCGTCAGGGTCTACATAATCACATTTAACCCGAATAAGAAAGCGGTCTAACAAGGCGTTTAACGACTCATCATCAGGCAACTGGTTACTGGCTCCAACAAACATTAGCGCTGGTATTTTTCTAGATTCTTTTCCTCTTCGAAACATCCTTTCATTCAATGCCATTAATAAGCTATTTAGAATGGCGCTGTTGGCATTGAAAATTTCATCCAAGAAAACCATAGAGGCTTCAGGTAACATACCTTCTGTATTGGTTACCAATTCACCATTCTTTAACTTTCGAATATCAAAAGGACCAAATATTTCGTTAGGTTCCGTAAAGCGAGTGAGTAGGTATTCAAAGTTATTTCCATCACTAATGCAACGTGACAACTGCTTTACTATCGCACTTTTAGCTGTTCCGGGAGGGCCTAATAAAAAGGCATTTTCTTTTGCTACAAGCGTTAATCCCAGTAAATCTATAATGTCATCCTTTCCTACAAATGTTTCTTTCAGGTAGGAGAGAATAGCGTTTATTTTTTCAATTTCAGTCATGTATTTCTATTGATGAGAAGTTAGGCCAGAATATATTTTCATAGACTGTTAATGTATCTTTAATTGCTTTATTAACCAATGGATTGGTTGCTATTTTATTGTTTTTGTAATGAATAATTCTATCGGTATAAAGCTGTTTAAAACCAAGTGTGTTTAGCCATAATTCTACATTCTTATTTGGAACATGTTCACAATCTTTAAGGTTAGAATAATGCCATTTATTGAGTAAAGGTTCTAAAAGTAGAATGAGCTCATCTTGCAAGTCTATTTTTTTTAGTTTTTGCATCAGCTCAGGAAGAAAACGAAGACACAAATCGACTGACAAGGCATTGTCAAGTGTTACTTCAAAATGATCTTTGGGAATCAGCTGTTGAAGTTCTTCCGGTTTATTTTTTCTATAGAGAATTAATTGTGCTGTAATGTATATTACTTGAGCAGCCCAAAGTGCAGCATCCGGATTAAAAGATGCTTTTTGAATTGTTGGTAGTGCATTTAATTCACGAATGAATTCCTGCTGCAAAAAAGACCGAACCTCATTTTTTTCATCTTCAGTACTATCAAAAATATTGGCGTAAAGAATTACTTCCTCAGTTTTTCTGAGAATAGTAATCATATCTAGAAAGTAGTAGCTGGGCACTGTTTATATAAATAAGTAATGTGAATTAGAGGCTGCAATATACTATGTGTAAATGAATTTTCATGATTTATTATTTTCATACACAAATTGAATTATAATTAATATTATGTTAAATATGATTTAAGGAATTAATGTATTTGAAACTATATCTAAAAGAACTTAGATATAAAATATTTGAAATAATATTTAAACCGCTTCGTTATAAATGAGTTCTTAAAAATTGTTAACATTGCGTTATTGATACTATGGGAAATTAATTAACTACTTAAATACTCACACCTATGACACAACCCTATGCTGTAACCATAATTGGTTACGACCTACTTAAAATGAATAGCGTTAAAACGCTTCTGGAGAAACCTTCTTGTGAAGTCCTAATTGATAGCTCATACGGCAACCTAATCCCAGAACTTCCTTCTTCCAAATATTATTTATTGTTGACCGATTCTACTGTAGACTTCACATCCTACGAACAATTACTTCAGCGGATTAAAAAACAAAATTGTCTCAATCAGTTAATTTTACTGTATAGAAGCTGTCAAACTCGCGAAATATCAGCAGCTTACAGAATGGGCGTAAAAAAGTTCATTGAAATCACGAATATCAATGAATTGAAACTAAAGCTTACGGAAGCTACAGATGCAAACGAGGCCACAGACATGATTTCTCCAGATTTTTACCGCTTAATTGCCGATTCTGGTAAAAAGGGAAATTTTCACTTTGATTTGAATGACAAAGAACAATCTATCATTCACCTTATATGGGAAGGATATTCTAATCATGAAATAGCGGATGAATTATGCCTCTCCCCTCGCACAATAGAACGACATCGCTCTCAAATATTAAAAAAAACCAGAGCTTCAAATACTGTAATAATGCTTAAAAAGGCATTAATCAATGGGTACATATCATTATGAATCGTCTGAATAAATTAGTGTGCTACGGTTTTCTTTTGACCACTTTTGGCTGTGTATATACCTCTCCTAGGTTAAAGACTTCTAATGTTTTAGATATCTCAACTACAGAGGGAACAATCATTACAGCAACTACAACTAAATCAACACACCCAAAGACCAATAAAACATACTATTGGTCTAGAAAGCGAAAAATAAATCATACTAAAGGAGGCTATTCTGGAGATTTGCTTCATGGTAAGTATACCACCTATTACACCAATGGCGGTTTAAAAGAAAAAGGGAAATTTAAAAAAGGATTGAAACAAAATGAATGGGTCAGCTGGGATCAAAACGGAAAGATCATTAACATGAAAACCTATTCTAATGGTGAGGTGAAAGGATCTTTCTTAATGAGGCTAGATTCAACAACAACTATAGAAGGATATATCAATAACCGTTTTATACCCCGTAAAGTCAAAATCATACATCAAGACACCTTGCTGTCTGAATTATGTGTAAGAAACGGAGAAGTTCAGAAAATGCTCTATCCTAAAAACGACAGTCTTTTGCTGGATAAGATTTTAACTAAACAAGCCTCTAATCAACATGATTTTGAAGATTTAGTACAAATCATATTAAATGATTAAACCGAAATATAAAGCTTCTGTCTTTATACATGCTCTGGTAGTACTTACTGTTGTATTAATTTTTGTATCACTTTTCTTTGTCATTATAAAAAGTTATTCGTTGCCATCTAACGAATTAAGTCGCCAAATCAAATTTGAACGCAATAAGCTAATCACCATCCAGCAAGCCATAGCAATAACCAAACTCCACTACTCTTCTTCTTTTAAAGAATGGCCGTTAGAACACTCCTATTTTGATGAAGTAAATTACACCTTAAATAGCTTTGGCAATTACGATATGCTTACTTTAACTTTTGTAAAAGAGCACATGAGAGATACTGTAAGTTGCCATTTTGGGTATGCAAACTCAGAGAATACCGTTTCTCTTTACTTAAAAGACACAGGCATTCCCTTAAAATATGCTTCCAGCATTTCTATTGATGGAACAGCCTACTTACCCAAAAACAGCTCAAAAGCTCTTAATGATAAAAAGCAAGAACTAATTCCTTCGGGAAAAATCACTGCTAACAGGTTAAAAAGTGGGGCTAATTTTCCAATTGATTACTCTACAGTTTTATTTTCCCCCTCCCTCCCAGAGAACGACTACAATACGTTGAATAAAAGTGATTCTCTGATTGTTTCTTTTTCTTCTCCTACACAAACTGTTCATGAAGAGGAATGGTATGGTCTCACTTACCTTGAGGGAAATATCATTGCTAGTTCATTCAATCAATTAAGGGTCTATAACGATCAGGTTTTAAAAAACATAATCTTACAAGCCCCGGTAATTCGTATCCAATCGGGTACTGTTCTTAGTGGAGTTCAACTGTTTGCTACAGATTCTATCATTTTAGAAAATGGAGTACAGCTTCTCTACCCGTCTACACTGGTAGTTAAAGGAGAAAGTGCTGTTATTGAAGTTAAAGAAGATGCCTTAGTTGAGGGGATGTTACTGCTCTCTACGCCTGCTCAAACACCTTCGCTTCGATCACTAACATCATACATTTCAGTAGAAGAAGGCGCTACTGTAAAAGGAATCGTAATTAGTGAAGGGGGACTTCACTTACACGGAAAGATTAAGGGAAGTGGTTACATCAATCAGATCTATAACCTGAGTCAGTCTGGTTTTGAGTTAAATTACTGGGAAAAAGGAAGCATTTTGAATGATTCACTGTCTAATCATTATGCATCTCCTCTTTACATCGGAAATCAACAAAGGGAAATTGTTCAATGGGTCAATTAAAAGCGTCTACACTGTTGGAAGTTTTGTTTGCGATGTTCATCATCGGCTTGGCCATGTTGTTGATTTATTGGTCACTTTCTTTTACTTATCAGGTGAGGCATCCTTTACGAGAATCACTTGGTCCGGGATACCACGAGGAAATTGATCCTACTTTTTTACAATCAGACAGTAACGTTGTGCTTTTTATTCCGAATGAAAACTAAGTTTGCCATACTACACCGTTTAAACAGCTTTACACTCCTGGAGACCATTATTGTGTTGGCTTTATCGAGTATGGTTATTTTTTTTATTTATCAGCTGGTTTATTGGTCTTCTGGCTTGTTTCACTCTATTTCTGAGCAGGAGCAGAAATCTTACACCACCTTATCTTTTATTTGCCAACAGGAAAAAGATTTTTTCAAAGCCAATAGTATCATTCTTTCAGAAAATGAATTTTTATTTTACTCAGATAAAGAGCTTTTTGTGAGTTATGTATTGGCTGGAAAGCATTTGGTGCGCAATCAAAACCAACAAACCGACACACTGTTAATCAACCAAGCAGCTGTTCAAAAAGTACCTGAAACAAGCCTTGTAAAATCATTATCGTTGAACATTGTTTTTCAAGATACTTCGTACAATTACCTGTTAGAAAAAACTTACACGGCAAAGGAGGTCCTGAATTATGAAAATTGAACAGCATAAAAAACGTTCGTCTTCAACTGAAAGGCGCAGTGGTTCTCCCGTAAAAAAGAAGAAAGGAAAACTAAAACTGGCTGTAAAAATTCACTTTTACCGACAGTTATCTTCACTTTTAGAGGCCGGAATGGATTTACACTCTTGCCTTTCGCTTATCCAAACCTCAGACCCCAAGGGAAAATTGTTTTTTCTCCCTCCTCTGATTCAAAAAATTGAAGGCGGGCAAGGGTTAGCAGAGTCTTTAAAACAAACGGGAAACTTCTCAACTTTTGAAATTGAAAGTTTACATGCTGCAGAGCAATCTGGTTTAATGGTGCAAGTACTCAACAACTTGTTAGAGTATTTTGAATTTCGGTCTAAAATCAGCAAAACAATTGTAGGTGCTCTTTCCTACCCTGCTTTGCTTTTAACTGTTTCTGTTGCTGTAATCTTTTTTATGCTACGTTTTGTTGTTCCGTTGTTTGAAGATATTTATCGACAAATGAACAGAGAATTACCAGCAATTACACAATACTTAATTAGTGCCTCTAACTTTTTTCAAGTCTATTCTTTGTGGATTTTTCTACTGATTTGTGTTGCTGTATTTGGAGTATTACAACTGTTAAAAAACGAAGATTTTAAAGCGCGTTTTGAAGCTGTTTTATACAAAAGTCCTATTCTCGGCTCTTTTTACATTAACATTCTTAAATCCAAGTTAACCAGTTTGATACATTTTTTAATTCAAGCAAAAGTTCCATTGAATTTGATTGTTTCATATTGTGCTCAATCTTCTACCAGTGTTTTACTTTATCGAGAGATGACAGATGTTCAACACCAAATTGAAAGGGGAAATAGCTTAACGGAAGCACTGAACCAAAGTCGCTTTTTTAACATTTCAGACAAGTCTTTAATTCGTTTGGGAGAGGAAACCAAAAATTTGGAGTTGAGCTTTGGTCAAATCAGTAAGCAATTGCAAGAAAGACTAGAGTTTGAAGCCAATATGCTCAACAAAGTTTTAGAGCCTATTCTTATTTCTTTCGTAGCTATTTTTATTGCTTTGGTACTGGTTTCGCTTTACCTACCGCTGTTTAGCGTATCGTTATAAACCAGTTCTTTTAAAAGATGCAGATGTTTTTTCAGGTATGTAGGTAAGAACCGCTGAATCTTTATAGATTTCTTGAACACGGATATCAGCATTCAGCAAGTCTCCTTCTTTTACAAAAGTCTCTTTTCCATTGAACTTAAAAATTCCCAATACATCTGAACGGTCACTACCAATCATAGCTCCCGAATAGGTGATTACCGGCCAGCGAAATTGAGGCTTAGTGTTCTTTTTAGGAGTAACCGTTTTTGTTAATGCAGAAGTTTGAGGGACTGAAGTTACCCTTCTCCTCGATTTTCTATGATTCCTTAAAAAAGGATCATCAAAACTAAAATCAATTACTGCGGAGTCTAACTTATCATTCTCTTTTTTGAGCTGAGTTTGCTTTTGAAATGACTGAGGAGTAATATCCTGATCTCCGAAAAAGGCAGAGAAGATACTAAAGCCAATATATCCCCAAATGGCGACAACAAAAATGAGCAAAGCTCCTTTTATGGCGTTCTTATTTTTCACTGTACAATTAGCCTTCTGTAGTTATCTCCTGATGAGCTATTCCCTGCTTCGTCTGAACGGATTACACGCCAATAATAAGTGCCGGTTCCCAGTGTTGATGTGTAACTTAGAGAGTCGCTACCTACTCTGGTGTCAAAATTATTGAACAAAGAATCGGTTGCTATTTCCAATGTATCATAAACTGTTTCGGAAGTACCTAGCCATGAGAATTCAACAGGTGAATATTGACTGTTATTGTTTGCCGGAGCTGTTAGAGTTACCGCAGAAGGAGCAGTTAAATCAAGTTCAAACACTCGTGTGGCATAATCAGAATTTGACAAATCATTCATACCGCGCACCCCCCAAACGTAACTTCCTTCTATACTTAGGTTATCAATTGAGATGTTGATGTCTGTAATTGTTGTGTCAGCAATAAGCAAACCACTGGAAAGACTACTTCCTTGTACCAATTTGAATTGGTATGCATTGGCATTGATCAATTCTAACCAGTTAAAATCAATAGATGTTTGATTGGTGAGGTAATTATTGAAAGGTAACTGAAGCGTTGGCTGATTGCCTATTAAACTCAAACTACTGTCAATTTCTATCGTTCTCACTGTCCATTGAGAATAACTGCTTCCGTTTACACCTCTTACACCCCACTGAAAAGTCCCGGGATAAAGGTTGTAAGTATATTCGTTATCAGAAACATTAGAATCCAATACCAATTCTTCAATGTAATTAAAATTTGGACTAGCAATTCTAAGTTGGTAATGTGTAGCTCCTTGCATTTCTTCCCAAGTAAAAGTATGGGTGTATACATCAGAAACTACGCTGTCAGATGGTGCAACGAGATAAACTTTACGATCTGACAATTCCATCTCAATAATGTCGTCACAGCCAGAAGCTATGAACAATACACCACTAATGAGCAACAGTTTGTAAGTATAATGTAGTATGAAGTTCTTCTTTTGCATTGTAAGAAGTTTTTGTTGTTTCAAAAACGATTGATCTTATTCCGATAGGATATTGATAGTAAAGTGCATCTAACAATTCCAATTGGTACTCCAGTGCTCCCTTTACTTTAAAAGGCATGGTTACTACGGTTTGTCCTCCGCTGTGGTAAAAATGTTGATTTTCAATTCCGTTCACTTCTGCATTTTTATCTGCAAGTTTATTGTTCATAAACCCTAAAGCCTCTTTTTGGTTAAAGCTTTCTAAGCTATAATATTCTTTGGTTTTCTGTACGTTAGAAATCTCATGGTTCAATGTGCTGATTTGTTCTTCCACGTGATCAATTTGACCTGAAAGAGCAAAACTGTCAAGAACATATGTTTTTGAGAAAAGTAGAATCACCAGTACTAAACCTCCCAGCACACCAAAAAAACGAACCTTATGACTCGACAATAGCTGTTTAATATCCATCCCATTGTGTTTTTACCGACAATTCGAATTCATACTCCTCTTCTCTCCTATTGTATTCAAAATGAGCAACTCTGGCATTGGTTACCCATGCGCGATTTTCAATTTCTTTTACCCACCATTCTAACTCTTCAGAAGAAGCTGCATTTCCTTCTATAATCCAACTATTATCATCAAACCCCAGCATTTCATCTGCACGTTTGCTTCCTTTGGTAATTAACGGATTAATTTGGAAAAAGGTCAATGTAATTTCTTTAGGAATGATTTCGCAAATTTCAGTCAGAAAACGGCTGTAACGAACGGGTGACTTTATTTCGCCCAATACATTTTGAAATTGTTTTTGGCGCTCTATTTTCTCAATTTCTTCTTTGTGCAACTCGTTTAATGTGGTTAACGCAGCTTGTTCATTACTCAGATTTTTGCGTAGCGCATCGTTTATGAAGTAGCCCAATATTGAAAGCATAAATAATGCAGCTGCTCCAACAAGCAATAGTTTTTTGGACAAGTTATGGTATTCAACCTCTTCTTGCATTGTGGGGTTAGACCAACTATCTTCGAACCCCGCACTGGCCGCTACTGCTGCACTAGCTGCAAGAATGTATTTTGATTCTAATTGCTCCTCAAAGACAAATGAACGTTCTTCTTTTTCTATGCTGTTGGCCAACTCTCCGGCCTTAAAGTCTAGTCGGTAAGGAAAAGCTTCAATATTTTCCAGCTCTTTTTCAAGCGACAAAGCCCTAAGCAAAACAGTAGGTCCTAGCGAAACCTGGTAACAATCCATTTTGTAAGTACTTAATTCGCCCAACGTTTCTTCCACAATAGAAGTTCTGTAAAAAACAGAAAGGTTCAAGCCGCTGTGCACCGCACTATCTTTCTCCAGCTCAGAAGCATTCATTCCGGGTGGCAATCCTGAATTGCCGGTTTTAACAAGAATGTCTTTTCCGGTTAANACCANNGCATAAGCTAATGGCAAAAACTGTTTTTTAGCAAATGCAGTTAAGTCGTCCAGGTTTGTTCCTTTTTGTAAGAGGGTCAGTTCTCCTTTTGCAAATTTGAACAAGACATAAACGTCTTCACCACCNCTGTTATTCCTGTTACGATGAATTCCGGCAATGAATTTGGGTTGCCCCAGTTTACTGCGATAT
This sequence comes from Crocinitomicaceae bacterium, assembly GCA_002705995.1. Taxonomy (GTDB): domain Bacteria; phylum Bacteroidota; class Bacteroidia; order Flavobacteriales_G; family Salibacteraceae. The sequence goes on along the minus strand of PAJI01000003.1, from coordinate 8,013 downwards.
GAGCTCCAGTCTAAGCGCATGCTAGTAAATTACNGTTGGACGGATAAAAATATTCAGTTGAGACTTGCTATTTTCTTTTGTACGCTGACTCACCAACCACTTTAATACCGGAACTCTACTGATCCACGGTAATCCNCTTCCTGAGTCACTTACCGATTTTTCTTCCAATCCTCCCAACAAGATCATATCGCCATCACTAACACGAATGTAAGATTTGAAATTTCGATCTACNGTTCCNGGAGGTGCTGTTTCGCTAATTCTTGCCGTAAAATCACTTTGTTGTACTTCTATTTCGAGGGTGACGTAGTTACCGCTAGATACAACCGGCTTAATGTTTAAAGAAAGGTCTGCATTAACCGACTTATANGTTTGAGATTGTTGCTGAACCGGATTTTGCGTTCCAATAATATCGTTACTAACCTCTAAATAGTACTCCGTATTTCCAATCTTCAAATTCGCCTCATGACCATTGAGTGTTGCCAACATGGGTGTAGAACGCAAGCGCAAAACCCCATTCGATTCTAATGCGCTNATGTTGGCAAAAAAGTCACTTGTAACTTTCCCTAAATTCACCAATCCCAGCCCGTTAAAACCATCTATAATNTTATTGATNGATGAACTGTTCAGGGTCATGTCTATCCCNGGNTTAATTGTTCCGCTAGTAGTANANGGNGCATTATCTCCATCTAATGATAGATCAATNCCTGCACTAATTGAGCTAGATTTGCTNACATCAACAATAAGNATATCAATTTTAATCACNGGAACAACTTGATCTATGGCTGCCAGAAAAGCTTTGATTTCTTTGATGTTAGGTCTGGATCCACTTAAAACAAATCCATTGAGTTCTACAAACTCTTTCATCGTAACTCCTTTTTTCAATTCTGAAGGAATTACATCAATAACGTTTTCAATGGTACGGTGTTCTAAGGTTACNAATTCNGTAGAACGTAACACTTCCTGATCGCGTTTACCAATAAAGAAAACTCCATCTTCAATCAGCGATGTATANTCGGTTCCGGTTAACAGGTAATCAACAAACTCGTCAAACGTTACCTGATCAACAAACAAGCTCACATTTCCTTCTAGTTTAGCGTACAGAAAATAACGGTCTCCTGTNACCATTGCTGTTCTGGCNAACACATCGTTAATTGCNGCCTCGTGTACATTGGCTGTAATTAAACCATTCTGGTCAACTTGAATATCNAGTTCAGGTAAATTGGGTTTATTTACTTCCGGATTGTTGCGGCTATTGCGGTTATTTTCGGGCTTGGGTTCTGTTTTCTTCTTTTGGAGAAAGAAAACCTGTTCACTTTTTTTCTCTACAGATAGTCCGTTCGCTTCTGCCATTAACTCCAAAGCATTTTCAAAAGGACGGTTTTTGATGAATGCACTAATCAACTGCTCCGATAATTCAGGCGCAAAAAGCACATTGGCTCCAGATTTTTCNGTAATCTCNGCAGCNACTTTTCCAATTGTATCTTGTTTAAGGTCTAAGGTTAGAAAACCATTGAGNGAATTGTAATCTACTTTGGGTATTCTTTGCTTAACAACCACTTTGGGCGGTGCATAACGAAACGATAAAATACTTCCGTAAAAATCAACTTTCAGTTTGTTCTCACGTGCAATAAATACAATAACATCGGCTACTCNTGCATTGCTAAAGTTATTGGTAATGGTTCCTCCTACGTTATTGTCTACCGAAATATTTAAGTCGTGATTTTCGGCTAAACTGCGCATAAATTCTTTGATACTAACGCCACTTAAACCAAAATCCATTTGCTCGTCTAANCCTGGATANTCTTCAGCTAAAGANTCCAGTTGAACGCGCAAAGAATCGTAGTATTGCTGCCCTTGNCCTATTTGGGTAAGNAGCAATGTAACAACCAGTACTACAAGTATTTTTATTTGTTTCATGCTAGGGTTTATTGAATCAATATGGGGTAAACTTCTTCTATGGTTGTTTCTCCTTGTTCAACCAAATCAATACAGGCTTTTTTCAATGTGGTGACTTTCTGTTCATCCAAATAGTCATCAATATTATCAGCGTTTTCTCTTAAAAGTGTTCTCAAAGCNTCATTCATTGCAATGACTTCAAAAATGGCATGTCTGCCTTTGTAACCGGTNTAATAACATGAGGGACATCCCTTTGCCACAAAATGTGATTGTATGTGTCGNGGAAGCTTGCGGTATTTCTCAAAATCAGGGCTAGAATGGGTTTGGTGTTTACANGCATCACACAGTTTTCTTACCAAACGTTGCGCTGCCGTAAGCGTNATGGTAGATTCTATCAAATANGCNGGAATGCCCATGTCTTTTAAACGGGTAATGGTTCCCCANGCCGAATTGGTGTGTATGGTAGACAATACCAAGTGCCCCGTTAGTGCTGCACGAATGGCCATTTCAGCTGTTTCCACATCNCGAATTTCNCCCAACATAATCACATCCGGATCTTGTCTTAAAATGGAGCGCAATGCTTTTTCAAACGTCAAGCCAATGGCCGAATTAATCTGTACCTGATTCACTCCCGATAAAGTATATTCAATCGGNTCTTCTACNGTGACAATATTACGGTCAACACTGTTCAATGTTTTGAGTAAGCTGTAAAGCGTNGTGGTTTTACCGGAACCTGTTGGNCCTGAAACCAGTAAAATGCCATGTGGTTTCATAATGGCCTCTAGCATTTCTTGCTTTTGTGCAGTATTCATCCCCACTTTGTCTACATCTACATGGCCTGCATCACTTTTCAGCAAACGCAATACAATTTTTTCTCCGTAAATGGCNGGTAAGATCGATACCCTTAANTCTATTTCTCCGCGTCCGGTTGTTAATTTNATCCGCCCGTCTTGAGGCAAACGTTTTTCGGATATATCCAGATTGGCCTTGATTTTAATCCGGTTTAACAAAGACGGATAACTCTCTTTGGTGATTTCGTATTTCTCNAGCAACTTACCGTCTACTCTGTAGCGTATTCTGGCTCTATCGGTATAGGCTTCAATGTGAATATCTGAGCTNCCCAACCGTTGTGCATCGGCTACAATTTGTGAGAGTTCATCTGTACCAGTAGTCGTTTCAAAAACTGTTTTTTCACCCTGCGTGTTCCTATAATGTTCAATCAGTAAATCATCTACCATAGCTTTTTCTTCCAGTTGAAAAGCAATCGAATGATTTAAAATAAGCTCTAATTCTGCTTGGGATTGAAATGCAACAGATTCGCGAAATGTGCAAAGGGTGAGAAGTTCATTTTCCACCGCAATGGGAACTGCTTGATAATACCAAGCTTGCTCATCAGATAAGCGCTGTTTCAGTTGAGTGGTGATCTCCATGGAATACGTGATTAGAGGCTAAAAATAAACAAAATTGAGAGGAAAGCCTGCACTCCGGCCAAGGGAATTCCCCTTTGTTGAAACGAAGGAATAAATAACCAACCCAAAATCCCTATTAACGTGGAAGTTACAATCAACAATAACAAATAAAAAGGAGGCAATATCAAAGGGAATAAAAGAAGCAATACCACATCTCCTGCTCCAATGCTTTTTTTCAACTGAGCCAATCCTTTTTTATACCGCAATGTAAAGTAGAGCAACATGCCCCCAAAAAGGAGCAATACTGCAGCATAACTCTGCAACAACATTGATAAATCTTGAATGACCCAAAACTGAAAAGCGAGCAATAAACCAAAAAGTAGAGCAAACCAAATTGTTCTAACCGCCCTGTTTCTAAAATCTTCAATGCACAGCAAGATACATACAACAGCTATGCTACATTGAAACGCTAAACTCAATCTTTGGTAACTTCAATGAGTTTTTTATCCTGGTCAATTTCCCACACATTGAAAACTCCATCATTGTCAAAATCAACAATGGCTGTTGCTCTGGCCACATATGCCGATTGATCATAAGCAACAATTTCAATACGGTAATTCGCAGCGCCTCCATCTGTGACCAGTTGCTCTTGTTGAAAGCCTACGTCTTCCAGGTTTTCGCCATATTTTGAGCGTTCGTAGAAGTAGCTTTTTTGCATCATGTACAATGCATTCAATTGCAATTCGGCTTCTTTTGCCTTGGCTTTTGAAATCACAGAAGTAAAGTTGGGCAATGCCAGCATCACCAAGATGCCCACAATGGCCAATACAATCAATACTTCCAATAATGTCCACGCTTTCAAACGGTGATTTACCGTTTTTTTGAACTTCAGACTCATGTGATTAGCTTTAAAGGTTATAGTTGCACAAATGTAATTGTTTGGTATTACTGTTAGGCAATGAAGATTAATTATTTAAATGCACAATCACAGACTAACAAACCATTCCTCATAATAATTTTCTTGTTCTGCAACAGTGCTTAGAGTTGAAAAATCATCTTCATCTTCAAATATATTTAAAATATCGTTGTTAGTCGCTCGCTCACCTTTCCTTAATAAGTAGGCATTAAAACCAACTAACATTCTACCAAATGGATAAACATCTTTGCGACTACCTTTACAGCATATTTTTAACCCTTTAGTTTCTAAAGCCTTTCTTACTTTACACAAACAAAAGGGAAAGTATCTTTTTCAACTACCTCAAAACCATCAACAATATTAAAAACAATAGTAACACCATCTGGTCCATCTATTACTTTCAAAGAAGCATCAAAAGAGATTAAATCAGAATCTATAACTTTTAAACGATATTCCATTTTCCAATGATTTAAAGGTTTGCTACTAAGGTCTGTCTCAATAAAAGTTAGCCAATGAGTTGGTTATTTACTTGGGGAGCTGGAAGAAGTAGACACGTTTAAAGGCTCTGCTATGCTTCAAAGGTTAAAGGATATTAACGCCTTGCCTATTGAAGATAAAAACGGGATTCTCTTCGCTTTGTATGGACTGATTAAGTCGGCTAAGTTGAAGAGTTTGTAAAAGGGGTTAAGTCGAAAAGAAAATCACATAAATAAAATAACTATACATAATGCTTACGGCAGCAATGAGTTATGTTGATCTATCTTCTATTTCTGTCAAGTACCAATTTCCGTTCTCAAATACAAAATAGAGATATAATCTAACCCCTGTCTCAACCCCTAAAGCACTAACGACAATTGATTTATTTGATTCATCAATTAAATTGTATAACTGTTCTTTTTTTGTATAAAACCCCCAAAATGATTTAGAAGGATAATAGGTCACATCTAACCAAATCTTCATCATTTGCCACTTATCTTTCTCAATATATTCGATATAATCAGCTTCATACCCTTCATTTTCAACCCTTTTAATCGGGAATTTAACTCGGCTTATCTGAAAAGAAGAATCCTGAGCAAATCGGTTTAAAAATGGAAAAAAGGAGTTATGATTAAGCGTGTCATATAATTGAGAAATAACTTCTATGTTGTTTAAGCTCCAGTTTTCATTGGTTCTTACAAAGCTATAGATGGTCGTTTTTAAATCAAGGAAAGAATACTCGCATAACAAAACAGTATCTGATTTTTCATTCACATCTAATAATTCAGACTTGGTTAGATTAATCCCCCAAACAAATTCATTCCTACAATAGAAATTATTAAGCTCTCTACCTTCTTTTTTGTGAACCGTAGTATGAGTTTTTTGATATAAAGAGTCATTACAGTAAGAAGAAAAAAATTCAGGAAAAGAAAGAGACTTGACCTTTTGATTAATCTCAGGCACAGCTAAATCAACCTTTGTTTTTTTATTCTTTGTTGTACAACAACCAAAGAAAATTAAAACACATAGCGAAAATATTAGTCTTTTACTCATATGAACTATTATTTTCTTCATTATATCCAGGTTGAACTTGATCTGGTAACGTGGCGTCTTTGCCTGTGAAGATGAAGTACACCCATCCTCCTATATAACTATTTCTTGCCCAATCAGGCGTTGTATTATAGGTAAAAAATTCACCACTACCTGTACTGCTTTCTGTTGATTCTCCCTCATAGAAAAACTCAGTATTTGTTTGATCTCCATAGTTCACTGCTTCCGGGTCTATCTCATAACCTTCCTTATTTACTCCTTGCACATGTAAATGCGGAGCACTTGCACCTTCCGTACCTGTATACCCAAGTAATTGACCTTCTTTTACTTCCCCCCCTATCTTAATATCATCCGCTAAACTCTTGTAATGCAAAAAGCTAATCTTATCGCCATTTGAATACTCAACAGTAACATAAGTAATACCTCCCGACCATGTTCCAATGTCAGTTACCGTGCCATCACCCAAAGAATAAAATTCCGTACCCACATCAGCTTTATAATCCACCCCTCCATGTGGACTAGATCCAGTCGTTCTTATTTTTCTATATTCTGAAGTTCTTAAAATTGTAGTTCCGTCAGATAAATCATATTTAGCAGACCCCATGTCTTTATATGCACCTTGATATGTTTTCCCTCTTCTTGTAAAAGAGAAGTTGGGATCCCATTCAAGCTTATGAGAATTTACAGCTTTCTTTCCTTTTAAAGGTATTTCAATATTTCCATCTGTATCTATCCAAAAATTTGGGTTGTTAAAAAATGCTCTATATGGTGTCCAGCCTGCCGTTTTAGATTGTAACTTATCTACACTCCACCACCTGCCTAATCTTGGGTCATAAGCCCTATTAAGCGTAGTATAACTATTCCCACTACCTTTAATTTCATCGTCTTTCTCATAGCCACCGAACCCATAGCGGTACTCATTAATGGTTTGATTACGGTTTGGCATAAGAGATCCAAAGGCATAGTAATCGTTAAATGCCATTACTGTAGGTGTGTAATCCGTGATGGAAGAACCACTAACAGTGGCTAAGCGTAAATCGCTTACCACCGTGCGCACATTGCCCAGGTGATCACTAAGTTCATAATGCTTTTGGTTGACAGTTCTTAACCCGTAAGTCACCTCTCCCGGTGTAGCAGCCATGGTGGTTTGCACCGGAGAAGAAGTATAGTCTACATCTCCTGCTTCTACTTTGAGCACTACATCACGTTGCATCACTCCTAAACGGCTACTACCATAAAGGGTGTTTTCTTGCAAAGACAAGGTGGTGTTACTGCCATCGTATACTTTTTTGTACGTAGCCAAGGGGGTGCCTTGTGCATCGCGTACATAGTAGGTGGTCGTATGCTCTCCGGTGTTATTGTCGGTAACCTTTTTCAGGGCACGGTTGCCCATGGCATCGTATTCAAACAAAATAACCTGGTTATCGTCTACATCTGTAATCTTTTCTACTTTACCAATGTTGTTCCAAGTGATGATCAGGTTTTCTTTGGTATCTAAAACCAAGTTTCCGTTGGCATCGTATTTATAGAGGTTAACGTACCCTACAGCAGGATCCCCTCCCATGTCGTTGTCCCAAGAACCATCTGCATTAGGCCCCGAAGTTTCCAGTTCGGTAACGCTGGCTAACTTGTTGGTTCCTGCAAAGTAAGCATACTCCAGATCATCGATTACCAATGTTGAGCTGTTCCCTTGTGTGGTATTTCCGTAGCGTTCCAAGGTTATCATGTTCCCGTTTTTGTCATACGAAAAGTACTCATCATAACGCACATCTCCAAATCCTCCGTCCCAGTATTCCATAGTACCTCCGTTATCGGCAAATGGTCTGTAATCGTTGATTAAAATGCGGTTTAGCACATCGTAACGGTAAAAGTTCATTTTCAAATCGACTTCGTCTATACCGGTTAGGCTACTTCCACTTTGTGCCACACGGGTATTGCTTTGCCAGTAGGCAATGTTTCCGTTGTACAGGCTGTTGGCCTCCGTGCTGAACCCGGATGCATTCAGGTTAGAAGTATACGGATAGTGATCGGTATTGCCGGATGAGCTGCTATTACCACCGATGGACAAGTCGGTGCGCTCAAAATCGCCATCGTAGTACCCTAACTCCATGGCGTATTCATCAGCCATGTAATTCAGCTGATTGAAGTCCTGCTGGTTAAGGGTAATGTCATTTGAGGTAACACTCAATGCTCCGTAAGCCGGTGCATAAATGCAAATGGCTGCAGCATCTTTGGAGCGTTCGTAAGAGGCTTTGAAAGGACTGG
>PAJI01000002.1 GCA_002705995.1 Crocinitomicaceae bacterium | reverse complement strand
CCCTGAGCGGAGTCGAAATGGAGTATGAAGTATCGAAGGATAAACGGTTTGTTTTCTATTCTTGTCTATGTTTCGATACAGCTTCGTTTCTCAGCCACTCAACATGACAGGGGACACACTTCGATACGAGTTCGTTCCTCACTCACTCAGTGTGACAGACAAGCCTTTGATTTGCGCTCAAACCTTTTAGGTTTTGAAAACCTGAAAGGTTTCGTTTCTGCCAGTTCACATTTCGATACAAGCTCGTGCCTTCTCTGGATTTAGAACGATCATCATTGCACGATGTGAAATTGATATATTTCTAGAATCAGAGCGACAGGGAAAAGCACTGGACGAGAAACAGCCCTGAAATTTGAAGAGAAAAAAATAAACCTTCCCGCGTTTAAAAACAGGAAGGTTTATAGCTAACAGGTTATTGATGAACATTAGATCACCATTTTCCCAATGTAATTGTAATAGAAGTAGTGTCTATTGGTACCGGGTCAAATTTTGAAGGTACCGGAGCAGCAGCGTTCACAAACATGGGATTTTCGTCATAGGCAAATCCATAGGCTTGTCCCATTGTTGTATTTCGTGCACATTGTGTGGAGTTAGGGTCTTGAATGAAAAGAGGAGTGGGTAAGTCATCCATATCTCCGTCTGTTACCACCTTAGGCGTGTAAATAGCCGTATGCATAAACAAAGAGAATAAGTTTTGTACAACCCCTTCAGGATACCAATTTTCTTCATTGCCCCAATAAGTAGAGGTATAACCCTCGCTAGAGCCAGAAGTAGGGCCGGTATTGGCTACTCCACGACAAAATGCTGTAACAATTTGGTTTTGCAGGTTTTGTATAACATCCTGCTCGCCAGCATCAGTAATATCTCCAGTGTGGGCAAAAAGCCCTTGATTGGCAAATACCATGTTACCGCTACTCATAAACATGCCTTGTAGTTTAGAGAAGTAATATTGACTGTGTGGAGCAGGTTTTCCCAAACTCATGGAAATAGTACAAGAGGTAATTGCTTTTGCTTGGTCTGTGGTTACAGAAGCAATGCTAACAATGCCCGCTAAACCTGCACCTTCAACAATGTAGCCGACTTTTACAGCAGAAACATCCGTAACCGGAGTTTGAAAAGTAAGTGTGTTACCAACAATGCTTCCTACAAATGTAGGTTGTCCTTTAGGACCAATTCCTTGTCCCGGAATAAAAGTATAAGTACTGTTAGGAGGTAATGTGCCAAAATCGCATGTGAAATCTACACTTTGTATTTTATCGCCACTTTTATGCACCGTTTTTACGGAGATCATATCGGCTGGAATTCCGGCACCTCTAACGTACATTTTCTCTTGAATATTGGCCTCGCTTAGTGGTGTGTCAAACGTAAGTGTAAGGTCATCGATTGACCCCGTGATGGCTTTTCCGTTATCGGTAAGGATGCAAACACCTACAGGATTGTACACGTAAAACGTATTGTCTTTTCCGGTAAGCTTTAATGCTTGTTGGGTAAACGGACTGCCGGGTAAAGGTTGTTCTTTTACACTTTCGCTTTTGTAAACTTGGGCGCTTACACTGTCTTTAGCAACACCTTGAATACTCAAGTTATCAGTCGCAAAAAAAGTATTCAGTTCATTGTCGAAAAGCGTGTTCAATTGGCTTTCAACATTGGTGTATTCATTAGCAGCAGAAACATCATTTAAAAACGCTCCAGGATTTAATAATCCACCGCCATTGGTAGAATATTGTAGGTCTAAAAAATGATTTTTAGTGCTGTCTTTCAGTGCATTAATGAAAGGTGCGTAAGTATCAATTACTTGCTGTCTGTTAAGGGTTAGCGGTTGGCCAACCTCTCCTAAAGAATTACCATCCTTGTCGCTAATCTCAATCGTTACGGGTGCGGTAAAACCATCAACCGTTTGGCTGTCAATTACTGCACCGTAAGTAGGGTCGTTGGTGAATTCTGCAAAGGTGTATGGAGCATAAGAAGTATTAGGCGGATTAGGTACATTCACCACATTTGCTCCATTGCCGCTAAAGCTAATTTTAGGAGGAGCAGTAAACACAGAGTTGTCAGAAAAAAAGAAGTAAATTCTAGCTCCTTTGATAACTTCATCAGCATCAACCGTTATTGCTGTAATTTCTGGATTTGCCGTAGTTCCTTTTTGACCAAGGGTAAAGCAATTTAAATCTCCACTGGCGGCAGTAATGGTTTCGAACTTGGCAGTTGTGCCAGAGGTTATGGCCAGTTGCTTTTTAGAGGTGGAAGAAAATCCCAATACATAAACGGTGTAGTTCTTTGTGTTTGAACCGATTTGATTGAGAAGTGAAATTGTAATACTTGACATAAAGGTTTGGTTTTAAGTTAGATTATTTAAAGGTTGAGTTAAGTTTCTAATGTTGAATTGAGTGGTGAATGAAAAAAGCATCAACGTTTAATCGTCCTCATCCATCTCATGGTAGATTTGTGCAATTTTTGCATAGATATCTACACTCTTGTTGTTGAGCAGGTTTATTGTGCGCGTAGACAAGACGTTAGCGTTTTTATTTTTCAGCGCTTCAATCAAATCGTTAAAAGTAACATCTCCAACTCCTCGAAGCTTTTTAAGTTCATTAAGCTCATCAGGAGCTTCCTCAAAAATCCACAAGAGGTTTTCATAAAGGTCGTCATCAATGTGAGAGAGTTTGTTGGCCTTACTGGTTGATAATTCTGGCGTATAGGTTCCAAATTTACTGTCTGTAGCAGCGCTTGTGCCATCCATATCTACTTCATACCCATCACCCGTAGAGTTTTTTACACTTCCTTTTTTAGAGATGATAGCAACTGAAACTTTCTCGTCTGCTTCTTTTCCATTGGCAGTTAAAGGATAGGCTACACAATTGAATTTGGCATTAACATAGTTTTGAGCTTTGGTGCCATTTAGCTTGTAGCCGTCATTAGATACACGTACTTCGTAATACACCCAATATCCTTTATTATTGACCCAATCTTTTACAGTGCGTTCTATATCATCGTGGTGTTTTTTATTAGCAATAGCAGTAATGGGGAATAAGTTTTTGTCAATTCCCGGGCCTCCTATGTTGTCGTTCAATAAATGCCCTTTGATGTATTTATCTTCACCACTTTGTTTAGGGTCAGTCGTTAATTTGCCCATTAACGTTTTTTGAGCAGATGAACTTGGAGGTCCTCCTTGTGGGTGATTAGGGCCTATGGGGTTCGCCACCATTTTAGTTCCAACAGTTGAACCTCCTAACGATTCAGTTGTGTATTGAACTTTCATTGTGCGATCTCCAGAAGGTTGGAAACCTGAACTAATCAGTCGATTAGAGGAGTTGATTTTCGCTTTGGGATTGATCTCAATTTCAATTTCTCCATTCTTATTAAACCCAATGTGTTTTAAGCGGTATTTTTCTTGAATCATGGGGAAATAAGCCTCAACCTCTCCAGTGGTTTTAGCGCTTTTAACCAGTTGTTCAACTTCTGCTTTCGCCAAGTTGACATCTTCTTGCATTTGCGCTTTTGACCGTTTACCGGAAGGTAAAGGTTGAATCGTGTCATTGACTTTGGCATCAACAGCTTCAAGCTGGGTTACTCGTGGACTTTTATTGGCTGTTTCTTGTTGTTTTTTGTGATTAAGGGTTTCAGGCCGGTTATCAATAAACTGTAATGTTGATGGGGTAGAAGTGGTGTTTGCCGGTGCATTAAGCGTTGCGGCAGAACGTTTTTTAGTGTCAGCATGTTGGTGCATAATTCGTGCTCAGATTGGTAAAAACGAAAAGCAATAAAAGCTTTCATTTCAGTGTTTGCTCGCACCAAAACTAAACGATTTGATCTATTGTATTTGCTTGATTAATAGTGGATTTGAATAATCAGGTGTTTTTATCTGGTTTCAAAAACAGGTAATTATACCTATTGAGATCGGGGCATTATATCTATAGGTTTGAATTGAGTTTTTTGAGGATAAATAAACAAGAAGCTTAAACTGGAACTAAACCGTTGAACAAATTGCCATTCTGCACTGCTGTCTGGCACATAACCCCAATATAGATGAGTCGCTGGAGCTTGTGTTTTCTGCTTATTCTGAGTTTGCCCTGTTTGTTATGGGGGCAGCAAGTAGAAAGTAATGTGCATGAGCTGCTGGTAAAAGAACTCAACGATCCCAGCAATAGTATTTACAAAGTCGATCACAGTTCATCAGGCGAACAATTAGGACCTTACTTTAAAGGGATTACCCGCAAACCAAGTTTCGAAGTTTTTGGATGGTATCCCTACTGGAAAGAAGAAGTATACAACCATTTGGAATACAGCTTGCTGTCTACCATAGCCTATTTTGCTTACGAGATAAAACCATCTAACGGCAAAGCAAAAAAAACACATGATTGGTCAAAAACTCCCATGTTAGATTCGGCCAAAGCGAATGGCGTAAAACTGTTGCTGGCGGTTGAAAACTACGGTACACACAACAACTCCAAGTTCTTAAAAAGTGTTGCGGCAAGATCTACTTTCATCGATGCTATTGTGCAATTGCTGAAAGAAGGCAAAGGCCAGGGAATATGCTTGGATTTTGAAGGTATTAACGTTGAACATAAAGACAGTTTAAGTGCTTTTGTTAAAAGCATTAGAACCCGTTTTATCAAAGAAGGAAAAGCATGGAGCATTTACCTTACGTTGCCATTGAGTGATGCCAGTAATGCTTACGATTTGGAAACGTTAGCACAGGTGGTCAGTCGTTTTGTGGTCACTGGATATGCCTACTACACCAAAGGTTCTGAAAATGCTGGGCCAATAGCGCCTTTAAATGGTGGAGATGATAATTTAACCCAAACGGTAAGTGCCTATACACAACATGTAAAACCCGGAAAACTCATCTTGGGTTTGCCGTTTTTTGGCATGATGTGGGAAACCAAATCAGACGATCCGGAAGGGAAAGCACACAAGTATTTGGGCGTGCGGACTTTTGATTACATCGTAGTGAAAACCGATAACATCAAAACCCATTTTGACAGCATTGCTAAAAGTGCTTACAAATCATACCAAACAGATCGAATAGGAAATACATTCCGACAGTTTTGGTTTGAAAACGGACAATCGCTTACGTACAAACTAGATTACATTACCCAACAAAAACTAGCTGGTGTGGCTGTTTGGGCTTTGGGTTATGACATTGGTCAACCCGAATTGTGGCAAGCAATAGCAACAACAGTTCAGCAAAGCTCTTCTGTTGCTCCGGAAAATGAAAGCCTTTCCGAGGAACCAGATGCTGCACAAGGAGATGAAAAAGCACGTGATGCAACAGCAACAGTTGAAGGCAATCAGACAGGAAATGGTGAAGGTGGTGAACAAGGAGGAGATCAAAAGGGAGACGAGGGAAGTCTAACTACAGATACAACCGATACGATTTCACCCATCGATAAGATCATTGAGGACCTGAAACCGGTAGAAGCGATCATTAAACCTTATGTAAGCATCAAATCAGTAGTGGCATTAATGTTACTGTTATTGGTGTTTTTTGCAGGCTTGGGAATTCTTGCAGCCATGCTTTTTCCGGATACCCGACAATTCTTCTTCAATTCTTCTGTGCGCAAAACGCTCTTGATTTGGAGTGTCTTTTTCGTACTGGTCACCTTACTGAGGTTACAAAACTGGTTAACCGATACTTCATTGTTAATACTCAGCAGCTTTATGTTGGGAGCATTAGCCATGAATTTAATCAACCGCTACCTCAATAAAATCAAAAACAATTTACCATGAGTCAGGCCAATTCCATAGCAGCATTACAAAAAGAAGCGCAGGCCGAAGTGGGCAAGTTTACCAAGTTGCTGAAGGCAATTCAAAAGGCCATCTCCAAAGAGTTTTTGCTCATACTCATGTCGCTTGTTTTGGCCATTCCCATCAGCTATTTCATCTACTTGATTTTGGTCGATTGGTTAGGAGAACCAGTACTGGAACAACTGGAAGAGTTAACCGATGAAGTGCCGCTTTTTATGTGGTGTTATGCCATCGCAGTAGGCGGTTGCTACTTTTCAAGAATGGTGTTTAGCGCCATTCAATCCATAACTAAAAAACAAAGCAGTTGATCGCAACAGCCCTAAAATACGTTACGGGTTTCTTAAATAAAGAAATAAAGCTTCAATACGGATTGGACAGCAACCCTGTGCTTTTGTCTAGCCTGATCAACCCCGATGGAACGGTTACCGAGAACATTGAAAACAAGCTGATCCTATCGCTCATCAACATTGAGCACGAAACCACAGTCAACACTACACAACAGTTTCATGCCACAGGAAACAATTCGTTCAACAGAAAAGCGCCTCCGGTGTGTTTGAACCTTTACCTGCTTGCATCGGCCAATTACGATTCTAAGAACTATACCGAGGCACTGAAAATGATCTCAACACTGATCGGCATTTTTCAGGCCAACCCTTATTTGAACAAAGAAAACGATCCTGATATGCCTGTGAGTATTGATTTATTGAGGTTCGAGATTTTCAACCTGCCGATCAAAGAACTTAGTCACATCTGGAGTGGAATAGGAGCCAAATACGTGCCTTCAATCATTTATAAAGTAAGAATGCTCACCATTCAGGAAGGACAAATTACAGAACAAATTCCCGGAGTTGGTGGGGTTGGAGGAGCAGCCAATACATAAGCAAATAGTTAATGAAAACAACGCAATACATATCGTGGTTCGACCTAAACCTTTTTCATTCTTTCTTTAAGAATGAAGTGTATACAGCGTTTAACATTGTTCCGGTGGGTGCNATAAAAAACTTNGCCNANAAAGGCATTCTGAAATATAAAAAACAANCCAATCAGCTTTCGTTTTACATCGAGCTACCAGCTTATATGGATTCCATAGACGANTACATCACGGCCGCTGATTACTACCTTATTGTGTATTCTACAGATCCTCAAATTGCTGGGAAAACGGTTTTTGCAACACTGCCAACACCGAATGGAGAAGAGAAGGATGAAAACNCAATAGAGACAGTCTATTATTCTAACCTGCATGANGGGCAAAAAGCCATAACNGTAAAGCCTAAACTCTTTATGCAGTTGTTGGCCAACGGAACAACATTAGAGATCAAAGACTTNAACGGAACTGTCATTCGAGAATACACTGGNGTGGCAGAAAGAAATACTGTGAACGTGAACCTTTCGGGGTATGATGATGGAATTTATTCGGTATGGGAAAACGGGAAAGAAGTCATGAATTTCTTTTTAACCGATCAAAATTTAGATACGGCAATGGCAGTTGTTCAGGTGGTGGCACAACCGCTAAAAACACAGAAGAACNTGGANGTTNNNTTTACCGCCAAAGAAGCCTTTTGGAATTTTAAGATTGCCATTAAAGCNGATATCACCGTAGCAGAAGATCAAATTAGNATTGAGGAGTTTCAGCAAGCCAACTTCTCAGCTCCGAATAAAATTCATTTATCATCAAACACAATCACTTATGAGTTCAATTCCTCAAAACCGATTGCAATTCAAGCAGATTTCGAGGAATCACCTCGACTCAAGTTAGGGTATTCAGACCGTTTTTCGGTTCAAACCAAACAAATGGAAATNAAGCTTCCCAATCCTTCCTTTGGCAACTTAGAACGCTACCANGAAGGCGATAACAAAGGACAGCTTTTCCTATCCAAAATAGTATACATCTAATCTATAATTCAATAATTAAAAACAACTAAACTATGGCTACAACGATGAAAACCCCCGGAGTTTACATTCAGGAATTGGATGCGTTCGGGAACTCAGTAGTACCAGTACCAACAGCTGTTCCGGCCTTTATTGGCTACACAGCAAAAACAACTTTCGATGGTAAAAGNCTTGTAAACAAGGCAGTGAAAGTAACCTCTTTAGCAGATTTCTTAACCATTTTTGGAGACACCCCTCCNGAAGTGCAATATGCGGTTACAGCAACAGATTTGCCAGAGAAAGTAACGANNCTTCAAAAAGCAGTAGACACCGCAACAGCAGCAGCTACAGCNGCAAAGAAAGTNGTTACTGATGCCGGAGATAAAGCCACTGACGAGCAAAAACAAGCTGAGACAGCTGCAGAAACAGCTCAAACNGATGCAGAAGCNGCATTGAANGCNGNTCAGGNNGATCCNAACATANNAGCGCTTACGNANGCACAANNNGCATTNGCNNANNNTGAANANNNTNCNAAANCAGNAGANTNAGCAGATCNNGNTGGTANATTAACTGCNGCTGTAAAAGAGGCTCAGGCCACATTNACAAACATTGTAAATGAAGCAGCATTTGTTTTGGATGGAGTNGCNTATGACATTAACACTACAACNATCAATTANCGTTTGTATGCAGGCATTAAGTTTTTCTACCAAAACGGTGGTGGAGATTGCTACATTGTTTCTACCGGAGCTTACGATTATTCGAAGAAGACCATNAGCGATACTTCAGACTTTCAAGATGCCTTAGCGGTATTGAAGAAAGAAACNGANCCCACCATGCTGTTAATTCCAGATTTGGTTGAAGTAGCAGACCCAACAGCNNAAGCNGGAGATCTACAGGCCATGTATGCAAANGCTTATGCCATGCAAAGCGAAATGATTAATCANTGTGGTGANATGATGAGCAGAGTAGCCATCTTAGACGTTCCCGGTGGTTGGACAGAGCCTTTGGTNGGCACAACAAGTGTTGAGGCTTTNAGAAATANCGTAGAACCAACAATTTCAAAATCGTTAAGCTATGCTTCGGTGTATTATCCTTGGTTACACACAACTGTTTATCAAGATTCTGAAATTTCATACAAAAACATCAACTCAGCTTCTTACAAGGTGGTTACCGATATGCTGAATACTGAGTTTACCGGAAAAGATGGTACGGTACCAACTAAAATGGCAGACATTATCGCTGCTTTTTCAGGNGATGATCAGGCAAAATTAGAGAAAGCAAACACTGTGCTTCAAAACCTGAGCAAGTCGTATCAAATGCTTACCGGNGCCATTAAAGGCAATATGAACTTAATGGGGCCAGCTTCTGCTATGGCGGGTGTAATTACCACTGTAGANAATACAGAAGGTGTATGGATTGCTCCGGCTAACGTAGGTGTTCAAAGCACCATTAAGCCAGCGATCAATATCAGNAACGAAATGCAAGAAGANTTGAACGTTCCGATTGATGGAAAGTCGGTATGTGCTATCAGAGCATTTACAGGTAGAGGAAACCTTGTTTGGGGNGCCAGAACATTAGATGGAAACTCTAACGATTGGAGATACCTGAACGTAAGAAGAACCCTTATTTACATTGAGCAATCGGTAAAAGATGCTGCTAAAGCNTATGTNTTTGCACCGAACACNGCAAGTACTTGGGTGGCTGTAAATAGCTTGATNTCTAACTTCTTAACNGGNTTATGGAATCAAGGNGGATTAGTAGGGCCAAAAGCGGCCGATGCCTTCTCTGTTTCAGTAGGATTAGGGAGCACGATGACTTCAGATGATATTCTAAACGGAATTATGAGAGTATCGGTTAAAGTAGCCGTTTCTCGTCCAGCAGAATTCATTGAAATTACTTTCCAACAAGAAGTACAAAAAGGATAATTCAACAAAATTTTAGAACAGATTAAAACAAAAAATTATGTCAGACGGATCAGCTCAAAATGATATATGGCCATTGCCGAAGTTTTACTTCAAAGTAGCATTAGGTTCACAAGATAGTACCGTTTCATTCCAAGAAGTTTCAGGATTAGAAACCGAAACACAACCCATCGAATACCGTCATGGGGATAGTAAACAGTTCTCAACCATAAAAATGCCCGGAATAGCGAAAACAGGAAANGTTACGCTGAAGAAAGGAATTTTTGTGAACGACAACAATTTCTGGAAATGGTACGATGCNATTAAGATGAACACCATCAAGCGNGAAACGGTTACCATTCANTTATTGGATGAAAAAGGGAGTCCAACCATGACGTGGACATTGGCAAATGCATGGCCATCGAAAATTACCGGAACNGACTTAAAGTCAGATGCCAACGAAGTAGCTGTTGAATCAATGGAATTGGTTCACGAAGGTTTAACCATCAGTAATGGCGGTTAATAACCATGGCAACTACATATCCTCCGGTATCGTTTTACTTCTCGNTGTCTTTTTCCGATACATCGGGAAGTTCAGACGCTTCATTTAAAGAAGTAAGTGGCATTACCATGGAGATGGTAGTAGATGATATAACAGAAGGTGGGGTAAACGGTTACAAGCACCGTGTCCCCACCACTGTTAAATACTCCAATCTGGTGATGAAAAGAGGACTCATTCCCAAAAATTCTGCCGTTGCCCAATGGTGCATGGANACGTTACTGGGCGGATTGGAAGAAACCATTGANACCAAAAACATTGTAGTGAACCTGCTTAACGAAGATGGAAANCCTTTACAATCATGGAGTTTTGCNAATGCCTGGCCNGTGAAATGGGCCGTTTCTGACCTGAACTCTATGAACAATGAAATTGCTATTGAAACATTAGAATTTGCTTACAGCTATTTTGAAATCAAGTAAGGTACACCATGGCAATAGAAATTAGAGAACTACTCATTAAGGTAAAAGTCGAAGAGGGGAGCACNGCACAACAACCGGATGTGAACCTGGAAGAATTGAGGCTTTACCTCATGAAAGAATGCAAAAAAGAAATCCGCAGGGAAATGAACCGGGCAAAAGAAAGGTAATATGGCACAGAATAAAATGTCAATCATTGCTTATGCAAACAATAAGTACCAAGGAAAAGGAACGGGAAAAGCGTCTGTTAAAATTAACCCGGCCTCTTATTCGCATGACCATACCGTGCAGTACGATAATTCTACNGCACAAGGTGCACCGGGTACAACCTTAAAGTTNAAGGGCATTCCACCGGAAACGGTTTCNTTTGACATTCATTTTGATGCAACAGGAGCCATTCCGAACAATACNGTTCCTGTTAAAACCCAAATCGATCAATTCAAAAAAGTGTGNTTTACCTACAANGGTAAAATTCACGAACCCAATTACCTGATCATTTCGTGGGGAACGCTTGTGTTCAAGTGCAAGCTTACTTCCATGAACATTAGCTANAGCCTCTTTAAAAAAGACGGAACGCCTTTGCGGGCAAAAGCTACCGTAAAGTTTGAAGAAGCCATTGATGCCAACATGATNGCCAAAGAGGCGAACAACAAATCGCCCGATTTAACACACGTGTTCATCATNAAACAAGGCGACACCNTGCCTTTAATCTGTTACGATGTGTATGGCGATAGNGCTTACTACCTTGAAGTAGCGAAGTACAACAACATTGTGAATTTCAGAGACCTTAAGCCGGGNTCAGAACTTTATTTACCTCCTTTAAAATAGATNAACATGGCAACATCNCCCGTAGAAGAACAAGCGAATTTAACCTCATACAACATCCTTTCTGGCGGAAGTGAAATTCCGGATACGTATGAAGTGGTAGANATTCACGTACATCAGCACCTGAACAAAATTTCTGCTGCTGAAATCATATTACGCGATGGGAATACGGCTGACCAAACNTTTGAAATTACCGATTCGGATACNTTTAAACCCGGAACCGAAATCGAAATTAAACTCGGTTACCAGAGTAAAAACACGTCTGTGTTTAAAGGCATTGTGGTAAANCAANCCATTAAGATCGATGAAGTAGAAGGATCTCGACTTTACGTAACNTGTAAAGACAAGGCGCTAAANTTGACCATAAACCGCAAGAATGCATTTTTTGAAAAAATAAAAGACAGCGACCTCATCAGTACNATNGCCAGTGATGCAGGNTTNTCGGCAGATACTNCGNCCACTNCAGTAGAGCACGAAGANATTATTCANTATTANTCTACCGATTGGGATTTCATTNTNTCNAGAGCAGAAGTGAACGGNATGGTCATCATTACCGATAGCGGAAAGCTNGTATTNGCCAAGCCCGGTGTTTCCGTTNCTCCTGAATTACAAGTGCAATTTGGCTACGATATTATTGAGTTTGACGGAGAAATAGATGCTACCTCGCAATATTCTGGNGTGAGTGGNGCTTCATGGGGAATTTCCAACCAAAGTGTGGTTTCGGCAACGGCTTCNGANCCNACTGTNAACGAACAAGGCGATTTATCGGGTTCAACCTTAGCCGATGCTTTATCGGCTGGTACAAAAGCCTTAATGACCAACGCACCATTAACCGAAGCCGAAGCAAAATCGTGGGCAGATGCTGTTTTGCTAAAGTCACGCTTATCNCGCTTTAGAGGAGANATTACCTTTCAAGGGAGCAGTAAAGCTGNGGTGAATTCTACCATTAAATTAATGGGACTGAGTGCACGTTTTAACGGCAACGCTTTTATCTCNGGCGTTACCCATTCCTTGGCACATGGCCGCTGGAACACAACCGCCAAATTAGGACTGTCTGAAGAATGGTTTGGCGATGATCCTACGGTTTCNTCACCTCCTGCNGCGGGCTTGCTTCCAGCNGTAAAAGGACTACACACGGGCATTGTAAAAAAGATTTACGAAGANCCTGACAATGAGTTTAGAGTACAAGTAGAAATTCCNATGCTGGAAACCGAAAGCAACTTGGTNTGGGCGCGTTTATCCACTTTTTATGCGGGAAACGGTTTTGGAGCTTTTTTCATGCCNGAAGTTGGCGATGAAGTGATTCTGGGATTTTCTAANGAAGANCCGCGTTTCCCCATTATTCTTGGATCGCTNTACAGTAGTGCCATTCCTCCNGCAGAAACGCCAGATGAGAATAACACCATCAAAAGCATTTTGACTAGCAGCAAACTCGAGCTCAAATTCGATGAGGAAAATAAGGTCATTACTGTCCTTACTCCGGGAGGCAANTCAATTGTGATTAGCGATGAAGACAAAGGCATTACNCTGGCCGATCAAAANGGCAATAAAGTGCAGATGAACGATAGCGGAATTACGCTTGACAGTGCATCGGATATCAACATCACCGCATCGCAGAATGTAACCATTAAAGGCATGGAAATTCAACTCAANGGAACACAATCCATATCNGGATCAGCAATGTCGGTTTCGTTAAGNGGAGATCAAGAAGTGAGCATAGAAGGTACAGCNCAGTGCAGTGTTTCCAGCAGTGGACAAACAAGTGTNAAAGGAACAATGGTAATGATCAACTAACTATGGCCAACAACAAAACATTTTTAGGTAGAGGNTGGGCTTTTCCNCCCACGTTTCGCAAAAACAATGCAGAGCCTGTTGCCATGGTGCAAGATGATGTAGACATTCATCAATCATTAGAGGTGTTGATGGGAACCGTNTTGGGCGAACGTGTGATGTTGCCGGGCTATGGTAGCGATTTACATGCCTATTTGTTTCANTCCATTTCGAACTCAGAAGTTCACTTTTTGAAAGAGTTGATCAGAACCGCCATNGTGAATTACGAAACCCGTGTAGAACTGGAAGAAATAGANATCGATTATTCCAATTANCAAGAAGGAATCATNAGNATAGCACTGAAATATACTGTAGAAACCACCAACACAAGGTTCAACCTTGTTTTCCCTTATTATCAGGTAGAAGGAACGCACATTCCNCAATTGTACCGTAAAAATATACAGACTGAATCGGCACCNAAGTGATGAAAGAAATTAGAACCGGAACCATAAGAGAAAGACGTTCAAATGCGGGAGTGTTGAAAGATCAATTTCAGATCGATCAGCATTCGTTTACGGATTTGCTCGGCTATATTTCGGAATTTCTAAAAGACATCAACTACTANAACCTCGAAAATGAAAAAGAAGGCTATTGGCATGATTTGGTAGAGAATGANCCTNTTTTTCTNATGGCTACCATCATCAACCATCCCATTGATANGCTGCAGCACTATGCCAACTACTATTCTGAAATAAGAACTGAACAAAGCGAAAAGCTAGACATTGTTGATGCGCTAATGGCATGGGGAGCNAAGATNAAACATTGGGAAGACCTGCTAAGAGCATTACANGAAGATGTATTGGCNAATAANATCAAGAATGTTTTNACNGATGTGTTGAATAGCGTTTTTGAGCAATTGAGAAAAACAACGGCCAATCCGGGGATGTTATTTTACCGTCCTGAACCACAAGAAGGCACAATGCCACTGGGAAAAGTGTTGTTGATTTTTATTAAAGTNGTGATGCTTATTCAAGATGCNACTAAAACCCATTTGCAAAGACACCTTTATTCGAGAAGCGATCACCAGCCNCANACAGCCATGTACATTACGTTTGTNTTGCTGTTCAAAAAGTTTCAGGCCAATGTTAACGCATTGTCTCAAAAACACCTCGATTTTTACTACCGTCAGGTGTTACAAGAACTTCCCGGTCAGGGAAAAGACAGTTCGGCCATTGTCTATTTTAAACTGTTGCCCAANGTAGAAAANACAAGNATTCCCGGAGATCTTAAACTCAGTGCCGGAAAACTCTTTGGAAGCAAAGAAGAGTTGTATTTCTACACCAAAAAACCTTTTGTAGCCTATTCCATTGGCATNGAAGAAATCAACACACTGTTTTTCAATTACAGCAAAGTNATTGACGTGGGCGTAAGCGAACCGCTAATTTCATCNGTAACCAAAAACANNGTGTGGAACGATGGAAAAAAACGGTCAGACATTAAAGATTGGAAGCTTTTTGGTGCGGGGCAATATGCACAATGGGATGCGAACATTAACCCTGATAAAATAGCAGCGTTTGGCTTTGTGGTTCAATCTCCGGCATTGTTGCTAGAAGAAGGTTATCGCTCAATCACGCTGAAGATTAACCTAGACGAAAANGCGCGCAATACNTTGTGGAAATACATCGATGAAATTGCAACAAACCGCAGTTTAATGAAGTCTACGGTAATTGCAGAAATCTTTGAATCAGGATTGGATGTGAGCTATTCTTCGGATTTGGGTTGGGAAAATGCCGGTGAATGCATGGTAACCGGAACCGAAGAAGAAAANAGNATTTCCATCAACTTTAAGTTNGACATNTCTGCTCCGGCAGTTGCTACGTTCAAGAAAGACAATACGCTGGAATGGCCNGCTTTAAAAATGATGCTAAACCCATATGCTCCGGTTTATTTGTACTCGTTTTTGAAGGGAATAAATGTGAAGAGCATCGAAATTAAGGTNGATNTAAAAGGNGTTAGAAAGCTTTCGTTATACAACAACGTTTCTAAAATCACTCCNGGAAAACCTTTTGACCTTTTTGGTCCNNGACCNGAGAAAGGAAGCTACTTTATGGTAGGNAAACCAGAGCTTTTTATCAAAAAGATAGATGCTTTAGATNTGCAACTCAATTGGTTGTCTTTACCTACCGAAGAAGGCGGTTTTACCAGCTATTACAGCAACTATTCTTATCCGTTTGAAAACTCATCGTTTCAGCTCACTCCGCAAGTCCTACAAAATGGGGTTTGGAATACGCTGGAAACCCAAACAATTCCACTGTTCAACGAGAAATCAATTGTAGATAAAGGCGGATATACTGCAACAGTTTTAGAAGAATCTACAGACTTTACCTTGCCAGTGAACGAGTTAGACTGGGTAAACCCTTCAGCAGTGCCTTCTCCGTTGGTTTACGGAATAGATTCTATCTCTGGCTTTTTCAAGTTTGTATTGAGTTCTCCCGACCCCGGATTTGGCTTTGACCTTTACCAAAAAGACTTTACACAAGTCGCATTGGCCAACGCTAAGAACAAAACAGAATATGCTTATCCGAACAAGCCGATTTCTCCTAAAATCAGTGACATTGTGGTGAATTATTCGGCTTCGGATACATTAACATTTGAAGATTCATTGTCTGAAGATGCGGCTATAAACAGAGGTGTTTTTCAGCACATTACTCCGTTCACTACAGAGAACATCATCAAAGACAGAATTGTAAATGGCAGTAAGTTATTGTTCGATTATCAGAACGAGGCCTACTTCTTTATGGGGTTAACCAATGTAGTAGAAGAGACCACCGTTTCCATTTATTTTCAGCTGTTTACCATCAATCAGGTGGCCGACACGGCTAACCGGAAAATTACATGGGAATACTTTAACGTTAACCGTTGGGAAAAGCTGAAAGAAAGCAACATTATTTTGGATGGAACCAGTGGCTTTTTAAAATCGGGAATTATTGAACTGACTTTACCCAAAGCTACAGCCAAGACATTGGCAGCACACAACAACATTTATTGGTTGCGCGTATCTACCAACACACAGGCCGCCTCTTATCCTAAAGTGAAGGGCATTTACATGAATGCTGCTGAAGTATATGCCAGAGACACACCTCCCGAACTCAGAGGAAAGGTAGTTCCAAACGGAAGCATCAGTAAAATTGTAACCAAACATCCCTTTTTAAAAGGGGTAGCTCAGCCCGGATTTTCAAGAGGAGGCATAGCGGTAGAAACGCAAGACGAATATTATCTAAGGGTTAGCGAACGCTTGCGTCACAAAGGAAGAGCTGTGTCTATCTGGGATTATGAACACCTGATTTTGCAGCGTTTTGCCAGTGTGTTTGCTGTCAAATGCACCAACCTTAATGAGAATTTTGAACCCGTTCCGGGGATGGTAAATGTAATTGTGCTCAGCAAGCACTGGACCAATAAAAACCGCTATTACTACAATTCTGATCAGTTGATTGAAATGGAGAACTACCTCAAGCCTAAAACCAATCAGTTTGTGCAGTTGAAGGTGGTTAATCCGGTAGAAGAATACTTGTTGGTAAACGTAGCAGTGAGGTTCAATAAAGACGATGTTGGTGGTTATTACCTCAATCAGCTCAATACAGACATTGTGTCTTTCTTATCGCCCAATTCATATGTAGAAAATGGCTTGGCAGGCATTGGCGGAAGCATTTCACGTTCGTCTATCATCAGCTTTATTCAAAACCTGGATTACATAGCCGATGTCAAATACATGAGTGTAGAACACATTATTGTAAAAGGTGGAAATCGCTATTTGTTTGATGTGCACGAAGACAATCGAGAAATCAGGGTGAGTTCACCGGGAGCGATGCTTATTTCTGTAGAACAACACAATATACAAACCCTATCAAGCAATGACGATGTAATTATGGAGCCGGGTATTGGTGAAATGGAAGTGGGGCTTGATTTGATACTGGCAAATAAAGACGACAGTTGTGACCATGATCATGAAGCACAAGCTGCTGAGGAAAAATCAGAAGGCAACGATTCGATTTTTGTATTCAAAAAAAGTAGAAAAGAATGAACGATAAGCCACTAAATAGAGACAGCTTAAAAGAAATGTTCCGGAACGGTTCNAGNCCTACCGAAGGCAACTTTAGTAGCTTAATTGAATCGATGGTGAACAAGGTAGACGATGGCATTTCAAAGAACCTGAAAGACGGNCTTATTCTTTCTCCGGAAGGGGAAGAGTCTGATCGGTTGATTAGTTTCTACTCTAACCTTCAGAATTCAAAACCCAACTGGAGCTTTGAAATGGATCCCCGCAAGCAAAACGGATTACGNATTTCATCTCCGCTCAACCAAAAGAATAAAACCTCTTTGTTNCTCAGCGAAAGNGGCAATGTTGGTGTCGCTACAGAAACGCCACGTACNCCTTTGGAGGTAAACGGCATTATAGCTGAAAAAGGAAGAATCGGAACACANGTNGTTTCGGCTGTGCCGGCNAACGGTAAGTGGCACAACATTTTAACGGGNTTAGANGGCTGCAAAGGATTTGAAATTATGGCGCAAGTTGGAAAGAAAAAGAAGGGAAGGTATGCGCTGGTAAAAGCCACGGCACTGAGCACATTCGGAAAATCGAGAAGTAAAATCCAGTGTGTNCAGGCNCACTANGGCTGGTGGTGGAATAAAATTGCTTTTCGCTTTACAGGCGATACGCACAACTATTCACTNCAGATTAAAACCAGAAGCAACTATGGCCCGGATGAGCAAATCAGGTTTTTTATAACCCGTTTGTGGGACGATGAAATGGTAGCCCTTTTTGATCAATAATCAGGAGNAAAAGCATGGCAGAGATCGAAGGATACATCAAAAACAGAGGCAGTAAAAAAAGTGANTTTGAAACGCTTTTTGAAGAATCTATCGGGATTATTCAAAANCTGGCCAGTGACGAATGGACAGACTACAACGAACACGATCCGGGTGTTACGATTATTGAAAACTTGGTCTACACACTNACCAGTTTAAATTACAAAAGTCAGTTTCCCATTGAAGACATTTTGGTTTCAGGCAAGGGCAGTGCACTGGAATCGGGAGACAATGGCTTTTTTGAAGCTTCTGAAATTCTTACGACCAATCCTGTAACCGATAAAGACCTTCGAAAATTACTCATCGACAGAATTGAAAATGTTAAAAACGTNTGGGTAGACCGGGTAAACCTGAGCGGTGACGATGAAATTATTCCCCATCTAAACGGAGTAGTCAACCTTTCTGTTGAATTATTTGACTACGAAAATTCGGTTTCTTTCNTNAANGANAAAGCCCGTGTTATTGANGAAGTTAAGAAGATTTACCACCAGCAAAGAAACTTGTGTGAAGACCTNCANAATGTAGAAGTCTTAACGCCTTTGGAGATTGATATTGAGCTAAACATGACTGTTTTGCCTACGGAAGATGGTGAAGAGATCATGGCACGCGTGCTCTATCAGATTGACAATTACTTNTCNAAAACGGTTAAATTCTATTCGCTTGAAGAGCTGCAAAACAAAGGCGAATTAACCGATCAGATTTTCAACGGGCCACAGCTCAATAACGGCTTTATTCCAGATGCCGAACTTCAGGGTAAGTTACAGGCCATTGTTCCTTCTGAGATCGTGAGAATTCTGTCTAAGCTTGAAGGAGTCATTAGCGTTAATACACTGAAAATCTTTCGTTCAGAAGAGTTTCATCAACCAATATTGGTAGAAGCCGATAAATGGAAAATAGAAGCCGATAGAGTTCCGCGCCTCAANTTTCCAACCAAGAGAGAAAGNTTTGTGTTCAAAATGAACAACACATCGTTCTCACCCAATTTACAAGAGGTGAGAAGGCAGTTGTCTTACATAGAAGCTGTTCACTNNGGAATTATGAAATCGGCNTCACAAGCCAATAATANCCTGGGAATTCCANCCGGAAATNANNTNGNNNTAGAAGATTACCTTACCGTAAGGCANCAGTTTCCTNCGCTTTATGGCATTGGTTCTTTTGGATTGGCNAGTCATGAGCCAGCCAAACGTTTTGCGCAAGCAGAGCAGTTAAAAGCATTCTTACTGCCGTTTGATCAGTTGATGGCCAATGGACTTGCTCAACTCAACAACATTTNCGAGCTCTACAACATGAACAGCAANAGCTATTCGTCTTATGCTTTTCAGGTATTGCAAGACATGAGCAACCTTACNCGCTTGATCGAAACAAGTGAAGGNCANAAAACCGATCAGTTACTTTCCGAATGGGAGCTTAAGCTGCAAAAGGTAAATACCACTTTTGANACCAATGCTGTAAAGCGATTGAANCAAGTGATTAACAGTATACTGGCGCGCTTTTCAGAAGAGTTTCCGACTTACGAATTGAAAAAAATCTATTACGATAGCTACGGTAGAGAATTAACCGATCAGTTTTTTGAATACGATGCGCTNGATTGGAAACGCCAATTTGCACAAGGATATGGCAATTNCAGCTACAACCGGGCAAAAGGAAGAAACTACACNGTAGACATCAACGGCACTAAAATTCCGGCTCATGTTTCCGGTATTCTAAGAAAAGTGTGTGCCTTAATGGGCATTCAAAANGATGAGCTTTATCCCTTGAATAAAGTCATTCAAGAGTCTGGNATTAAAATTTACCAAACNAGAGACGGAGACGAAATTCTNGGTGAAAAATTAATTCCGTTGTATGAAGAAGATAACGACAGAACCATTTCGATGGAAGATGTGGTGATCATTAATGAAAGCATTGAAAACCTTTGGGATTCATTTTATTACATAGGAAACTCCCACGATATTTTAAAAGACATCTTGAAAGAAGGNGTGAATTACGCCAATTACCAGATCAAACAAAGNGAAGGAGAGAAAGCGCTTTTCTACATCACATTTACGCCAAGAGGAGGAACTACAACCAATGCAGTACACGTTTCTGGAACAAAAGAGAGAGCAGAAGAAGCCGTAAATGAAGCGACTCGTTTTTTAATGGATGTCAACAAAAAATCAGAGGGCATCTACATGCTCGAACATGTCTTNCTNGCACCTCCTTATCAAGAAAATTTCTTTGGTTTCTCGTTCAACATCANTATCAATACAGAGAAAAAATTACCGTTTCAGCACATTAAGAAAACTTCGTTAAGCNAAAGAAANAAGACCATACAGCAATTGGATGGCCATGNAAAATACGGAGTAGGCAACCTTTCCTTTGAAGTCATTTTAGTGGCCGGAAAGTTTGTTGTTCGAGCCTATTCACAAGCAGGCGAACAATTGGCCGAATCGGTTGAGCATTTTGTGCACCAGTCAGATGCNGAGTATTGGGCACAAGAAATTTCTAAAACAGCAACAGCCGAAATAGAAATTACAGACTTTGTGTGTTATGCCTATTACGGAGAAAACAAGGTAGACGAAACCTTTTTTACNTTTAGAATGAGCTTTGTTTTACCCGATTGGCCGGCACGTTTTCAAGACAACAATTTCAGAACGCAGTTAAACGACATTGTTTACGAAAGTGCTCCCGCACACATNGCTGCTGTAGCCTATTGGATTCCCATTCGGGAAATGGCAGCATTNGAAGAGCTGTATTTCTCGTGGTTGCGTTTACCACACAACGGCACGTTTAGCAATGAACAAATGGAGCTTTGTTATTCACTCATCGAAAAGCTAAAACAATACGCAACAAACAATGGCAGAGGGTAGNAGAAATACCATATTGCGGCAAGTCTATGAACTCGANATTCAAGANCAGTCGAAATCTATGGAGCTTCAGTCTNCTNTTAGCACACTTCAAGACCACCAAATTCAGCAAGTTATCGATAAAGTACTGGGCGAATTTACCAGTGAANACCATTTGTACCAGTTTGAGCACATTGAACTGGATTTAGGTCAAATTCAATTNGAAGGACTCGACAGAGAATTGCCCTTNCGGATTGAAAACCAGTTGAGAAGCTTTTTGTCCAGACACATTGTAGAAGGCGAAGTAGTTTCAGAAGGGANGTCNGTTCCGCTAGGAACNCACTTGGTGGAAGTGTTTAGGCATTATTTGTACTATGGCTACATTCAGTGGCAAGCCGGAGCCAATGAATCNCCTTCAAGTCTGCTGGCAAAAATGATAGAACAACATGCCGCTGAATTGACCGNTTTNTTGAGGGCGTTNGGAAGGTACAATGCTGTAATTAAAAGACTTGTTTANCAGTTCANNGAACGTGAATTGGAACAAGTTGTAGAAGTGCTTACGCCAGAATCGGCCAAGTACATTGTGACTTACAAAGAACACTTCATCAAGGCCGGAGAATATGAGCAAACCGAGCAGGAAGAAGCCAATAGAAGCAACCTGAGGAACAAAGTGTGGGAGGTGATTTTTACCTTTTTGTTGAACAAAGACAAAGTCACCATCAATAACCGTCAACACTTTTTAAGGGCGTTGATNACNCAGGTGGCACAGCGAAACAACGAAACCTATCAAAGCTTGTTGCAAGCGCTTAGCTTGGCAATAGAAAGCGATCCGTATGCTTATGATAAAGAAGGATTTGCAGATTTNGTAGGATCACTTTTTACACAGCAATTTTCGCCATCNGAAAAGCGTAAACTTCAAGCAGAACNAGCAGTTGAAGCTCCTGTTGATTTGGAGGAAGAATTGCGTTTGTTTTTGANGTACGGCNATTTTTCAGCTGCTTTTCATCCTAAAAGTCAGCAGGATTTTAAAAACCGATTGAACCACTATTTCACNGAGAGCTTGAAAAGAGGAAAGCCTTCCAANAAAGAGCAAAANCTGTGGTTGAAACTTTACCAACAAACAAACTTNATAACGCTGTTACCCACAGGTCTACAGCAAAAAATTGTTGTTCAATTACTCACCAAAGAACAGCAAACCCTTGTGCGCTTGTTGGAAGTCCTTGAAGCNTCTANGCATCAGTTGAGTGAACCGTCAAGACAATTGGCGCTTCGGTTTGTAGAAGTAGCCAAGGCACTGCTGCACAATTCAACCTTTCAATGGGAGGGAAGCGCANCGCATCAGGTCAACTCATTTATNGANCACATAACTGCACAAGCAGCATTTTCAAAGCTAGANGTACAGCAGCTTTTGCAGGAGGTACAACACCACGAAAGTGTGCAGAAACACAAAGCTGTAAAGCGTGTTGTAGAACAATTTAGCTCCTCCAAAAACACGGCAACAGAACCGNATGAAAAGACCTTAAAACAGTTCATTNCCAATTGGGTAACTGTTTTTGAGCTCAAAGGGAAAGAAGCNGCACAACAACGCCTTTTTGAGCAATTGCAAGCATGGGAAAAACANTATCAANTTGACTTGGAACAGTTGATTTTCCGGTTGAATACGTTGGTAAAAAGCGGTTGGTACGATCAGCCTTTTCTTCATTTTGTAGCTACCATTCAGGTAGAGAATGGCGANTACATTTCGTTTGAAGAAGGTTCAGAAATCGCAACACTGAATTCGTTTTCNCACAAGTACCGCAATGCAACNGATCAATTGATTTTGTCNTTNATCTACGACATTCAACACGATTTGGAAGAGCAAATTTTTAGCGGGANTTCCGAACGGAAATTGATCCAAACCCTACAGCGGATTTACGAGCGATACAACTTGCTTTCNGACACNTTTTGGCAATGGATTGCNGAAGATCATTACGGCATTTTTCAACCGTCATTCNNCATCAAGTGGAAAGCNCTCAAAAAATCCAGAGCCTTTCAAAACCTTGTANAACAACAACAAGATTTGGCNANTGAAACNNCCNCGCTAAAACGCTCCGATTTTCAAACACCAAAAGCAGCAGATGAATACATTTTAACCTTCATCGATGCCATAAAATCCGATTTAATNGAAGCTGCNTTGAGTAGCAATNCAGAGGAGAAATGGGCAAAAATTNTGAAGAGGNTTTCTAAACAGTATTCAGTTGCGNTTAACNTCTTTTTTGNNTGGATATTAGNTGATTANCATCNTCTNTTTGAANCTTCTTTTAAANAGNAATGGNANGNTTTTGGNANCACTGAAACCTATCAACGTTTGGNGANTCAACANCAAGAACAATTGCCTGTTGAGCGGCAANAAGANCGTTCTGGTCAATTGACANCAGGTGAGGCCAATCGATTGATTACTTCCTTTATTNATANCGTAAAATCNGACTTGATTGCTCGTGTAAACAGCAGTACTTCAGAAGNACAATTGATGGCGATTTTACAGCAAATAGCAGATNGNTATACCATNGCTCCGGAAACATTTTGGAACTGGATTTCAAAAGACCGACTGCACCTTTTCGATGCNGAATTTCACAAGCGNTGGAATGCCTTTGGAAAGTCTAAAGCATTTAAAAAATTAGCCGAGCAACAGCAGCAAGTCACNGCCGAAAAAAGNATNCACCAACANGTAATGTATGTGCTTANAAATGGTCAGNTACCTTGGTGGAATGTAGCGTATTCATGGAAACAGTTTGAAAAAGAATTGGTGCTNTTTNGGAAAGGGAATGCNTCAAAANACCAAAAGGAATTGAAGAAAATTCCATCGGNCAATTGGTTAAAAATGGCACAACAACACGTTTGGGAAGAAGAAGCCTTTTACCAATTGCTNCGACTTTACCTGNACACCAACAGTCAATNNCAGCATTTAACNGTAATAAAACTCGCACAGCAATTAGAAAATCAAGTGTATGCACCGCTNGAACGTTATGGAGTGCTTTCATTTCAATTGCGNCAAGCNCTAAGAAAGGAAGTGTTGCAATTTGTTATGGTGCGACCTACCGATAAAAATACGCTGTTGCAAACCATCATCAAAGCTGTTTTAGNNCACGTAACAANCACTGAAAACAAACAAGTNGTCATTCAGNAGTTCATGNCCTTANTCACAGCAGAAAGGCTTCTGGAAGTGCGNAANTGGTTAGCGCAACAACAGNTTGTNGATANAGATCAACATACGGAGGTNTTGAGCCAATTGCTTCAAAATGAACAATTTTATANCGATCCGGTGAANGCNTTTCTAGAACACCGNAAAAAGGGAAACCGAACTGAAAATACGACATCTGTATTGGAACTGATTGTTGAGAATTACAAGCAACATCCCAATGCNGTGCGGATCTATTTNACCAATGAAACCTTTGTGCAACAAGTGTTAGNAGAGGANACTCCTGAGCGTGTTTACACTACATTGTTACCGCTTTTCAGTGGCGAGCAATTAACGCTCTACAAAGAAACCAACAACCTATTGCTGGAACTGAAAAAGCACTTGACCAAAAAAGAAGCCGATGAAATTTGGATGTTGTGGAATACNGCTTTNTTNTTTCATTTGGGCACAGGAGGCATCAGAAATCTAGGTGTTCAAAAATGGAAATTCCTTTTCCATCAAGTCATTCGTAAAGTGAAAGGAGAAGCCGGATTGATGCAGTTGATGCACCGCATTCAGCAAGACAATGGTGACGACAATNCNAATGCCATTCAATTGGGAATTGGCTGGACATTAACCGAAGTAGACAAGGCGCTTTTAACCGAAAACGAAGTGAAAANAACAACCNCTATCGAAAAGGAGGAAGAGGAAGAAAAGCCNTACAAGAAATTGGGCGAAAAAGAAGAGCGNGAGTTCATCGATCCGATTTACGTAAAACACTGTGGNTTGNTAATTNTAGCTCCNTANTTNGCNCGTTTATTCAACATGTGTAACATTTCAGCNGAGCAGTTGAAAGANGATGCTACATCGCAGGAAAGTGCTGTGCAATTGTTGATGTATGCTTCAACCGGNCAGGAAAGGTTTGCCGAAAACGAAGCGGTAGTTGCCAAGGTATTGTGTGGAATGCCGATTACAACTCCGGTAGATTGCAACAAGCAATTAGCTCCCGAGCATCTGAAAGCGGTAGANGGGTTGTTAAATGCNGTTACCCAAAACTGGCCGGGATTNCAGGGAACATCCATCAATGGATTGAGAGANACCTTTATTCANCGTTTNGGAAAGTTGGAAGAAGACGAAGAAGCATTTTTTATGCACGTAGAAGAAAAAGCCTTTGACATGTTGTTAGACCGCATTCCGTGGGGAATTGGAATTNTTAACCTAAGCTGGATGCCTAAAATGATACAGGTTACATGGAGAAAGTAATGTTAGAGAATGCCCAGGTGATCGCNCATGAATTGGACTGGTTCATTCGGGTCATTAACCATGCGTTAACGGTCTATTTTCAAAACGATACAACAGNATTNAAAGAAGAAGACCTTGCCTTNCCGGAATACNAAGATACNGATGCACCGTACAAGGTGTTTATCACCGAAAACCAACTGTCGTTTGAAGAACGCNTTGTGCTNATGATGGCATTGGTACANCCCATCAAGCCACAACTGTTTGATGTGTTNCAAATCAANAACCAAAACCTAGATCAGTATTTTGTAGAATTTGGNGGAGAGCACACCNCACAAGGATTTATTCCTACGCTTCAAACCGCATTTTTTGTGTTGGGAGGAGATGAAGTTGCTTTGCGTACCAGTCTAATGAANTGGCTGCATCAGGGACATTTTTTGTTNTCTTCAGGCATNTTNAACTGGAACAATGAAGAGCCCAATCCGCTGCACCAACGCTTGCAAGTAAGNGAAGAGTACTTGGGGTATTTTTTGCACGGAGAGCGCAAATTGCCGCAATACAGCAGTCAGTTTCCGGCCAAAGCCATTTCTACCGAATTAGNCTGGGAAGATTTGGTGGTGAACGATCAGGTAATGGCCGATTTGCAAGACATTAAAAGTTGGTTGGTGCATGCNCAACAAATCTTAGAAGAGTGGGGCTTGAAATCGCGCTTGAAGAAAGGTTATCGCGCTTTGTTTTATGGACCTCCCGGAACAGGAAAAACCTTTGCGGCAACCTTGTTGGGTAAATCTACCGGAAAAGCCGTNTTNAGAGTAGACCTNTCGTTGGTGGTTTCCAAGTACATTGGAGAAACCGAAAANAACCTGGGAAAGCTCTTTGACGAAGCAGAAAACAAAGACTGGATTTTGTTTTTTGATGAAGCCGATGCTTTGTTCGGAAAACGCACACAAACCAAAGGAGCTAATGATCGGTATGCCAATCAGGAAGTGGCTTATTTGCTCCAGCGCATTGAAGACTTTTCGGGCTTGGTGATTTTGGCGACCAACATTCAAACCAACATTGATGAAGCATTTGCCCGCAGGTTTCAGAGCATGGTGTATTTTTCTAGTCCGGATGTGGAAGCGCGCAAGAAGTTGTGGCAATCGTTCATTACGGAACCGTTGCAATTGGATGGTGCTGTCAACCTGGATGAAATTGCAGAACGTTACGAATTGAGTGGAGGAGAGATGATCAATGTGTTGCGGTTCTGTGCACTGGAAGCTGCCAAACGAAACAATACAACCGTTCTTCAACCAGACCTTTTGCAAGGAATAAAACGAGAATATCAAAAATCAAATAAAACCCTTTAAGTTATGCCAACACAAGTATGTATGGGAGCCATGATGACCTGTTCTTTTGGAGTCGCTCCATCTTCATTGGTTGTATTGCCAACCAACCGTGTGATGACCAGTAACATGCCTGCAGCCAACATTATGGATCATATCCCCATGGTGAATATTTTACCGTTTGGAATGTGTTCTTCGTTAGCCAACCCAACAGTAGCAGCAGCAACATCCGCAGCTTTGGGCGTATTAACACCCATGCCATGTATTCCTGTTACTCCGGCTCCGTGGGTACCGGGAACACCAGATGTATTGGTTGGAAACATGCCTGCATTGAACAACACTTGCACCCTTAACTGTGCCTGGGGCGGAGTGATCTCCATTAGTCAGCCCGGACAAATGCAATGTGAGGTTTCTTGACCATAGAAATGATGAATTAACGCAAGAAGGAAATACCTATTCTTTGAAGCCAATTAGGGTCAACCCAGCCAACTGGAGCATTTCCTTGGTTCCCCCATCCGTTTGGTAAATTAGCATTGTTAAAAGTCATACCAGTATGTGCTCCTAATTGCCCGTTGGCATCATGAGCTTGACCTGTACCATTTCCACCAATAGTAGGTCTTGATTGAATTGTGCGATTGCTAATTATAGCGCCTCTACCATGGCCTAATGTTCCTGGAGTCCATTCCTGAATAGTACAATCAAAATCAGCATTTGGATTTGCTATGTTGTTCGTAGCATTTTGAACTCTAACTCTATAGTAAACTCCGGCACCAACACCTTGAC
Source organism: Crocinitomicaceae bacterium (assembly GCA_002705995.1). Lineage (GTDB taxonomy): Bacteria > Bacteroidota > Bacteroidia > Flavobacteriales_G > Salibacteraceae. Next base: position 3,733 of record PAJI01000002.1, on the reverse strand, counting down.
CATTACCATTAGTAAGTCTATTTTTTACAAAGTTCTCAACTTTTGTCGTATGCAGAGCATTTGCCTGAGTAGTAATGGGGTATAGGTTATAGTCTAGCCCCAAGCCACCTAAGTGATCATTCAATAAGTGGCCACGTTTCATATTTAAGTAATTTGCATTAGTAAATGCAGCCATTGTATTAGCTAATGCCCCGGCTTGTGGTGGAGATCCTTGCTTTTGGTCGTTAGGATCAAGCCATGCTTCCATATCTATCCCAACTCTTTCTGTTCCTCCTCCATAATTGTAATTTCCAGTGATATGCTTTACCGTTGTTCTTAATTGAGAAACTTTGGTATTATATCTTACGCCACTGGATAAAGAAGGATTGCTGATGAGGCCATTTTTAGAAAATAATTGCAAAGCCTTAGTACCCATCACATCTGCTTCTTTTTCTAATCCAGCATCATCATTTACATTTACCGGGGCACTATGCGAAGTTGAAGTGCTTTTCATTTGCATGGTTGGCTTTACCCGTCCTTGTTTTTGCTGCACCACATGCCAGGCTTCGTGCGGAAGGTGTCTTTCTTGTCCGGAAGCAATATGAATGTCTGTTCCCTGCGAGTAGGCATGAGCTTGCAATTGTGCTGGTTTTGGAGAGTTGTAATGCACTTTAACATCGTCCATCGAATAACCGGAAAGGTTTTCAATACCAGATTTTAGATTGTTAGGCAATCCGGTATTGTTTGCTGCACGTTGTATCGCTTGGGTTTGAGCTGCAGCTGGTCGGTTATCTACAAAAGCAAGGTGTTGCTTGTTGTGTTGGTGAGGAGTTAGAGTAGTGGAATCTTTCAGTTGGGTTTGTTCTTTCATAGAAAGCAAGATTTGTTCTATTCCTCTCAAACTTAAGGCAGCATATTGACGAAATCAATGGGTATAAATACCTGTTTTTGAGGAAACAGAGAAGGTTTAGTTGCAAGAAGTGAAATCGTCAATTTCTTCAAAAGTCTTAGCGTTTAAAATCAGGTCTACCGATTTTGTAGGACTTTTAATGCCATCAATTAATCCTGAAGCACGATCACTGGCGCCAATTTCAATCACCTTTGTTTTGTTACTGAGGTTTTTACAAGAAGGACCAGACCATCGAATATCTATTCCGGCACGAATGAGGCTGAGCATCACAATTTTATAATCGGTTAAAGAAATATCAGGCCCATGCCATACCGCGTTGGTAGGATCGTTAACTTGATTCATCGCAGCTGTTTTGTTGACAACCTGAAATCCAGTTCCTTCCAAAGCTGTTGTTAAGTATGGATTGTCCATTTCTTTGTTGTAGTACCAAATTTTATTGTCGATGCGGTTAGAAGGAGGTGCTTTACTAATGAGTTGTTCCAACGCTTTGTTGGCTGTTATGATTTCAGACGTAATAAGCTCACTTGTCGATAGATCGTTTAATTTCTTGCCGGCTCTGCTTTCGGTCAGGCCAAAGTCGAGTAGGATAGTCGGTTGAGAGAGTAAAATATCAGTGAGGTATGTAGACGTTTTCATTGAAGACGTGGCAGTATTATCGGCCAATGTAATAAGCGTAGCCCTTTGTTGAATGGCCTTTTCGGCTTCTAACTTTGCTTCTTTAGATTCTTTAATTTGCATGTAGCCCAAAAAGAGTACGAGTAGCACAAAAGCAACAGCCAGTTTTTTAAAGTGAGGGTTCTCTTTGTCGATGAATAAGCCAATAACAGCCAGCAGAGCACTCAAAGCCGGAATTAATACATCTACAGAAGTTTCCATAAGCAATGTGTTTTAGAAGAAGGATTAAACTTCCATTTTTAGTTGGAGGTTGGGTTTGGTTTCTAATGTTTGTTCTCTTCCAAAACTAAATGATTTTCAGCGGTTTTTGTGTTTTGAGCACTGAAAAATTGTTGTTTGTTAGACAATGTGTCAAACAGGGATAAATGGGAACTTCTTCTTTTCTTTCTGAACGTTTGCTACAATTTCTTTGATCAATTGATCTCTTTCTTTTCTGCGCTTTTCTCTTTGGGTATAATCTGTGGAGTAGATGGTATCGAAATCATACTTTTTTTTGATGTTAAAAGCCTTTCTCACCCTAGGGTAATCCGATAAATCGTCTTCGGTGATTTTGTAGAAACAATAAGCACCATTCATTATTTTACCCTCTTTAAAAATGGGTACATGGTTTAACATGCCGTCCATCCATTCAATCATAATGTCTTTTGGAATGAATTTTTTCTCAAAATAAAAGAGCTCTTCATTCACAAAATCAATGTAGTCTGAGGCTAAATGCTCGTGGCCTGCTAATTTCGAGGGAATAAATTGCTCTCTGTAGATGTCGATACACCGCGACATGGTAGTGCCGTAGAGTTGTTTCTTATTAACAGTGTAACTGTAAAATCCCCAAATGATTGACCCAAAAGCCAGAATAGCAAAAATGTTGTAGATCAGTTCAGAGTATTTCACTAAGTAGTCTAAATCCATGATGTTATTGTGTTGGTTTGTTTGAGGGGGGGGTATGCACAGTGTCCCAGAGGGCATTGCTTATAGGTGTTGTTGTGCAACGTTTTTTTTATTTTTCTATTCTGGATAGTTTAGGAGGTCCACCGCCATATAAATGACTTTCAGGATAAGTCAATTCCCAAATACTGCCATTTGTGTGTTTATAACGCCTTGTCCATCCATCTTCACTATTTTCAAATTCCTTTAAGTCATTTTTAATCATTGATTCAATCAAATGGCAATTTGCATCAGCGACCGTCTTACCATCCTTGAATACCCATTTTCCAATTATTTCCTTTTCCATTGTTGCTCCGCGTGCTTATAGTTTTTATTGGCGGGTTGTGCTTTTTATTTTCATCGAGTCATAGGAGGCTTCCATGGTCATAGTTAGTCCTTGAATTATATATGAATCTGCCACCTGTTTGTCAAAGAAAACTCCAAGTTTGTCGCCAAGATAACCTGTTGGATAAAATGTTGTGTCTCCAATATCTCCGTTCATTGTCGATATAAAAAATGACTTATTCTTATAGAGCAGCTGAACTATCTGGATGTTGTCCTGATACTGTTTGTTCATTTCAAGACCACATATATTTAAAGTCTTAGTCACTCGTCTCCAAAGTCGAAATCCCTTTATTTCATTGTCGAGAACGTCTTTCCATTGATAGTCATTTGGGACAGAAAGAGTATTGTCGGCAGGCTTAGCGATTGACTCGCTCGAAATTGTAATGTTTGATTTTAGAGGCCCTTTTTTCAAGTCCTTTTGCGGATTTGTTAAAAACCAAGTCCGTCCATCCGATAGCGTGAATTGCCACTCTTGTCCGTGTAATACGAACGTGTCTGGATGAACTTCTGTCCAGTCCCCATTTAGGTCTGGATAAAAGAATTTTGTCAGAACATATTTTATTTCTGTAATTCTCAGTCCAATTATGGAATTAAGCTCTTTTATGAGTTTGTTTTCTGTCATTTCTGCTTGCCAACGGCTCGGCTATGAATAGTGCGGGGATTGAAAAGCGATAGTTTTCAATCTGCGCACGATATAAGCCAAACTAAGTTTAGAGGCTTAAATTACCAAAAAATAAGACGTCAAAACTTGTTTTGGCGGATGAGCAGGGTAGAAGTTTTCCTAACCGATAAAGCCCGCATTATTTATAGCCATCCTAAGCTTGCAAAATATTACATTCAGATAATAAAAGAAAGAACAAAGAGTGGAGTAAGTTTTACTTAGCCGTAGTGCATAAAGCACGT
>PAJI01000001.1 GCA_002705995.1 Crocinitomicaceae bacterium | reverse complement strand
CGCAATTGACACTCCCGATACTCGGGATCTAGAACTATTATCGTTTCACTTAAGGTGAAAACGATATACTTCTACGATCAGAATGACACTAACATTGAGCGAACAAATAACTTCTCTATTTTCAAAAACACCGAGCGTACACCCCGTTGATTCGGCCAGTGATAGCGAGGTGAGCAGCCGGAAGTTCCCGATTTCTATTCGTTGAAATACGGGATCTAGAAAGTACTAATGTTTCACTCCGTGAAAGCATTGTATTTCTTGGAGCGATTCGCCAGAATCATAGCATGTAGGCTAAGCGAATCCTCCGGTTTCGTAGTGCAACGGAGAAAATCACCTTCGAATCAACTTGATTTTTACTCGCAGCACTATTGATTTTTTAATTGTGCTCGTGAGGTCGCTATGCTCAGTTGGTTCTTTTGTGTCAAGACAAAAGAATGGAGAAAAATAAAAGAAGCCTATCACACTGAGTGAGTGAGGCACAAACTCGTATCGAAGTGGTACCCTGTCATGTTGAGTGGCTGAGAAACGAAGCTGTATCGAAACATAGACAGGAATAGAAAACAAACCGTGTCTCCTTCGATACTTTACACTTTACTTCGGCTCCGCTCAGCAAACGTGTAAAACTCAGGATGACACCGTAAACCTATAGCTGAATTCAGCTATTTTTCACAAAAACAGGAAATACCCTGTCCTTTTTCACTACGGAAAGTTTTATTTTTCGATGGAACAACAACAAACCCAACACTGACTTTAAAAGTCTTTCAATAGAAAATTAAAAACGGGATAAAAGCGAAAAATGCATTTATCCCCTGTTGTGGGCAAAATACCCTTAAATGACAATTATCCTTAAAATCAAGACTATGAACAAAATTCAATTTCTAGCATCTATGGTATTCGCATCTGTTATAAGTAGCTGTTCTGAAGAAAAATTCGACTTGAAACTAGCTCCTATGTTTGAAAACGAATTAATCCAAATTGAAAACAAAAACATCAAAGAAGCTATTCGAATTGAGTCCGGAGACGCAAAGCTTACAAAAGAGCAAGCACAAAATGGTAATCTCTGTATTGGCACATACGAGAAAAGATTATATGAAGACGGCAGATTAATTGCCATTCAGGAATACTCGCAATCAGGCGAAGTTCAGATGGAATGTAAAATTTCATGGGACAACAATGGTTATATCGCTAAATCAGAATGTCAAGTTTATGATAAGAATAGAAAAAGCTATAATATGTCACTTGCTGGTTTTCAAGACAATATGTCTATTCAACAAGAGAAAGACACTCTAATAATAAATATTCAAGACACCATACACTCAAAATACTTCTGGAAAGATTCTTGTTTATACAGCAACAACAAATCCAGAACAATTTTTGATAGTAAAGGAAAAAAACTATCATATCAAACTAAAGAAAACGATGCATGGAGAAACGTACATGAATATAAATACGATTTAAACGATAATTTAATAGCATATGAGTCATTCTATAACAATGATACTAGCACAACTCTAATAAGTGAAACGCATAAAAATGGGCAGATTGAATCAAATTGGACGGAATACGATTATGGACTTAATTCATATTTTCAGTTTATCATGAATCACGCAAACACCAATAACTTCTTTGACTCTGTTTTAAATGATACAGGGTTCGAAAGAGGTTGCTACACTGACAATTCCTTCACACCTTTACCAGTTTCTGTTAGTAATTATTTCTTCAATACTGATAGGAGCCGCAAATCAATTGAAAAGTTCGAACTCGAAATCAGAAACCTATTTGACGTACCAATCTATGACTTAGAACTTCAACTTGTTATCGAAGTTCAAAAAGGATTTGGCTTCACAAAAATATTCGATCAGAACATAATAATTAACTCGGAAATACCAGCGTATGGAACAAGAAGAATAAGAGTCAATGAATTAAATGATTTCTTTCTTGGTGTAGACGCTGTGTATCTTGATCGAAACTACAATGCAGTTAAAACAGATTTTTGGGAAATGAGTGGACAAGCTTTAAACGTAAGGGTAATTAATAGGACTTTTTAAGTACGATTGCCCAACAATGGTTATAAAAAATAGGGCAGCCGATGCGTAATTCAAAGGTTCGGACTTTTCTACATCATTTTCTGTCGGGGGACAGAAAATGATGTTATAAAAAGCCCTAAATTTCATAGCCGGAACCGTTGTAGCCAATACGAAGAATGAAAGAAATTATAGAGAAAATATCGTCATATAACATTTTTAACTATTTATTTCCCGGGATAATTTTTGTTATCCTATTGAGAGAAATCACCAGTTATGATTTAGTTCAGGAAAATAATTTCCTCGGTGCTTTCTTGTATTATTTTATCGGATTAATCATAAGTCGAATTGGTTCACTAATAATTGGTGATTTATTGAAAAGTAAAAGATTAAAATTCATAAAGTTTACTGACTATAATGACTTTGTAAAAGCTTGCGATAAAGACAAAAAAATTGAACTGTTTTCCGAAATTAATAATATGTACAGAACCATTATTTCTCTTTTGACCTTATTGCTACTCGGAAAACTCTATGAAAATATTGCAGAATGGTTAAACATTGGCGAAAATTTATCATATATACTATTAATCACCACCCTAATTATACTATTTGTTTTTTCTTATAAAAAACAAACTGGTTTTGTTGTTAAAAGGGTGGCTTCAAGAACAGAAAAATAAATCATGGCAACACATTGTGAAGTAGTCTTTTGGGATGTTCAACACGGTCATATGACCTATATCAAAACACCAAATAACAGACATATAGTTGTGGACCTTGGAACAGGAGATTATTCAAAAGGTAAAGAAGCTTTTAGTCCATTATTACATTTAAGAGATAAATATGGAGTTAAGCAATTAGATTATGTAATAATAACTCATCCACATCTCGACCACATTGATGATATACTTAATTTCGATTCGCTCAGTCCAAAAGTATTGAATCGCCCAAGACATCTGACCAACTCAGAAGTAATGCAAGGTGTTAGAGATAAAGACAGATCAAAATTCAAAAAGTATTGCGAAATCAACGATAGATATAATAGGACAATAGCGAGTGATAGTGTAGATAACACCTCAAACCCTGAAAATTGGGGAGGAATGAAAATAAAAACTTTTACACCAAGCTCTTGTAATCATAATAATTTTAATAATCATAGCATAGTTGCAATAGTCGAATATGCAGATATTAAAATCGTAATTCCAGGAGACAACGAAAAGTGTTCTTTTGATGAATTAATGGCAAAAGCGGATTTTGTATCTGCTATATCTAATGCCGACATTTTATTAGCACCACATCACGGTCGTGAATCTGGTTTTAACTCTGATTTTTTTAAAACTGTAAATCCGAGATTATCAATAGTTTCTGATGGTAGGTTTTGTGATACAAGCGCAAATCCAAGATACACTAGTGGCAGTCGTGGTTGGACAGTTCATAAAACAAGTACTGGAACACAAAGGGAGAGAAAATGCCTTACAACAGCATCTGACGGAGAAGTTGTTGCCCATTTTGGTTATCAGGGGAATGGAGACAGATTTTTGTATGTAAAAATTAAATAAAAGTACTGGCTACAACAATGGCTACAAGTCATTGCTTGTTCTCGACTACGTCTGAAAATCCTTATGGATTTTTTGTTTGGTGTGTCCTAAATTAACCGCTAAATCACATAATAACTGCTCATAGTCCAACCATTGGGCAAAATTAAAAACAAAACATTGGGTATATTTAAAACACTATTTGATTTAAGGCTAAAGGCTCATAATCGACCACTTGAAGATTATTTGACAGAAATAATATCTTTCGTTTTAAGTAGTGATTTAGAAATATTAAATGATTTTCTCATTCAATTCGGAATCGTTGAAAATCAAATAGAAACATACAATATAACTACCCAACTTGTTTTAAAAAGAATTAATAATCACACGTCTGACAGTCGACCAGATATGGCAATATTCTTGGAGAACAAAGCCATTTTTTTTGAAAATAAGATAAATTCAAAAGAAGGATTTAAACAACTTAAAAGATATGCTGAACATTTAGACCAAATAACCGATGAAAAGAAGACTTTAGTCTATTTAACTAAACATTACGATTTAAAAAATCCCGAAAAGATTTTCACAGATTGTAAAAGCGACATTGAACTAATCCAAATCCGATGGCATAAGATATATGGATTTTTCACAAAGTATAAGTCTGACCCAATAGTTTTCGAACTATTACTTTTTATGAAACAAATCAATCTTTCTATGAATAATCAATTCAATCCTTCCGACATAATCACTCTAACGAATTTCACGAATGTTCGTGAAATGATGGATGAGACTATGTTCGGAGCAGTATCAAAAAAATTCAAACAAATTAATAAAGGAATTTCTCAGAAATCAGCATCTATGACGCAATTGCGAGACCACGATAGATATATTTACTATCGTTCCCATAAAGAAAAAATGTGGTGTGGACTCGGATATTGGATGAATTCACGGAATGAAAAAGATTATCCAGATGTCGGAATAGTCATAGAAGTTGCACCGCAATCTTCTTTGCGAAAAGAAATTATTTCAACATTTCAGTTGATTGTGAGTGAAAATAAATCGTGGAAAGGTTACAGCTTATCTAATCCAAAAGCATGGGCAGGTATAAGATACGGAATTAGTCTTCAAAGTTTTTTATCAGAGGATAGTCAGACAGAAAAAATTAAAGAGTTTTTCATAAAAGGTCTTGAAGAAATGGAAGAAATTTTTGAAAAAAATGAAAAATTACCAACGAATAAATAACTGTGCCTAATAATAGCTATAAGTAATTGTCCATTCTCGACTACCTCTAAAAACCTCGCGGATTTTCAGTTTGGTATGTACTTGCAAAGTTAAGTGCTAAACCACGCAACTACTCATAGCCGAGACCGTTGATCATACATTACTTGAAGATTGTAACTTGGAACTGTAATGGCAGTTTTAAAAAGAAGTTTGAGCATGTTTTAAACATCAACTTCCCCCTTCTAAAACTGAAAATAAATAAACGGCACTACTTGCGAACTGCTCAGTTGAATCACTACAATGATGATGGCGGCCAATACAACAGCCATAACGGGTAAGGGCAATTTGCCAAACAACCGTTGAATGGCAGCATCGGTTTTAAGCGGAATGGCATGCAAAACAAAGCCCAAGCCCAACAATCCAAACACATACGGATAAGCCGTAACTACTTCTTTCGCCAAGGCGAGGTCAAACGTTCCAAACATCGATTGGATAAAGGCAACGGCCAATTCAAACGAAGAGGCGCGGAAGAAAATCCACGCGAAGCACACCAAATGAAAGGTGTACAAAATGCCCGGCACTTTACGAAAAGCTACCGGTATTTTCTCCAATACGGGTTTTAGCAACCGCTCAATCACCAACCAAGTGCCGTGCAAAGCACCCCACAACACAAACTTCCACGAAGCTCCGTGCCACAGTCCGCCCAACAGCATGGTTAAAAACAAATTGCGGTAAGTATTGAACGTTCCTTTACGGTTTCCGCCCAACGAGATGTACAAATAATCGCGCAACCAACCGGAAAGCGAAATGTGCCACCTGCGCCAGAATTCGGTAATGGAAGCACTTTGATAGGGCGCTAAAAAGTTATCGGGCAAGTGAAACCCAAACAATAAGGCAATGCCAATTGCCATGTCTGAATAGCCGCTAAAATCGCAATAGATCTGCAGGGCATACCCGTAAAAAGCCGTCCACGTTTCAAAACTGCTGTACAAAGCCGGGTTATCAAAGACCCTATCGACAAAGTTCACCGAAATGTAATCGCTAATCACAGCTTTCTTAACCAATCCAGACATGATGAGGAACAACGCCCGTGACAATTCTACTTTGCTGAGGCTGATCTTCTTTCTGATTTGCGGCAAAAAGTCCGATGCCCGCACAATGGGTCCCGCCACCAATTGCGGAAAGAACGAAATGAAAAAACCAAACTCAAACAGGTTGTTGATCGGCTTAATTTTCTGGCGGTAAATATCAATGGTGTAACTCATCGCCTGAAAGGTGAAAAAGGAAATTCCTACCGGAAGAATAATGTCTAACGTTGTCAGTTCCGGCCAATGTGCAAACGACACCACTCCTTGCAGGTTGTTGATCGTGTCTATCACAAAATTGGTGTACTTGTAATAGCCCAGCAAGCCGAGGTTAAAGATCACCGAAAACCACATCCACAACTTGCGCTGTGTGGCCGAAGAAGCTTTGTGCAACCACGCTCCGGTAAAGAAATTGACCACTGTAGACAAGATGAGCAACAAGAAGAAAAGTCCACTGCTTTTGTAGTAGAAAAACAGCGAGAAAACCAGCAACAGCATTACCCGCAATTGCACCTGTTTGTGCACCAACAGGTAAAGGCCATAGATGACGGCAAACCACGCGAAAAACACCTCTGAGTTGAACAACAAAGGCTGAGACGGGTCAAAGACGAAAAACCGCTCAATTGGATTCCAAAGTGGCTCTGTATGTTGCATAAGCGTCCATCAATATGTAGTAAAACAAATCTCCCATAAAGTAGTAGCCCTGTGCATTCAGATGCACCAAATCGCGGTTGGCCAAGCCTTCTTTGTACCATGCATACAATCCGCCCGTTCCGCGCATTACGGCAAAAGCATCGAAATAAGCCAGCTTTCTGCGTTCGCAAGCGGCTTTCAACAAACCGTTCAACCGCTCTGCATTCGGATTGCGGTTTCTGCGCGAATAAGCATCCGGATTCAAACTGATCAAAAATGAGCTCTCCGGATTGCGTTGTACCAATTCATCTACAAAAGCGGCAAATTCGGTTTCCAGCTTGGCGCTGTCGTAACTCAAATCTAAACTCTCGTTGGTTCCCAAAGCAATGATCACCAAATCGTTGTCCATGGTTTGAAACTGCGCCTGAAAGTTTTTCGATTTGTTGTAGTGTTCGTATTTCGCACCGTTTACACCAATCATCGAATACACAATGCCCGACTCGCCATTTTCTACATAAATCCCATTGATTTCGTGTCCTTTAGCGCCTTTGTATTTCAGCACAGCTTGATACATGGGCGTGTTGAAACGCTCCGAAAATTCGGAAGGCGAATACGTTACCGTTCCTTCTACCGGAACCAGTTCGGCTTCATTTAACGGTTGAGCTGTGCGTTGTACGGTATAGATTTTCAGGCTTTTGCCCGCGTAAATCATGTTGCCTCTAATGCCGTTCCAACTTCTCAATTGACTGGCCGAAACGTGATATTTTGCGGCAATTTCAGATACGGTTTCTCCCGAACGAATCTTGTGGTATTGCACACTGTTGATGGTTTTCACTTTTTCCAGCAAACGGTTATCGTCTGTTGTATAAAGCGTAAACGGATTTTCTGCCGGCCCGTTGTGGTACACACAAATCGAGTCGAAATAATCGGCTGAGTCAATGCGGATTTGCAGAAAATATTCTTCGGCTTGTGTTCCGAGTGTAATGCCCGAAATACCAATGTCCATCGGACGGTTGGGAAACACATTGCGCTTCGATTCCCACGTTGCGGTTGAAGTGATCTTAAAATCCAACGGTCCATTGGTGCCTGCTAGTTTGTAAGGAAAAATCAATCCTCTACCGCCATTGCCAAAATCGTGGTGAAAATGCTCGCGAATTCTACCNGTTAAAAAATCGGCCTGAATGTGCGAATCGCCCACGTGCGCAATACGCACTTTTTGTTGCGTTCCTGCTTCCAGTGCATACAGCTTTTCGAAAAACGGCACCAAACTTTCTGCATTGTAAATNTGCAACGCTTGCGTATCCACCACATCCATGTGTGCACTGTTCAACATCACAGGCGAATGGTTGGGCAATGCGTTGGTAGAATCTACCAAAGGCTGACTCAATGTAGTATCGGCCGGATCTTCGGGTTGTTGNCCCCAACATCCTGTTAAGGTGGCTGTTAATAAACAGGTTAAAGCAATCGTCCTCATAACTTCGGTTTCTCCTCTTCTTCAGTTTGCTTTTCTAAATAGGCACTGTATTGGTTCATCAGAAATGCAATAAACAGATCTGCTACTTTTTTCGATCCTCTGGAATTGAAATGGGTATAGTCTTTATTGGCCAANGGTTTNTCGGCNTCTACCCACTCTTTCATGGAATTTTTACCGCCCATTTTGGCGTANAAATCAAAGTAAGATGCTCCGGTTGTGGTGGCNACTTCGAGCAAGACTTCATTCATGGCAAACACCGAAGAATCGGTTTGCATGGTGCCGTTGATGTTGGCATTTCTATCGGCCATTGANACCACAACNATGCTGGTGGTGGGATAGACTTTTTGCAAATAACTCACCACACGAATCATGGCNCGTTTGTACCAATCGTAAGTGGTAACNCCNAAACTNCTNGCATTTACACCGTATTGCAACACAATTAACGAAGGCGGCTCTGNCCCACTCATGCCTTTTAAAATGTCGGCTTTAATGCCACTTAGCACCATTCCCGAATTNCCGCGCGAGGCCAAATTGCTCAACTCTATTCCGCTGTTGCTGCTGAACGACATGCCGTACAANACCTGATCGGGTTTGAGGTCAAACTCTAACTCTACGGTNTTTAAACTGCTGTCTGAAAGCGGTAAGAAATTCACGGGTTCNGTGCCCGATAACGCCAACGTATCGTTGTGNTAGAAGNCATAATTTGCACTGTCGATGTAAAGCGAATCGGCTACNCTTCTTTTGCCGTAAATCAGNGTGGGATAAGGCAGTNTTTTTGTNCCNTCATAAGCACCACTTCTGCGGTAAGTCACCGTAGTGTGCGTATACCCTTGAATGGAATCTAAGGTGTCGGTCGGAGCCGTNAAATACTCTCCGTTCCAGTTCATNGGAAAGTCTGGTTGCTCTCCTCCTACTACAGTNTAACTGCTCCAATTCTCAGAAAACTCATGGCGAATGGTATTNCGAAAACGATTCACCACCGATGTGATGGGCATATANCCTACCCCCGATCCGCCAAAGCGTCTTTGNAAACTGTCGCGCACATCTTGGGTAATCATNTCGCCTTCGATCATGCTATCGCCAAACCACACTATTTTGACTTTTTTAGACGGATTTTCAGCCAATTGCGACAACGATCGAAAGAANGAAGTCAACCCAACNGCAGCTGCCTGATCAATAGAATCCAAGTAATTGGCTTTGTCTAAACTGTCGAGGTAAGCCGAATCGATTTCAACNGAAACCAAGGTGTCTTTTAAAATGGTAGAATCTTTCAGCGCCACTTTCACAGGAGTGGTGTCTTGCTCNATTTNCANCGGAAAAANAGTNGCGTAGGTTTTGGTATGTGCTTTCAGGTAAGGAACATGCTGACGCAACAACGGATAAGCCAGCACNACAATTGCTGCCAGTATTACCACTACAAATCCACGCCACAAACCGTTGTTCATATTTTCCCTAAACTATNCTGTATTTTAATTCTTGTTCCCGCTTCGCGATTTTGGGAAGGAGTGGCAAAATAAAAAAATTCACCCTGNAGAACTNCTCCGAATTTATTCTTTCGTGAACGATGGTTCGTTAATAACCTTNNGAGGGAGAATGTTGTTAGCAACGAAACCTTTCAGGTTTTNAAAACCTAAAAGGTTTGAGCGCAAATTCAAAGGCTTGNCTGTCACACTGAATGAGNGANGCACNANCTNGTATCGAAGTGTAGANAGGANTTAAATTGAGNCGTGTCTCCTTCGATACNTCTNCANTNNNCTTCGACNCNGCTCAGNNAACGNNNAAGACACTCAGGNTGACACTAACATAGAGCGAAACNAAATCATCTCAACTTTGATAAATACCGNNCGTACACCCCGTTGATTCGGCCAGTGATAGNGAGGTGAGCAGCCGNAANTGCGTGTTTGCAAAACACAAGCATGTAGGCTAAGCGAATCCTCCGATTTCGGAGCATAGCGGAGAAAATCACCTTCGAATCAACTTGACTTTTACTCCTTTTTGTGTCAAGACAAAAAGGAATAGAAAAAAGAAAGAGACTTTCCTTATTGAGTGAATAACTAACTCGTATCGAAGTGTAGATAGGAGTTAATTGAGTCTCCTTCTACACTTCGGTTTCGACTCCGCTCAACCTACGTAGTAAAACCCCGCTCAGGGCACAAAAGACACTCCCGATGACACTAACATTGAGCGAACAAATAAGTCCCTAAAGGCAGGAAAGCCTTTTCTCTACCTTACTTTTTCCTTTCGAATGTGTTAGTTTTGAAGAAGAACAAATAAAACATCGATGCTAAACACTATAAAACACTTTTCATCAATTTTTTCTTGCCAAAAGAAAAATGCTTTTCAAGACGCAAAACCAACACTTACCAACTCATGATCAATGAAATAAATCAATTACAACTTTGACAGGATAACAGTAACGCTATTGTTATCCCTTGTTGGCGTGCATTAGAAAAAAAAATGCTAAGTAAAGAGCAAAAAGACCAGTTTTCCAGTTTAAGAGTTGAATTGATTGACCTCAATATTCTAGCGTGTTTTTACATACGAAAATTGAACAGACTAGGTTATCTATTTCAAGAAACTACCAGACATTACATTCTTGAAGAATTCACTGCTTTAAGATACATGGAAAACGGTCTAATACTTCATTTGACAAATCTTGATGATGATAGTTCAACGTTCTCATTCCGAAAAATATTGAAAGCTACAAATAAGACAATTACAGATCAGAAATTGATAAAAGAGCTTAAAAAAGATTTTGATTCGTTTCGAAAAAACATCAACTATCTAAAAGTTCAACACAGAAATAATAGAATAGCACATTTAAACTATTCTACGGATTTAAATATTGACGAGTTCTTGAATTTTGATAATCTCATTAAACCACTCATAATCGAAGCGAATAATATAGGCGATAAACTTTGGGGAGAAAAAATAGAGTACCGATTTAAGCTTGGCACCTATGAAGGAATATTGAATTTTCGAGAGATTTTTGAAGAACTAAAAACAGACCTAAACGGACAAAAAGAATTTGTTTAAAAACAAGCGGTATTAAATGAGAAAATTTGGTAAAACGATAAAGCTATTCTTAATTGACGGTGAACCAAATGGAAGAATGACATGTGAACTCTCCAATTGGACAGGTAAAGCATACAAGATTCCACGAATAATGATTAAGGACTCGTATTCAAGAAAAGACTTAATAAGTCCAGGAATCTATTTGTTGTTTGGTGAGAATGAAGATGGTAAAGGCCAGATTTACATTGGCGAAGCAGAAACAATCATTGACAGACTAAAACAACATGTTGCACAGAAGGAGTTTTGGACTGAAGTAATCTTGTTCATAAGCAAAGATGAGAATTTAAATAAAGCTCATATAAAGTATTTAGAAAGTCGCTTATATGAGATTACAAAAAAGGTAAATAGCTATGACTTAGCTAACAACTCCATTCCTTCAAAATCTTCGATTTCTGAGTCAGAAATAGCCGAAATGGAAGAGTTCATTGAAAATATTAAACTCCTTACGAATACACTTGGTCATAGAGTTTTTGAAACTTTAATTAGTTCTGAAACAGCAAAGACGAAGAAATCCAATACTTTCTATATTAATGCAGCACGTGGAGCAAACGGCTTTGGAATACCAAGCTCTAAAGGCTTTATCGTGTTAAAGAATAGTGAAATAGCAACAAGTACAGTCGACTCAATGCAAAACTCACTACTTAATATTCGAGCAAAATTGATTGAAAATAAAACCATAATAGAGAAAGAAAAGAAGCTAGTTTTCGATAAAGATTATGAATTTTCCAGTCCCTCTACAGCAGCAGCTATTGTTATGGGTAGAAACGCTAATGGACTAAAGGAATGGAAACTTAAAGATGGAAAAACATTGAAAGAGTACGAAACAACAGAATAAAAAACGACACGCCAACAACAGCTATAGTACATACCCTTCGGGACACGCATCATATACAAACCGTTAACAATTTAACGCACCCAAACAGAGATTTCATCATCTATAAAAAAAGAATTATGAGACTAAAAGTCCTGAATTTATTGGTTTTAATTTTCATCTCCAGTTTAATAATTAGCTGTGAAAATGATGATGACAAAAACAGCGAATGTGTTGAATATGAAATTGCATATGTGACTTCTGTAAATGCACCGACTATAGGTACTATTAATGAAGCCATTGATATTGAAGTAAATTTCGGAGTTTTTAACGGTTGTGGTGGATTTGGAAAATTTATTGAAACCGAAAATGGTAATGTTAAAACTATTGAGATAGAAGCAAAATATAAAGGTTGCATTTGTACTCAAGACGTACCTATTCGAACTACTCATTATGTATTTACAGCAAAAAATAAAGGGGAATATGAATTAAATTTTAAATCCAGCCCAACTGAATTTATAACTGTTAACCTAACAATTAATTAAAAAAAGCAGCTGCCAACACCATCTTAAAATCAGGCGGGAATAAATCTCAATATATAACACGAGTACAACCCTAAACATGAAAAAAACAATCCCCCTTTTGTTGGCTTTTGTAGCAGTAACCCTGTTGACAAACTGTTCTCCCAAAACTGAAAAAGCTAACATTGAAGCTTCCAAAGAAGAGCAAGAAGGTACTGCTCAGATTGTACCGCTAAACGATGCATTCCCCATCCTAACGGAAAGTGAAAAAGAACTGCTAAAAAAGAATCCGGATGCCTGGCTTACAGAGGTTACCGACTCTACGTTAGCGATCAGCAGCCAACAAACTTTCGATAGCCTACTCCTTTCTCAACAGGTGAAGCTTCTGAATGAAAAAAAGGAAGATATACCATTTGATTTCAATGATCGATGGGTGTTCACTGCTGCTACAAACCTATCGGCAAAAGGATGTTATGATCCTATTGAAGGCAAGAAGAGCTACTTTGTTGTTAAGGAGAAAAAATATACCCTCACTGGGCAAGATATTTATGAAATATTTGACCTTAATCCTGAACAGAAATTACTCAACCAAACCCCAATTACAGTTGGCAGAGTGGATCAATGGAACGTTATTTTAATTGACAGAAATACCCTTTGGGTTCAACACCTCTACGCTTATCCAAATGGCGGTCAAACGTGTTTGTATTCCGAAAAGATTTATCAATTTGTCAAGCTTAATAGCTAAGCACTCAATACCCCAAACAAACTTAAATGAACAATCACCCAACAAGTAGACTTTCTTTTTTCATTTTCAGTGCATTACTCGTTTTCACAGCTACATCATGCCATGCTCTGTGGCTAAAATATTCTGGTGTTTTAGAAGCTAAACCAACATTAAAGACCATTTCTAACGGACAAAAAAATGTGGTCTATTTAGCGCTACACCACATTGGCAGAAAAGAATATTATGCTGACCTCACTCAAAAAGTAGACTCTCTACAACAACTGAACTATGTAGTTTTTTATGAAGAAATTACCTCTGCTATTGTTGACAATGCTGAACTTATAACCTTATCTAAAAAGTTCCGAAAAATTCAGGGCAACTTTGAAGCTGGCAACGGTTACCTCGATACCATCAACAATAAGATTTATGGAAGTATTGAGTACGATAAAAAGTACACGCTTGTTAACCAACCAGATTTTTTTGACATGGGTATTGATTCAACAACAGCACTGAATGCAGATGTAAAATTAGAAGAGCTTATCGGTGCTTTCGAAGAAAAAAATGGAACAATTACATTGAGTGAATGTGACATCAACACTAGCTTAGATGCCGCATATACTTGTGAACCATTAAGGAAACAATTGAAAAAAGACTTTAAGCAAAATTTCGTGTTAGGCATGCGCAATGAGAATTTGGCAGAATGCATTACCCACAACAGTGCAGATAAGATTTTCGTTATTTACGGAGCCATGCATTTCAAAGGTTTGGTAAAAGAGCTAAAAGCCATTGATCAAAATTGGAAAGTCATAAAATAACCCAAAGAAATTAACAGATTCGTGTTGCTGACATCTGAAAAAACGTATGACATTTCGAACATTAAAACCGAAATGCAAGAATGCAACACCTGTTTTTTTAACTTCAGACGAATATGAAACTCTAAGCTCTTACAATAGTGAATGGCGAAACAACGTACAAGAGTTCTTTTCAGATCGTCAACTAAAGCCTACTTTATACAAGAAATACGGTATCTTGCACGCTACTCTTTTAGCACAACTGCATGGAAAACAAATTTGTAGCCTATTTTTCAAAAATATCACCTTTAACACAAGAAGAGGCTGAGGGTATTGCTGAAAGCATGCTTACCAAAACATTCAAAAAGGGTGATTTTCTGCTTAAAGAAGGACAAACATCCATCAACACTTATTTTATTCTTGAGGGCTGTGTAAGAGAATACATTTTAACAGATGAAGAGGAAAAAACAACCAATTTCTTCACCGAGGAACAATGGGCTATTTCACTGAATAGTTTTAATCCTCAGAATGCTGCAAAGCACAATTGGATTTGTGTAGAAGACACCACTGTGGTGGTAGGAAACGAACAACGCGCTCAAGAACTGTTCAAACGCTTTACTCGGTTTGAAACGCTATCACGAACCATCATGGAAGCCGCTTTTGCAGAACAAAGAGAAGCTTTGGCTTCTTACTATACAGATTCGCCAGAACAACGCTATTTGAAACTACAAAAAGCTAGACCTGACTTGTTCCAACGCATTCCCCAATATCACCTTGCAAGTTACATTGGGGTAAAGCCAGAATCTTTAAGTCGTATCCGAAAACGCATTGCATCAGGAAAGGGTTAATTTTAAATTTTGACACCTCTAAATCCTCTCACAATCAAACAAATGCTAAGTGTAATTTCAAACAAACCTCCGGGCAACGATAGTTGAACTCCAATTGAAATTCCGAACAATTCTAAGATTGTACCGGCAATAAACACCAGGTATCCTACAAAACCCCAAATGGTTATCCACTGAGGAACAAGCTTCGAAACCAACAACAAATAACAAAACATTAGTCCGCCTATTCCCCAAATGGCCATTCCTATCTGGTAAGCATAAAAATTTCCTTTTGTAAGCAATACTCCAAGAGTTTCGAGGTGATGTATCTCAGCAGCATTTGCTGTACTGTACATTGAACTTAATGGAAGATGGAGTAATAAAAAGAGTGCTCCAACAATAAGTACAATAGTCGCTACAATACCCGCACTTAAATAACCGTAACTCACCATTTTATTATACGGTTTAAGAACGGGAACCATAAGAACGGGTAAGCCAATGTTTACAACTGAGTGAACCAAAGCCATAAGGAGAACACCAACTACCAGCGTTGTTTTATGCGTACTTAAATGACTCAAAGACTCTGCTGTATTTGTTACAGAACCTGCCAAACCATTTCCAATTCCATAAGAAAGAAAAGCCAGTAGAAAAAAGATTCCAAAAGTGCGGGCAATTGTTTTTTGTGCTTTCATAATTTTAGTTTTTAAATTACTGCCGCAAAACTGTTGACACCACGTTTCAATTTCATTGACTTGGGTTAAGAAATGAATGGAGCTTTATTGGCTCTATCCTCTACTTAACAATAGGACGGAAACGGATTGTTAAAAAGAAACAAAACCTTACTGCTCTTTTTTAGGCGGATATTCAATGCCTTCATCCTGAATTAAAGCATAGCCATATTTCATAATGGTTTCAATGACTGGTAGAGCGTTTTTCCCTTTTTCGGTGAGGGTATACTCCACCCGAAGAGGCACTTCTGCATAAGCTTTGCGGTGCACCATGCCTTTGGTTTCCAATTCTTTCAATTGAGAAGTAAGCATTTTATCGCTAATCCGTGGAATGTCTTCTTTCAGTTCGCCATACCTCAACGGCCCGTTTTGCAAACGCCACAAAATGGGCATTTTCCAAGTTCCGCCTATGTGACTAATTGCAAACTCTATGGGGGTATAATACAGCTTTTTATCGTGAAAAAATCCTGGCATTGTTGTAAGGTTTAATCTCGCTTAAAAATAGCGACTTTATCGGTTAATACATTTCCTACCCAAATGGTTTCGCCTACTTCAAGAGCCACCGTTCCGTTACCAAATTGTGTGTTTCCTGAACGAATAAGCTCTTCAAACTCCATTGTTTTGGGAGCTACGCGCACCACCGTGTAATTTTTGCATCGCTCAGAAATTTCGGGACATGTAAAGACATCATAAGATGCTCCATTTTGTCCACTAACCAACAGCGTTCCGTCTGTTGTCCAGCGAATGTTATCGGGCAAGAAATTTAATTGAACCGATTGAGGCAGTTGTTCCTTTTTAAGGTCAAACTTCCAAAGTTGACGATGAGCCCACTCAGACACGTACAAAAAACGTTCGTCTGCCGAAAGATTAATGCCATTGGCTCCTGAGAACGCATAATTTTCAAAAGGCTTCCACCCTGTTGCCGCTTCATAAACCCACACCTTTCCGGTAGGTTGAGCCTGTTCAAATTTTTCGAGAAAAGCTGCATCGTTAGGATCGTACATGGCCGTAGCATATATTTTTCCGTCTTGGGCTGTTACAACTCCATTTGCCCACACTTCTTTGGGAAATTCGAGGTAGTTTTTCCAAGTCAACACAGGTTTACCTGCTAGTATTTCTACCTGAAAAAACTCAATGGCCTCTCTACTTCCATGATTCACTACCAACAATTCCAATCCTCCGCTTTGAGTATGGTGAAGCGATATCCCATGAGGAGCAAACCTAAAGTTTAACGCAGCTGAAAGAGGGAAAAGTTTCCGGTAGTTTTGAGTTACAGTATCTACAACATATATGCTGCCTGAACTGGTTTCATCTGTTGTCATGGCACTTACCAATACCCATTGCGTACCGGGAATTTTCACTAAATCTTCGGGTTTATGAATCCCCGCAATGTAATGCGAGAAGGTATATGCTTGCGCTGTTACCTGAAAAGAAATGAAGGAAAAAACACATCCTAAAAACCACGTAAATTGCCTTTGAATCAATTTCATCTATTGCTGTTTAGATGGCAAACCTAGCGCAACTTCCCCTGTCTTTTTCATGACTTACCAAAGCGGAAGCAACACACTTTTAGGTAAGGATGAATAACCTCCCGTACTTTCAAAAAAGTAAGGAACTCACCAAGGTGTAAGCCACTGTTTTAAGCACAATGCTGCGCTTACATTCGCACTCAAAATCAAGCAACATGAAACGTGTATTGTACCTTATTGCAGCAGGAATTTTTGGCATTGTTACCACAGAAATTGGAGTCATTGGATTGCTTCCGCACATTGCTGCACATTACGCCATTAGCATAGCCAAAGCAGGATGGTTATTGAGTGCTTTTGCCTTGGTTATTGCCTTTTTTGCTCCATTTGTAGTATTTCTTATCAAACAGTATAACCGTAGAAAATTGCTCTTGCTGGTCATGGTTGTATTCACGTTAGCCAATGTGTTGTCTGCCTTTGCTACCAACTTTTACACCTTGTTAATTATTCGGGTCATTCCTGCTTTTTTCCATCCGGTTTTTTGGTCTATCGGACTGTCCTTTGCTTCGGCAACAGCTCAACCCGGAAAAGCTGCCCGAGGAGTAAGTATTGTTTTCGGAGGTTTTACCCTAGCCAGTGTTGTAAGTGTACCACTGGCTACATTCATAGCCGGAAGCATCAATTGGCAGGCTGCTTTCTTATTGTTTGCTCTTTTTAATGCCATTCCCCTCATCGGGTTATGGAAATGGTTACCTGACTTTCAAAATACCATTGCGGTTTCAAAGCAGTCTCCGCTTACACTTTTCAGAAAGAAAACATTATGGATCAACCTTGTAACAGCACTTTTTATGATTGCGGCCATGTTTTCTACCTATGGCTACAGTGCCGCTTTTCTAGAAGAAGTTACTTTACTGAATGACACTCAAATTAGCCTATTGTTATTGGTTTTTGGCTTAACCGGAATGCTCGGCAATTGGGTAGCCGGAATGGCCATGAGTCACCACAAAAGAACCACAACATTGGTGTTTATTTTGCTTTTAGCACTTATTCATGTCTTGATTTATGGATGGGGAAACGTTGCTGTCGCAATGGTTATACTGCTCATTTTTTGGGGATTTATTCACACCGCAGGATTTTTAATCAGCAATATTACAGTCACCTCTTCTGCACTGGAACACCAAGAATTCATCAACAGTATTTTCACCTCTTGCGGTAACCTGGCTGTTACGTTAGGTTCTTTTACCGGAGGTCTCTGGATTACACATTTCGGATTAGAGGCTCTTCCACTATCGAGCATTGTTTTATTATTAATAGCGGTTTTAAGTATTCTATTGACAATATTCCTAACAAAGAATTCTAAATTATAAAATCACTTCTACTCTTCTCTCTATTTACAGGCTATAAAACTTCTATAAATTTTCTTTAGCACCTTTTATTTTACATATGAATATCTATACTTTTGAAATGAGTAAAAAAACAGCTAAAAAATTAGTTGTATTGTATTTATTCTGTTCATCCCTAAAAAGAACTAAAGTACCCGATATTAAAACTAACAGATGCTTTTTCATTCTATCGATTTTGCAATTTTTCTACCTATAATTTTCTTTCTTTATTGGTTTGTTGTTAATAAAACAATAAACTCTCAAAATCTTTTAATATTGGTTGCCAGCTATTTATTCTATGGTTGGTGGGATTGGAAATTTTTATTCCTAATTCTATTTAGCACCCTAGTTGATTTTCTTGTAGGCTACAAAATTTATAATGAGCAGAAAGAAAGACGAAAAAAAACTTTGCTATGGATCAGTATTGGTGTTAATATAGGACTGCTTGGATTCTTTAAATATTATAACTTTTTTATTGAGAATTTCATTCAGGCCTTTTCAATTTTAGGTATAAAATCAAACCTCTCAACATTACAATTAATATTACCTGTAGGAATAAGTTTTTATACTTTTCAATCATTGAGCTATACCATAGATATTTATAAAGGGAGACTAAAACCTACAACAGATTTTGTTGCTTTTGCTGCTTTTATAAGTTTTTTCCCTCAACTCGTAGCTGGCCCTATTGAAAGGGCATCGAGCTTATTGCCTCAGTTCTATAAAAAAAGAACTTTTGATTATTCTAAAGCAGTTGATGGATTAAGACAAATGTTGTGGGGGCTGTTCAAAAAAGTTGTTATAGCTGATAATTGTGCACAAATCGCTAACCCTATTTTTGAGAATTCTACTCACTTAAACGGTAGTACATTAGTTATTGGAGCATTGTTTTTTACTTTTCAGATTTATGCAGATTTCTCAGGTTACTCTGACATTGCAATTGGCTGTGCTCGGTTATTCAATTTCAATTTGAGGCAAAATTTTGCATATCCCTATTTTTCAAGAGACTTTGCAGAAGTTTGGAGACGTTGGCACATTTCGTTAACCACGTGGTTCAGAGACTATTTATTCATTCCCATTGTGAGGCTTTGGAAAAAGCACAAATGGGTTAAAATTCCGGTTATTATTTTTCAATTTATGGTTATCGGTTTTTGGCATGGCGCTAACTGGACTTTTATCGCTTGGGGATTAATTCAAGCTGCTTATTTTATGCCTACAGTACTTCGGAAAAATAAAAAATCAAACACGAGTGTAATTGCCCAAGGGAGCATGTTTCCGAGCTTAGTTGAAACGGCTAAGATGATGCGGGTTTTTTTCTTAATTGTTCTTTCTATGATTTTCTTTCGAGCCACGAGTATTAATCATGCTTTTAACTATATAAAAGACATCTTTTCGTTCTCTATATTTGAAAGCCCGATAATTACAGCGACCACTAAAATTGAATTTATTATAACTCTAGTTTTAATCGGCTTCTTTTTTATCATGGAATGGATTGGAAGAGAAAATCAGTATGCTATTGAAAAGTTTGGTCTAGGATGGAAACGTTCTTTCAGACTACTCTTCTATTATTCCATTATAGCTTTGATTTTTTGCTTCAACGGAATTTCACAGGAATACATCTACTTTCAGTTCTAAACAATGAAAACAATAATTCAAAAAATAGCTTTATTTATATTTCCTATTTTCATTCTAGCAATAATCATGGAATTTTTACTTCATAATATTCCTAATGATTACAGCTATAAAAAACATTATTTAGACACTCATTCATCAAAGGTAGAAACATTGATACTTGGAAGTTCTCATGCTTTTACGGGAATTAACCCTGAATTATTTTCATCCAATACTTTTAATGCCGGAAAAGAATTACAAACACTTGACATTGACTCTAAAATATTTCATCGTTATAAAACTAAGTTTAGAAACTTAAGAACAATTGTGCTTACTATCTCATACCCTTCACTGTGGGGAAGCATTGAAAGAATACAACTTAGATCACCCGATATTGCAAAAAAATTCCATCATTATTATGAGTTTGAACTACCGAATAAACATATAGCTGATTATTTTTTAGTCACATCCTTTAATTCTAGAAAAAATTTAAAAAAAATATTCAGTTATTACTTGAAAAACAATAAGAACACAATCAAATGTACGTCACTCGGGTGGATGCCCAAGCTTACTAAAAAAGGCACAAATAACCAAGATCTAACTCTCTCTGGTAAAACTCAAACTAAATGGCATAACATTCCCAATTTACATGCTGAAGGCAATCAAAAATGTTTTCAAAAAAATAAACTGATTATAGAGGATATACTTATATGGGCAAAAGCTCACCATGTAAATATTATTTTAATTACACTCCCTGCACATCAATCGTATCGCGAACATACAAATCCCGAACAATTTGAAATTACTGTTCAAACAGCTAATGACTTTGCTTCTGAATATGAAAACTGCATGTATTTGAATTTTTTTTCAGACCAACATTTCAATACCGAAGACTTTTTCGATGCCGGACACCTTAACCCTAAGGGTGCTGAAAAACTATCTAGAATACTCAACAATGTGATTGAATCAAACCAGCCTTAAACGAAAATTAAGGACAACCTTATTAACACGATTACTTCCCCCTTCTCAAAAACAGGCATTTCCCCTCTTACAAATAGGAGTTTTTCCTGCTTCTTAACAAGATCTTTTAATTCAAATTTATGTGCATAAATCACTGAATTAAAGCTTCTTTATTCACAAGAAAACAATAGCTTTGAATAAACGATTACCCGATATAAATAAAACGAAAACCTATGTGACTTACTGGCAAAGACACTCAAACTCTCTCTCCTATCATGAAAAAGCTCTTTTACTTCTTGCTGGTACTAACTATTTTGTTGGTACTAGTTGCTACAATTTGGTCTTATAACACCAATTGACCATCACCTACGCTTAACTCCTGTTTTCTCTAGCAATCTGCATCTCGTAGCATAGCCTGACTCTTCTATGCCTATTTTGCCATTTAACACACATTGCAAATAGGAAAAAACCTTATTGGTTTTAAGGGTTTTCCCCTTATCTCATTGCTCAAGAATCGCATACCTTGTTCTCCAAGAACAAACAAACAAACAAACAAACAAACAAACAAACAAACAAACAAACAACTATGCATTAGCTGCGAACAGAAAAACGTTGGTAATGTACTTCACTTCGCACACTCTATTTTTAACACTGCTATTCTTCATTCTTAGTATGGAATTTATTTCCTGATAAGGTATGCGTATAGCCTAAGCACGTATCTCATTAAATTAAACCAAGACTATTCCACTCCACCCAACCTTTTGCACCTTAACACATTCACACAATTCAACCCTTTTTAAACTTCAATTAAAACCTAAACATTATGTCACACCACAGTGAAAAATTTATGACCGCTCCACGGATTCTGACCTTTAGTCCTGAAGAGCAAGAACAAGCCATTGAAAATGTTCAACTCGTTGTAAAAGGACAAGGAGTACTTGTTCTAAAAGACCCCGATCAAGGAGGTTTTTACATCGATATGACGGTTGAAGACAACACTATGTCTTTTAGACTGACTAAAGACGGAGGACAGTTAGTGGTTGTAGAAAATGGAGAAGAAACCATTATTGCTCCTTCTCCTGAGCTTCGTACAAACCGTTCCCCCATTACACAAATCAGCATCGATAAAGACAAAGAAGCTGCTTATTGGCTAAGTCTTGAATGCACGGTAAATCCGCACGACACCGAAGAACAAGTTCAAATCATCAAATTTGGAATTGGAGAAGTAAGGGAAGCCCTAGTGCAATTTAACATCACGTTGACCGACTACGCTTGGTTAAACCAATTAAGCAGCTTTACCATTCCTGAAAATGTACTTCCTATTGAAGTGTACAGAGATCCTGTGGTTCTCGATCCTCCTTTGGCTGTAATTCCAACCGATGAGATCAATATTGATGACATTGCACTTAATCGCGGTGTTGTTCCTGCTAACCTTACAGCTGCCTGCCAGATTTTGTACAAAAACATTTCGGGAAAGAATTTTCAATTGAATACGCCCGAGTTTCCTCATTTTGTAGACGCTATCGAAGCCAGTATTAAAACACCCGGAGCTTGGTGTTACGAAACACTTAAGGATAAAGCCGATGAGTTTGGAGAGGACAATCCGGAAGAAACATATTTACGCATTACACTGGGCGATTTTATGGGAGAATCACCTGGAATTCCATACGTAATTGAGATTTGGCCTCCGGGACACTTCTCGCCTATTCATAACCATGCGCAAGCCAATGCCATCATTCGCGTTTTGCACGGAGACATTAACGTTAAGCTCTTCCCTATGCTTTCGAAGTACCACGAAGAGCCTTTTAAAGAAGTGGTTTTTCACAAAGACCAAGTAACATGGATTACACCGCGTTACAACCAAACGCATCAATTAATCAATGTCAATAAACAAGGTCCAACGTGTATTACCATCCAATGCTACATGTATGGAGCCGACAATACTGCTCACTACAAGTATTTTGACTTTATTGGAGAAGATGGTCAAATTGATCAATTTACCCCTAACAGCGATGCTGATTTTGTTTCGTTTAAAGCAACCATGCTGAAAGAATGGAACGAGAGAAGGATTCAACCTGCTTTATAAGCAACAGCAAATTTGTTTAACGGTGAGTGTCAAGAGGGTACCTGTAGCCAACGGGTATCCTCTTTTTTTATGGCACTGAATAAAAGAGTTGAACGATAGAAATCGCTAATTTCATCGCTTCAAAACAAGGTAGATCATCATGTACGAAGCTTTGCTTAATAGCATAACAGAAAAAACAGCACTCAACGAGAATGACCAAGTACTAATTAAGCGTTATTTTGAACCGGTGCTTTATCCTAAAAACCGCATTATTGAAGCTGAAGGAGATATTCCAAAATACCTCTACTTCATTGTTTCCGGCTATTTGCGGTTATTTCATTATGACGACAAGGGCGATGAGTACACCACACACATCAATTGTCCACACGGATTTTTCTCAGCCTATACGCACTTCGTTAACCAAACGCCTTCGCACGAAAATATTGAATGCATTACCGCTTGCGAATTGTTGCGCATTACGCAAGCAGATTTAGAAAAGCTTCAAACCGAAAGCGAAGCCATGAAAACCTTTAGTTTGAGTGTTTTTCAAGAATCGATGCTCTACAATGAGAAGAGAGCCAATGAACTGGCCATCCTCTCTGCCGAAGAACGCTACCGTAAACTCATTGCCAATTATCCGGATATTCTGCACAATGTTCCCGTACAATACATTGCCTCTTTTCTGGGCATGAAACCCGAAAGCCTAAGTCGCATTCGCAGAAAAATATTGAACGGGTAATTTTTCATCCCAAACCATTAACTAACAAATGTCAAGTAGATTCGGTAAGGCGTTTCTGAGTTTTGTTCCATCAAAAAATAACAACCGTTATGGAAACAAAAAACTTAGCATTGGTATCGGGTGCCAACGGACACTTGGGCAACAACTTAGTACGCTTTTTAGCTCAACAAGGCATTCCGGTTAGAGCAACCGTAAGAAACATCAACAACAAAACTCCTTTTGCCGGAGTGAACTGTGAAGTGGTTCAAGCCGATATTACCGACAAGGCATCATTTGTAAAAGCATTACAAGGTGTAGAAACTTTTTATGCTGTAGCTGCTGCCTTTAAACTCTGGGCGCCAGACCCTAAAAAAGAAATTTACGATGTCAACATGCAAGGTGTGCGCAACACTATTGAAGCTGCGGCAGAAGCCGGAGTTAAACGCATTGTTTACGTAAGTTCCATTGCCGCTTTAAACTATGCCCAGCTTCCCACCAAAGAGGCTAATGGTTACAATCCCGACCGGAGAGACATGTATTACAACTCTAAAAACGATGGCGAAAAACTGGCCTTTCAACTGTCTAAAGAATTGGGCATTGAGTTAGTAGCGGTTATGCCTTCTGCTATGATTGGCAGTGAAGCATTTGCTCCACTCAATGTTTCCTACAACATTCTCAAACTCATCTTGAACAAAGAGATTCCGGTAGACACCCAAATTACACTCAACTGGGTAGATGTAAAAGACGTTGCAGAAGGGTGCTACCTTGCCGCAAAAAAAGGAAAAAACGGTGAACGTTACATTCTCGCCAACGAGCAGTGCATGACCATTACTGCTACTACAGAATTGGCTGCTAAACTCTACCCCGATTTAGGATTGAAAGTGCCCGGAAAAGTGCCCAAACCTATCCTTTTTGCCATTGCCGGCATGATGGAATTTACCGCTAAAATGAAAAAGCAGGCTCCGGTACTTACCCGAAAAGACATTGCCATGTTTTCTGGCTTGCAACAAAACTTTGACATTTCGAAAGCTAGAACAGCATTGGGTTACTCCCCCAAAAGCCCTGAACAGGCTGTAAAAGAAGCTTTAGCTTATTTATTGGAAAACAAGCAGTTGTTGAAATAAGATCACTTGCTTTTAGAGGAAATTCCCTTTATCAAAAGGGGATTTCTCCCCATTAGGGAATCGTTTAATCTCTTCAAATTTGAAATTGCCTCTGCTATTTCCTATGGCTAAACATTTGCAAACTAAACCTGTCACCCGATAGAGAAAGAGAGTAGTTTCGTATTGCTCTCTTTTTCAATTTCAGAAAACAAGCTACTTACATTCGAGGAGAAAGATACCTGCCTCAAACAGCAAAATAGTTTTCAACAATGTCCCAAACCGTTGTAAAAGCTGAGTTTTTTAAATGTAGAGTTTGAAAAAGATTTTGAACGGGTAAAAACTGACACTTGTATCAAAATAGG
The DNA here is from genome assembly GCA_002705995.1 of Crocinitomicaceae bacterium. Taxonomy (GTDB): domain Bacteria; phylum Bacteroidota; class Bacteroidia; order Flavobacteriales_G; family Salibacteraceae. The sequence continues at coordinate 178,644 of PAJI01000001.1, read as the reverse complement.
AAATGAATTGTAAGAAATACGCTAACCTCTTCTGATTAATTAAATTACAGTTCACACAGAGTTAAAGTCATTGATAATAAACGAAATAATCCTCAAAAAGTCAATAGGTATTTTTGTCCTAAATGCATTTTTGTTGTTAATAACTCCGCAATCGCGCACCGTTTCTAACCTTTCGTAATATTCCCTTTTTTTCCACGTTAGTCACGTGAATAACCTCTCGTTTTACGCGTTACAAACTGTATAAAAAAGACACATTTTTGATTTACAGGAAAAGCAGGCATTAATCCCGCCTCAATTTTTTAAACACCAAAAAAGCTACATTGTGGAGAAAGTGACAACGAAGAGCGAAGCAGATTTCATGCAATCAGATGTATATACATATGATCAAGTTTACAACGCATCTCTGGAATATTTTAACGGAGATGAACTGGCGGCTACCACCTGGATGAATAAATATGCGGTGAAAAATCAAGCCGGAGAGTTTACCGAACTTTCACCGAAACAAATGCACGAGCGTATGGCGCGTGAATTTGGTCGCATTGAAGCCCGTTACAATAAAGAGAACGGAGCACTTTTCTCTGATGCACTTTCGAGCTACGGAAAAACCCGTGAACCCTTGACTGAAGAACGCATTTTTGAACTGTTTGATGAATTTCAATACGTTGTACCACAAGGGAGCGTAATGGCGGCTTTGGGCAACCAACACATGATTGCTTCTCTTTCTAATTGTGTGGTAATGCCTTCTCCGTTTGACTCTTACGGTGGAATTATGTGGACCGATCAACAATTGGCACAGCTTTTTAAAAGAAGATGTGGTGTTGGTGTTGACATTAGTTCGTTGCGTCCTTCCGGATTGCCTGTAAACAATGCTGCAGGTTCTACCAGCGGAGCGGTTTCTTTCATGCACCGTTTTAGCCAAACTACACGTGAGGTTTCTCAAAACGGACGTAGAGGTGCGCTGATGTTAACCATGGACATTGCTCACCCTGATGTGGAAGATTTTGTTACCATCAAACAAGATTTAACTAAAGTAACTGGTGCTAATATTTCAGTACGCTTGAGCGATGAATTTATGCAAGCTGTTGCTGATGATACAGACTTCACCCACCGCTTCCCTATCGATGCGAAAGAACCTGAAATTACGAAAACGGTTCGCGCTCGTGATTTGTGGAATACCATTATTGAATGTGCACACAACACTGCCGAGCCCGGTTTAATTTTCTGGGATCGTCAGCATAAATATTCAACTTCTTCGGTTTACCCGGGATTTGAAAACCTTTCTACCAATCCTTGTTCTGAGATTGCCATGCAAGGTGGCGACAGCTGTCGTTTGATTGCGATTAACCTGTTCAGCTTTGTGAAAAATCCGTTTACGGCAAAAGCGTCATTCGACTTTGACAAATTTTACGAAGTAACGTATGAATCGCAACGCTTGAACGATGACTTGGTAGATCTTGAATTGGAAGCCATTGAACGCATTTTAGGCAAAATGGAAAACGATCCTGAGCCGGATGAGATTAAAATGGTAGAAAAAGAAACCTGGAAGTTGTTGTACAACACCGGTAAAAAAGGCCGCAGAACAGGTTTAGGTTTCACGGCATTGGGAGATACTATGGCAGCGTTAGGCTTGTCTTTTGACTCTGACGAAGCAGTAGGAACCATTGAAGCCATTATGCGCGAAAAATGTAAAGCTGAGTTCGATAGCTCTATCGATATGAGTATTGAAAGAGGTTCTTTCGATGGCTTTAACCCTGATATTGAAAATACTTCTGAGTTTGTTCAGATGTTGGAAACCGAATTTCCGGAATTGTATAAACGCATGATGGAAAACGGCCGTAGAAACATTTCGTTGAGTACGGTTGCTCCTACGGGAACACTTTCAATGTTGGCACAAACTTCAAGCGGAATTGAGCCTGTATTTATGCTTTCTTACAAGCGTAGAAGAAAAGTAAACAACCGCGATCAGAAAGCGAAAGTGACTTTCATCGATGAGTTGGGCGATGCTTGGGAAGAGTTCACGGTTTACCATCCGAAATTGAAACAATGGATGGACATTACCGGTGAAACAGACATTGAGAAAAGTCCATATGCTGGTTCTACAGCCAGTGAAATCGATTGGATCAAACGCGTTGAAATTCAAGGTGTAGTACAGAAATACATTACGCACTCGATCAGTTCTACCATCAACCTTCCAACGGATGTGTCGGTAGAAAAAGTAGGCGACATTTACCTTGAATCGTGGAGACACGGCTTGAAAGGAATTACGGTTTACCGCGATGGATCGCGCAGCGGAGTATTGGTTGCTGACAAGAAAGAGGAAAAAGAAGAAACTGCAGCGGCAGAAGGCATTACAGCAGCTCCAAAACGTCCGGATGTATTGGATGCCCGTGTTATCCGTTTCAAAAATGAAAAAGAAGACTGGTTAGCTGTTGTGGGAATATTAAACGATCGTCCTTACGAGATCTTTACCGGTAAAGCAGAAGATGCTTTTGCATTGCCTAGCTACGTAAGTCGTGGTTGGATTATGCGCTCTAAAGATCAGGAAAATGACGAATCACGTTACGATTTCAGATACACCGATAGTCAAGGTTATAAAGTAACCATTGAAGGATTATCAAGATCGTTCAACAAAGAATACTGGAATTACGCGAAACTGATTTCTGGCGTATTGAGACACAACATGCCATTGCCATATGTGGTTGATTTGGTTGACAACCTTAACTTAGATAAAGACTATATCAACACTTGGAAAAATGGTGTAGCACGTGCATTAAAAACCTTTATTCCTGATGGTACGCGTGCCGCAGATAAGGTGTGCGACAACTGTGGAGATCCTGATGGGTTGATTTACGAAGAAGGATGTTTGAAGTGTAAAAGCTGTGGTAACAGCAAATGCGGATAAGAACGGTTATTGACCGAAAAAATAGAAACAGGCTCTGGCGAAAGTTAGAGCCTGTTTTTTTTGAGTATACTCAATCCAATTGTTCCAAAAGCAAAAAAGCTCCTTATGGAGCTTTTTCACATGTATCTGTCATTGAATTTAAACGGTCTCTTTATTCCAGAATCAGTACCAAATCATCTTGACTCACCATTTCGCCTTCGCCAAGAATAATGCTTTTGACTTTTCCAGAATTCAGTGCTAACACAGTGTTTTCCATTTTCATGGCTTCTACCACAAAAAGCGGATCGTTTTTCTTTACCTCATCGCCAACAGCAATGTTGAGTTGTACCAATTTACCGGGCAATGGTGCTGCTACTTCATTCGGATTGTTGGCATCCGCTTTTTTGTTTTCTTTCACCTGAATGTTCAACGATTGATCCAAAATCTGCGTAGAGCGGTTTTGCCCGTTGACTTTAAAGAAAATTGTTCTGTAACCTTCGTAGTTCGGAATTCCTACAGACAACAACTTGATCAATATGGTTTTACCGGGTGCAATGTTCACCATGATTTCCTCATGCAAATCCATTCCATAGAAATAGTTCTTGGTCGGAATTTTAGAAACATCACCATACTTTTTAAACCCATCCAAAGCCGTTTCAAACACTTTTGGATACAATACATACGACAAGAAATCTTCTTCTTCTAACGCACGGGTAAATCCGGGACTGTATTTCTCATCAAAGGCTTTAAACTCTTTTTCAAAATCAACCGGTTGCAAGTGTGCATTCGGTCTGTTGGTATAAGGCTTCACCTCTTTCAAAATGATCTTTTGCAATTGCTCCGGGAATCCACCAACAGGTTGTCCCAAATCACCTTTAAAGAAGTTGATCACCGATTCAGGGAAAGAAATATCCTGTCCCCTTTTCATCACATCATCTGGCGTTAGGTTATTAGCTACCATAAAAATAGCCATGTCGCCTACCACCTTAGAACTCGGAGTTACTTTTACAATGTCTCCAAACATGCGGTTTACTTCGCCATACATTCTGGTCACTTCCGTAAAACGATCTCCCAATCCCACGGCATTCACCTGCGGTCTAAGGTTCGAAAACTGTCCGCCCGGAATTTCGTGCTTATACACTTCTGCCGTTCCCGCTTTCAAGCCCGATTCAAACGGATAATAGTACTCGCGAACATCTTGCCAATAGTCTGAGAATTGGTTGAGCTTATCCATGTCAAAATCGTGGTAACGCTCTTGGAATTTCGTCATCTCAACAGCAGCGTTGAAATTCGGCTGTGACGTTAATCCTGAAAGTCCACCCAAGGCAACATCCATCACATCTACACCCGCCTCAACGGCTTTCAAATACGAAGCAATCTGAGCCGAAGACGTATCGTGCGTATGCAAGTGAATGGGCAAATCAACAGCGTCTTTTAACGCCAATACCAATTGCTCTGCGGCATAGGGTTTCAATAAACCAGCCATGTCTTTTATAGCAATGATATGCGCTCCTGCATTTTCCAAATCTTTGGCCAATTGAACGTAGTAGTTCAAATCGTATTTGGTTTTGGAAGGATCGAGAATATCGCCTGTATAACTAATGGCTGCTTCTGCCAATGAGCCTGTTTTCTCGCGTACGTATTTGATGCTTGGTTCCATTGACTGCACCCAGTTCAACGAATCGAAAATTCTGAAAATGTCAATCCCGTTTTCTGCCGATTTGATTACAAATTTTTCAATCACATTGTCAGGATACGAAGTATACCCCACCGCATTGGAACTTCTCAGTAACATTTGCAGCAAAATGTTGGGCACTGCTGCGCGAATATCTCTTAAACGTTTCCAGGGGTTTTCGTGCAAAAAGCGCAAACAAACATCAAAAGTTGCCCCACCCCACACTTCCATACTGAAGGTATTGGGATGGTTGCGTGCAAAGCTTTCGGCCACTTTCAGCATGTCGTAACTTCTCATGCGCGTTGCCAACAACGACTGATGCGCATCTCTAAATGTAGTATCTGTGTAATGAATCTTTTTCTCGTCTTTTAACCATTTGCTAAATGCTTCTGGACCAAGTTCTGTCAACAGATCTTTAGTTCCTTTGGGATACGGAACTGTATCATCAAAAGCCGGAACCACTGGTTTTCTGAACTCTTTGCGTTCATCTATAAACTTCACATCGGGGTGACCATTTACAATGATCTCGCCTAAGAAATTGATGATTTTGGTAGCACGATCTTTCGACTGATTGAAGTCAAACAGTTCTTTGGTTTGCTGAATAAAGTTCACATGAACTTCACCCCCCTTAAATTGTGGGTGGTTGATGACATTTTGCAAGAACTGAATGTTGGTTTTTACCCCACGAATTCTAAATTCTTTCAACGCTCTTGTCATCTTACGCACCGCACCGTCTAACGTTCTACTGGTTGCCGAAACTTTTACCAACATCGAATCGAAAAACGGACTAATCGTCACGCCTTGATAAACCGAACCTTCATCTAAACGGATGCCGTTTCCACCTGCATTTCTATAGGTTGTTACGGTACCATAATCGGGGGTAAAATTGTTTTCAGGATTTTCGGTGGTGATTCTACACTGAATGGCAAAACCATTGCACTTAATTTCATCCTGACCATAAATTTTGATCTGTTCGTCTTCCAAGCGATAACCACCAGCGATAAAGATTTGTGTTTTAATCAAATCGATACCCGTTACCATTTCGGTTACGGTGTGTTCTACCTGAATTCTAGGATTTACCTCTAAGAAGAAAATCTCATTGGTTTGACTCACCAAGAACTCAACCGTACCAACGTTGTTGTACTTTACTTTTTCGGCAATGCGCAAAGCATAATCGTAGAGTTTTTCTTTTACTTCCTGATCTAAATTATAAGCCGGAGCTACTTCTACTACTTTTTGATGGCGTCTTTGCGTAGAGCAATCTCTTTCGTACAAATGGCGAATGTTTCCGTGGTTATCGGCTACAATCTGCACCTCAATGTGCTTAGGGTTTTCCACGTATTTTTCAACAAACATGGTATCATCACCAAAACCTTTGAGTGCTTCACTTTTGGCTGCTTGAAACAACACATCAACGTCTTCGTCTGAGCGTAAAATGCGCATTCCTCTACCTCCACCTCCGGAAGCTGCTTTCAACATTACGGGGTAACCAATGCGATTGGCTTCGGTTTTCACCACAGCGTTGGTCGTTAGTTTTTCCTCGTTACTATTGATGGTAGGAACTTCACACGCTGTAGCAATTTCTTTAGCTGTAATTTTGTCTCCAAGCCCTTCAATTACTTCTGAACGGGGACCAATGAACACAATACCATTTTGCTCACACTGTCTGGCAAACTCCTTGTTTTCAGACAAAAAACCATAACCGGGATGGATAGCATCTACCGATTTTTCTTTGGCAATAGCGATGATCTCTTCAATGTTCAAATAGGGTTTTAAAGGATCATCATCTTCTCCAATCTGATACGACTCGTCTGCTTTATAGCGGTGCTGCGAATACCTGTCTTCATAGGTATAGATAGCCACCGTATCAAGGTTTAATTCTGTACATGATCTTAGTACGCGGATAGCGATTTCGCCACGGTTAGCGACAAGAACCTTTTTAATTTTCATTTTATGATGTATGGGTTTATGCTTTTATAATTTCTGACTACAAAGTTGATGGCTGCCTGGATGATTTCTCCCATGCTGGTGGATTTTTTGAATTCAACATCATTCACATAATTGAACAACTGCGTTTTCAAAGTGTTGATGTTTTCTTCGGAAGAAAGGGTGTTGTTTTTCATACATTCTAGCAAATCTCCAAGACGCACCCATTCACTGGTGGCACGTTTGGCCATCAGCGATCGTTCTTCCAATTTATACTGTTGAATGGAGCCTTCGGAAAGGTATTCGTCTACCAAATCTTGATAGACCTTATTCTCTTCATAGAAGTGTGGAAAATAGGCGTTCATTTCTCCCTCGTATGACTGCTGATCAAAATCGATGGCTCTGAAACGGTATTGAATCCGATCGAAATCGTGCATCAGTACCAAAACGTAATTGTAATCGCGCATGTCGCCAAGCAAGCGTACAAAACACCTTTCGTTGAACTTTACAAAGTCTTTGGCAATGGAGGCCTTTTCAAACCTACTGCATTTTTCGAGGTAACTCTTGGAAAACACATCTCCCGGAATTCCTGAAATGTGATCGACTACCAAGGTATTTTCAGTCACCAAAAAGTTGGTAGGATTCGGAGACAACAAATGCTCCAACTCTAATCCGTAAACCCTTGATGCATCTGCTTTTTTGATGTAGAAAAACACGTAGTTATCGTTCAGGATATTTCTGACTTTTACCCGAAACGGCTTGGTATTTCCATAGGTGCAAAAATCGATGGAATCTACATTGAGGTAAGGCAACACATCTTCACTTCCATCCACGTGCAGAATGGTATAGATCTTTTTGAGTCCAAGGTCTATTTCAGTTCTTTCTTCATTGGGAAAAAAAGTACTGAGCCACAACGTATCTTCATCGTTCTCATCGTAAATGGGAATACCGTCTCTAAAACGCAGTAAATCTTCATACTCCAAAGGCAACTGAACACCTCTGTTGTACTTCTTTAAATAGTTAAAAAGTGACGTATCAATTGGGAAAACTTCCTTTTTGTATTTCACAAAATCCTTACCCATCCGTTGCTCATCTTATAACGCTTCATTTAGAAAGCGAATTGGTTTGCACACTAAAGTGTCTATAATAATTGAATTATCAAATTCTTTGTAGAATTATCCTATTGGGTAGGATTATTATCTAAATAAGTATAAAAATTAAGTAAAACTCAGGAATGGCTCACTTTAGTTGAAGCGTTTAATGCTTCACTGTTTTACAATGGACTCACAGAACTCTTATCACATGACAGCAAGATGCATGAATTTGGAAATTTTCCTTTAAATTTCAGTTTCTAAACCATGAAGTTAAAACCCGTTATACTCATCTTCAGCACCTTGTTTTTAGCTGTGCTCTTTATTTTCATGAAATGGAAAAACGCCTCAGCTTTTCATTGGGGACATCATTTTACGTTTGAAAATGAATTGGGTTATTCCATTGATAGTTTGGATTTAGACATTGGCGGGAAACACAACCGTTATTACTTTTCGGCTGATGGTTCACTTGCTACCAATGGAAATGCTAACGTACCTCAAAACGGGTATCCACACCGGGTAACCATTCGGGTATACAGAAACGGAGAAGCCCTACTTCTTTCTGCTCCTCTTTTTGATTGCTACAACTGTGATGGAGATCATTATTACACCTTAAAAAATGGAACTGCAGAGTATCGGTTTGAACCTTGATTTCTGATTATTTTAAATTGAATGATTTTGTGAGGTTCGCACACAAACGCTATGTTTCGAAAAAATGAGGAATCGCCCATCTGTGCATCAAATTTTATTTGTTCAATAATTGAGATTAATCTCAATTCCTTACCATAGCCTCATACATCTCCGTTTTGAACACAACTACCTTAGTTTTGGTTAAGTGTTTTTGATGCGTTCTCTGCACATTTGCACACTTTCAATTCAACTTAATCAATCAACATGAAGAAGAACGCAACCCTACACAAAAGAACTTTCTTAACCTGGTTGGCCATTTATCCTAAAATCACTCTGCTGTTTTGGTTATTGGGCGATTTTCTGGTAGACTTCCCTTTACCGGTGCGCACTTTGATTCTTACTTTAATTGTAGTTCCACTACTTTCGTATGTGGTCTCGCCTGCCATGAACAAGGTGTTCGCCAAATGGCTGAATAAGTAACATCAATTATTACACATTTTATGGCGCAAATGCCTGTTACGAGAATACGAAGCATTCATGAGTTTCACCGCTACAGAGGGTTGACAGAACCAGAACATCCGCTCATTAGTGTGGTGAATTATGAAGATGTTCAGCTTACTGAAATGGCGACAGAAAAGCGTTGGATTTTTGACTTTTACTGCATTTCGCTCAAGCGCGATATGGTCGGAAAAATTCAGTATGGACAACAGCAATATGATTTTGACGAAGGTGTGTTGTTTTTCTTTGCTCCCGGACAGTCGTTTACCATTGAATTAGACGTAACTGCTTCGCGTAATAAATCGGGTTGGATGTTATTGATTCACCCTGATTTCCTGTGGAATACGCCATTGGCCAAAAACTTAAAGCAATACGAGTATTTTGATTACACGGTTAACGAAGCACTGTTCTTATCGAAAAAAGAAGAAAATACCATTCAGTGCATTATCGATATAATTAAACGCGAATACCATGCGAACATCGATCAGTTTAGTCAACCGATTATTATTTCGCTGATAGAAACGCTGCTCAACTATTCTAACCGCTTTTACCACCGACAGTTCATTACCCGAAAAATCAGCAATCATGAGGTGTTGGACCGATTGGAAGACTTACTGAACGCGTATTTCAACAGTGAAGATTTAGCACAGCAAGGTATGCCTTCTGTTCAAGAGGTCTCAGATCGACTAAACCTCTCTCCTAATTACTTGAGCAATTTGCTCAAAACCTTAACCGGACAAAGCACTCGCCAACACATTCAACAAAAACTGATTGATACAGCCAAAGAGAAACTTTCAACTTCTGACATGCCCATTGGTCAAATTGCCTATGCTTTGGGGTTTGATTATCCGCAAACGTTTAGCAAGTTGTTCAAAAGCAAGACACAGCTTTCTCCGTTAGAATTTAGAAAGTCTTTCAATTGATGTAATTTACAACATATCTATCCGTTCTAACGGAAACACTATTACCAGATTCCACACGATGAAAAAATCACTAGTTCTACTCTTTTTACTGGGCTTTTCATTTTGTAATGCGCAAGAAATCAATCATTACGACACTATTCGGAACGCTTTGGAGACATTGAATTACAATCAATTTATTCTCAAGGCAAAATCGATGAGAAAGCACAAACATTACCTCACTACTGAAAGAGATTTAGCTAGCAATTTTAGAGAGTCAATACATTACATGTATCAAGAGCTTAGCCCATTAACATATGATTTCAAAATCAATTTAATCACAAAAGATTCTACTATTGTTTACTACGAAATCATAGAGAAAAAGCATAAAAAGGTTAAACGCAAAAAATGGGAACCTTATCTCGACACCTTGGCTAGCTATACAAACGATAGTTTGTACTTTCAATTGAAAACAATTTTTATTACTGATTTTGGTGGTGAATTGAATGCCGCGAACTATTTATTAATGATAATGTATATGGTAATTCTTGTGGATTTATGAGTGATCCTACCGAAGGAATGATACTTATTGACCAACTTGTAGCTCAGAGAGACACATCACAATTAATGCAACTACTCCATTCTACCAATTTTGAGACACAACTGTACGCTATTAATGGCCTTTGGCAATTGAAAAACAAGGGGATAGAATATACTGAACAGGAACTATTTTACATTAACAATGTACTTAAAAAAAGAGGTAGCATCTTTTATTGTTCAGGATGTGTATACCGGTGGGAAGATTCCCAAAAGGTTTCTCACAAGTTTAATTTTAATAACTGATTATCACTACCAGTATATAAATAAGGGCACTGTAGATTAGGTCAAAAAGATCACGTTTTCAACATTCCATTCAAATTTCAATAAATTAGCAAGCGCTTATCATTACTCATAATTTCAACAACTATGCTACGCATCAAGTACGCTTCAAAAAGACTCAACAACAACCTCTACATGGGGTTATTCTTCATTGCAGTGGGGTGTGTAATTGTTGGACTTTCTTTTGTTTTCAAAAATGTTGAACTGTTCTCTTTAGAGTCTCTTGGCGTTGGACAAATTGGTGCTGGAATTACGCTACTGGGCATTTATTATTTTGAGTTCAAAAAGCACTATTTAACGCTTCAAAATGGCATTTTAACCAAAAACAAATTGTTTCCCAAAAGGATCGACCTTTCTAAGATCAAGTCTATCCGGTACGTTGCCGGAAACTATGTACTCAACAGCGATAAAGGGCAGTTTGTGATCAACACACACATCATCGCTCCGGATTCTCTCTCAATGTTGAAAAATGAATTGCAACAATTGAATGTAGAATGGAGATGATCTTTACTTTCTAAAGTAGTTTACAAATACCGAAAAGAGCTGTTAAAAGCCATTGAAAGAAATTACCTGCTCCGATGAAAACAATAACCATTCGTTCTCAAAATATCACCGACTGGGATTCACTGCACACTGTTTTTGCAGAAGCATTCAACTTTCCTGAATACTATGGAAGAAACATGGACGCGTGGATCGATTGCATAGATGAGTTCACAGACGAAACAACTGTTATCAATATGGGAGATTGCCGCGAACTCAGGAAAAAAGCTCCTGAAATTATAACTGCCATATTGGAATGCTCTGCTTTTATCAACTATAGGAGATTAAATACTGGTTCAAGTACATTTCTTATCGTTTCAATCTTATAAATCAAGTCTGATGAAATTTCCAAGACCTATTTTATTCTTACTGCTTCTCGCACTGGTTATACTTACAGGATTGGTTATCCGTTTTGAGTGTTTACCGGAAATTATTCAACATCAGATAGCTTCGTCAGGAATTTCTAGTCGCTATTCAACCAACATCACAATAGATGACAGTACCGAACCTCCTGTAGAAGGTTACATTTACAATGGTTTTTGGGCTTTCGGTACACATTTCAATACTGAAGAAGTACATCATTTACTTTCTGTTTTTAATGATTCTACGGTTTTCTCAACACCTTTTTCTTTTGAATACAATACACGAGTTCTTTATTGCCTAGATGAGAACGAAGCTGTTACCCACATTATCGAATTTTCAAACGATGGTTATTTTCACTTTATCGCTATCGGCCAATCTCACTTTGGAAAAGTTGATCCAGAAGTTTTAAAGTCTCCAGAAGATTAATAATCCCTCTTAATTCTCATCACTGAACACGGTTATATAGCCGGTTTCAGCCCCGGGTTTGCCGTTGTATTTGCAATACGCTACGATGTAGTAATACGTTCCATCTGGTACAATATTTCCACTTTGCAGGCTTGTACCATCCCAGCCTTCTTCCATATCCTCGCTTTCATACATCAGTAGTCCCCAACGGTCGTAAACTTTCACTTCAAAACAAGTTGCTTCGTGGAGGTAGAAATAAAGCACATCATTTACCCCGTCTCCATTGGGCGTAAAAACATTGGGAGCATTGAGGTTATCGCAATCTTCAACTTCAAGTAAAACGGGAGTATATTCACTGGAACACACCGATAGTACAGATTTCACATAATAAGTTGTTGTTACCGCAGGATCGTAGATGTAATAATCTTCTCCTGTATTGACCACATTCCCTCCGATTTGATCATACCATTCTATAGTTCCCATAGGAGTTGTGGCTACAAGGTAAATGGGTAAATGGGCGCAAATTAGCGTATCATCGGTTTCTGGTGTGGTCAACTCATTTTCTTCTACCAAAACAGTAATGGAATCTGAATAAGCCATACATCCGTAGGCATCAACCGTTGCCAGTGCATATGTTCCGGAGGTATCTACCACATAGACCTTTCCTTGGTAACCTGTCGGACTCCAGCTATAATCTACCTTGTCATTTTCAGAAGCTGTTAAAATCACCGAATCGCCTTCGCAGAAATGGAGTTCTCCATCTATTTCAAAGTCCGTTACCGTATCGGGCATAAACACTTCAAAAGGAGCTGAAGTATCTTTACAACCGTTGGTGTCAATAATCGACAAGTAATATGTTCCCGCTGCATTAACGGTATAAGCCGGAGTTGTAACATTGGCCGGAGTCCATAAATACTGGTCATAACCGGCTGGAGCATTTAACACCAATGATTCTCCGTTACAAATTACAGTATCTCCCGTATGTGCAATGAGTGCATTAATAGTCACAATTTCGACCTCAACGGAATCTGAAACGGCTTCACACCCATTGGTATCAACTACTGAAAGCACATATGTTCCGGGCTCATCTACAACAATAGAACTGGTAGTTTCACCATTTGGAAACCAGTAATAATCACCCATTCCGGCTGTACCGGATAAAATAACCGAATCGTTTTCACACAACTCTCTATCTCTGTCTATGGTTGCAACAGGTTCAGAAGCCAATACTTCTATGCTCGCATAAGTGACAATGCCACACGAAGAAATCATACAAGTATAGGTTCCTGCAGTATAAACAGTTTGACTCAATCCGCTACCAGACAATGGAGGTTGCCATTCTATGATACTACTATCGTTTGAGGCTACGGAAATTACAACCGAATCATCTTCACAAATGAACAAATCGCCATTGGCTAAAAGTTGTGGTGTGGCATATTGTGCCAATTGTATTGTATTGGAAACCAACCCACAACTATCACTATCGTTAACGATGCTATAGTATTCTCCGGGTTCGGTAGCATAAATGGAAGTGCCTCCTGGTATGTATCCGCTAGGGCCTTCCCAATGGTAGTTTGTACCTACCGGATCGCACAAAAGCAACACAGAGTCATTTGGACAAATCAACTCCGAACTTGCTGTTACCGTAGGTTGAGGCTTGATCTCTATCATTATCTGATCATAAGAGGTATAATAGCTGCTACATCCGTAAATGTTGGTATCTGCCGCGTTTGAACCAACAATGTATACTCCGGGTTGTGTAATGTAAATGCTATCATTGGTTATGCCTCCCACTCCCGGACCATTCCATGTATAATTAGGCCCTCCGGTAGCAACTAACAAAGCGCTATCTCCCGGACAGATGTATTGGCTCCCAACAATGCTAACGGTAAATGGATTTATCACAGGAGAAGGATATACTTCAATGTATACGTCTTTACTGACGTAATGAGTATCTGTTTCACAAAAGTTGCTCCGAATAACTGTTGCTTGAATGTTATACCAGCCTGTGGTTACTGCTGAAAGGTATAAAAAGGTGTTGCAGTAAGACAAAGAACTTACCGAAGGGGTGACTGTCCATTGGGTGTTAACAGAATAGTTACCGCCCAAACACATCCAGTTTGCATTGGGATTGCTGATACTATCGTAAAGTTGAACGGGCGAACTGTATCCTTGGCAAAAGGAAATTGAATCGTCAACAATTCCTAACAAAAAGGAATCTAACGGAGGGTATATAATCACATCTACATCTACCTGATTTGAACAGCCATTAGACTCTACAACTGTTAATGTATAGGTTCCTGATAAACTTGCCATGATATCAATTGTTGAAGCTCCTCCGGCAGGCAATCCCGGGCCAGTCCAATAAAAACTATTGCCAACAGCCACTCCTGCCGTTAGCAATGCACTATCTGGTTCACATAATTCTACAGCAACCGGAGATATGGCATTGGTGTTAAAGCCTTTGTCATCGCTAATGGTTGGGGTTGATGTTGTTGGAAGTACATTTACAGAAATGTCATCTGTAGATGAAAAACAACCATCTTCTGATGTTATGGTTACCGTATAAGTACCTGAGCTAAAAACACTTACTATTTCAGTGGTATCATAGGGAGAAGGCGTGCTCCATTGATAACTAATTTTTGGGCCTACAGATGGACAAATGTGCGAATAGGCGGTAATTAATTCAGCAGTACAGGTTGTAATTGAGTTGGGACAATTGGGCTCTATACATACTACTTCTTGTGGACGTGAGCAACCTGAGCCATTTCTCAAATAATAGTCATAGGGTTCTCTTGCCGGATCAAAACAATTACCCATTGCTACATCTGAATTTCCGGAACCGGGCATTCCGTAAAAGTTACCGTAATCAGCATCAGAACAATACGGTGAATTTCCTGTGCAAGGATATGGTGTCCACAATGCAAGGTTTGCTGGCACAAAATTAGAAGATACCGGCACAAACAAATTCCCGGTAAAGCTTCCTGCAAAGTGAATTTGTCCGGATGAATTCATGGCGATACCATAGCCGTAATCGTTTTTGCGCCCCCCAAGGTTTTTACTGTATTGATGTGTTCCCGCAGATGAATATTTACTCATGAAAATATCGCTATACCCTACCGCGTTAAAGGTTCCTTGCCCATAGGTAGCGGCATGTTCGTTAAACTTACAGGTAAACGAACCCACTATCCCGGCATTTCCGCTACCGTCAATGGCTATATCGTTTGAAGTAACAGTGTTTTCTGAGCCCTCTGACTTTGCCCAACTTAGCGTACCTGAACTGTTGTATTTTGCTAGAAAGATGCGGTTCGTGTAGGTATTGGTGAGTGTATAATTTGAACTACCGAAAAAAGTGAGGTTTCCGGTAAAATTTCCGGTAAGGTATACGTTCCCAGATGCATCTGAAGTCATTGCATTTGAAATACAGGAAGTTCCTCCTCCGATTACACGAAACCATTGCTCTTGCCCCTGACTGTTGTATTTCACCAAATAGATAACATTATACATGGTGTTTGCATGGGTAACATCAAAAGTAACATTGCCACTAAACTGCCCGGTGATGTATACATTGTCTTGGTTATCGCTTGTTACATCCATCCCTTTAACAGCCAAAGTGCTGCTGCCTTGTTCTGTCCATTGGAAAGCCCCCGATGATACGCTAAGCTTTGAGGTAAATGCATCTGAATTGGTTCCTGATGCTGCTAATGTTGTTGTGCCAAAAGTTGCACTGTTTTTAAACTCTCCGGTGACCAATACGTTCCCTGAATTGTCTAGGCTAATTCCATTTCCTACATCAGCCCCTGAGCCTCCGGCTTTAACCGCCCATTGCAATGTTCCAGCGTTGTTGTATTTCGCAATAAAAATGTCTTGGTTTCCGGATGAGGTTAACGTTGTACTTCCAAAATTGGCTGTTCCGTAAAAGTATCCGGTAATGTAGCTGTTGCCTTGTGTATCTGTGGTGATGTTTACGCCTCTGTCTGTTCCGCTTCCTCCGGCTTTTACTGCCCAAACGTAATTTCCTTGATTGTTGGTTTTGGCCAGAAAAATATCAGTAGATCCGGATGAAGATAATGTGGTTGCTCCAAAGGTTGCATTACTTGTAAAATAGCCCGTGGTGTAAGTGTTTCCTGAACCATCTGTTGCTATGGCATAGGCTTCGTCTACTGTGGGGCTACCTCCCTTTTGCATCCAATATTGGGCAAAAGACAATTGAGAAATACATATTGATACCAACAATAAAAAAAGGGTAATGCTATGCGGCCGCTTTTCAAGCCAAAATTGGTTTTGGTGTTGGGTATTTGCGTTCAAGGAGAGCTTTCTTTATTTCGGTAATTGCACTGTTTCTAATCAAACAAACAATGTTGTCCAATATACAAAAAAGAAGACGCAGGTGTAAGGCATAAAGTTTCTTAATGCATTCATCTTGAATAATGTCACTCCTATTCTTGAGCTTAAACATTATTTTACAATCCTGTAAGAACACATCCACTTCGTTTGCTCTAAACGAACATTAACGGCTAGAAAAATTTACTTTTAGCAAAATTTCAATCCCAATAATTGCTAACACTGGCGCACAATTTTAACATGAAAAGCATCTTCCCCTTACTGTTCCTCTTCATATTCTCTATAATCCATACAACCAAGGCTCAATACCCTCTAAAGATTGATTCTTTGTATAAAGAAGCGAATTGGGAACAAAACCATAGCAATCCTAAAAAAGCAATTTCCATTTATTCAAAAATTCTAAAAAAATACCCTAATCACTTTTTAGCCATTAACAACCGGTCTTTGTGTTATAACACCCTCGGAAAATATGATAAGGCAATAGCCGGGTATGACCATTTAATGCAACTGGATTCTACACAAGGACTCATCTACCTTAACAAAGCCATGACTTTAGCCAATTTGCAGCAATATGAGAATGCCTATAAAAGCTACCTGAAAGCTGAAAAATTAAAAGGTACCCGGCTTGATTTACTTTATTACAACATGGCTATTCTTTTCTCAAAGTGGGAACACCAATATGACAGTACCATCCACTACAACAAGCTTTCTATCTTACACAATCCTAACTTTATTGAAGCTTACAACAACCTCATATTTGCTTACATTAATAATGAACAATGGGATGAGGCGGTAGCCTATGGTAAACATGTTATTGACAAACAAAAACCCATTGCTCCGCACTACAACAACCTGGGTTATGCCTATATGAAATTGGGGCAATTTGAAAATGCATTACATTATTTGAATTTGTCACAAGAAATGTTTCCTAAAAACACTTGGTGTGATAGAAATTTAGGCCTAACCTATAAAGAAATGGGAGATGCAGATAAAGCTTGCCAGCACCTGAAAGCATCGCTTAAAAAAGGATTCATTAAAGAATGGGGACAAGCTGAAATACAAGAGTTAATAGACTATTGTAACCTTCACAATAAAAAGGAATAAAAATGAGCTTATTTTACTCTATTCAACCAACTATTCACAACCGATAAGCCGAGCCGTTTTCTTTAATTTTGTAGCCTTGATAAATGATTTGGACAACTCAACTTTGTTAAAATGTCTACACTACTAGCCGTTCTGCTTTTTCTTTTATTTTTTGTCTTAACTTTTGTTATTGCTCGTTTTTTATCGCTTCTACTCCATGAATTTGCACACGGAATAACAGCTCTAATTCTTTCTCGTGATAAGGTTTCTATTTACATAGGATCATTGGGAACCCCTACAGGCAGCTTTACTTTTAGTATTGGCCGGTTAGCGTTTTACATTACTCGAGATATTCGTTTGTGGACAACCAGTATTACCCTTCCACATAGTACTACAATTACCAGAAGTAACCAGTTCTTTATTACACTAGCCGGACCAATAGCTTCGTTTATCATTGGTATTGTGTTTCCTGCTTTGGCCATTTTGAACCACATGCATGGCAGGATTATTACGTTAAGTATGTTCATCAGCATCATTGCACTTTTTGATTTTGTAATGAACCTGCTACCTTCTAAAAATTCAATTGTACTCCAAGATGGAAGCGTTTATTTTAACGATGGCCAACAATTGATACAACTCATTAAGTACAATATTTTACCGCAAGATTACCGTATTGGAATGGCTTGTTATTTCAAAGAAGATTTTCAATGTACCATTTCAACTTTCCAAACTATTATTGACAAAGGAATACACAATAGAACTTTGTACCTCTATATCATATCATCTTATGCTTACCTGAAAGACTTTAATGCTGCTTTTACTACTCAAGAAGAATTTGAAAAGCATTTTAGATTAAACTCCATAGAATATGCTTTTATAGGATTAATCAAATCTTCTAATGGCTACTACCTTGAAGGAGTTGAAGATTTCACAAAAGCCATTGCTTTAAGTCCTAAAGATTATCAGGCTATTGGTAATCGTGGATACACGTATATTCAGTTAGAAGAATATGATAAAGCCATTGAAGACTTTAATGTTCTTATCAACGATAACCCAGAAGACGCTTATGCTTTTGCCAATAGAGGCTTGGCTAAGTTCAAAACGGGGTTAGAAGACAAAGGCCTGAAAGACATTTACACTGCACTTGAGTTGGATAATAACAATGCATATGCATATAAGAATTTGGGAATATATTACTACAGCAAAAGTGATTATACCAAAGCGTTAGAACTGTTTGAAAAAGCTCATGAAATAGCCCCTGGCACACACTTAATCGATTTCCACCTCAAACAAACCCACAAAAAACTTCATTCTAATGAATCCAACACTTCGGTTAATGATTAAGTCACCTGCTATTTATAAGATAACGCTTATCTCAATCATAGGTCTGTTTAGTATTTTCCAGAGCTGTAATGCACAAGAAACCAATCCCATTAATAATCCTTCGGCACACCATAAATACGCTTATGACTCTATATATAACGATAGCTCTTTCGCTGATTTTTCATCCCGAATCGTGGATGCTAAGCAAATGAGAAAAGACTCCCTTAAACTCGATTCATTATTTGTTTCAAACCAAAACATGATAGGTCATATTGATCGTCTTATCGCGCAAAGCCATGACACTAGCAATACTCTACTACTACAAAAATTAAGAGCCCGTATATTGAGTGTGCAGGAAATCATTAAAAACACCAAAGAACGTAATCAATCTATCAATGAAACGATACTGAATGCTGACCCTAAACAAAAGAAAAGTACTCAGTAATGAAAGGATTTAGCATTTGGCTCAAAACCTACATTTTGGGCAACCTTATTTTGCTTTTAACGCTTCATAATTATGAGGAGATTTTATTTGTCCTATTTTTTTCATTCATTGGTTCCGTATGGATTATTTTGCCGATGAACCTCATTTTTCGATGGTTACAAAAGCACAAAAAGAAACATGCTTTTTGGATTCTACAGGTCTCTATGTTATTGCTCACCAACATTTCTATTGTACTGTTCTCCGCTGTTTTCACCTGGAACTCCCATTTTTCATTTGACATTCCTTGGGAAGCTGTATTTGCCTTCTCATTTGCAGCATTCATTGCCATTTTCAATGCTAAATTCTCACTTGAAAACATTAAATTTATCAAGTGATTCGAGCCCTCACTTTTACAGATATACCCGGTTTAAATCAGCTTCCCCCAGCAGATTGGAAATTCGATTATGAAGACTTTTTGCATCAATTTATGCACGAAGATTTTTTCTATGCTTTTGTACTCTTGAAAGAGGGAAAAATTGTTGGAACCGGGAATGTTTTACTGCAAGAAAAAACCGGTTGGTTGGGTAATATTATTGTAGATCAAAATTCCAGAGGGCAAGGATTGGGGACAAAAATCACTCAGTTTTTAGTTGATTTCCTCTCCGACAAAGGCTGCGAAACGCTCGTGTTAATTGCCACTGAATTGGGTGAACCCATTTACCGAAAAATTGGTTTTCAGAAAATAACCGATTACCTGTGTTTTGATTCTGTATCCGATTTGGATTACGCTCCTCATCCCTCTATTCGACCGTTACAAGCAGCTGACCAAAAAGCAGTAACCCTGCTCGATGCTGATATTAATGGTGAAAACAGAACGCATCTTATCCATAAGTTTTACACTTCAGGGGTTGGTTATTTTGATGCTACAAATACCTTGTTAGGCTTCTATTTACCTCATTTTGGAAGAGGTTTGGTTTTATCGAAAGACCCAAAAGCCGGGTTGGAATTGCTCCAATACAAACACACACAACAAGGTAAGCGTACTTTGTTGCCCGTTGACAACCATGAAGGAGCAACATTGCTTCAAAAAATGGGATTAACACAAGGCCCTAACAGTTGTAAAATGCTATTAGGAAAACCCAACAACTGGAAACCGGAGTGTATCTTCTCCTACGGCAGTGGATATTGTGGTTGAGGTTTCCATAAATACTATTAATCCACCATCCCACAAAAAAAACCGAAGCCCCTGCAGACTCCGGTTTTCGGAAAACATAAACCAAACGAAGACGTTTTAATGCACTGTTACATCAGCATCTATTTTTCCTGCTTTTTTCTTAATTAACAACACAAAAGGCACACACACTAAGAACACGATTCCGATGCCTAAAAACACATCCATATAAGACAATACGGCTGCTTGTTTTGTAACGGACAAGTCCAACATTTTTAAGGCTTGTTCACGGGCTACGTTAAAGGCTGAGCCTTTTCCCATGAATAGTTGCGTTAAACCATTTAAGCGCTGTTGTACTTCTGGTTTTGTAGGATCTAAATGCGACACTAAATCTGCACGGTGTAACATGTTGTGGCGTGCGATGTATGTTGTAATCAACGCAATACCGAATGAACCACCCAACTGACGCATCATTCCTGTAAATGCTGCACCATCACCAATTTCAGGTCCTTTCAGTGTAGAAAGCGAAAGTGTAGTAATGGGCACAAACAAGAGTCCCAATCCTACTCCACGCAAAATCAGCAACCAGAAAAAGTGCTCTTCCCCAGTACTGGGCGTTAGCATTTCATACGTCCATAAACTGTAGACGAAGAAAATGGTAAAACCCAGTGCTACCAAGTATTTTTGAGGAACGCCACGTTGCAGCAATTGCCCGATAATCGGCATCATCAGTCCTGTTGTTAATGAACTCGGAATCAACAACAAACCTGCCTGCAAGGCTGTCCATCCCATAATCGATTGCGTATACAATGGAATAATGAACGTAGAACCAAACAATCCAAATCCTAGTACGAAAGTCAAGAGCGTTCCAACCAACAAGTTTTTGTTCCTCAATACCCGAAGGTTTACAATCGGATAGTCGTAGGTAAGCTCTCGCCAAATGAATAAATAGGCTCCCAAAAATGCGGTAATGCTACACACTACAATGGCTTCGCTTTGAAACCAATCTTCTTCTTGTCCTTTTTCCAATACAAACTGCAACGAACCTACAGCCATGGCGAGAAAGATAATTCCCCACCAATCGACTTGTTTGGCTGATTTTTTGGCACTGTATTTTGGACTTTTAACAAACTGTAGCGTTAAAAAGAACGCTAGAATTCCAACAGGAATGTTGATGTAAAAGATGTAAGGCCAAGAATAATTGTCGATAAAATAACCGCCCAACGGAGGCCCTAACGTTGGTCCAACAATAACTCCCATTCCGTAGAGTGCTTGCGCCATTCCGCGTTTTTCTGGCGGATAAGTTTCAGTAATAATCGTTTGAGCAGTTACCAGCAAGGCTCCCCCACCCAATCCTTGTATAAAGCGAAAAGCCACCAACTCCCAAATGTTGGTCGAATTTCCACACATAAACGAAGACAGGGTAAAGATCAGAATGGAAGCCGCAAAATAATTTCTACGTCCAAACTGCTGCGATAACCAGCTTGTCATGGGTACAATGATAACGTTGGCAATGGCATAAGCCGTAATGACCCACCCCAGCTCACTCATGGTGGCGCCAAGGTTCCCCGACATGTCGTTAAGGGCAACGTTAACAATTGTAGTATCTATAATTTCCAGTAGCGCACAGAGGATGGCCGTTACCGTAATGATAACGCGTTTCCAACCGTATTCTACCAGAGAACCTGTATCAGTCATAAACTTTTATTTCCGTTCTGTTGATTAGTTAATGTGAACGTCAACTTCGGCATTCATTCCCGCTCTTACTTTTTTCATGAACGGATCGTTTTGATCTTCAAACACAATTTTAACCGGTACTTTTTGGACTACTTTCACAAAGTTTCCTGTTGCATTATCCGCTGGCAATAAAGCAAATGTGTTTCCTGTTGCAGGAGAAAATGAGCTTACTTTAGCCATAAACTCATGGCCAGGATAAGCATCTAACACCACTTCTACTTCTTGCCCGATTTGCATATTCTCTAACTGGGTTTCTTTAAAGTTGGCCACTACCCAATAGTTTGCAGTATTTACAATGTTGAACAACGATTGACCAGCTTGAACCATTTGTCCGGGCTCAATATCTATTGCAGAAA
Source organism: Crocinitomicaceae bacterium (assembly GCA_002705995.1). Classification (GTDB taxonomy): domain Bacteria; phylum Bacteroidota; class Bacteroidia; order Flavobacteriales_G; family Salibacteraceae. The sequence continues at coordinate 156,419 of PAJI01000001.1, read as the reverse complement.
GCTGTCCGTCAAATTTGGCTACGATGGCTGTATAAGACAGGTTCAATTTTGCCGCTTCTAGCGCTGCTTCGCTTTGTTTTACAGAAGCTTCGGCAACGGCAACTCTAGAATTGGTTACGGTACTTTCAGAATTACTTGTTCTGCTTTGACGCTGTGCTATTTCGCGTTGTTTTTGTAACAATTCTAACTGACGATCAGCTGCTTGTTTTTCGGCCAATGCTTCTTCGTATTGTTGCTCGGTTACGGTATGGTCTTTCCACAAGTTCTCGTAACGTTCAAAGTCTTTTTGGGCTCTCCACTGGCGCACTTTGGCTTCTTCTATACTTGCTTCTGCTGCCAATACGCTGGCATTTGCAGCGTCTACCTGATTGCGCCCTACGTTTACACCTTGCTGTGCTACTTCCAAATTACTTTTAGCAATGGCTAAAGCCGCTTCAGCTTCTTTTACGCGTACCACATAATCGCGATCGTCAATAATCAAAAGTGTATCGCCTGCTTTTACCTGTTGGTTATCTTCTACCAAAACACGCTCTACATACCCCGAAACTCTTGAAATTACAGGGCTTACATCTGCTTTCACCTGTGCGTTTTCTGTTTCTTCGTGGTGCAAACCATGCTCGTAAAAGAAGTATCCTCCTCCACCTCCTACAATAAGAATGATGGCCAATACCAATCCGAAGTTTTTGTTTTTCTTCTTTTTGGTTGTAGTTGTGTTTTCACTTGCGTTCATTGCTGCTTGATTTTCTTGCGCTGTTCTATTTTTTTCTGCTGTTTCCATGATAATTGTCTGTAGGGGTTATTGAGCGGTAAAAGATTGTACAGATGTTGCTTCGAGCTGACCGCTTACTTCTAACAAGCGACAATAAGCCAACAAAGCATCTACTTTTGAAAAACGGAGGTTGAGTTCTGCCTGAAATTGATCTACATCTGCATCGAGCAAATCGGTTGTGGTGGCTAAACTGTTATCGTGTTTGTTCTTGGTTATGCGGTAATTTTCTTTCGCTTGTTGTTCTGCTTTTGCATACACTTCCATGCGTTGCAAGCTTTCCAGGTAATCACTAAACGATTGAAAAACTTCGCTTTTTACCTGATCGGTCAATTGCTCATGCATCAATTGTGTTTGCATGTATTGCTCTTTAGCTTGATGCACATTTGCACCATTCTTATACAGTTGCGCTAGGTTGAAAGAAACACCTACTCCAATGTTCCAGGCATTGGTAATGGTCATCACCTGATCGATATCAGCGGCAATGTATCCGCCTGATAATCCAATAGAAGGCCAATAATCGCCTTTGGCCATTTTCACCGCTGTTTCACTGGCTTTTTCGCGCTCTTCTACTGCTTGCAAATCTTCGCGTTCTGTGATTGCTTTCTCGCGCAAGTCACCTACTGTAAGCATTTCCGGTAACTGATCAATGTTGATACTATCCAGTAGCAATTGAGTTGACTCATCGAGCCCGAGCAACAAGTTCATGTTGAAATTGGCTACACGCTGGTTGTTCTGCGCATCTAATAATGCTAACGATGTGTTCGATTCTTGCAGTTGTGCTTTCAGCAAATCGTTGAGGGCAAGAATGCCGTTTTTTTCCATGTTGGTAAAGTCCTTTACACGTTGTTTCGACTGCTCCAGGTTTTCTTCAACCAGTTTTACAGCTTCTTGCGCTTTGTAAAGGTTCACATAGGCATTCACCAAATTCAGCACTACTTCGCTGCGTTGTGCTTCTACGTCTAATAGTGCCGCTTTTTCCAAATACTGAGCAGAACGAATACCGTTACGGATTTTGAAGCCTGAAAACAAAGGCATTGAAGCCGTTGCTGTTCCAAACATTACATAGCTTGGAGTTGCGCTCATGCCTCCTGATTCTTCTTCAGACGAACTTCCTCCGGATAATGCTGATCCTATTTTAATGGTAGGTTCATTAATGCGCATGTATTGTCCGGATAAATCTACATCCGGAATAAAGTTCTCTTTCATTTCGCGTGTGGCATAACCAGCCTCTTTGCTTTTTGAAAGCGCTACTTTTAATTGTTTACTGTTTTCAAGTCCCAGTTCAATGGTCTCGCCCAAGGTGAGTGTTTTGTTTTCCTGTGCTTGTAGGAAAGTGATTGAACCTAATGTTAAAGCTATGGCCAGTGTGCCATTGCGTAGTGTTCCCATTTTTATTTAATCTCTAAAATTTTTCGATAAAATTGCTTGAGGTGGTCTTTGGTTTGCTGCATCAGTTCAGCATTATCAGGAGCTTTACCAGTTTCCTCTTCAAGAATTACGGCCATAAAATCCTGATTAAACAAGGTATGTTTGGTCATGCCTGGCAAGAGTGTATATAGCCACAATACATTCACTTCTTTATTGAATTCTCCTCTTTCTTGCCCTTGTTCAAAAAACTGACGAATCATGCCGTAATGCGTTTTTTTACGCTCCATGATAAATGCGCAGATCTCAGTATTGCAATTCATGTTGGCTTCGCGCAAAATGATGCGGTGCAAGTGCTGGTTATCTGAAAATTTGTTGACATAATGATCGACCAGAATGTCTAGCTTGTCCCAACTACTGAGACTGGTGTTGTTCAATAAATCGTCAACCTGTGTTTTTAAATAGTCACTTCGGTAGCGAAAAATCTCCATAAGCAACTGTTCCTTGCTCCCGAAGTAGTAGGAAATCATGGCTACATTTACATCAGCAGCCTTCGCAATTTCCCGCACTGAAGTCCCCGAAAAACCCTGACTGGCAAAGAGTTGCTCTGCCTCTTCAAGTATTTTCAGTTTCTTATCTTTTGTTTCCATGCTGCAAAGTTGAGCATTTTTTCATGAGTTAAACAAACGTTTAATTAACTTTTTTAAACAATCGTTTAATTTTTAACAAAAGAGTAAGGTTGGGATGGGCTAGCAAACATTCTTTTCAACCACAAAAGCCACAAAGTGCTTGTTCAAATGATGCATCTACTCGTTTTGTATGAAGCAAACATCCTAATCACATTAGACACAAATCACCAACACCCTCTCGTAACTTTCTAGTTACTTGTTACGAAAGAAAATTTCCCCATATGTGTAGCTGTTTTCAGCTATAGTAATTCAATGATCAAGTCTTTACTTTTGGAAAGCATTAGCTAATGAACAAACTGAGCGAAAGAAGAAGTACCGGAAACAGCACTGAACTTAAACCAATGTGATGAACGTACGGCTTCTACTCAAAAGGTCTGACTATGCCGAAGCGACCTTAAAACGAAGTAGGCTGAATTACAATGAAAATCAATGAACAAACAAATTAAAAGCGCAATTTTCTTTTTCATGGTCGGTACAGTTATGATCGGGTGTCAAAAGGGAGACGATGCACAAACACCTGAAACAAAAACCGAAGCGACATATGATCTGGATAACTCAGACGAGCCCATGAGCTACAACATCGCAAAAGAGGATTTGGAAGAGGAATTAACCGTGCTGCTTGACGAGTCGTTTAATGCTGATTTTTTGGAAGACTACCCCAATGCTACGTTAAGCATAGTTGCTTCTTCTGATGTTTCGTACAGCCTAACAATAACACCTAACCCTGATGGAGATCCGCAACCTCTATACCAGGTTGTCTGTTCAGGAACCGGTTATTCATTTGTGTTGTGCTGTAAAAACTGGTTTGACGCTCATCCTGATGATTGCCTTACCATTTCATACTCTTCAGAAAGTGAAGCGTACAGTGCTGATGATGATTGCGATGAAGAAGAATAATCCTTTCAATATCTTATTTTAAACCCTGAAAATCCCGGAGAAATTTCTTCGGGATTTTTTATTGAACTCATTTTGTTACCACAAAAGGCAAAGTATATAGCAACTCGCCATCGGTTAGGCGAAAGAAATAAACGCCATTGGGCAAGTTTGAAATGTTGATCGAATTGCCCAACTGATAGCTTTGCTTGGTCATGTGTTGTGCTCCTTTCAAGTCGAACACTTCAAGTTGAACGGCTTGAAAATCATCGGTAGCGACTTCGGTATTGATCTGCACTACATCGGTGGCCGGATTAGGATAGACTTTGAACGGAATGCCCAATACTTCTTCTAATTGTGCACGCATTTCAACCGGACGATACACGGCAAATGTTTTGAGTGCATCTACATTGTCTTGCCATTCATAAACGCTTTCAGGCACACGCCAACGCCTAATCTGTTCTGAAGCTAAAGGTGCATATTGCGCTTCCATTGTTTCGATGTGGTGCAATAGATTACCGGCACTCAATGGCCCGGATAGCAATGCATAAAAACGTGCTGCAAATGCATTTCTAAACGATTGATTTTGAAAAATGATGCGTTGCAATTCTGTTCCCCACTCTGCCCAACCTGTGCTGATTACATCTCCGGTTAAGACTTTTAAACGTTCATTATCAATGTCGTTAAAACAACGGTCGCAATCAAAAAACAACCATCGCCATTGAGCTGTATCGCTTTGTTGACGCCAATATTTGGTATTGGCATTTAGCCAGTCTTCATTGGCAACAAACAGTTGTAGAATGTGGTAATCGATAAACCGTGGCATGTCGATGTATGTTTGCATCGCTTCGTAAAAAGCGGCATCGTTCATTACGCCTATGTTGTTGTGCATAAATTGCAACATTTGATCATAGGCGGTNTTGGTGCCAGACTCTACTTCAAATGGATTCGATAAAAAGTTGTTGATCGAAATCAGGTCAAAGTCTCCTTCTTGAACTCCGTAATATTTTTCTAAATAAGCTTCATCTTGTCGCTCTCGAATGTTGTGAATACCCCAATATTCACCATTGAGAAACACAACTGATGGTCTTGANCTTTGGTAATCGACACGCAGACCTTCNGCCAGTTTATGGCACAACGGATCTTTGAAAAAGGTATTGGAAATATCNGCCGATGCAGTGCGCAANATAAGNGTTGCATAGGCATTGTTTTCTCTATCTGAAAAGAATGGAGCCGTAAANACCGAATCTCCACTATACGCTTTGCGGGCATACAAGCGCAANGATTTTTGCGGATAACTGCGCGTAGTATTTCCATGAATACGCACTCCGGCATTTTGTTGCAAATAGGGTGTTCCTTCAGAGGTAAAGAACGTTACGTTTATGTCTTTTTCCCATGCTTTTCCACTTTGAAAGTAGTTCCCGGAATANCCTTCGTTGGTAGGNCTTAGGTACTTTCCGGGCACATAAATCCCATCGCTATAATCGAAGAAATTNTCTTTGTCGGTAATTAAACTTACGATATCNACCTTGTAGCGTTTCTGAATAGAGGCATCAATAAAATAGGTATTGAATAGCTCATCGGTTACAGGACAGCCTTTGTAAAATCCGCGGGCACGCAACACTTGCGCTTTGTACACTTTTCCATCGGGTTCTTTCCATTCGGGAGCNGTNGGTTCATCGGCCAACTTATCCTTCTCTCCTACTTTACTTTTTAATGTAAACGGGGTAGAATACAACAGCTCATCGGGNTCTGCATCGTCTCCGTTAAGGGAATAGTAAACCTGCGTTTGTGCATTTCCTGCATTCAAAGCCACTTCTATGGAANTGGTGTAAAATCCGCTNTACTGGTTGGTTGTCAATNCATCGGCATACAATTGTACTACGAGCGTATCGGTTCCATTGGCTGCGCCCGGAGTTGGTGCGTTCAAAATGGCATAATCTGCTGTTGTACCAATTGTTCCGTAGCTTTTATCAGAAGGTACACATGTGGTAAACAAGCTTTGGATCAATGTTGTATCTGGCGTGTATAAAAACAAGCTGTCTTTGCCGTCTTTAAGGCTAAAGCCNACTTCTAACTTTGAAGGNTTGTACCAATCTCCATTGGCATACAGNAAGAGGTATTCTTGAGGATCTAGGGTAATTTTAGGAAATACAAACTTGCCGGGTTCATCGCTACGGTCTGAAAGCAAATAGCCTTTTAAAGCAATNGACTGGTTTGTAGGATTGTACAACTCTATCCAATCGGGTGACTCTCCTCTGTATTCCAACGTGTTTTTGTTCGAAGTCTGGTACTCCGAAATGCGAGGTTGAGCAATTGCANCACTCCCCNAAAGGGTTAATATGATGAACAGGAGTTTTCTCAAAACAAGAATCCCATTTTTAAAGCCAGCAGGTTAAANCTNAAGCGGTCTGAATAGTCATCATCGGCAGGTCCATCGTAATTGATGGTCGCATATTGTTGNTTGTAAGTGGCCGAAAACAACAACATGGCATCTTTCTTCATTTTAAACGGAATNCGGTATCCTACTCCACCTGNAAAACGAATTCCNCCTTCGTAATCGTAACTGTTGTAATCTGAGTAATGGTCGTTCCACATAAAAGCATAACCCAATTGACCGGTAAAAAAGAAACACGGTTTCTCTTTTTTCAAAAAGCCTTTTACGTCTACAATAAGCGGAATCATGCGGTCATCGTTTAGGGTTTCAAATCCGGTTCCGAAACCGTAATACACACGACTGTCCATTTCGAAATTGGCCATCAATTCAACCCCTAAACCGTTTTGGAACACAAAATTGTCTGAAGTTAAAATTCCTCCGGCCTGGTAAACTCCCGATAAAGAGGGATGTACTTTTATTTTCTTTTTGTCTTTCTTCTCTTCTTTATCTTGTGCCACNAAACTGGTAACCAACAAGATAAAAACTGAGGAGAGTATTATTTTAATTGCTCTACTTTTCATGGGCGATGTTTCTAGGATGGTGAAGTGAGTCGTAATACTACATTTGCAAATTAAATTTAATTCAGCGGAAAAGCGATGAACAGGTTAAATACCTTTTGGTACCAATTGCAGGCAGAAAAAACTAAATTTCGCATTACATGGAGTTTAGGGGTTGGTGCATCGCTGGTTTTTTTCATTTTAACCTGGAGCATTAAAGAAACGTTTGTTGACTCTGTTCGGGCTCAAATTCCGTTAAAACCTTTTACATTTTTCTTTTTCATTCTTATTTCTGCCGAAATTTTACTCACCATTTTNACCACACTTGAAATTACTTTTTTTAAAAGTTTTCAGCGTAGAGTTTCTTACAACAAAGTNTTGTTAACCAAGGCAGTTACATCCGGAAGCATCATCCTCTTGACGGTTTCTGTGTCTATGTTTATTTACGGGCAAACACATGGATTAGCAAAAACGGACTCTGTATCNGCTTTGTTTAAGTCGCCCATTACATGGGGATTGTTTGTGTATTGGGTTTCTATTGCGGATGTAAATTTTCTGATGCTAATGGTGCACAACCAAACAGGNCTNACCATTTTTAGCCAATACTCTAAAGGACGTTACTACAAGCCTTTTGAAGAAGAACGNGTGTTTTTATTTATCGATTTAATTGGCTCTACGCCCATAGCAGAGAAAATTGGTAACCGTAAGTATTTTGAATTGCTGAACGATGTGTATTACGACATTAGTTTTCCAATTGGTTTCTACGGAGCAGAGATTTACCAATATGTGGGCGATGAAGTGGTAATGAGTTGGAANATTAACGAGGGCATTGACCAAAACAAATGTGTGCGCTTGTTTAAAGCCATTCAGCGAATAGTTGATAAAAATTCGGTAAAATACCAAGGTAAGTTTGGTGTTATTCCGCAGTTTAAAGGTGCGCTCCATGCCGGAAATGTAACCACTGGTGAAGTGGGTTATTACAAAACNGCNATTCTACACAGTGGTGATGTAGTNAACACTGCNGCAAGGCTTGAAAAACTGGCAGGTGAACTGCACCACAACCTTATAATTTCTGAAAAACTGCTGAACCGTTTAGANAAAAACGAGCTGAAATTAAAGCCCTTAGGAGAACATATGCTCACCGGAAAAGAAGAAAAGGTTAATCTTTTTGCAGTGGATTTGAAGTAAGCTCTCTCCATTTAAACGTTCCCAAACTCCCCGACTCTAATTCATCTCCTGCNTCACTGGTAATGTAGAATCTTCCTTTTCTAAGTGTAATTCCTTCTGGTTGTGGAAACTTCTTACGGTCCANTTGAAAATAGTACTCTTCNTTGCCTTGGTGATCCATGATCANNACNGAGCTCTCTTTTGAATCTAAAACCGCAATGTAATCGCAATAAACCGTCAATGCCGATGGGCCAAAGTTGTTGAATGCCTTTACAGAATACACNAAATANGGCTCTTCNATCAATTTTTCTTCATCGATGCTAAAACGGTAAATGGCNTTTTCGTGGTCTTTGAGTTTATCTTCTCCTTTGAGTGNNGCCTTTTCTTTNCATGCAATNAATAAACTATTCGATTCGGGTTCNTAAGCCAGTCCTTCNCAATCNTTTTTAGNACTTAGCGGAGTGGCATATTCTGTTACAACAGGTTCTTCTTCAAACGGATATTCAATATGAAAAAGCGTTCCATCGCTGCGCAAGGCCCAAAAAGTTTCTTCTTGGTATAAAACATCTTCGAAATCGCCATCTTTTGCAAATTCTATTTCATAAGTAACTTGCTCTTCGTCAAGGTTGTAAATNTAAATTACACCATGTTCATCTTCAATCAAAGCCAACTCTCTGGAGTCTACAGCTGTAACACCTGAAACTTCTTCTAATGCTTTAGGAAAAATCAATTCTTTGTGTGGCGCCTGAGAACAACTAACCAACATTAATCCCAGGGAGAAGAAAACCGAAAAATTGAACTTCTTTGCGAAAAGTGTCATTGTATTTAAATATTCTGCAAATTTGAGGCTTGTAATGAGTGGCAAAGGTATAACAGAAAAGGCAAAAGAATATGTGAAATCGACTATGGATCAGCACAATGTTGAGCTGTTGACCTTTCATAGTTTTGAACACACATCGTCTGTTGTTGAAAGTGCTTTGGAAATTGGCCAAAACAGTGGCCTAANCGAAGAAGANCTTGAAATTTTAGAAGTTGCTGCATGGTTTCACGATTTGGGCTACCTCGAAGGGTTTAAAGACCATGAGACGAAAAGCTGGGCAATGGCCAATGCTTTTCTGGAAACGGAAAATTACCCGGAGGCGAAAGCCCAATTGGTAAAAGATTGCATTATGGCTACTTCGCTACATGTAACNCCTAAAACCATGCTGGAAAAGGTAATTGCNGATGCTGACCTTAACCACCTTGCCAAACCTTCACAAGCGNGTAAAAGTGAAGCTTTACGCCTAGAGATTAAACGTGTGTGTGGTTACGATTTTTCTACGGAAGAATGGCTGGACAAAGATTTGGGCTTTTTACTGGCNCACCATTATCATACGCCTTATGCNCAAGAGCATTATCACCCCGGAAAAGTGGAAAATATAGAGCGTGCTTTTGCTAAAAAAGGAGAGCGCATTGCTAAAAAGCAGGCTAAAAAAGACAAAAAGAAACTCGATAAAGCACTTAAAGTTCAGCAAGAGAAAGTAAACAGCAGTAAAGAAAGAAGTGCGCAAACGCTGTTTCGCGTTACACTNCGTAANCACATCAACCTTTCGGCTATTGCAGACAATAAAGCCAACATTATGCTTTCGGTAAATGCCATTATTATTACCATAATGGTTTCAACAATTACCCCCAATTACGAGCACCTTTTTGTCTATTCAGTACCGCTGATTATTATGATCTTAACCAATGCGGTGTCCATTATGTTGGCCATTAAAAGCACACGCCCCAAGGTGAGCAAAAACAATGTAAAAATANCCGGAGCAACCAATCGTTCAATGAACTTATTGTTTTTTGGAAACTTTCAGCACCTTGAATTGGAAGACTTTGAAGAGCAGTTCAATGCTTTATTAGAAGATAANGGTGAGATATACAATGCGCTTATAAAAGACTTGTATTACTTGGGCAAGGTTCTAGCCGAGAAGTACCGCTATTTAAGGTTAACNTACACTGTTTTCTCCATTGGCTTTTTAGCCACCATTGTTAGTTTTCTGATCATTCTTTTTATTGGAAGGTAATTTCTAAGATAAGTATCCATCTATTGTTTCTTTTCGCCAACACTTTGTACTTTCGGGGCTGTCTGTAAAGCACAACAAAGAGNAATCTATCTATGGCTAATAAAAAGAGAAACAAAGCAAACTCAACAGCAACAGAAAAAGCACCTGCAACTTCTTGGAAAACCACTGTTGACAAATATGCACCATACGTTTATGGCGCTATTTTACTTCTTACTTTCTTCAACATCTACTCAAAGGTGTTTGACGAGAAAGTAGANCTTAATGGTGATAATGTTAGCTACTATATTTTAGGTCAATCTATTGCTACAGGACAAGGTTATAGCAACATTTTTAGTAACCAACAAGCTCACAACCANTTTCCTCCGGGCTATCCGGCTATTATCGGAGTAGTGTCTAAACTGTTTTCAAACGACATTAACTTTATAAAAGAAGTAAACGGTTTCTTTCTACTNCTTTCCATAGGNTTGGTTTTTCTCATTGTTTACCANNTGGTTAAGAACTACCATGTGGCATTTATTGTGGCCTTGTTCTCTTTGTTAAATTACCACTTGCTGCGTTATTCTGTGATTATGATGAGTGAGGTTCCGTTTNTGTTTTTCTCTATCCTTACGCTCTNNTTACTTATTAAAACAGATTTCTCAAAAGCCCTTCAAAAAAACTGGATCTTCTTTGTTTTAATTNTTGTATTGGCTGCCACATACCACATTCGCTCTACGGGATTAGCTCTTTTTGGCGGCATTGCGTTATTTCTATTGATTAAAAAGAACTGGAAATATGCNGGTACTCTGGTTGGCGGATTTNTTCTNTTGGTTCTCCCTTGGTACATCCGCTCTAAAAACNTGGGNGGAAANTCTTACATGAAACAGTTAACCCGCAAAAACCCTTACAGAGCAGAATTGGGNCAGATGGAATTTTCTGATTGGTTAGATCGAATTTGGAACAATTTTGAACGCTACATNACNCGTGAAATTCCTTACGGAACTTTNAACTGGTTTGATGCTCCTGATTACAATGCACCACTTTCTTCAGGAGATTGGTTCTTNGGTTTNTTGATTTTGGGCATTATGCTTTTTGGGCTTTTCCGCATCAAAAAATACATGCTCCTNCTTCTCTTCTATCTGGGNGCTAGNTTTGCNATTTTNATGNTATGGCCAGATGTATGGTTTGGTGTTCGTTTTTTAGTGCCACTGGTTCCTATTTTGTTTTTCTTGTTTATCAATGGTATTCTGGAAATGGTAAAACTCATTGCCNCCAATGCGCTTAAATTGAAACAAACNGATACNATCGCTTTAATTACACCACTTGTTTTCTTACTCTTTATTGGTTCTTTTTTAGCGCCTTTAGATCAACTGAAAGCAATGGCTAAAGCTCCTTATCAGCAGAACTATCAAAACTATTTTCAATTGGGNAGATGGGTAAAAATCAATGGTGCACCAAATGCAATTACTGCATGTAGAAAAGGACAATTGTTCTACCTCTATTCGAACACTCCCACAACGCGTTACAAAGACACTCAAAATGCAGAAGAGTTAATTCAAGACTTGATTGATAAGAANACAACTTATGTGGTAATTGATCAGNTGGGGTATTCTTCCACAGCGCGTTACTTAGTGCCGGCCGTTCAAAAATATCCGACTAAATTTAAAATGGTTCAGCACCTTAAAAATCCNGACACCTACCTCATGGAGTTTCATCCGGAACTGGGTTATGTAGGAGAGTTTAAAGAAAACATGCATCACGGAAAAGGAACTTTTGTTTTCCCTAACGGACAAAAATATGTTGGTGAATGGAAAAACAACCTTCGCAATGGGATTGGCAAACTGTATTTAACAAATGGCCAATACATGGAAGGCAACTGGACAAACGACCAAATGAACGGTACATTCATTACTTACAATGAAAACGGAGAACAAATAGAACAGGCAGAATACGTGAACAATCAAAAAGTTAATTCATTCTAAAAANGTGCACATGCAACTAAAAAATGCATCCATCACCTTTTGCTTGTTACTGGTNTCTTTNATTGGTTTTGCTCAAACCAATACCAACATGAAATGGACTACTTACTCCACAAAAGGCTATCAGGTAGAATATCCATCCAGTTGGGAGCTTGACACGGTAAACACACGTGGNGCTGAATTTATTATTCTATCGCCTCTAGTATCTGAAGAAGATCCGTTCAACGAATATGTAAGCTTTGCCCAACAAGACCTTACAGGAAAACAAATTACTTTGGATAAGTATATTGAGATTTCTGAATCGCAAGTAAAAGCCTACTTAAAAANCGGTGAAATTGTAAAAAGTGAACGCGTTAAAAATAAGACTGAAACGCACCATATAATCATCTGCAAGGGAACACAACAAAACACTTCCATTACATTTGTTCAGTACTATTGGCTCCTTAATGAAACAGCTTATATTTTATCGTTTACCAGCAAAACTGAAAGTTACGAGAACTACCAAAAAACGGCTGAACACATACTTGATAGTTTTCAATTTAAATACCCATAAATAANATTCCAACCCAATCCCATGACACTTAAACACTTCCTAACTTGTTCTTTACTACTTATTNTTTTTCTTTTTTCTTCTTGTAANCAAAACGAATGCNATGATTCTGACCAAANGTCTCCACTAATGCAGTTGCATGTGGTAGACGAATACGTTAAACCACTGATTGGAAATGACATTTATGCCACTTATAANGCAGATAGTATTGCACTTTATAAACTCGAAGACGGATCTGATTTTCCTTATTTTGATATTGATTCTACCGGAGATTTTTCCTTACTCATCCATGCTACCGGTTTATCTTCTGGTGATGAGTTAATCCTATACTACAACCAGTATAACCAAGANACGTTACAGCTTTTTATGAACAGAAACAGAACTGTAGAATGCCCTTATGTGTACTTTTCTACATTGTATGTTAACGGGCAAGAAATTGATATGGAACTTACTGGTAAATATTCAGAAGAGTTCTATTACTTTAAAGAATAGCAAACCTCTAACTTTCAATACCTANCCTNATGATTTTAGATGACAAACTTGGCCAACAAGACAGCATTCCTCACCTTTCAGACAATGAACTTTTTAAGCTAATTTTAATTGCTCCGGCAAAAGCAATTCGCTACATAGAGCAACACGATTATAAAAAGTACTTNACACTCTTGCTCTTTGCAATAGGAGCTGTTTCGTCTTTGAACAACAATTTTATGTCGCGTTATTTAATGCTACATACCCCCTATGTGGTTAGCTTATTCCTTTCAGCTGTTATAGGGGGAGTTGTTGGAGCCGTTTTCATTTATATCTATGCGAACATTATTCGCTTTACAGGAAAATGGCTAGGAGGTAAAGCTTCTACTTCTTCAATTGCTCGTGTGTATGTATACACCAGCATCCCTTCATTAATGATGTTTTTGGTTTTTATGGCAAAACTGTTTTACAATGGTTTTCTTGGTAATGATCTGCGTTACACTCCTATCCCCTTCCCTTTTGTAGGAACAATTATTTCTCTCATTAGCTTTATCCTTACTATATGGGCATTTATACTCTTTATTGGAGGGTTAGCAGAAGTTCAGCAATTTTCTATTGGTAAAGCTCTTCTAAACATTTTTATACTTACCATCCCTATTGTATTTGTATTAATTATTACGAACATTATGGATATCATGCAACTAGCAATGTAATTCCTCTTTTATAAATTATAAGTATTCCTAACTGATAAAAAGCTATCTTGTTACCATTGTTTCATAACAATAGCGTAACAATGAGAAAAAATCCTTTACTACTTGTCCTAACACTCCTACTGTCTTTACCAACATTAGCTCAATGGCAACCTACCCCTTGTTTGGAAGCTAAAGCCGTAAGAATTGTAATTCTGGGCAGCAGTACTGCTGCCGGTTCNGGCCCAAGTTCATCAGACAGCACATGGGTAAACCGCTACCGTGCACATTTGCAGAGCATTAANCCCAACAACGAAGTCATTAACCTTGCTGTTGGCGGNTACACCACGTATAGAATTATGCCCGATAATTTTGTAAGCACAATTGCAAACCGCCCAGCACCTGTTACAACTCGAAACATNACAAAAGCATTAAGTTANAANCCNGATGCCATTATTGTTAACATGCCTAGTAATGACAAACAATGGCCCATGTATGAGCAGTTACAAAACTTCGACTCACTATACAGACACAGCATTCANAATGATGTTCCCATGTGGATTTGTACCACTCAACCACTTGGAAATGCAACATATGCCAATTACCAAGCTACCGTAGCCGATTCTATTGCGACCATTTATGGTACTCAATCTATTGATTTTTGGTCACCTATTGTTGATACAGATAGTACAGTTTTAGATNNNTANGACAGTGGAGATGGNGTNCACCTTAACGATGCAGCTCATGGTATTTTATTTAGTCAGNTTGTTGCCGAAGATATTCTTTCTCAAATACTCACAGCAGGCACTTCTCCGGATTACAGCATTCATGAGTTATTTACAACGGCTCCGCTTTGTTCTGATGCTAACATGCAATTAGGTGTGAGCTATGTTAACCTAGGTATAAATGATTCTACAGCTCCACAATTAACTATAAACACCTTTACTAACGGTGCATTATTGCAAACGATTACTCAAAATGGAGATACACTTGGAACGTGTTCAATAGACACCATCTATTTTACATTAAACACCTCTAATGGNGGCTGGTACAGGTTTCAANCNAACAGTTTTCANCCAGCCGATACTACTTTTTCAAACGATACTGCTAATACCAGAATGCATTTGGTCACCACTCCTCAAGTCACTACATTTTCTGANACAGGTTGTGTCGGAAATACTTTTCAGATTGAAGCCTCTACAACTGCCGATTCTTTAGCATGGTTTGAAACAGCAACTGCTCCTAACACTTTTTACAATGGAAACTTGCTCAATTTTGCCAGCTTAAATCAAGATACAACCCTGTATGTACAAGCCTACAATGGCCCTTTTCATTACAGTGATTCTCTNCTTACNACAGATAATTCCAGCACCACTTGGAATGGCGTTATGTTTAGTGTTATTGCAGATTCTGCTTTGTCTATTGATAGCCTGGCGCTTAAGATTGCTACGGTTGGAACACANGCGGTTAATATCTACACCAAAACCGGGACTTTCATTGGATATGAAACCAATTCTGCTGCATGGACTTATTTTGGCCAATCCACTGCTTTTGTTCCTGTTGCATTAGAATTTTCAACCATTAGTTTTCCTACNATTGATCTGCAGCAAGGNGACACGTTAAGTTTTTACCTTGAAATGGACAATACATCTATTGGATTGCGCTATCAAAGCGGATTAAGTCAACCTGCATTAAGAACAAATGGCGTGCTTTCCATTCTAACGGGAAGCGGTGTAAGTCACGGGTTTTCACAAGCCTATCAATTCCGCGACTGGAATGGAAAGGTTTTCTACCACTATGGCTATAAACCCAATGGAACGTGNAGTAGCGACCGTTTACCGGTACACGCTGTAGTNGGNAATCCGGAAGTTGTGATGCCTTANAGTATTACATTAAACGAGGGNGATTCTACAACGTTATCTGCCGGACCAAACTTTGCCGCTTATTACTGGAACGATAACTCAACNGANTCTACACTTTTAGTTACCGAAAATTTTGTAGCTCAATACGGTCCATACGCCACTGTTCAGGTTTATGACGATTATGGCTGTAGTGACGTAGGCTTTACTTTCATCAATATTATACCCACCGTGGGAATGGAAGAACTGAATGTTGGAGAGATGACGATTTATCCCAACCCGGCTTCTANAACACTCAACCTTCAACTTTCAAATGAAAACCTTTGGAAAGGAGAAACGGTGCAGTTAATCAATGTAGAAGGAAAAGTGGTAGAACAGCAAACTATTCAATCTTCTGTTGTGAGTTTTGANGTAGAAAATTTACCTNCNGGGTGGTACGCGCTACGCATTGACACAGAACATGCAACAGCAATACAACCTGTAATGATTGCCCGGTAATTGCCATCACTGAGTTCAATTTTAACTCTTTAGGTTACATTTAAAACGAGAACATAAGGAAATCGCACCATTTAACATTTCATAACACCAACCTCCACTGCTAGGCTTTTATATTTCGATAAAANTCATTTACTTTGTAANTCAAAGTACTTTATATGAACCAAGAAAAATACCTTCAGGATTTAGAAGACATCAAAGACATGATGAGCCGATCTTCTAAGTTTATTTCACTTAGCGGTTTATCTGGTGTAAGTGCCGGAATTATTGCACTTGGTGGTGCTTACTTTGCTTACAAAAAAACTTACATTTTACATCCTGACTTAGGCTACAAAAGAGTCCTATTAGATAACGATAGTTTATACCAACTCTTCATTACAGCTATACTAACATTAGTACTNGCACTTGGAACAGGCATTTATTTNACAACGCGCAAAGCCCTCAAAAACAACNTTCCGCTTTGGGATTTGCAAACAATCAGATTGCTTACAAATTTGGCCATTCCACTGGTTACCGGAGGAATCTTGTGTCTTATTCTATTGTTCAAAGGCTTTGTAGGATTAGTNGCTCCACTAACACTCATTTTTTATGGACTTTCATTAGTAAATGCTAGTAAATATACTTTTGGCGAAATCAGAAGTTTAGGCATTATTGAAATTGTANTAGGTTTAATCAGCATGCAATTTATTGGCTACGGCTTGCTATTCTGGAGCATNGGTTTCGGACTTTTACACATTGTTTATGGGATTTACATGCAGCTTAAATACAAAGCGTGAAAAAGTTACTGGAAGATTTAAATAAAGCCTTTGAAAACAAGGTTCGCTTGGGCATTATGTCGGCTTTAATGGTAAACGATTACCTCGACTTTAATACCCTCAAAGAACTATTGGGGGTTACTGATGGAAATTTGGCCAGTCACCTCAAACACCTTGAAAACAAGGAATACATTAGCATACATAAAGAATTCTTAAATCGTAAACCCAATACAAAATACACCATTACCAATGCTGGTAAAATGGCTTTTCAAAAACACATTCAAGCCATTGAAAAATTATTGAAACANTAATTTTTTTACCCATTTACTTTGNAATTCAAAGTACTTTTAAAANAATAAAAATGACNACAGAAAAATCAACTTTAGAGAAAGTTAACGGCTGGGCGAAGAAATCAATCAGCCTAAAACTGGNAACAATTTCACTATTAGCATTGCTTTTGCTAATTCCTGCCTCCATGGTTCAATCACTCATTAAAGAGCGCGAAAACCTCAACAATTCAGCAGTAAAAGAAGTCAGTGCCAAATGGGCAGAAGAACAACATATTTCCGGTCCTATACTCTCTATTCCTGTTGTTTATGAATATGAAGAAAACAAAGAGATTAAAACTGCACNAAAATATTTCCACCTCTTGCCCGAAGAGTTAAACATCANCGGAAACATTGATCCCAAGCGTTTAAATCGAGGTATTTACGAAGTAGTTGTTTACGAATCTGACCTTGCCCTAAACGGAAAATTCAGCTTTAAAGAAAAGCCAAGTCAAGGCCGAATTAAAACCATTGAATACGATAAAGCTTTTCTAACAATAGGCATCTCAGACCTAAGAGGAATTAAAGATAATGTTGTTGTCAAATGGAACAACCAATCACTAGAAGTAACACCGGGNTCAAGAATTCAACCGTTAATAGCATCTGGCATTACCATCGATTTACCACTAATTAACNATTCACTGGCCAATACTATTGATTTCTCATTCAACCTGGATTTACANGGAAGTGAAAACATTTCATTCACCCCGGTTGGAAGAACTTCAAACGTAAACCTAACCTCAAGTTGGAGCTCTCCTAAGTTCAACGGAGCATTTTTACCCGACCACAGAGAATTAACAGAAAAAGGGTTNAATGCAGATTGGAAGATTCTACAATTNAACAGAAACTATCCGCAATCATGGATGGGCNCCGGTACTAAANACCNACTATTGNAAGCTTCATCATTTGGTGTNAATTTACTTTCTCCTCTTGGCGACTATCAAAAATCAATGCGCTCGGCAAAATATGCACTNATGACTATCGCTCTTACTTTTCTCATTTTCTTTTTGGTTGAAGTGCTAAATAAACGCAGAATACATCCGCTGCAATATATCTTGGTTGGCCTTGCCTTATCCTTGTTTTATGTCTTGTTGGTTTCGTTATCGGAACACATTTCATTCGANAAGGCATATGGTATTTCAACCATTGGTATCATTACCATGATTGGACTTTATTCGTTGAGCATNTTTAAAAAGAGAGCCCTTTCCTTCCTATTGATTTCTATTTTAACCGGTATTTACGGCTTCCTATTCGTTACGCTACAATTNGAAGAATATGCATTGCTAATGGGTAGCATTGGNTTAACGCTCATTTTAGGAGCTACCATGTATTTCACCCGAAACATTGAGTGGTACAAGCTCAATATGAATGCNGANCANTAACCTANAGTGCAGCAAAGAACGGAAAGGTTTTACCACCCAACTTTCTGACCGGAGTCTATGCCCCTCACCCGCTTTTCCGTTTTTTGCTGCTTCTACTTTTTTCTCCTCTCTTTTCTCCACAAATAACCTTACTTTTTAAGGCTGAAAAGCGCCACAAATGCAGGAAGATAAAGTCAATACCATCCGCTATTTTACCGATTGTTTTGAAGCCGATAACCGCGAACTGATTTTAGAAGATTTTTTCGGAAGGAAAGTAGAGAACCAACACATCATTACTCCCAAAGAAGAACTCATTACCAACGAAGCTCCACTAATTCCACTTGATGAAAAAATTGGTGAGGCACTTCAAAAGAAATTAAACCTTTTCAGGAAAGAAAAAGAACTCATTTACGGTTCCTTCTTCATTTGTGGTTTTACAAACAATGTACAGCAAAAGAAAGTGAGAATTTGTGCTCCACTTTTTTACTTCCCTGCTCAATTGGAACAGCGCGATGGTTTCTATTACATCTCCATATCAGCCGGTGAGCGTACTTTAAATGTGCCTTTACTCCGCACATTGGCTAAAACTATTGATAGCTCTTTTGTTCCTGATCATTTTCTACACGATTTTGCAACAGACCTCATACGGTTTGAGCACATCAGACCCATTGTAGAAGCATTTAGCAACCATTTTCCAAATGTATCAACCGAAGCACTCTACCATTATCCTGATCTCAACACCAAAAAAGACCTTCAAAAAGTACTTTCATCACTCAAAAAAAACGACTCCGACCAATTTGAACTACGTCCGGCCAGTATGGTAGGAATTGTTGCCAAATCAAGTCAAACCCGTGGTGTATTAAACGAGTTAAAAGACTTGTCTACAACAGGCCATTTTTCTGTTCCGCTCAAAACGTTGCTCAACTTTCCAGGTGCTCAACCTTCTTCAACTACAANCAAAAGCAACGAACGCATTCCTGTTATTCTCAGCGAGGCACAACAAGCCTTGCTTCGCTCTTCGCGCAATGCANCAACAACGCTCATTATTGGTCCTCCTGGAACAGGAAAAACATTTACCATTGGTGCCATTGCTTTAGAGCATATGATGCGAGGAGAAAGTGTACTCATTGCTTCTCGAACCGATGAAGCCGTAGATGTGATCCATCAAAAATTACAAACTCAAATTGGTATTGATACCTGCATTGTAAGAGGAAGCAGAAAACGGAAATACATTACTCCACTCAGACGTTTTATCAAAGCACTTTTAACGCGTGTAAATACGCTGAATTACTTAAAAAAGCAGTTTCAATTGCCGAAAGACTTAAGAGATGACCAACTCTACACTGTCATATATGAGCACAAAAAGCAATTAAAGCTACTGGAAAACAACATTCAGCATTATGAGAAGTCTCTACTCAAAGAATTTGAACGCGAATTAGGTTGGGGAGCCTATCTAACTGCCACACAAAAAAGCCTTTGGAACAGCCTCAAAACCGAGTGGATTCAATGGCTTAACAACCGACAAATGCCCCTTTGGGAACTTACTGCAAAAATTGCACAGTTTGACAAAGAACGTATTGAACACATTACAACTCTTATCCGGCTGAATTATACGCTACAAATTATTGAGGCGCTGGATGACCACTGGAAAACTTTTAAATTGTTTTACGAAGCCCTTAACCTTTCCAGCGATACGGAAAAAATGAAAATCTTCAATCAGATCGATTTTCAGCACCTACTCAAAGCGCTTCCTATTTGGCTCATTAATATTGAACATGCCAAAGACATCCTGCCGAATCAGTGCGAATTGTTTGATGTGCTCATCATTGACGAGGCAACACAGTGTGATATTGCCAGTTGTTTACCGCTGATTCAGCGTGCAAAACGCGTTGTTGTAGCCGGAGACCCTAACCAGTTAAGACACACTTCTTTTTTATCGCGAAACATGCAAGAGCGATTAAAGCAAAAACACCACCTGCAGAGAGCCGATCATCAATTGTTGAACTACCGCGACAACAGTATTTTAGACCTTACTATTCATACGCTTCAACAACGCGAAAACGTGGGAATGTTAGACGAGCATTTTCGAAGTGTCCCTCCGATTATTCGCTTTAGCAACGAACAGTTTTACGACAACGGTTTACGCATTATGACTAGTAAACCCGACCAATTGCATCAAGGCATTTTTGTGCATGCTTCTGCTGGGAAAAGGCATNCATCGGGTTACAACACAACAGAAGCAGAACAGCTGATTGCACGCATAAAAGCTTTAATAGAAAAAGAAAAAGAAGTGTCGGATGAGTTGGCTACTTCTGTAGGAGTTCTCTCACCTTTCAGAAAACAAGTCGATTACATCAGCCAATTAATCCTTGATCGTTTTACCCGGGAGGAAATTGAAAAACACCGCATTGCCATTGGAACGGCTTATGGGTTTCAGGGAGAAGAAAGAGACATTATGCACCTTTCATTTGTTGTGGANAAAGACTCTCATCATGCTGCTTTTACCCACATCAACAAACCCGATGTGTTTAACGTAGCCGTTACCCGTGCACGCCACGAACAACATGTTTACACCTCTACTCCGTTAGAAAAGATTCCTTCTGGTTCTCTTTTAAGGCAGTACNTAGAGCAAGCNNAACAACCACCAGAGTTCTTCCACACAACGCCTGAATACGATGCATTTTTAGAGGAAGTGATGGAATGGTTAGTGCAAAAAGAGATCAAAACATGCTGGAAAGCTTTTCCTATTGCCGGTCTTACNCTTGANCTTTTGGTGAAACACAACAACCGCTATTTTGGCATTGATTTAATTGGTTATCCGGGTGAGTTTGAGACGGCCTTTGGCTTGGAACGNTACCGGATTTTAGAACGCGCAGGCATTCATGTCTTTCCGCTTCCCTATTCCAACTGGCATTTTGATCCAGTAAANACGGGGCNTTCATTGTTGAATTTTATAAAAAATTAATGCTGCTGTTGTATGTAATTCCTCCAACTTAGTCGTCTTAATAGAAAGCAGTAAAACACCTCTTACACTATGAACATCTCCATACGCATCTTTATNACCTTAGCAATTGCAGTCTTATTTACCCATTGTACGTCTTCGCAATTAGAGCTAAATACTCAAAAATTCTCACCCAACGATCCGTTTGCAAAAACAATGGTACCCAGCCAGTTTTTTGAACTTGACCCTACTACCAATCAGGTCATTGAAGGCGAAGAAGGAACCGTTATCAGCATTCCCAAAGGAGCTTTTTTACTGAATGGAAAACCTTATGAAGAAAAGGTAAAATTAGAGCTGGCCGAAGCTTTAACACTTGATAAAATGATTTTATCAAACCTCAACACCACTTCAAATGGCAATCCGTTGGAAACTGGAGGAATGCTATACCTAAAAGCAACAACAGAGGATGGTGAAGAATTAACGATTGATCCGGAAAATCAACTGTACATCGAAATTCCTACGGAAGAAGTAAAAGAAGGTATGATGACCTACAAAGGTGAACGCGACAGTGACGGTAACATGAATTGGGTAGATCCGCAACCGCTGGAGAAATACCTTATTCCCGTTGATTTTTCACAACTCGATTTTTATCCCGAAGGATTTGAAAAAGCAGTAAAAAAAGGGTTGCCTTACAAAAAACACAAAACAGCCTCTCCTCAATTGCTCGATAGCCTTTACTACAGTTTTTCTGTCAGTGATGGTAGCTTTTTAACTCAAGGTTTCGTTCAAACGGATCACAATGAACCTATGTCTAGCCCCCAATACGATACTACTGAAGTTGAAGCCGGTTATGAAGCTGTTGATACCGGAATTACTTGTGAAATAGACCCAGCAATTATTAAAACCATTCGCAGCGAAAAGTTTGCCACTACCTTTATTGCTACACGTGAATTTGAGACACGTTTACAAGTTATTTTCAAAACCTGCAAAAACGAAATATTAGAACTTTACATCAACAACCTAGACAAGAATTTGTGGGAAGTAGATGAGATGGCCGCCAAAAAATTAGGAGAACATGATCAAGCTGAAACATTTAAAACATTTGCTGCAGAAAAGCTTACCACAGTAAAAGACGGTGCAAAACACGCACAACAACTCAAGGCCTATTATGCAAAAGCGTTGAAAAAGAACAAAGCTGAATTAGAAAAAGCCAAAAAGAAAGTCGAAAAAGCACTTCAGCAAAAGAACAAAGAAGCCGATAAGCTGGTAAAAGCTTACAAAAAGCTTTTGACCCAACGTGAAAACTACCGCATGAACAAATACGGCTTCGAATGGCAAAACAATGGCTGGGTCAATGTGGATAGAGGCACTGTACCAAAAGTTATTGTACCACTTAACATTCTTGTTAAAAATGGAAATGAGTTTGATCGGGTTTATACTTATGTCATCTACAAAACCATTGAAAGTGTCTATCGACTGAACAGTAAAGGGAAAACTAAATTTCATGTAGGCAGATCAGAAGAGCCAGTTACAATGATTATTGCTAATCAAGAAGCTGTTGCTATTTCCATTGGTTACAAGGGAGAGATTCCCTACCTCGCTACTACCCCATTTATCACAAATCAAACTAAAGAAATTACTTACAACTTAAAATTAAGTTCCAAAGAGCAACTTCAACAGACACTGAACTCTTACAGTCATTATACCAAAGAGAACCGCATTGAAGAAGAACTCAAGTACCTCAAAAAACTGTACACCGAAAAACGAAGACAAGAAAAATTACGGAACGAAAGCTATTTTCTCTCCCAACTTAACCGAAAGGTTTTTCCTTGTTGTGCTTTAGATGGAGAAAAATTATTCAATGCCAATTGCACTTCATGCCATAAAGATGATGATCGAAGATTGGTTGGCCCAAGCCTTGTTGGAGCCACAGAAAGACACAGCATGAGTTGGTTAATTCAGTGGACAAGAAATTCAACTACTCTTATTGATAGTGGAGATGAAGATGCTAATAGCATTTTCAGAGAATACGGTAGCTCTGTACAACCTGATTTTAACCTTTCAGATCAAGAAATCATAGCCATTTACGATTACATCGATCAAAAGAACGCTCAATAATCCATACACTCATGAAAATATTTAAAGCCCTTCTTTTTTGTTTTTCCCTTGTTCAAGTTACAATGGCACAAGAACTTCCGGAACAAAAAATAGCTACGGAAGTCAATGCCGTAACGGTTTTCTTAAAAGATGCACAAGTCACCCGTAAAAAATCGGTGCAACTACCCGCAGGAAAATCCATTGTTCGGTTTACCGGACTTTCACCTTTCATAAAAGCACAAAGTGTACAAGTAAAAGGTCAAGGAAGTGCTACATTACTTTCCATTCAACACACCAAAAACTACACGGATAAACTGGCGCATTCTGCACAACTCGATCAGTTTAATGCACAATTGGAAAACATCGAAGAACAGTTACAAATGGTCAATACTCGAATAGAAATTGTGCAGGAAGAAATTGCTTTCCTAAAAAACAACAGCACCATTAGCGGTAAAAACGAGGCCGTTACGACTACTGAATTGAAAAATGCAGCAACTTTTTACGGCAGTCAACTGAGTAGCTTAAAATTCAAAGCCATTGATTACCAAAAAGAACAAACCACTTTACGCCAACAAAAAAGCGATCTTGAAAATGAAATTCAGCAATTAACGGGCAAAGAAATTTACTCGTCAGGAGAGGTTGTAGTGAAGATAGAAACCAAAAGCGCAACACGTATAACTTTTGAATTGACCTATGTGGTAGAAAATGCCAGTTGGTATCCTACTTACGACATCCGTGCAAAAAGTGTAGATCAACCTTTGCAAATGGTTTACAAAGCCAATGTGCGCCAAAACACACAAGTAGACTGGAAAAACGTTACGCTAGAATTTTCTACAGCCGATCCTAATGTTTCGGGCACAGCTCCCGAATTAAGACCTTATTACATGGATTTCTATTCCAGACCTCCAAGCTACAACAGCGCAATTGCAGAAGTGAGCGGAACAGTTTACGACCAAGAAACAAATGAACCACTCCCCTTTGCTAATGTTGTGGTAAAAGGCACTACTGTTGGAGCTACAACCGATTTAGACGGCCATTATTCGCTGGCAATTCCCAATGGAGCAACCGAATTGGAATATTCGTATGTAGGTTATAGAATCGTTACTAAAACCATTCATAATGATGTTATGAATGTGCATTTAACGCCCAGTACACAAGCATTGAATAACGTAGTGATTCAAACAAAACGAGTTTCAGGTATTTCTATTCAAAATATAGAAAGTCAAGGCCTTTATAAAAGTGAATCATATGGATGGGAAGATAACGATTTAAGATCCCAGGAAGTAAATGCAACCGCTCACCCCACCAACATCCATTTTGAAGTAAAAGATCCTTATACTATTTCTTCAGAAAATAAGGTGAGTACGATAACCATTGCTCAATACAATGTGCCTGCAGAATATCAATATTACAGCGTACCCAAAGTGAATGAAGCGGCTTATTTAATGGCAACGCTAACAGACTGGGAACAATACAATTTCTTAGATGGAGAAGCCAGTATTTTCTTTGAAGGCACTTACGTGGGAAAAACCGTTCTACAAGCACCTGCCAACGATACGTTGCAATTTTCGCTGGGACAAGATAAGGCCCTAAAAATCACTCGCGAAAAGCAAAAAAATTCTACCACCAAGCAGTTGTTGGGTAATAAAAAAGAAGAAACCCTAGCATGGCAAATCACCGTAAAAAACACCAAAGCGATTCCTGTTAATATCATTATTTACGATCAGATTCCTGTTCCAGTGGTAGAAGAAATCACTGTTGAGCTATTGGAACAATTAAAGGCAAAATATGCACAAGAAACCGGTGAATTGCAATGGGAATTTAGGCTACTCCCCAGCGAAACCAAAACGCTTGATTTGCGCTATGCGGTGAAATATCCTAAAAACAAAAGTTTGATGATTGAGTAAAAATCGCACACTGGTTTTTCTAAAAAAACCACTAAAAATGCATTTATCGCATCAAAAGTTTACATATATTGCACTTATTATGCAACACAAACAAACCTATAAAAAACTATAGAGCTACACTGGTACAGAAACAATAGCCTTTTGGTGCTTCTGCCAGAAAACAAAACACTGGAAATTTCGAAAACGCAGTTTAAGCATTCTATCAATGCATTTTTTGAAACATTTTAGTTAATGCGGTGCATTTTTCCATAAATTGCACCTGAAATTACACGCAATTTATTTTCACTTATAGAACTATTAATTATGAACAAAAAGTTAATCACTGCATCCCTTGCAGCAATGGTCTGTTTTATGAGTTTTAGCTCATGTAGTAAAGAAGAAAATTCCAAGGAGAACCAATCCAATGGTGAAAAGGTATTCAATTATGATGTAATTTTAGTTAACGGTCGAATATATACCAGAGATGGTGATGAATATATTCTTTTCGGTTATTATACGAGAACATTCTATGATAATTGGTTTTTAACAGGTTGTGAATTACCTGCTGGTAGTTGTTTACCTGATGTTATTATCGGTGGCATTAATGACCCTGATGATCCTACAAACATTATAACTCCAGAGGCTGATCCTGAGTACACAGAAGGTTTGGTAGAAGCGGTAAACAATGGATCAGATGCCGTTATCGATTGGTATACAGATTTTGGTGCGGAAGCCCTTTCTTTGCCTCAAACCGTTGAAAATGACCTTTACAATGGAGTAGTTACCATCAAAGGGTTTGAAATGGAAGATGGTAATGTTATGTATGGAATTGTGAACATAAATGCTACTGACCCTCTTGATGTTCCTGATTACACATGGGAATAAAAGTCAATCATTCAATTAACAAAATTATCCCCCCTGCACCTGTTGATTCAATTGCAGGGGTTTTTCTTTTACTTCAAAACAAACAACACTGTGAAATATTTCTTTTATTTCCTTTTTTTAATCGGAAGCTTATATAGTTGCTCTCCTACTGAGACTCCTAGCGAAAAAACTACCATTGAACCAATTGACCATTTTACACTTGATTCAACACTACATCTGGACGACCGATTCAAAAGTATTCAACTTATTGATTCACCAGAACAAACACCTATCCTCCACTTGATGGACAACGCCCAAACCTATTGTAGAATTAACCTAAATAACGGAAAAACAGATACCAGTTTTAACACTCAAAAGTTACTTGGAAAACTCAAAGCATTTACTGCTATTACTAACGATTCTGTAGTTTTTTTCACACAAGACAATCGTGGAATATTATGGAGTAACAATAATATTTTAAAACCTTTTTTTGAATTTAATATCTCTGACTTTATAGCTTATACAAAAGGAAAACAAATCCAAATCACTCCTTTTGTTGAAAGCTCGCCTACAATACTTGACCCCATCAGAGTCATTAATCATCACCTTTATATTCCCAACCAATTAGGACCTCCTCCAAATGGTGAAAATGCACTCAGACTTAACGATAATACATTGTCTGATGAACTTAAGAGACAAGAAAAAATACGAACTGATAGGGAGTATAATAGAGCTACAAATGATTTAGCTAACTATATAAATGATCAAATAGCCTATTTTGATGTTCTTCTTGTTAATGATTCTGTTCAGCAAATTGTAAATGACTTTGGTAATATTCCTGAGAGTTATTTCGGCATGGGACAAGAAACTTATCTTCCTCTAGGTTATTGGAAATCTAGTACACTAGGGCCTAACAATTCATTTGTTGTTGCTTATTTCAAAGCGCATGAAATTACGGTTTACAATACAGAAGGGACTAAGCAAAAAGAAGTCCATGTTCCCAGCCGCTATATCAAATCGTTTTCTACCCTAAAATTGGCCGAGTTTCAAGAAAAATTTCAAGAAAGAATAGTTACTGAACCCATTTATGGAGGCATTTATTTTGACCCTTACCGCAACCTCTACTACAGGGTGGCCGTTCACCGCCAGCCTTTCTACAAAGACGAAGCTCGTGGATTAAAAAATACCGAAAAAGACAGAAACTGGTCACTAATGGTAATGAATGCCGATTTTGAACTTTTAGAAGAATACTCCTTTCCTCCTAATACCTACATGTGGACGAGTATGTTTGTAGGTTCTAAAGGACTATACATCAAACGGTTGAAGGCAACAGACAACTGCACTGTTTTTGATATTTTTGATTTATCTCCAGAGACACATGCGCAACACTAAACCCATCATCATAGGCATCCTGCTGTTTGCAATATCACTTTTAACAGCCTGTAACGACAATAAAAGTAAGAACCAAGAAGATCAAACCATGCGTTTTTTCACAGACTACATGGTTTCTGTTCATCATTATAAAGTAACAGGAAAAAAGCATTTGTATTTTGTACTAAAACCTCAATCGGGTTGCCTATCGTGTTACAAGGGATTAAGGTCTTTTTTGGAAAATAAGGATAAAATTCCGCAGGCAAAAGTTATTGTAGTAGGTAAATATGCTCCTGAAGATCTAATCGGCCTTCAAGAAGTTTACAACAGCGAACTGTTGTTTGATATGGCAAATACCATTAGTAATTACGATTTAAAAGCCTATAGTTCAGGATGTTTTATAATTGACAATAATGGCCAACTGAATTGGTACGATTATGTTCCTACGCACAGTGCAGATTTTGAACAGGTTATTGAACAACATTTGTCAACAACAAAAACTTTGAATTCTTAAACACAAAAAACTCCGGCAGAACTACTCTACCGGAGTTTTATATATCATTAGGAAGTGTAAACGTTTACTTTATCAGTTTTACATTTACGGCAACCATTCCTTTTGGTCCGCGTTCCAATTCGAACTGAACCATATTGTTTTCTTTCAATTCTCCACCCTCAACATTATTGATGTGTACAAAGTAGTCTTCTCTCACCTCTTTGTCGCGAATGAAGCCAAATCCTTTTTCATCGTTAAAGAAGGTGACAACACCTTTTCTAAACGGGCTTTCTTCTTCTACCTCTTCTCTAATTATTCCACCACTTACATCAATACTTTCAACATCCACTTCCGTTTTTTTCTTCGGATCTGGCGGAGTATCGGTAATGTTACCGAATTCGTCCACATAAGCAATCATGCTATCCAAACCGCCACCGTCTGAATCTGCTTTGCGGGCTTCCTTCTTTAATCGTTTCTCTTCGCGTTTTTTATCACGCTTTTTCTCTCTCTCTTTTTTGTTAAATGTTTCTTGGGATCTTCCCATTCAATAATTATTTAAATGAATAAAAAAATTGCTTCCTGATTTTCAGGATTCCTCTCTTGTCCTTTGCAAAAACTTGCGTTTGCGAATTGGAGACTAAAATGCCCGGGAATTAACAAGGGCATGATGTGAACAATGGCTTTTGCCTTAACGCCATGCAAATATACAAATATCTGGGGGTATGATAATTCTACTTTAGTGAAAACTAATTCATGTAGGTACATGTTTATATTTGTAACATCAAAATTTAGCCAGTATGGAAAAAGCAATTCTCTCTATAAAACCACTTTCTTTCCCATGGGAAACGAAAAACCCTTTCCTTTTTTGTGTACATCACGAAGATCATTACCCTGCCGGTAATGATGACTTAGGCCCGACTACTTCTCTTGGTGGTAGAATGATTGGACAAGATTTCACCATCAAAGATGGCTTCCGCATGTATCACGGCCGAAAAGTTCCGGGATTTCCGGCTCACCCCCACCGTGGTTTTGAAACAGTTACCATTGTACGCAAAGGATTTGTAGATCACTCTGATTCTTTAGGTGCTGCCGGACGTTTTGGCAATGGCGATGTACAATGGCTCACTACCGGAAAAGGAGTTCAGCACTCAGAAATGTTTCCGCTGTTAAACAAAGAGAAGGACAATCCTTTTGAACTATTTCAAATCTGGTTGAACCTACCCGCTTCGAAGAAAATGGCAGAACCACATTATGCCATGCTATGGAACGATGAAATTCCTGTTGTTGAAATTCCTGATAAAGAAGACCACATAACGAAAGTACACCTTGTTGCCGGTGAAATTAAAGGCCAAAAAGCACCTGATCCTGCGCCTGATTCATGGGCTGCCGATCCGGAAAATAACGTTGCTATTTGGACAATAGAAATGGAACCCGGAGCAGAATGGGCCATTCCTACTACAGCAAAAGAAGTCAACAGAACGTTGTATTTCTTTGTAGGAAACCATGTTGAAGTAAACGGTGAAGATATTCCTCATTATCATGCCGTTGAATTAAAGCCTGATGAACCGGTAACGGTGAAAAACAATGGTGAAGAGTCTGCTGAATTTTTAGTCTTACAAGGTAAACCCATTGATGAACCGGTAGTACAACACGGCCCGTTTGTAATGAACAACCATACCGAAATTCAGGACACCATTTACGATTACCAAATGAGTCAGTTTGGAGGTTGGCCCTGGCCTTCGGCAGAAAATGTGCACCCGCGTGAAAGTGGCCGTTTTGCCAAATTTGCAGACGGTTCTGTTGTGAAAAAAGATTAATTTTTCACCATGAAAAAATGGCGCATTCACTACCTGCAACATGTTGATTTTGAAGACCCGGGTTGCATTGCAACCTGGGCAAACAATAACGATTATCCATTAACGGTTACACGCTTTTACAATAATGAACCGCTTCCCTCTCAAGATGAATTTGATTGGCTGATTGTAATGGGTGGTCCCATGAGTATTCATGATGAAGCCGTGTATGATTGGTTAGCTCCTGAAAAAGAGTTTATCAAAGCTACTATCCAAGCTGGTAAAAAGGTTTTGGGCATTTGCTTGGGGGCTCAATTGATTGCAGGTGCAATGGGTGCTGAAGTTCTACCCGCTGAAGAGAAAGAAATTGGCTGGTTTAACCTTTCCTTTTCGCAAACTACTTTAAAACATCCATTATTCAACAATTTCCCATCTTCTACTCCTGTGTTTCATTGGCATGGAGAAACATTTACACTTCCTGAAAATGCACTCCGAATTGCTTCTTCAGAAGCCTGTCTCAATCAAGGATTTATTGTGAACGACTGTGTTGTAGGTTTACAATTTCACCTGGAAGTGACAGAAGAGAGCATGCAACAAATGGTTTTGCACGGAAAAGAAGAGTTAACCAAAAGTTCTTTTGTTCAAACTGAAGATGAGATACTGACTTCAACAGAATACATTGCTCAAAACAACGCCTTAATGTTTCAATTACTTAACCAATTGGCGCTATAAACCGATGCTCTTTTCTTCTCAATCAGAAAACAAGACAATTTACAGTAGTTTTAAGCCGCTTCGTCTGTTTTCTATTGTTCTAACTTTTAGATCGTAATCAGTTTTGTGGCAATTCTCAAATAATAAAACTGAAATGAAACAATTAAAACTCGTGTGTTTACTATTGCCTCTTTTCATCTTTTCAGGATGTAAAGATGACGACAATGACTCTTCAATTAAAACCGGTATTTACCTCTACAGGTTTGACGCTTCAGATACCAAAGAATGGAATGCTTTCTTTTCTGATTATCCACAAGATCAAGAAAGCTTTTATCAACTGGAATTTGGCGTAACTCCATTACCTGATCCGTTAGACGCTAGTGTATATGCTCTTCGTATTTCAGGAAATAACCACAGTGATGATTTATTAAGCTTTATTTATCGTCCGGTTGGCGGATTGGCTCCTAATACGACTTACAAAGCAACGTTTGAACTAGAGATAGCTTCTAATGCACTCACGAATGGTATTGGCATAGGCGGAGACCCTAATTTAGCACTAGGGGTTGGCGGAATAAGTTATCCTCCTGAAAACACCTTGGATGATCTAGGAATGTATCGCCCCAACTTTAACTCATCACTTCAAAGTGGAGAAGCCAATGAAGTGTTTGCACTTGCCGGAAACATTGGCGTAAACCCAGAATATTCAAACACTTTTAGAACGGCTTATCGCGATAATGCTGATTCTCCTATCGAGCTTACATCTAACGAGAATGGTGAACTCTGGTTAATGATTGCTACAGACTCTGGCTATGAAGGCATTACAACACTCTATTACTCTTCTATCTTTATTCAATTACAGCCTATTTAATTTTTAGCTATCACGATTATTCTTTCAATTTGCTTTAATCAACTGCTTAAAACACACCTCTGTTTAAGCAGTTGATTTTCTACATTTTAAATCCGCATTTACACACTAAGTAATTCACTTTTTATATTACTTTTACCGCAATGAACTCTTACATTATTGTGTTTCGAATTACTTAAGCAAGCTTCTATGAATACTGTTTTTTAACCTCTCCTACCATGACTACGAAAAAATCCATCCTGTTTTTAGCCTTATTTTTCTCCTTTTCATTCTTTTTAACTTCTTGTGCAGACCCCCTCCCCGTTGAAAATATTCCGGAAAAAGATCCTTATGGTTTTTTAGGCGGACTGTGGCATGGCTTCATCTTATTTTTCAGTTTTCTGGGAAGTTTATTTAAAGATGACATCGCTCTCTATGCCTTTAACAACAATGGCGGTTGGTATAACTTGGGCTATTTGTTAGGCGTAAGTATCTTCTTCGGAGGCTCAGGAAGTGCCAAAAGATCAAAAAAACGTTCGTGATCTAATTTTCTGAATAGCTTTGTGGAAACTTCCCCCAAAGTTATTTGCAGCAAATGGGTAATTCCGATGAGCTGATTAAGCTTATTGTCAATGGTAACACAAATGCTTTTGAGCATTTATACACTACTTACAAAGTGCAGGTGTATAATACCGCTTTGGGCTATGTTCAAAATGTTGAAGAGGCCGAAGAAGTTGCTCAAGATGTCTTTTTGAAAGTACACAAGTCTATTGCCACTTTCAAAGGAGACGCTTCGCTAAGTACCTGGATTTACAGAATTACCATCAATACAGCACTGAATTACATCAAGAAGAAAAAACGCAGGCAAATTTTTAGTGTTTTTTCAGCAGAAGACGATGTACCTCACTTTGATCATCCCGGAATAATTTTAGAAAACAAAGAAAAAGCCGATTGGTTATACAAAGCAATTGACACTCTACCTGATCGTCAGAAAACAGCTTTTATCTTGTGTCATGTAGAAGGTTTGCCGCAACAAGAAGCTACCAACATCATGGAAATATCGTTAAAAGCTTTAGAGTCTTTACTGCAAAGGGCTAAAGCTCAATTACGTACTAAACTAGAATATTTTGCCATCCACCAAAGGAAAACCAAAAAATGAGGGTCTAACTGAATACAAGCACACAACAATGGAAGATAAAAAATGGATAGATGATGTAATGAATAGCCTTGAAGGTAGCTCAAAAGCACAACCTTCAGATGCTGTATGGCAGGCTGTTCAAGACAATCTAAATGCAGAAAAAGAAGAGGTGAAAAACATTCCTCAATTGAGGCTGGCTGTAGCCGCTGCCATTGTATTTTTTATTTTAAACACACTTGTGTTGCAACAAGAATTGCACCTGAATACCTCACAACCAGCTCAACAAGAAAGTCAGGAGCAACCAGTATCTGTTTCAACTAATTTTTACTTGTACTAACAATGGCACGACAAATTAAATTTTACAAATGGGCACTGGTTGTCATGTTTTCATTAAACATTATCATACTTGGCGTTATTGTATGGATGCAAGCAGGAGAAACCACTACTCCTTCAGCAACTACTGCACCAACGGTAAGGCCACATTTTAGAGAAGAAGCTGCTCAAATTCTACACCTCAGTGCTGAACAACGCCCTCAATTTATAGAACTCACCATTCAACACAACCAGCAAATGCTTTCCATTGAACGAAAGCTTACTCCTCTTTTAAAAGATTATTTCAAACAGCTATCCGATGAAACCGGTGCACCGGCTGACACCGTTTTGTTTTCAAAAATTCAAGCATTAGAAGCCGAAAAAATTGAAGTTACCTACCAACATTTTGAAGCCGTAAAAGCATTATTGCACGAAGACCAACTTCCTCACTACAAAACCTTTATGAACAGGGCTCTCGAAGTTTTACTCTCTAGCACAAAAAAACCTCCACATCCACCGAAGGGAATGCGTCCGTAGTTGGTCTAAAGAGCAACACATCATAAAACTTAAAAGCTATGAAGTTGCTCAAACACGTGTTTTTAACAGGAAATTTATCGCTTGTACTTTTAGCAAGCCTTATCCCCCTGTTTTCAAATGCGCATGCCATTGTTTATAATAAATACCAATTACACTTTGAAAAAACAGCTGGCTAGCAACTGGATGTAATTATCAAGACTGCGGCTTTGCGCAACCACCTCTTAAAACACCACCCTGAGCTACAGAGTACTCATCTAAATACTCTCGATTTTCAAAGTCTGGCGATGGAATACCTTGCAAACAACATTGCCTTTGAAGCTACCGTAGTAGGAATTTGCTTGTGGAAAAAACACACAGCCGAAACCTGAAAATGCCCCTTTAAAAAATCTGTTTCGACTGACTTCTTTGCTTTCAAAGCCAGTTTATTTGCAACTTTACACGAATCAAAACAACCTAGTGTGGAGTCTTTTATTCAGTACCTTAAGTCGTTTACACCCTTGTATGCCGATCAAATTGATGCGCTTACAGCTCTATTAACGCTTGAAAAACTACAGCCCAACGAATATTTGTTAGAGGTCGGAATGTATTGCAATAAAATTGCATTCATACAACAAGGCGTTTTTCGCATTTATTTCTACAACAACGAAGGCGAAGAAATTACACGCTACTTCTTGGCCGAAAATCAATTTGTCGTAGATTTAAATGCCTTTAACAATCAGGTAGTTTCCAGCGAATACATCCAGTCTGTTACAGATAGTGAGGTCGTCATTTTATCGCGTACTGCATTTGATCAAATGAGCACCATCATTCCCGAATGGGACAAAGTGATTAAAGCCATTACCGAAAAAGCATTGATGGAAAAACTGTTTAACCGCAGCAACATGGTCGGGCAAAGTGCCAAATCAAAATACCTTGATTTTCTAACTACACACCCTAAGTTAGCCAACCGCATTCCTTTAGGACATTTAGCTTCTTATTTGGGTATTAAGCAGCAATCGTTAAGCAGAATTCGCAAAGAAATTGTTCTACCCTAGTCGTTTTTAACAAATGTGAAATGGATTGAGAGTGGGAGGTTGAACCTTTGTGTCATCAACAAATAACAAGACATGAAGTATTCAATTTCTCATTTAATCTTTACAACAATGATCACATTTAGCACAGTAGCTCAAAACAACGATTTGAGCATTCTTAATGACGACTTTAATCAATCTAATTCGCTTTCTAACTGGGAAACACATCATCAAAACGAAGGGTGGCCTGCCTTTACCGAAAAGCAAGAAGTTATTGAAAACGAAAGCGTTTTCTACATTCAACCCGAAACCTCTGGCTGGTATGGCGAATACCACAGAAGTCCGTTTTACTACAAAAACGTTAGTGGANATTTTANCGTAGTTACCCGCTTAAAAGTCACCGGAAAAGAAACGCTATCTCCTACTCGTGCNTATTCTTTAGCCGGATTAATGATTCGCACNCCAAGACCNGAAGGTGTTGACAAAAATGCCAAAGGACATGAAAACTGGATGTTCCTCTCTACCGGATCGGCCACCAAAAACGGAAAACCTCAATTTGAGTCAAAAAACACNGTAAAAGGCAAGAGTAAACTAAAAGTGTTTCCNGCTAAACAAGGTTGGATTTATTTGGCCATTTCAAGAGTGGNCAATACATTTTACCAAAGTTACCGCTACGAAGGTGAGCATACATGGTATTTAATGCGCGTTGTGNACCGNAACGATATGNCCGACACGGTTCAGGTAGGCATGTTGGCTTACACCGATTTTTGGTCGCTATGGAACTACTTCATTACCGGAAACCGCAAAAAGTTNAACACACAATATGTNGAAGGCAAACCNGATTTAATTGCCCGTTTTGATTACATGCAGTTTAACCGCATTGCCACCTCTCCCCTTTCGGNATANGAAAAAGAAGGGTATTACAANACCCAACTTTCNGCAGAAGCGNTAAAGCAACTTCAGTTAAAATAATGCTAAAAGCACCATGAGCAGGCAGTCTTCNANTTAGGCTGCCTGTTACTTTACCTCAATGTTAATTACTTCCCTACTTTTCNCTTNANNCTATTCAATTTTTTCCAATATTTGCGCTTGCTGAAGCTCGATTTTGTGAAGGAAAAGTTTTTAGGTTTATTTCTGTTTTTCTGTCTGGCAGCACCATTTATAACTGGTTATACATGGTTGCATCACCAGAAGTATGTGCTTCGCAAAAGCATTAAAAAACAGATTATTGCCGGAGTAAACAAAGAAGAACTCGTTCTTATTCAACTCTCCAAAGAGCAGGCNAAAAAAGAACTCAAGTGGAAACATTCAAAAGAGTTTGAATANCACCACGAGATGTATGACATCGTAACTTTTGAAGAAACCGCAGATAGTGTTTTTTACCGTTGCTGGTGGGATCATGAAGAAACAAAACTCAACAGAAGGCTACAGCATCTGCTGGCACTTACAATGGGACAGCATCACCAAAAAAACAAGCAGCAAAAACGGCTGGCCAGCTATTTCAAATCGTTTTACACTCCCAACAATTCGATTAGCAACAATTGGTATAGCATTAGCACTTCTGTAAAATANTACACCTACAACGAAACTTTTCAATCCGTTTCTATAGCTCCACCTTTCCCTCCTCCCAAGCCCATGGCTTAACATACCATACTTTCTTTTCGTTTTGACTNTATTGTTNAAACAGTACATTGCATTTTAACTGTATNAAAAGCAATAAGTGTTTTTTATTGCCCAAATTTTAGGTTGATACAACACTGCTATGAAATCAATTGAGAAGAACAGTATGTCTTTAAAATTCNCCTACGAGCCATCCAAGAATATAGTCTAAGGGAGTTAACTCCCGAATCAAGGAATTAAAAAAGAAATTTAAATGATACGTTACATAACGATTGTAATAGCATTACTATGCGCTATTCCCGNATGGGCGCAACAAATCACAGGGAAGNTATTTGATGCTTATACCAATACGCCCATCGAAGGAGCAAACATTCTCCTTTCCAATGGAAAAGGAACCACTACAGATAAAAGTGGTCAGTTCACGTTCAACTGTGAAGAAGGCTTAACATTAACCGTTACACACATTAGCTACGAGACTTTAAAGTCTGAAAAGTTAGTATGTGGCGAAAACGTCCAATTGGGGTTAATTCCTTCTACCAAAAACCTCAATGCCGTTGAGATCAATGCCAGTACAAGTGATGATGCAAAAATGCTGGAACAAGCTCAGTCTGTTTCAATGCTTTCTCGCACTGACCTTACCAGAAGTACAGGGTTATTTTTGGAAGAATCAATGAACCTTGAACCTGGTATTCGCTTGGATAAACGTACCATGTCTGGCGGGCAACGCTTAACCATCAGAGGTTACGGAAACTCAACCAATTTTAATGGCGTTGGATACAGGGCTTACCTCAACGGAATTCCAGTATCAGATGCATCGGGTACTACTTTATTAGACGACATTGACTTTTCTACGTTAGGAAAAGTTGAAGTGATCAAAGGACCTGCATCAAGCCTTTACGGTTCAAACATTGCCGGTGTATTGAACATGTATACGTTAAGACCTACACCGGGCGAAACCAGCATTTCTGAAGAAGTTGTAGGTGGTAGCTTTGGTCTTTTCCGTACCAATACACGCATTGCTTCGGCTACGGACAAATCGTCTATTTTACTGAACTACGGTCACCAGAATTATGATAGCTACCGTGTGCACAGTGCTTCGAAGAAAGACTATGCCACATTTGTTGGTGATTTCAGACCCAATGAAAAACAAACATTTACAGCTTACTTGTCTTACAACCATTCTTATGATGAGTTAGCTGGTCAATTGGACAGTGCCTCGTTTTTTAGNAAAGACAACGTAGGTGAAAGTCGTTATTTGGCCAATGACGGACATGTTGAAATCGAAAGTTTCAGAGCGGGACTATCTCACAAGTACTATTTTTCTAAGCATGTATCTAACGTTACCAGTGGNTTTGTTTCAGGTGTAAGACATCACCAAACCTATGCGGTTGGAATGAATGATAATAATTACCAAAATGTTGGTGGTAGATCTGANTTCNGGTTTGCTTTCGAAGGCGAAAAAGTCAGCTTAAACGGTACTGTTGGCGGTGAATTCCAAAAAACATCCGGTATTTACAAAACCTACTCTATGACTGATGGAGTTTTAGGTNCAATGAGTACAGACAACGATGTAGATGCTATGCAGTATTACACTTTTACACAATGGGATTTATCGCTTCCTTACGAGTTCAAATTGACACTTGGAGCCAGTATCAATTTCTTGGAATACAGTATTGCTGACCAATTGGCCAATACATCAAATCCAACACATGAAGATGCATCGGGTTACAAAACATTTGACCCTGTTGTAACACCTCGCATTGCATTGCAAAAAATGNTGAACCAAAATGCTTCTGTTTATGTGAGTGTTAGCCAAGGTTATACTCCTCCTTCAACATCTGATGTTGTTGTTCCTTATACAGGAGAGGTGCTTACTGACCTTCAAGCAGAAATGGGNACACAGTATGAAATNGGTACAAAAGGAAGTGCGTTTGACAACAAACTTTCGTGGCAAGTAGCTTTGTTTAGCTTGCAAATTAAAGACAAGCTAACGACTCAATCTTTTGCTGATGANACNGGAACAGTACTTTATACTTATGCNGTAAACTCAGGAGATCANGTAGATAATGGGATTGAAGTAGCCTTAGCTTATACGGCCATTAACGATGATTCAAAAATCATTTCTTATTTCCGTCCGTTTGGTTCATTTACCTATAGTAGCTTTACTTATACCGATTTCAAAAGCGATAACGACAACGATGCNGGTACTGTAGATTATACCGATAACACAGTCGTTGGTGTTCCTCCTGTAGTGGCTAATGCCGGCTTTGATTTGGGTACCAAATGGGGTTTTTACCTCAATGGAACCATTCANTATGTTGATGAAATGTATACTTCATTTGACAACAACCACAAGGCTCCGGACTTTACATTNGTCAACGGTAAAATNGGCTATAAAACAACATTGGGAGANCACTTAAGTCTTGATGTATTTGCCGGTGGTAAAAACCTTACCAATAGCTTNCATTACAACATGGTTTTCCTCAACATTACCAGAGGAAGCTCTATTTACGTTCCCGGATCGTANTTTGCTACTTTCTATGGTGGCNTTAACCTAAAATACAGATTCTAAACCCTTTCAAAGCTGCGGAGTTAAAACTTCGCAGCTTTTTTAATTTTATTCAATTATGAAAAAAATCAGCATTGTTTTTCTACTGGCGCTTTCTGCAGCTGCCTGCGGAAGGTTCGGCAACAAAGACGAAAAAACAACACAAAAAGAGCGCATTGTAAGTGCTTCAAAACAATATACCGAAATCATTTATGCATTGGGAGCCGATTCGAGCTTGGTGGCCGTTGACCTTTCCAGCACTTACCCCCCTGCTGTAAAAGAGCTACCTACCATTGGTTATCACATGAAACTAAGTTTTGAGGGTATTATGGCTACCCAACCAACATTGCTACTGCACAAAGGTGGTAAATTCAGCATTGGTCCTGAACACGTTATCGATCAGCTTAAAAAGCTGGAAGTTCCGTTAAAAACCTTTGAGAACAAATCAACAGACATTGCCTCTATAAAAGCATTAATGCGTGAAATGGGAGACTATTTTCACAAAGAACACCAAGCAGAAATGCTGTGCAATAAGCTTGACAATGACATGCAACTAGCACTCGAGAAAACTTCAAAATATAACGATACGGTTAAAGTTGTTGTAATGCATTTTGGTAGAGCAATGAACATATACCTGGCCATTGGACAAAACAGTGTTGCCGGACAAATGATAGAATGGGCTGGCGGACAGATTCCAATTAACAAAGACGGTATGGCACGCATTACCTCTCCCGAATTAATTGCNTCTGCCAATCCTGATGTGATTTTATTGACCGATTTCGGCTTTGATCGATTAGGCTCAAAAGAAAAAGTGATGGAACTACCCGGTGTTGCCCTTACAAATGCCGCTAAAAATGGTAGAATTTATCGTGTTGAAGCACACGACTTGATATACATGGGNCCCAGNACCGGAGAAAATGTATTGAAGCTTCAAGAACTCATTCATCAACAATAANACCTATGAAAGCATCAAAAATCTATTTGTTTTTGAGCATTTTCACTGTTGTGGTTTCCTTGNTATCCATCCGGTTTGGAGCAGTGGAAATCACCACTGGTGAAATTTTCAGTGCCTTTGCCAAGCTCTTCGGTAANGGTAATACATTGACACTTAACGAGCGTATTTTTCTTGAAATCAGATTACCGCGGGCCATTCTCACCCTTATTGTTGGAGGTAGCTTAGCTGTTGGNGGTGTATTGATGCAAGGGCTTTTTCTAAACCCAATTGTTGAACCNGGTTTAGTGGGCACTTCAAGTGGTGCAGCATTTGGCGCTGCTTTGTATTTTACACTTGGCACTACATTAAACATCAANTTTGGCGAATGGACATTGCCCATTGCTGCATGTGCCGGAGCTGCCATAGCTACTTTTCTGGTGTTCTTTCTGGCACAAAACCGTAGATCCGCAAAAACCAATACCATTTCATTANTATTGATNGGAATTGCCATTAATGCTTTGTTTTTAAGCGGAGTAGGCTTTCTTTCATANATCGCCAGAGATCCACAAGCCAGGTCTATTACTTTTTGGAACTTAGGTACACTTTCCGGTGCCAATTGGCATTCTGTTGTAATTGTAGGTATTTCTTCACTCGTCTGCACAGCNTTGGGATTACGCTACTCCAAGCAATTGAATGCGCTTATGTTGGGAGAAACCGAAGCCGGAAACCTNGGCATNAACATCAAACAACTCAAATTAAAAGTACTCATCATCAACGTTATACTTATAGCTGTAGCAACTGCTTTTACAGGAGTTATTGCTTTTGTAGGGTTGGTTGTTCCACACTTGTTACGCATTCTCAAAGGGTCTGACAATCGTTTTCTAATTNTGGCCAGCACATTNGCCGGAGGTGTATTGCTTAGCGCTGCTGATCTGCTAGCCCGCTTATTACTTGC
This sequence comes from Crocinitomicaceae bacterium, assembly GCA_002705995.1. Lineage (GTDB taxonomy): Bacteria > Bacteroidota > Bacteroidia > Flavobacteriales_G > Salibacteraceae. The sequence continues at coordinate 116,050 of PAJI01000001.1, read as the reverse complement.
CCCNGCAGAGTTGCCCATTGGTATTGTAACCACAGTTGTTGGTGCTCCTTGGTTCATTTACCTCCTTCGCAAACACGAGTATTATTTCTAATCTGTTCCTCATCATGCTAAAAGTATCTGANCTTAATTATACCATTCAACGCACTCCTATTTTGCAAGGCATTTCAACTGCGTTTAAAACCAATGAAATNAGCTTTATTGTTGGNCCAAACGGAGCGGGAAAATCAACTTTAATTCATTTGTTGAGTCAGCAAGTAATGCCCGCTAGCGGAACCATTGAATGGGGAAATGTCAACATTAAAAATTTGCCCAAACCAGAAATGGCGAAAATCAGAGCGGTGTTGTCTCAAAGCCTTGAACTTACTTTTCCGCTTACGGTAAAAGAAGTGGTAATGATGGGNCGTTATCCGCATTTTAACCAACACCCTGGGGCTAAAGACAAAGAAATCTGTCATGAAGTGATGCGTTTTTTCAACATTGAAACCATGCAAGAACGCAATTANCTTACCCTAAGCGGAGGCGAAAAACANCGTGTGCATTTTGCACGTGTTGCTGCTCAAATTTGGCCAGACAATTCAGGGTTCACCAAAATATTGTTACTGGATGAACCCCTCACNTATCTCGATATTTACTACCAGCATGAATTTCTTCAATTGGTTCAGCAACTAATGCAACAACAACCCATTATTGTAATTGGAGTCATTCATGATTTAAACTTGGCCTACCGCTTTGGANACCACATCACATTACTCAATCATGGAAAGATANTCGCCAGCGGAACTCCTNATGAAGTCTTAACTCCTCAAAACATTAAAGAAACATTTAAAATTGAGCCTANCGTACTTACNGACCAAAACAATCAAAACTACCTCTGTTTTTAACTTCACAACCACTTCTACTGCTTCTCTTTTAGTTTGGGAAGCGTCACCCTTTGTTTAAGGACACTTCACCCTGATTCGNCTCAAAGACAATGATGTGATTTTAGACTTTTAATGCAAGAAACACGGGCAGTGTGTTTCCCCCAATGTTTAATTAAAAGTCACTTTTATGAAATTCACATCTATTCTAATGTTGCTACTTTCCCTGCTTATGTTGCACAATGCCAAAGCACAATATCAGGGACCTGTAGATTCTATTTCCTCTGGTTACGGATCATATGGCAGCGATAGTGTTGCCGTAGTATCCATCCCAAATGATTATTGGGCAAACTATGATATAAAGGTTTATTATCCGCAAAACCTTACAAGTCCGGCTCCTACCATTTATTATGCACATGGTTTCGGATCTTATGAAGTTGCCCTTCAAGAAGAAATGCTTCAACACATGGCCTCACGCGGTTATGCCGTAGTATTTGTCCCCTATCAAGCTTCATTTGATTTTAGCGGTCATTACTTGTCGTTATATTCAGGATTCATTAAAGCCTCTAGAGCTTTACCTACTGTTATTGACACTACACAGGTAGGATTTTACGGGCATTCTTTCGGTGCTGGAGCTGCACCTGTTATTGCTTACTCTTTATTTATGGATAACAACTGGGGTACAAACGGAAAATTCATGTATTTATCTGCTCCTTGGTATTCAATAGGATTAACAGACACCATGCTTTATACCTTCCCTACGGACTGTAATTTATTAACGGTTTTGTACGATGATGACACTTCGAACGATCACCGTATGGCTATGGACATTTTCAAAAATATAGCCATTGATACCGATGATAAAGATTGCATTACAGTCTTTTCAGATACGATTTCGGGGTATGCATATGCCACAAACCATGCTATGCCTGAATCGTCTCAGTATGATGCCTTGGATTTTTATGCCACTTTTCGTTTGATTGATGCTCTTGCCGATTATTCATTCACCGGAAATGCAACGGCTAAAGACATTGCTTTAGGCAACGGAAGTGCCGCACAAACAGATATGGGAAATCTAATCGATTTGATGGTGAGTGATGACCCTTACCCNGTTTACAACCAATCAAAATACTTATACCCTTGTAGNGATGGGTTGAATGAGCGCGCTGCTTATTGCATAGAACCNTTNCCTTCTTCAACAGCAGATATTTCAGCAGANCCTAATGCCGTTAAGGTTTTTCCTAACCCTAGTAATGGAACAATTTTCATTACTGCCAACGGCAATGAAACCATTAAAGAGGTAACAGTAATTAGTCAGGTTGGTAGCATTGTATTCAGTACTCAAAATGTTAATTCCATTGATTTAGCAGGNTTTGAGTCAGGTATTTATTCTATCAACATCACAACCAATAACCAAACAACAACTAAGAAAGTTGTTCTCATGCATTAAAAAAAGTTTCTTGTTCAAAGTAGAGTAGAGTAACAAGGAGAAGCATCGCTGTTGATGGTTGTTTTTAGAAAGATGGACTGTTGTAATCCTGTCTTTTAAAAGAGCTTCTTTNCAGCGATGTTTTCTTTATTTTTCACCACTATGAAAAACACTGTTTTGCTGCAAGTTCTCGATGCNATAAGTCCTTTGGAACAAGAAGCCAGAGCTGCACTTGCTGCTTCAATTGAATACAAACACCTGANAAAAAACGAACTGTTATGGTTGGCCGGTGATACCTGCAAACATTTNGTGTTTGTTGAAAAAGGATTGTTGCGCAACTATGAATACATCAATCACCGGGAAATTACACACCGCTTTTATGCCGAGCAACAACTGTTTTATGATGACTATAGTTTTATTGCTCAAAAACAATGTGTTTCAAATTATGAAGCGTTGGAANAAACTGATTTGCTATTGATTCCCAGAACTGCGCTTTACGCACTTTACGACCAATTCAAATCGGTTGAACGTTTGGGAAGAATTGCAGTAGAGCAAGCTCACGTCCGCTGGGTAGAACACCTGAACAANATCACCACAAAAAGTGCAGAAGAAAACTTTAGTTTGTTNCTCAAAAGCCAACCTAACTTACTGCAAAGAGTTCCNCAAAAAATGATTGCTTCTTACCTCAACATTACCCCNGAGCATTTGAGTAAAATTAAACGCACACTTCTTTCTCGCTGAGCAACTTTTACTTCATTTCTTAATCTGGATTAAGTGTCAGCTTCAAGGCTTAAAGCAGCTTTGTAAGCATAAAATAATTAAACAATGACACGAAAAATCTTTTTAACCATAGCCTCTGCAATTGCTTTAGGCGTAGGATCAATGGCNCTTTTATTTCCCAGAATTTTATTAGACAGTAAAGGAACAACACCCAATGCTGCCACTGATGTNTGGATGACTGAAGTTGGTATTCTGCTCATTGGCATTGGTATTATAGCCTTTGGCGTTAGAACACATAGAGATAGCAAAACCCTTAAAATGGTTTTAACGGGAAATGTGGTAATTCAGATCGGACTAATGCTTATTGAGGTTATAGCTTATNTCAATGGAATTATTACTGAACTATCCGGAATTGTTCCCAATTGTATCTTACATGTATTACTTGCCTTTGGTTTTGCTTATTACAGCCTGAAAATCAANNCTAAAGGCGCTGTNAATTTNCAANAATAAGTTAGTAATACATTAAGCTTTAATTGTCACTAAACACCAATCAAAGGCGATTTGATACCTTTGATTGGTTATCAATTAGCTGACTTTAATTCAATGGCAATATTCGCAATTGGCGANATTCATGGCTCATATACAGCCCTGAATACGCTGCTTCAACGTGTTTCGTTTTCTGCTAACGATACATTGGTCTTTTTAGGAGATTATGTAGACAAAGGCACAAACACTCAACTTACATTAGACCTTTTGCTAGAAGTGCAAAGTCAGTACAATTGCCGTTTGTTAATGGGTAACCATGAAATTATGATGATGGATGCCCGCTTAACCCGNGAGGACTTTGAAAAATGGCAGTTTTTTGGGGGAGATAAAGTGNTAGCTTCATACGGTATTACGTCTACCGATAATTGGGAGAATAAAATCCCTCAAGCACATTGGCAATTGATNGAGCAAGCGTTACCCTACTTTGAAAAAGACGACTTTATTTTTGTACACGCCAGCCTTAAGCCAAACGTTGCTTTAGAACTGCAAACACCCAATGATTTATTCTGGAAAAAGAACCTTATTCCTGAGCCATACTCGGCTAATAAAACAGTAATCTGTGGGCATACAGCCCGAAAAAANGGAGAAATCGCCAATTTTGGACANACTATTTGTATTGATACNTATGCACATGGTGGCATGTGGTTAACGTGTCTGAACGTTTCAACAATGGCTTTTTTTCAAGCNAACGAAAAAGGCCTTTTTAAAGAAGGGCAATTAAAATTGGCTTAGCCCTCAACAACTAGAGCTAGTTGTACGTTTTTTCATCCTGACTTTTGTATTTTCACAAGACTATGCGAATAAATCTATACCTGATTATAGCTNCCCTTTTTTGTAGTGTNTTGTATGCCAATGCACAACCAGACAATGCTGCATTAAAAAATGACGATAGCATTNTTGTNCACCTAAAGGTTTCTGACCAAACATTCAAAGCAGACACNCCTCCTGAAGAACAAGAAGCTNTAATTGCTCAACAAATNAANCATGAAATTGACAGTTTAAGAGCCACAGACGAAGGTGCTCCTGTAGTACTTTTTAAAGACACNCTCTTTTACATTCATGAACATATAGGACCATTTTCACCCGCAGAAAGAGCGAATAGCATTCAACAAAANGTAAATGAATTAGCCCACCAAAAAGACTTTGATTCTACTTTGTTTTCCATTCAGCAAAAAGACTTGGTTTACACCTTAAATTATGGAGAAACAGCCATTTTAAGCATTACNCAACGCGATGCGATCTGGGAAAAAACAACTCAAAAAAAACTGGCAAACACCTACCAAAGTCAGCTTCTTAAAGCTGTTGTTACTGACCGTAACAATTCAAATTTTTGGGAAAATGTAAAACGTATTCTTCTCCTTTTTGGCTCNCTGTTCTTGTTGTTTTTCTTGTTNCGCTTTTTAAACAAATCATTCACTAAAATGAATGATAACATCGTTGAAAAAGGAAAAGACTATTTCAAAGGGATCCGCATTAAAAACTACGAGTTGCTTTCTGTTGAACGAGAAGCCTTAATCATTCGCCAGTTGCTACGACTCATTAAATGGTTTTTCATCATTTTGATTGTCTACCTAACTCTTCCAACAGTGTTTAGTATTTTCCCGGCTACCCGTGGGTTTGCAGAAAAGTTATTTGGCTATGTACTTAATCCGTTTAAAAATTTCATCAACGGAATTTTAGGCTACATTCCTGAACTCATTACGATAGCTGTAATTCTACTCATTACACGTTATGTCATTCGCTTATTGAAATTCCTTTCGAAAGAGGTTGATTCTGGCAAATTAATGGTTTCAGGCTTTTACTCTGAGTGGGCAATTCCTACCTATAACATCCTTAAGATTATCATTTACGCATTTGCCTTCATCATTATCTTCCCTTATTTACCGGGGAGTGAATCTCCTGTTTTTCAAGGAGTAAGCGTTTTCTTTGGTTTATTAATTTCATTGGGATCATCTTCTGCAATCAGCAACATTATAGCAGGATTGGTGATCATTTACATGCGTGCCTTTAAAATTGGCGATCGCGTAAAGATTGGTGATACAGTGGGAGATGTTATTGAAAAATCGATGTTGGTTACCCGCATCAGAACCATCAAAAACGAAGAGGTGGCCATTCCAAACTCTTCTATTCTAAATGGAAGCACCATTAACTACAGTGCCAATGAAAAAGAGAAAGGATTGATTTTGAGTTCTACAGTTACCATTGGTTATGATGTTCCCTGGAGAAAAGTGCACGAATTGTTGATTGATGCGGCTAAGAAAACGGCCAATTTGCACCATACTCCCGAACCTTTTGTTTTACAAACCAGCTTGGATGATTTTTATGTCAGCTATCAAATCAATGCTTACACTGGCAAGGTTGGTATTTCTGCCAAAACGTATTCAGAATTACACAGCCATATTCAGGACGCATTCAATGCTGCCGGAATAGAAATTATGTCGCCACACTACAGAGCCGCCAGAGACGGTAATCAATCGACTGTTCCTGCTGAAAATCTACCGGAGAATTACCAAGCTCCATCTTTTCAGGTGCAGGTAAAAAATGAAAAACCAGACACTTCGTCCGATCAAAAATAAGGCACAAAAAAAGCCGGTCTGAGTAGACCGGCTTTTTTTTTATTCTAAAAGAAATATTATTTCAAATCTATGTTTAAGGCATCCATACCTTCTTTAATTGGAATGGCAAATCCAATACCTTCAACACCTTCTTTAATAATCTTAGCAACAACAATACCTACAACTTCACCATTTTTAGAGTTGATAAGTGGACCACCACTGTTTCCTTTGTTGATGGCTACATCAGTTTGCAAGTAAGGTAAGTCATCATCTCCACCTTTTCTGTGTCCGCTGATAATACCTTTGGTAACTGTTTGATCTAAACCTTGAGGTGATCCTATCACGATCACATCCTGACCAATTGCCGAAGACTTTTCTACTTCGCTTAATTGTATTGGTGTAAAACCGCTTCCTTGTACTTTAATTAGTGCAATNTCTCTTTTTGAAGAGCTACGTACGGGCTCTGCCTTGAAACTGAAACCGTTGTTAAATACAACTTCAATTTCATCTGCATTTTTCACTACGTGATCATTCGTAATGATATAACCTGATTCGCTAATGATAAATCCACTTCCTTGACCGAAATCTGTCTTAACAGTTACTACAGAGTTCATCATATCTTGTACAAAATCNCTGTAGTCAGACGGTCTTTCATATTCTGCATTTTCAATCTCGATTGGCTCAAACTCTTCTGCATCACTTTCATCTTTAGCTTCAGAAGAAACAATCTTAGCAAATTCAGGATCACCTAATANAGCCTTTAGAGCATCTTCCAATGTAAAGATTAGCTCTGTGTTGAANTCAGTAGTAGATCTTGAGTCTGAGTATGCTCCAACTTCTTTCTCGTACACCACTTTTTCTTTGTCTACACTATACAAAGACCATTTTATAAAAAGCATAATTTGGAAACCTGAACCTCTGGTATCTTTAGCGAAATATGTAATCTCACCACCTAATCCAAAATCAGGCACTTCTTTTTCATTTTTGAAAAGTGTATTGGTTCCAATTACATTATACCCCCACTTTTTTGTTAGGTCATTAATAGCTGTTGTATACTTTTCATCTTCAAGACTTGTTCCTCTGGTCATTACACCATAAAAACCAGTATACGATGCAGGTTTATCAACCTTTCCGGTACGGTCTTCTATAACTGTAAATTCAATTTTTTGAGATTTATAATCTTCGGGTANCTTATACAGNTCTTCAAGTGTTATTGTATATGAGTCACCAACATCTTCATCTCTTAGGTCAAAAGGTTTCAATGCAGCAGTTGCATAACCTTTTTTAACAGCAACCAATCCTATGTTAGGATCATTCAAATTAACCTTTTGAGGGTTATTAACATCTATTGCATTTAAATATATTTCTGCATCAGATGGTTGCGCATATACACGAATTTTTTGTGCACTTACCTNAATNGTCATTAACATGGAAAGCGCTAAGGTGATTAAAGAAATTTTCTTACGCATAATGGATTTAAAATTAAATTGACATCGTATTTTTTAGCGCTGCAAACATAACAAAATAAGGGAAAGTGCTTTACAATGGGGATTATTGTCTATTTGTTAAGGAGCTGNAAACTACAATGAACAAAAACTTTCACCAATTCAAAATCTACCAACTTTGTGTTTTATTAAATTAGAATATCGTTAAAAATGCTGTCCTAAACCTAATTTTCATCATTTTTGAAAGCCTGTTACTCCAATCATTTCATTTTTGTTAAAGACTAAAGTCATTTATGCTCATTTCTAAAAAGGTTACCCTCAGCAATATTATCAGTAACACATGGAAAAACTTCCTTGCTGATTTAATGACATGTACTGCGGCATACCTGGTCAATACTCATGTTCTTATTCATCACATTGATTACCCCCCCTTAATTCCAACCATTTTGGGTACTGCCCTNGCATTTTTTATTGGTTTCAACAACAACCAAGCTTATGACAGGTGGTGGGAAGCACGTAAAATNTGGGGNGGCATTGTTAACGATTCCAGAAGTTGGGCNAGNAATGTCATCTACTACACCCATAAANANCANAGCATGTTACCAGANCANTTAAGTATGTATAAAGATGCTTTGGTAAAAAGACACATTGCTTTTTTGTATGCATTGAAAGACAACTTGAGAAGTGCTAAAGATCGTGGTTATACACCTTACCTTAATCAAAAAGAACTTGAACGGNTTGAAGGTGAATCAAATAAGCACAATGCTATTTTATCGTTACAAGCAAAAGACATTCAACACCTNTATGACGAAGGTGTAATTGATGGATTTCAGTTTTTAGAGTTGAACAAAATGATTGTTCGGTTCAGTGATGAAATGGGAAAATCTGAGCGCATTAAAAACACTGTGTTCCCTACCACATACAATTACTATACAAAGGTTTTTACTTGGATTTTTATTGTGAGNGTTACCATTGTTACGGCAGATTATGTAGGAAGTTGGTCCATTATTTTTGGTACTTTGATTGGATACATTTTCTTAACTACCCACAACATTGGTCAGGCATTGTTAGATCCGTTTGATGATATTCCAACCGGAGTACCGCTCAATCAAATTACCAGAACTATAGAAATTAACCTGTTGGAGATGTTGGAAGAAAAAGAAATTCCTACTCCTATTACCTCTAACGGAAAAGACTATGTTATGTAAACTCACATCTACTTTCGCTTGCCTTTTTGTTTTTGCNTTCACNGTATNTAAAACCAATGCTCAAACGTATACAGGAGAAATTGAGCAATTTCAGGAGCAGTTAAACGAAGAGTACAAAGACNCNGANGAGTCTCCTTTAGAAAAGAAAATGCGTAGANAGTTTAAAGGACANNACTTCTACCCTATTGATTCTNCTTATCGTGTTACGGCTCATTACATCAAAATAGAAAANGGTGAAGATTTTGCAATGCAAACTTCTACGCAAACACCAAGGGCTTACCAAAAATATGCAATGGCTATTTTTACCTTANACGGTGTACAAGACACATTGTATTTGTACCAAAGCCATCGGTTANGAGAAAAAGCAGCCTACAAAAAATACTTGTTCTTACCTTTTACAGATCTAACNAACGGTAGCGAAACATATGGAGGAGGCAGNTACATTGACCTACAAATTCCGGATGCCAATGTTATAATCATTGACTTTAACAAAGCTTACAATCCTTATTGTGCTTATAGTCATTCTTACTCNTGCCCAATCCCTCCTACTGAAAACTTCATCAATCATAAAATTACTGCGGGAATACGTCTTTCAGCAAAAGAAGATTAAGTNTAAATNGTCCAATTATATGGAATGAAATTANAACCTCTTTTTCTAAACATCTTCCTAGAATTGCGTGTTTATACATAGAACTTAAGACCCTACATAAGAAACAATAAAACAAGTTAAAAATGAGCAATTTAAAAGATCAATCGATCGTAATTACAGGTGCCGCAATGGGACTTGGATTTGCTACTGCACAAGAAGCAGCAGCACAAGGAGCTAAACTTACTCTAGTAGACTACAACAAAGAAGGGCTTGAAAATGCNGNAAAAGAAATCAAAGCAGCATATGCCGATGCGAATGTTCTTACTGTTGTAGCTGATGTTTCAAACGAAGAGCAAGTAAAAAACTATGTCAACAAAGCGGTTGAAGCTTATGGAAGAATTGACGGTTTTTATAACAATGCCGGTATTGAAGGCAGACAAGCTCCTATGACTGANTACGACCTTGGNATTTTCAAAAAAGTAATTGACATTAACTTAATGGGCGTTTATTACGGTATGCGTTACATTCTTCCNATTATGCAAAAGCAAGAATATGGTAGAATCGTAAATGTTGCNTCAGTTGGTGGTATTCGCGGAGTTATGAATCAATCTGCCTATGTAGCCAGTAAACATGCTGTTTCTGGTATGACAAAAAATGCTGCACTTGAATATGGCAGATACGGTATCAGAACCAATGCGATTGCTCCCGGAGCGATTTTAACACCTATGGTGGCTGAAGCATTTAAACAGGTAAATCCTGAAAATCCTAAAAAAGCAGAGGACGAATATGCTCAGGCTAATCCTACNAAANAACTAGGCCAACCAGAAGAGGTTGCTAAAGTNGTTGCTTTCTTATTGAGCAAAGATGCCAGTTANGTTAGNGGACAAACCATTGCTATTGACGGTGGCGAATCCAACAGTTACGGAATTGTATAAATAACACATTTCTTCTCTTTTGAAGATCGCTTTAAGCGGATGGAATCTTTTCTATCCGCTTTTTTATTTTCTTATTGTAGNACACAACATGCTCAAAATCACCTTAACCCGATAATAAAATTTTATTTTTGCCGCTCGATTTCACTAATTTTNCATCCTCATGAATCGATATTTGTTTCGCTGCATCCTCATTATTATCGCGTTTAACCCGTTGGTTTCAAAGGCTCAGATGTCTTTGAACGATGTTCAGTTGGATAAAATTCCTCAGAAAAAAGTACGCGAGTATTTGCTACACCAATTTGAAACCTATCAATTCAATTCGTTTACTGAAATTCAGCCCACTTTTACGGCAACTACAGATGCNAGTTCNTTTCATACGCATTATGCCAAGTACATGGTGAATGAGCAAATAGATAACGTATGGCAAAACTACATTGANGCTAATCCTTCTGAAAGTTGGGANGGGAAACGCTTTTCTTTCGGCTTTTTGTTCAACAGATCTAGCGATGCTCTTGTATATCCGCAAGATGGCAACAAAGACGGTATTGAAGTTGGTCAAATGTTTTACGTTAANCTTAAGCTCTTGCGCGGAGTTTATAAAATGGCTGTTGGTTTCGAAATCATTACNCTCGATACTNCCAACCGCGTAGTAGAGTTTAGTTACATTGAAGGTGGAAACTCAAAAGGGAAACAACGTATAGAANTGCAAGAAATGGAAAATGGTAAAACNCGCATTGTGCATACCAGTTTCTTCAAAAGTGACTCTAAATTCCGCGATAAATTTCTTTATCCTTTCTTTCATCAGCGCATTATCAACGAATTTCACCGTAAAATGCGNAAACGCATTAAGTCTTAATTTGAAATTGTAACCATTTATTTTTCATAGACTGCCGATTTTATTTTTGCTGATTTTAATGTTTTATGTTAATTTAAACTATGCATTAAAATCAGTCTTCTCATGAAATCCACATTACTTTCATTTCTATTTCTCTTCATAATTCATTTAGTAACTCAAGCCCAAATTGTTTTTGAGCATGGATACAGTCTAGATGCTATCACACGTATAAAATTCAAATCAGCTGGTGAAAAATATTATTGTGTAGACCAAGACAGTAATCAGGTTATTCTTTTCAACAGTGACCATACACATTGGAAAACAATTAANCTGATGCTTCCTCAGGGAGCTACCGTATCTGGATATGTATTTCCAACTCANAATCAGTTTAATAATGACACTCTAATTGAACTTCATTACGCCTACGTATTAAATGGTCAATTCTTTGGAATTATCATCAATGAAAACGGAAGTATAATCACTACCATTGATGATGCCTATTCTCTTATTATTAATCACATAGATGATCTTGAAGATAAACTAATTGTTTATCGGAGTGATCATATTTCTNTGTCTACATACATTTATAACCTAGACAGTTTTTATTTAGAGCATGTTAACTATGATGGAATAGTAAAACGAACAAAGTTTAAATCTGCCGGTGAAAAATACTACAGAACAGACGAAGCCAATAACCAGCTTATAATTTACTANACTAACCAAACTATTTGGAAATCAATATCGATTCCACATGGAGGTCTAACTAGCGGAACTGTAATTCCTACGCAAAAAGTTTTCGACAACGATGATGGTATTGAGTTTTATTACTCAATAGACAACGGCAACCAATTCACTGAAAAAATAATTGATGAATTCGATGGAGAACTTCTATCGATCGATGATGCTGTATTTATGAATATTTACAAGCTCAACAATTATCAGAACAAATTATTTGCCAGAACAATGAATAGTTCCGGTAAGATGGGAACTAAAGTCTATGATGCTCATACTTTAACTCCAGAACATATTTATACTGAGGGATACGTGTTTTTCATNGAATTTAAAACTGCCGGCAAAAAATACTATTATAAAGACTTTGATCATAAAAAAGTTACTCTCTATAACTATGATCATTCCATATGGAAAACAATCAATTTAGATGTTCCTAACGGGGGGAATATAGTTTCTATTAGTACAATCTCTCAGAAAAAAATAAATAACGATAACTTGATTGAAGTCAATTACTCTTATTTTTCAAATGGTAGCTACAAAGGAAAAATCATTAATGAAAATGGCGAAGAAGTCTTCTACGTTGACAATGCTTTTTCTGTTTTAACAAATGAAATAGAGGGGCTTCAGAATAAGTTAATTACTAACTTAAATTTCTTAAATGATAGCACAGGAACAAGTATCTATAGGCTTCCTACGATGACTCCCTCAAACATAAATCAAATTGATCCTCTTTTAAATCCTNATTACAAGCTTTACCCTAACCCTACCAGCAACTCGTTTACATTAAGTACGGAACAACCGTTAGACTATTTTACCATTCNAGCGATTAACGGNCAGGTTGTGCAACAAGAAAAATACAATGCCTATAACAGTTATGATGTTTCTCAACTTGAGAGTGGCATTTACTTTATTACGGGCTACAACAATTCAGAAAAAATATTTGTANAAAAGCTGGTTGTTCAATAGAACAGCCNGTTTTGGNTTACCTTCTGAAATTGATCATTTCTGCCTGATCAAAATTTTGAGCCACTTCTATAAAGTCATCAGCTTTCTGGAGCAAAACAGCAGCNTTGCGTTCTCCGGTGTGTGTGTTTACTCCCAATGATATNCGGTGAATCAATACATCTGTTCCTAATGCCTCACAGGCCACAGGTTTCATATCTGAGTTAAAGTAAACAGTTCCACCTTGAATTTTAGGATGCAACATAATGTTTACAGAACTACCGCAAATTGCGTCTAGATAAGCGATGCGCAAATTGCGACTCAAATCCCATATGCAGGTAAATGCACAATCAACACCTTTGGTAAAGATTTTATTTCCGTTCAATAACTCTGAGAGTGACAAGGTGAANGCCATGTCTGATACCATTGTNTTTTCTCCGTAATAGCTTACTGTTAAAGGAATTTGGGCAACCATAGTTATAGGACTTTTTGTTGTTACAAAGCTTCTAAACGGAGGGATGATATACAAGAGGGGATTTCCTGTTTAATACACGGAAAACCCCTTTTTCAAGTTGGTATTCTCCATAAAAAAAGGCCTCTCGAAAAAATTCAAGAGGCCTGAGAGAGAAACTGATTACGAATTAATTGTTAACCAGTTTAAGGGTAGGGATAGGCATTTCCCCTAATAATTTTCAGTGGTTTCAATACATTCTCCGTTTTTATGAAAAAGGATGGCAGCTTTTCTCTCGTTCGTATCAGGATCGATGTTGAGTATCACCTTGTTGATGATNACTTCCTCACCNTTAATATCAAAAGTCTTGGGAGCTATGTCTGACATAAAATCAAGTGCACCTTCTACTCCCATAGTATGAAGCACTATGTTTACAGGACAATGGTCAATTGAAATCAAATGTGCCAAACCTGTATTTTTTTCAAAATCCCAGATGTAAGTAAANCTGCANCTTGCATTTAACAAAGCCGGAANACTCCCTTTGTAAAGTCGCGTTAATTTTAATTTAAACGTAGCTCTTGGGGGGACATCTGTAGCAGCTATAGTGTATGCTGGCATTTTTTCTTCAAACATTAATACTTCTTTAGACATCTTGTTGATTTTAATGCAATTCAAACGTCTTATTTCCCAATAAAAACAGCACAAGGGAAAACCCTGAACATCACANAGGAAAAACCCTGAATTAATNCTTAGNACATTTTAAAAGTGGGCAAGTCTTCTACATTTGTTGGAGGTATATTTATTATTTGATGGAATAAAAATTTTTGACATTATGAGCAACAAAAAAGTGATTGTTGGCCCTCCCGGGTCAGAACTTATTAGCTGGGATCAGGCTAAACAGATGATTATTAACTATGACCAATCGGAGTANTTTATCCCTATGCCTGATGGTACAACACGCATGAGAGGTTTAATGGTTGATGTAGATAACATCCGTCAAATTATCGGAGACGAAGATTCTGGTGTAAACGAGGTGTTCATTATGTTTGCCATTAGAGATGACGAGGATGATCCGAACGTGAAATGCTTTACAAACGTTTTAGCCGGTGTTAAAGATGGCCTAATTCAAACCAACCCTGTTGTTGATTTTTGCAAGCCATGTCCTTCTGTATGTGCTAATTATGCAGAACTTATTCTCCCTATTGAATAACTATTGAATTTGGAAGACCATTCAATCATTGAACTTTTAAAAAACGTTGGAGTAAAATTTACTCCAGCGTTTTCTTTTTATTTACTGGTAATACTCGCAGGAGTAACCTTTGGNCTAAAACATTACAAGCAATTAAACCGTTCCGGAANACTATTAACTCAAATGCTATGNGGTGTNTTCCTTTCCGAATTTTCTACCCGCATTTTAGAATACCTTTTCAGCAATACTAGTCCGGCATATCATTTCTTAGTGCCATTCATCATCTTTTACATCATGCTGATTTACTTGTCTTACCTACCTCACAAAAAATCTATCCGTTATTTGGTTATTCTTCTCGGAAGCCTTTCAGCACTACTCGTCATTTTTACCAGTGTTGTTGTAGATTCTCTTGTCAATTTTTTTTCAGTCGGGATTATGACACTCTCACTTTTCGTTATTCTAAATGCTTTGATATTGTTTAGAGTAATGTTAAAATATCCGCTTGAAGTTCACATTCTGAAACAACCCGTTTTTTGGTTCAACAGTGCTAACTTATTCTTTTACGGCATTACGTTTTTCTTGTTTGCTTCTAACAGGCTATTACAAGAAAACGGAATGGAATTTATCTTCAATGACTACAGCGATCACATTATTTACTTTGCCAACATAATCTTATACAGTTCTTATTTTTACAACCTCTTACTCACCTACAAACAAAAGAGCCTGAATGGAATTGACGAATAACATACTTATCCCTATTCTTGCAGGAACCGCACTNNTTACTTTGCTGGTAGGATTCATCATTTCTTTTGTTTTTATGTACCGCAAAGCCCAATTGAACTTTAAATTGGAACGTCAGGCTTTCCAACAAACATTGTTAGAAACTCAGGTTGAAATTAAAGAACAAACACTCACTGATCTTTCGCGTGAATTGCACGATAATTTAGGGCAAATTGCTTCGTTGATAAAAATTAACCTCAGCATGCTCTCTTTCAAAGAGTCTCCTGAAAATCAACAGAAAGTAAAAGACTCTATTGAACTGCTCAAGCAACTAATTCANGATATACGCCACCTCTCTTCTACGCTGAATAGTGACAANCTTAAAACCCATGGTCTTATCGCCACAATACAACGCGATGTAGAAAAAATTCAAAGCTCTGGTTTTATCGCTATTACATTTGAGACCAATACCAACCAACCACTCATTGGCTTTGAATCTACCGTTTTTCTTTACCGCATGTTTCAGGAAATGACCAATAACCTTATTAAACATGCACAGGCTACCGAAGCCGAAGTGAAAATTAGTGTTCAAAATAAACTGCTTACACTGTCTGTAAAAGATAACGGACAGGGAATTCCACCAACTGTATTGAATGACAAAAGTCAAGGCAACGGATTAAGAAACCTTGAACAACGTTGCAAATTAATTGGAGCCAACTTAAACATTGATACTGCTGCTAACTCAGGAACATTAATAGAGATAAAACTACCTTTAAAAGCATGACACACCAGCAGGAAAACATCACCCTTACCGTAGTAGACGACCACCAATTGTTTCGCAAAGGACTTATCAANCTTATTGAGCAGGTTGATTCGCGTTTTAAGGTNATTGCAGAATGTAGTAATGGAAAAGAACTGATGGATCAACTNGCCGGAGGTACTGTTCCTGAAATTGTGGTTATGGATGTGAACATGCCCATAATGGACGGGTTTAAAACNACAGAAGCCATTAAAGAGCACCATCCTGATGTGGCTGTTTTGGCACTAACCATGCTCAACGATGAAAACACATTGATTCGTTTATTAAGAGCAGGAGTTAATGGNTTTCTCAATAAAGACATAGANCCCGATGAATTACAAAAAGCCATTGCNGAAATTCATTCNAAAGGCGATTACTATACAGAATATGTAGCTGGAAAACTGGTAAGTATTCTGCGTCAACCCAAAGCAACNTCAAGNTCTATTTCAGAATTAAACGAGCAAGAATTGCGCTTTATTCGTCTGTGCTGTTCAGAATTAACCTACCAAGCCATTGCAGATGAAATGTGCTTGAGTGTTAAAACCATAGATGGTTACAGAAGCAAAATCTTCGAAAAGCTCGATGTTAAATCAAGAGTTGGAATGGTCATTTTTGCCATTAAAAACAACTTGGTTTCTATCGATCAGCTCGACTAAATTATTCAACAAAAAGTACAAGTCCTTTCAGGTATTCACTTTCGGGATGGAAAATATTTACCGGGTGATCTGCCGGTTGCGAAAGCTGGTGCAAAATGCGCACATTACGATTGGCTGCTGCTGCAGCTGAAAAAACAGCTTTTCTAAAATCATCCTTGCTTATGGCTTGTGAGCANGAGAAAGTAAATACTATTCCATTTTTAGCCACCTGCTCAAATCCTATTTGGTTAAGCCTTCTGTAGCCCTTTAATGCGTTTTTTACTGCTCCNGGATGCTTGGCAAAAGCGGGCGGATCAAGAACCATTAAATCATACTCTCCTTGAATGCCTTTCATGTATTTAAAGGCTTCTACAGCATAGCTATTGTGGCGCTCTTCTGCTCCAAAATTTAACTGCACATTGCGGTTCGTTAGCTCAATAGCNGGCTCGCTCAAATCAACACTGTCTACTTTTTCTGCTCCNTTGGCCAATGCGTAAATGGAAAAACCTCCGGTGTAAGCAAACATGTTCAACACGCGTTTCCCCTTAGNATAACGTCCCAATAAAGCTCTGTTCTCGCGCTGATCGAGGAAGAAACCCGTTTTTTGCCCGTTTTCAAAATCAATGTGAAACTGTTGACCNTANTCTTTCACNACAACATTTTTCACTTCTCCAATAATGAAACCTTCNCCTGCATCGGCCTCAAACTCTTCTAAGTTTAGTGCGTGTCCGCTTTTATCGTAAACAGCCTGTAAATTCAGGCCTTCAATTTGCATTAAGGCTTGTGCAATAGCTTCACGATGCAAATACATCCCTATGGAATGAGCCTGCATCACTGCTACCGAATCGTAAACATCAATGATTAACCCCGGTAGACCATCTCCTTCACCGTGTACCAAACGAAAGGCATTGGTATTCTCTGCAGTTCTTAAAACGGTTACTTCGCGGGCAGCATAAGCTTGTTGCAATTGTTTGTTCCAAAATTCCTGATCGATGGATTCTTCGTTAAAAGTGAGTATTCTAACAGCTATGGAACCATTTTGCACATGACCACGTGCAAGAAATGTCCCCTGATTAGAAACTACATCTACAAGATCTCCATCGGTTACGGGTGCATCAATGGTTTTAATGGCTCCGGAAAACACCCAACGGTGAAAACGTTCTAATGAACGCTCTTTTCCTGATTTTAGAATTACTTTTGGATAACTCAAACGTGAAAATTTTAGCCTACAAAAATCGGTTTTACCGCGAATTGAGCAATAATTCTACTTACATTCCGCAATTTGATGCAAATAATCTTCATTTATCAGTAAAATTAAATCACTATGAAAAATCACTTTCTGATCCTTTTCTTCTTGGTTATCACTCCTTTTTGCTATTCACAAGAATTAATCAAAGAGAAATGCAAGCCTTCTGAAGTAACGCTAATAGAGCTAAAAGACCAACTTCCCAAAGAGTATATTGTGGTTAGTTTGATGACAATGCGATTAGAACAAGAAGCTAAACAGCTCTCTGAGCTTGACGAAGATCAAATCAAAAAAATTCAGAAATGGGCCAGAAAATTTGATGCGTGTACTGTGTACCTTGACTTTGATCAATTGTACTTAAACAGAGCTGTGAATCCTGATCTACCAGATTTAGACTTAACCTTTTTAATTGTACTGAAGAAGAATGAATAACCGTCTTTTTAAGGCGTTACACTTCTCCCAACACAATTAATTTTTCGAGGGTGGGAACCGGACGACCGCCCATTGGCTCTATGGTAATGGCAAAGGCATCTGCTTTCATGGTGGTTTTCATTTTTTGCACCATTTCTTCTTTATCTGTAGACTTTGATACCATTCCCATGTCTATGGGTTGCCCATCTACTAATGCCCACAATTGATATTGTTCTTCATCGCTCAATTCCGGTAACGAAGAAGCATCTATCATTACGTCTCCGTTTTTGGTGTTCCAGAAAACGGCTACCATTTCGCCATTGGTATTGGGCATTGGAGAAAGCATAATTTTTTCACTTTCAGGCATGCGCATTTCTTCCATCATAGCCTCTTTATGAGCTATGTTTTCGTTCAATTCCGCTATTTGTTCTTTATAAGTACCTTTTTCTTGTTCAAGTTCAGCCAGTTTGCTTTCAAGACCGTTCAGTGCTACTTCGCGGTATACCGAAGAGATTAAAGCCACCAATAAAACTGCAGCTGCAGCCCAATAAAAACCTTGGCGCAAACCAGACCCAAAGTCTTCTGCCTTTAACTCTTCATCTTCATGAGTTGGTGCTTCTGTCACAGGCAAAGGAACCACATCATTTATTACGGTTTCTTGCGCTTCATCATCATCCAAATCAAGAGCATCAATAGCTGCTAAAATATCTTCTTTAAGCCCCAGAGGTGGTTCTACAGCATGTGCTTGTGCAAACGCTTCCATCCCCTCTTGTAGCAAAGCTAACTCAGCTGCTATTTCAGGGTAAATTTTAGACATGCACTCTACCTCTCTCCGTTCCTGATCAGTAACGGCTCCAGCAGCATATGCTTCTAAAATTCCGGATGATATGTATTCGTTTACGTTCACTCTTTGTATACTTTTCGCAAATTTAGCAAGGCATTTCTTACCCGCGTTTTAACTGTTCCTAAAGGGAGATCAAGGTGTTCTGATATTTCTGACTGTGTATAGCCTTGGAAATAGGCCAACTCTATCAATTCTCGTTGTTCTTTCGGCAATTTATCAACTTCTTCTCGTAATCCAATTGTATCAACATTCGTTGCGGTTTTTACCCGCGCTTCATGAATATTTACGTTAGCACTATTGGTTTGGATTTCTTGCTTGCGTTTTTGTTGACGGTATTTGTCTAAAGCCTTGTTTCTACAGATGTTCATAATCCATGTAAAGAGCGTTCCTTTACCTGAATCGTAAGACTTGGCATTTTTCCAAACATTCACAAGGCCTTCTTGCAATGCATCTCGCGCTACAGCCTCATCGTTTTGACAAATGCGTAAAACCACACCATACACTGCAGCGCCAAAATGGTCATAAATAAGCGCCATCGCTTTTTTATCGCCTTGCTGTAAAAGTTGTTGTATTTGTGTTTCGTGCGGTTTCAAACCTGTAATTCTGTTCGTTCAAACATAACAAGAAATCGTTGCCGTTCAGGAAATTTTCAAATTTATTTCGAAAAGTAAAATCCAAAAGCAATTTGTGTGCGTAGATATGATAGTCTTGCTCCAATAGACGTAGATTTTAGGTTAGTTCGCAAAAAAGGGGATGTTTTTAGAAAGCATTCCCTTTTGTATTTAATGTTACAGATAGAGCAAAAGAGGGCTTGTAGTTTTGTACGGAATCAAAATGCAAACACTTATGAAGTCTATTCTTTCTGTAACAATGGCGCTGTTTCTGTTCTTTAGTGCTTATTCACTCAAAGCTCAAAACAGTGACGCCCCCCAACACAAAGTAGTTATTCAATTGGTAAACGGTGATTCGCTGTCTCAACGTGGATTAATGAAAAACCTGAAAAATTTAACTGCGGGTTGGCCTGATTTGCAAATTGAGGTAGTATGTCATGGACCTGGAATAAGCCTATTGCACACAAAGAAAAGTTTGTTCTTAGACGAGGTTCAACAATTTAAAACAAAAGGAGTTGATTTTGTGGCGTGTGAAAACACCATGAAATCAAAACACATTGATAGAAAGATGATAACAGAAGATGCCCGCACAGTTCCTATGGGATTAAAAGAGGTTATCTTAAAACAAGAAGCCGGTTGGAGTTACATTAAAGCCGGTGTTGTAAAAAATTAGGGGGGTAGTAATCCTTAAAGTTGACGGTACTCGGAATTGATACCCCCGATTGCCGTCAGCTTTCTTCAGCATCTGACACATCCCAGGTATGATCAGCCATTAACGTAGCTGATGCCACATAACGTTCAAACGGAATACGTTTTCCCCATCCTGAGGGCTCTACCATACTCAATACAAAACTGTTGTCTTTTCGTTGGTAAAGGTGGTAGGTATGTCCTACCAAAGGTTCAAAGCCCATTTCTGCCTGATAAATCTGTTCACTCACCTCTACCCTTTTCTTTACTTCTTGTGCTTGCTCAGCCAATACTTTCATTTGGGCATAAAGTTGTTCCAGCTGTTTATTGGTTTGCTGCACCATTGCTGCCATTGCCCGCCCTTTTACTTTCCCTTTATCTTCGGGTTTAATCACTGCAGAACCAACCGTATGTGCATACTCCATTAACCCAGGATTTTCTGCCACTTTATCGGCATCAATTGGATTTTCAAACGTTTCTTTCTTCTCCTTTTCTTCCATTGTTCTTCAAATATTGAAAATTTTCAGCCAGTTGTAAACTCAAAAATACAACTCCAATTCAAGTCATTTTCTTTCGACCTAAACAAACGGAAGCACTAACTTTGTATAAACTTCAAAAACAATGAACAATCGCGTAGTTTTAATGATTCTTGACGGCTGGGGAATCGCAAAGGATAAAAATGTTTCTGCCATTGATAAAGCCAATACTCCATTTGTAGATAGCCTCTATAAGCACTATCCCAACTGTCAGTTAAGAACCAGTGGTTTAGACGTAGGCTTACCAGACGGACAAATGGGCAACTCTGAGGTTGGTCACATGAATTTAGGAGCAGGCCGCGTTGTTTATCAAGATTTGGTTAAAATCAACAAAGCTCTGGAAGAAGGCGATTTGGCTAAAAATGAAGTTTTACTAGATGCGCTTGAATACGCAAAAACAGAAGGCAAAAAAGTCCATTTTATGGGACTGGTTTCTGATGGAGGTGTGCATTCTCACATGAATCATTTGATTGGATTGTGTCAAATTGCGGCAGATAAAGGTGTTGCTGATGTTTTTGTTCATGCATTTACTGATGGTAGAGATTGTGACCCTCACTCTGGCAAAGGATTTATGCAAACTTTGGTTGATGCTCTAGAGCCTACAGGTGCAGAAGTAGCTTCAATCATTGGGCGTTATTACGCTATGGACAGGGATAAACGTTGGGAGCGCGTAAAACTCGCTTATGACTTAATGGTACACGGAAA
The DNA here is from genome assembly GCA_002705995.1 of Crocinitomicaceae bacterium. Lineage (GTDB taxonomy): Bacteria > Bacteroidota > Bacteroidia > Flavobacteriales_G > Salibacteraceae. Next base: position 94,423 of record PAJI01000001.1, on the reverse strand, counting down.
AGGAGAAGCTTTTCAAAATCCTGTTGAAGCCATTCAGCATTCATATGACAATGATGTTACGGATGAATTTATTCAACCTGTAGTAATTACCAATGAAGCCGGAACTCCCAAAACTACGATTGAAGAAGGTGATGTTGTTATGTGTTTTAACTTCCGTACAGATAGGGGACGTCAGATTACTCAAGCTCTTACCCAAGAAGATTTTCCTGAACAGGACATGAAGAAACTGAACCTTAACTACCTTACAATGACGAAGTATGACGATACGTTCAAAGGAGTTAAAGTACTTTTTGAAAAAGACAACCTGCAAAACACATTGGGCGAAGTAATCGCGAACAACGGCAAACAACAAATTAGAATTGCTGAAACCGAAAAATATCCACACGTTACCTTCTTTTTCTCCGGTGGTAGAGAAAGTGAGTTTGAAGGAGAAAAGCGTTTATTGATCAATTCACCCAAGGTGGCTACTTATGATTTGCAACCAGAAATGAGTGCTTATGAAGTAAGAGATGCGCTAGTCGCAGAATTAAAAGACCAATGGCCAGATTTTGTTTGTATCAATTTCGCTAACCCTGATATGGTAGGACATACAGGTGTTTTTGAAGCTGCCGTAAAAGCTTGTGAAACGGTTGATCAATGTGTAAAAGAGGTTGTTGAAACCGGCATTGACAATGGTTACAGCTTCATCATTCTTGCAGATCATGGAAACAGCGATATGATGATTAATCCTGATGGAACGCCAAACACGGCTCATACGACTAATCCGGTTCCTTGCTTTTTAATAAATGCTCAAGGAGTTGAAAACATTCAAAATGGAAAACTGGGTGACATTGCTCCAACTATCTGTAAATTAATGGGCTTAGATATTCCAAAAGAAATGACAGGCAATGTTCTTGTATAAGCAAAAACATTATTAGGTTTGTTATAGTGCTCTCTTTTTGGAATTTGAATAAGTGAATTTATGACTCGGTACTTTGCTCTTTTAGGGCAGGTTTTACTACTGTTAACCTGTAGCTTAAACAGCTATGGCTATAAGGCAGAAAGGTTAATGCCTGATTCTGTTTTGTACCCTAAGCTTTATCAATTTTGGGATTACAATCAAGTTTATAGTGATTCCACTAAATGGGATTATTATCACCAAGCCATTGAATCTAAAGATGTTGCTGGCAATGATAGCTTAGAGCTTATTACCAACTTTCTTTTAGTGCATTACCTGATTGAGTCTAACCAATACGAGTTAGCACTCCAGTATGTTGAACCCATAGAAAAGCAAATCAATCGTTACCCCTCTCTTACTGCTGACTTACACGAAACAATAGGAGGATTATATTACTATGTAGGAAGTTTTGACTTAGCCGAAGAACATTACGTCATTAGTGCAAGAATGTATGATTCTTTGAACTACGTTCAAGAAGCCAACAACACACTCAATAACCTAAGTGCTGTTTACAGCATGCAAAACAAAAGGTTAAAAGAGCTTGAAACGCTCATTATGCTTTCTGATCGCGTAGAAAAAAGCAAAGACAGTGTTATGCTCTCTCGTGTGTTAATTAACCTTGTAATTTCTTACCAAAACGCACGCATGTTTGATAAGGCTTTTGAAACTTCTTTTAGAAACATCAAAATAGCACAAGCATCAAACGACTCTCTTATTCTTTCTTACGTTTATGGAAACTTGGCCAATGCTTATGCNGAGGTTGACCTGCCTGATTCTGCNATTTACTATTACAACAAGGGAGTTGANGTTTCAAAAGGTCTGTCTCATAAAACCACATTGATTCAATGTTTGAACGGGTTAGGATCTATGCATGTTGAGAACAATGACTACCAAGCTGCATTGCCCTATTTGAGTGAATCGTATGAATTGTCGCTAGTTTACGGTGGCGAATATGTTAAAATCATCAATGCGCTATCTTATGCTCATGCGCTATCTATGGCCGGTGAATCACAAGATTCGGCAATAGCCATTATCAACAGATACTTACCTAAAGCAGAAGCTTTNGGTTTGTTAGATTTAATAGAAGACGGACACTGGGCTTATGGNGTAATTCTTGCGTCTCAGAATAAATTTGAAGAGGCTTATGACCATCTTTCTAAAGTAATTGTATACCGTGATTCTTTAGACAAAATTGAAAGTGAAGCACTTATTGCAGATTTAAGTGTCAAATACGAAACGGAGAGAAAAGAACGTGAAAACATACATCTTGCTAAAGAAAATCAATTACAAGATGAAAAATTAGCACAACAAGAAACCATTAATACCTATGCTATTGTTGGGGTAATTATTTTGCTNTTGCTGTTGGTGATCATTCTCTTCAACCAATNCAAATTGCGTAAGCTCTACAACTTGCTGAAAAAACGAGAGTCTGATTTGGTAAATGCGAANGAAAAGCTAGAAATTCTGAATCAGAACCGCGAGCGGATGATTGCNACCATTGCACATGACTTAAGAGGTCCTTTAAGTGGCATTTCGCAAATTACCCAGATGATGAAAGAGCAAAATCAAGCTGGAAAAGATATTGATGAGCTGATTAACATGAGTCATTCGGCCTCTAAAACCACACATGCNTTATTAGAGAATTTATTGGATTGGGCGCGTGAGAAACAAGGCTTATCGCGTTTTAAACCAGCCATGCACAACCTCAACGAAAGTGTAACGGATGTTTTTGGCATTTACGACTATATGTCTGCACGTAAAAACATTGAACTGATTAANANTGTAGATGCTTCTCAAANCATCTTTGCAGACATNTATATGTTAGAAACCATTTTAAGAAACCTTGTAAGCAATGCCCTCAAGTTTACCAATCAAAACGGATCGATTGAGGTGCAGGCGAAGCCAATAGAAAATGGTGTTCAGGTTGCTGTTATTGATACAGGAATAGGTATCCCTCCAGAAAAAATTGAGCACTTATTTGAGCGTAAAATTTCTGAAATNTCTTACGGGACACAAAAAGAGCGCGGAACCGGATTCGGCTTAACGCTTTGTCAAGATTTAGTGCTTAGACACAAAGGGAAAATTTNGGTAGAAAGTAAAGAAGGAGAAGGCACTACATTTTTCTTTATTCTTCCAGGAAAATAGAAGGTTTCTTTCATTATTTGTATGCTCGCTGATCCCAGTTATANGCNTCTCCGGTAATTTGTTTACCGTTATAGAAATAAAATTTAGCGCCCCAAGGATATTCATACATCACTAACTGGCGTCCCATTCCATTTTCAACAATAACAGTTGTGGTTACTGTGCGCCCTTTTTCTTCATCTACATAAGTGTCAACATGATAACCTTCACCATACTTTTTAGCTAAGGCTTCGGGTTGTAACTCTTTGTATCTTCTAATGCGTTCTTCACGTGCTTTACGTGCTCTTTCTGCACGTTCTTTCTGTGCTTTGGCTTCTTTTTCTTTACGAAAAGCTTCTGCTTGCTTTCTTGCTTCTTCTTCTGCAGCTCTGCGTTTAGCCTCAAGCTCTTTTTGACGTTCTAATTCTGCCGCTTTCTCANCTCTCAACGTTTCTATCTCTGCCAACTTTGATTGAGGATACTCCATATCTGGCAACGTTTCTTTCGCTTTTACATAAGCTGTTGCTGCTGCGTCTANCTGTCCNGCNGCTAAATAACGATCTCCTTCTGCAACACTTTCATCGTACTGACGTTGCTTCTCATCTTTTTTACGTTGTGCTTCCTCACGAGCTTTGCGCTCTGCTTCTTCAGCTGCTTTACGCTCTTCTTCTGCTGCTAACCATTCGGCCTCTANACGCGCTACCTCATCTAATTTTTCTTGAGGAATTGGACTATCTAATTTCATTTGTTGAGCACGCTTGTAAGCATTCTTGGCAGCTGCCCAATCATTTGTTGCTACAGCTCCGTCTCCTTCATCAATTGCTTTTTGAAATCCTTCTTCCAACTTTTGAGCGGCCAACTCGGCCTCTTTTTCGCGTCTTTGTTCTTCTTCTTCTTTACGAATCAAGCGATTAACNTGNTCTATNCGTTCCTTAGGCCCCATTGCCTCTGGCTTTAANGCTTGTGCTTCNTTGAATTTTGCAATTGCAGCATTGTAATCTTTTGACTGTACCAAATTCTCTGCGGCAGACATTATACTACTGTACTCTTCCTCCAACTCTTCCAACTTTGCACGTTCAGCTTCCGCTGCTTCGGCTTCTGCTGCTTCGGCCTCAGCCATCAACTGATCTGCTTTTTCAATTTGAGTTTGCGGATAACTTTCATCGGGTTTTAGTTCCAATGCATTTTTATAGAACCCTTTGGCTTCTACAAATTCTCCTGCTTGAATGGCATCATCTCCTTGTTGAACCAAGTTTTGATATTCTAGTTCAAGCGCTTCGGCTTTAGCTGCTTTTTCAGCTTCAATACGCTCTGCATCGGCTGCTTTTGAGCGAAGTGATTCAACTTCTTCCAGCTTTTTACCCGGTGATTTTGCTTCTGGTTTCAATGCCGCAGCTGCGTTAAAGGCATTAACTGCTGCATCCCAATTTGCTGCTGCAATNGCCTCATCTCCTTTATTCATTAAATCTTCAAATTCTGCTTCCAAAGCAGCTTGAGCTTCTGCCTCTGCCCGTTTTGCTTGTTCAGCTGCATCGGCATCTGCCTGAATAGCAGCCTCTGCTTCTGCTATTTTTTCATTGGGATACGTTTCTTCCGGAAGAACACCTGCTGCTTTTTTATAAATACTAATAGCGTTGGTATAATCTTGTGAAGCTAACGCTNCATCGGCCTCTGCTATTAATTCATTGTANTCTTCTTGAAGTTTAGCGTTTTCTGCTGCTGCTTTTTCAGCCGCTTTTTGATTGGCCTCATCTTCTTTCAAAGCNGTTTCTGCTGCTTTGATTTTATCTTTTAGTGCTGCTTCATCTTTTTTCANAGCTAAAGCACGCTCATAGGCATTAATGGCATTTTGCCATTCTTTTGCTGCTACNGCTGCATCTCCTTCATCAACNGCGGCNTTAAAATTAGCTTCTAACTGTTCTGCAGCAGCAGTTGCATCTGCTTTTGCCTTCTGAGCCTCATTGGCTTTGGTTATTTGTTCACCCGGATAGCTCTCGTTAGGTAATACTTTCTGTGCTTCTTGGTATTGGGCTATGGCTTCGTCATAGCGCTCAGCATTAAACAGNTTATCGCCTTCACTCACATACCCATCATATTGCTCTTGCTGCCTTTGCTGGGCTTCTGCCGCAACAGCATCTGCTTTTAATTTTTCAGCTTTCGCGATTTGATCATTCGGATAAGTTTCATCNGATTTCACCCCTGCTGCTTCNCGGTACTTCGCTATAGCTTCATCCCAACTTTCTGCTTTAAACAACTCATCAGCCGCTTTCACTATTCCATCGTACTCAGCTTGTACTTCTGCAGCTGCTGCATCAGATTTTGATTTTTCTGCCTCAGCAATTTTGTCTTTAGGATAAGCTTCATCGGGNTTTACTCCAGAAGCCTCATTATACTTGGCAATNGCTTCATNCCATTTTTTGGCTTTGAANAACTCATCTGCTGTTTTTACAATTCCATCGTATTTGGCCTGAACCTCTGCNGCNGCAGCNGCTGCATTTGCATCTGCCTTTAATTTTTCNGCTTGAGTAATTTGGTCATTCGGATAGGTCTCNNTTGGTTTCACTCCGGCAGCTTCTCGGTACTTGGCAATGGCTTCGTCCCACTTTTCAGACTTTAACAAATCATCTGCTTCTCTGATCAAACCATCGTATTTGGCCTGTACTTCTGCAGCTTCAGCAGCTGCAGCGGCATCTGTCTTTAACTTTTCTGCCTGAGTAATTTGATCGTTAGGATAGGTTTCGTCTGATTTTGCCGTAGCTGCTTCGCGGTATTTGGCAATCGCCTCGTCCCAACTTTCAGACTTAAACAAAGCATCTGCTTCTTTAATTAAAGCATCGTATTTAGCTTGTACTTTAGCTGCTTCTGCAGCGGCAGCGGCATCTGATTTAAGTCTATTGGCTTCTGCTATCTGATCTTTCGGATAACTCTCTCCGGGTTTTACTTTTGACGCAGCTTCATACTTTGCCACTGCTTCATCCCACTTCTCAGCTTTTAACAATCCGTCTGCCTCGTCAATAATTACTTGGTATTTTTTATCCAGTGCTGCCTGTTCTGCGCGTTCAGCTTCTTCTGTCTTCAGTTTAGCTACTTCAGCTATTTTATCTTTGGGATAAGCTTCATCGGGCTTTACATTCGATGCTGCTTTGTATCTTTCTGTAGCCGCATCCCAATTTTTTGCCGAAAATTCTTTTTCTGCCTGATCTATNATTGATTGGTATTTTTCATCCAATGCAGCTTGTTGGGCACGCTCTGCTTCTTCTGCTTTTAGTTTTGCAACTTGTGCTATTTGATCTTTAGGGTAGGCTTCATCGGATTTTATGGCTAATGCTGCTTTGTACAAATTGGTAGCTTCATCCCATTTTTTGCTATTAAGTGCATTNTCTGCCGCGGCTATTTTCTCATCATATTGTTTTTGAACTTCNGCTGCTTTTCGGGCAGCTTCGCGCTCTGCAATTAATTTATCTACTTCCTGAATTTTTCCTTTCGGATAAGCCTCATCGGGCAATATTTTAGCGGCTTCTTGATAAGCCTTCTTGGCTTCATCAAATTTCTCTCCGCTCAAAAGTCCATCAGCATTTGCAATGGCTTCATCGTATTGTTGCTGTTTTTGAGCAGCCATTTCCTGCTCATACATCTGATCGGCTAATTGAATTTGACGCTGCGCATATTCTCTATCNGGAAATATTTTCAGCATNTGCTCNTANGCTTCTTTGGCCTTGTCGTATTTTTTAGCCTTGAGGTATCCNTCTGCTTTAGACTTAATTCCATCGTATTCTTTTTCTTTTTTCTCAAGCGCTTCCTTCTTTTCTTGTTCAGATTGNAGCTCTGAGCCAATACTATTCAGGAGGTCTTCTTCGCTTTGTGCAAANGAGTTTTCAGGAAGTGCTAATGCAACGGCCATGAATAAAAAAACCACAATTGAAAAATTGTGGATATCTATGAAAGGGATTCGTTTCGTCTTCAACAAGTGCTAATACGCTTTAATTTGGGTTGCGCTAATATAAAAATTAAGATCACGGGGTTCAAGCTTTCTTTGAAATAGAAAGAAAATTTCAGTTTATTCTTTCAAAAATTTTCTAAAAATGTTTGCTAGATTAATTTTAGAATTACATTCGCGCAGTTGAAAGGGCGCTTTAAACAATGCCCTTGGATTGCTTACTTTTAATGTCAACAATAGACATTTTGCCGACACTCCAGGAGCGATCGGCAAAGCTTGAACGAATAGCNAATAGCTTGTTTGAGCATGGGTTTGCGGTTTGGGACGACTTTATTCCCAAAGAAATTTCGAAAATGCTTCGCGATAATGCGTTGACATTGTTTAGAAATGATGAGATGAAAAAAGCCGGAATTGGTACATCTTTNCTACATCAGGTAGATAAAGAAGTGCGTGGCGATTACATCCATTGGATTGACAATGATTCTACCAATAATTTTGAACAGCATTACCTCACTTTTGTTAACCAATTGATTTCGTTCTTTAATCAATCTTGCTATTTAGGCATCCGTGATTATGAAATTCACTACGCTTTTTACCCTGTNGGNACACACTACGAAAAGCATTTGGATCANTTANCNATTAATGGCAAACGCTCGATTAGTATTGTTTGCTATTTGAACGAAAACTGGAAAAAAGGTGATGGCGGAGAATTGCGCATTTTTCACAAAAACGATGATGGNTTTACCGATTTTGCACCATTAGAAGGTCGATTGGCATTATTTATCAGCAGTGAAATTTATCATGAAGTTTTNNATACNGAGAAAGAGCGTGTAGCNCTNACAGGNTGGCTTTTGAATCANCCNAAAGCNTTAACTTTTACCTAACTTTTGAGTCTAATTTTTAACCCGGTCAATTTAAAATGAAAAACAAGTACGTTGATCTTATTGAACAAACCTTCGAATTTCCTAAGGGAGAATTCACCATCGAAGACACACAACTTTGTTACCACGACATTAACCTCAACGATCTCGTTGAAAAATACGGAACTCCGTTAAAGTTNACTTACCTCCCCTCNATTTCCAACCAAATTCAAAAGGCNAAAAAGTGGTTTAAAGTAGCCATGGCTAAAGCCGACTATCATGGGCAATACCACTATGCGTATTGCACTAAAAGTTCGCATTTTGAACCTGTTTTGGTTGAAGCGTTGAAAAACAACATTCANATNGAAACATCTTCNGCTTTNGATATCAACATTATCGAAAAGTTGGTTCAAGATGGTTACATGACTAAATCGAGTTATGTGATCTGTAACGGTTACAAACCTGATCGTTATTTGGAAAATATTGCACGCCTCATCAACTCGGGCTACGATAANGTNTACCCAATTATTGANAATTACAGTGAGCTCGAAAAATTAGAAAAGCTCGTTGACCGCCCGTTTGAAGTGGGTATTCGAATTGCATCTGAGGAAGAACCGAAATTTGAATTCTACACCTCTCGCCTAGGAATTGGTTACAAAGACATTGTGCCTTGGTACAAAGAGAAGATTGCCAACAACCCTAAGGTAAAGTTGCGCATGCTACACTTCTTTATCAACACAGGAATTCGCGATAACGCTTATTACTGGAGTGAATTGCACAAATGTATGGGCGTGTATACCAGTTTGAAAAAAATCTGTCCGGATTTAAATGCGTTGGACATTGGTGGAGGTTTCCCNATCAAAAACTCATTGGCATTTGATTTTGACTACGAATACATGGTTGAAGAAATTGTTGCTCAAATCAAAACGGCTTGTGTTGAGCACAATGTAAAAGAACCTGATATTTTTACCGAGTTTGGTTCTTTTACAGTGGGAGAAGCTGGTGGAGCNATTTACCGCATATTGGCACAAAAGCAACAAAACGACCGTGAAAAATGGAACATGATTGATTCTTCTTTCATGACGACTTTACCTGATGCTTGGGCCATTAATAAACGTTTCATCATGCTTCCGATTAACCGTTGGGANGAACCTTACGAACGTGTTTTATTGGGCGGCCTAACTTGTGATTCTGACGACTATTACAACAGTGAACAGCACATTAACGCTATTTACTTACCCAAATACGACAAAGAAAAACCATTGTACATCGGCTTTTTCAGTACGGGAGCTTATCAAGAATCTGTAGGTGGTTATGGAGGTATTCAGCACTGCCTTACTCCTGCCCCAAAACACATCTTGATTGACAAGGATGAGAATGGAAAAACAACAACTAAATTATTTGCCAAAGAACAAAGTCCGCAAAGTATGTTGCGCATTTTAGGCTATTAACACTNAACATTTACACNNATGAATTACGCAGGAATACCTGATGAATTTGCNCAACTGGAAACAGCNAAAATTGTNCTACTNCCGGTTACATATGATGGCACNAGNACATGGATTAAAGGTGCTGATAAAGGCCCNGCTGCATTTTTAGATGCNTCTGANAACATGGAGCTTTANGANATCGAAACNGATAGTGAAGTNTACCGTGAGGGNNTTTACTTNGCACCAACAGTTACNGAAGACAGTTCTCCTGAAAAGATGGTAGATGCAGTAAAAGANGCGACTTTATCTTACATCAACCAAGGGAAATTTGTGACCATTTTTGGTGGAGAGCATTCTATTTCAATTGGAACTATNCGTGCTTTNCGNGAGCANTACAAAGACTTAACGGTTGTACAAATTGANGCNCACACAGACCTTCGTCCTGAATATGAAGGAACGGCTTGCAATCATGCTTGTGCGGTATACGAATCGTCTAAAAAAGATAACCTGATTCAGGTTGGAATTCGCAGCATGGACGTTGCTGAAAAAGANCANCTCAACGAAGACCAATGNTACTTTGCACANGATATTCACGGAAAGAAAAAGTGGATGAAACANGCTGTNGATCAATGTGGNAAAAATGTNTTTGTTACTATTGATTTGGATGCTTTTGATTCAAGCATTATGCCTGCTACCGGAACNCCNGAACCAGGTGGTTTGGATTGGTATGAAGTAACGCGCTTTTTGAAAAAATTAGCCAAGCANAAAAACATTGTAGGCTTTGATATAGTGGAGCTTTGCCCNATTGAAGGCAACAAGGCTTCAGAATTTTTAGCNGCAAAACTTTACTACAAGTTTTTAAGCTATATTTTTAAGTACAAATAAGAATAGATAAAGAGCAATAACGATATGGCAAACGGAGAAATTTCAGCGTTTATTCAAGAGCATTACAAGCATTTTAATGCTGCTGCTTTGGTTGATGCTGCAAAAGGATATGAAAAACACCTTGCCGAAGGTGGAAAAATGATGGTAACACTTGCCGGTGCAATGAGTACTGCTGAGTTAGGAAAATCTTTNGCAGAAATGATTCGCCAAGATAAAATCGCCATTATTTCTTGTACTGGNGCAAACCTTGAGGAAGACATTATGAACCTTGTAGCGCATTCGCACTACGAGCGTGTTCCGNATTACCGCGACTTAACTCCTCANCAAGAGTGGGATTTGTTAGANAAAGGATTGAACCGTGTNACAGATACNTGTATNCCNGAAGAAGAAGCTTTTAGAAGNCTACAANAACACATTCATAAAATATGGAAAGANGCTGACAACAGTGGTGAGCGTTACTTTCCNCATGAGTANATGTACAAAATGTTGCTTTCTGGCGANTTGGAGCAGTATTACGAAATCGATCCCAAAAACAGTTGGATGTTGGCTGCNGCNGAGAAAAACATTCCAATCATTGTTCCAGGCTGGGAAGATTCTACAATGGGAAACATTTTNGCTTCTTATTGCATCAAACAAGAATTGAAACCNACAACAGTAAAATCGGGNATTGAATACATGACTTGGTTAGCNGATTGGTACGTTAAAAACTCAACGGGAAAAGGTGTTGGATTCTTCCAAATTGGTGGTGGAATTGCAGGTGACTTTCCCTATNTGTGTTGTACCTATGCTNTATCANGATTTGGAAATGGAAGAAATTCCTTTTTGGAGTTATTTCTGCCAAATTTCAGACTCTACCACCAGTTACGGATCGTATTCCGGAGCTGTACCCAACGAAAAAATCACTTGGGGTAAGCTAGATATTGATACGCCTAAATTTATTGTTGAATCGGATGCAACCATTGTTGCTCCACTCATTTTTGCATACTTGTTAAATTGGTAACAACCTTTTCAATCGACTAAAAATGGAAAAGAAACGTTCTATCATCGATTTCAAGAACATCACTGAAGAAATCTTAGAAGCCATCAATAAAAAATATCCTTACGGATGGGATGATCGCATTATCAAATTTAAGAATGCCAGCGGAGAAACCGTTTCGGCTATTCCTATTGAAACAGAAGATGCCAATTATTTGGTAAAAGTTGGTAAGCATTTGGATGCCAAGATGGAAGCTTACCTTGAAGATGATGACGATGAGGATGATGACTACGAAAAAGACGATTTCGGCACATCAAGCGATGATTTTGATGATGACGATGAGGATTAAGATTTTATTAACGTAGCATTCGATTCAATTTGTTTTCCTTGCACCTTGTTGCATGATAAAACAATTCAAAAAATACGCTCCCGGTATAGCCTTTGCCATTGGCATTGGTTTGCTGGGAGCTTTTCTTTCCGGTTATATCAACAATGTTGGTAACACTTTAATGGCACTTATTCTAGGTGTTATTATCGGAAACTTTATTCCTTCTCTACCAGCCCTCGAAACCGGACTTAAATTCACCGAGAAAAAAGTATTGGAAACAGCCATTGTATTTATTGGTTTTGGTTTTGAACTGCATTACCTCATCCAATTAGGCATCGGCACGTTTACTTGGTTAGTTGTTGGTGTCCTTTTCACTTTAGGAATAGCACTTTTTATAGGTAAACGTCTTAAAAACACCAGAGCACTAAGTCTGCTATTAGGAGCGGGAAATGCTATCTGCGGTTCTGCTGCTATTGCGGCCATTGCCCCACTTTTAAATGCAAAAGAAGAAGAGATCGGTATCTCTCTCGCCACCATCAACTTTTTAGGGTTATTGGGAATTGTTTTCTTGCCATTTATCGCTATTGGGCTCTCTATGACAGATGCTCAAACCGGAATTTTAATCGGTGGAACGCTACAATCTTTAGGACACGTTGTAGCCTCAGGTTACTCTATTTCTGACAGCATTGGCGAATTTGCCATGGTAGTAAAAATGGCACGTATCTTACTCTTAATACCACTTTTAATCGGTCTTTACTTTTTTCAATCCAAAACCAATTCGGCAACTTCTTCAACCGGAAAAGTCAAATTTCCTTTGTTCATTTTATTCTTTGTTCTGGCCGTTGCAATTTCTCAATTTAACATTGTTCCTCCCAATATTAAAGAAGCTCTCAACTTTACAGGAGATGGTTTGCTAACCATTAGCATGGCTGCTATTGGGCTAAAAATCAAGATTAAACCGCTGCTTCAACTTAGTAAGAAAGCCATTTTACACGGAGGTTTAATTTTCTTATTGCAGCTTATATTTTTTATCCTTATTGCTTTGATTTAGACATTTTCAATTCACTTCATCTGAAAATTAATCGTCTTTAACTCCAACTATTTACCTTTTCGACTCGTTATTATAGGTAAACACACTCTCCATCCTATCTTTACAGCGCATTCCCCTTTTATTGATAAATGCCTAATTAAAGATTGTATGAATTTTCAACTGCGCAAAGCCGTTTTAACTCCCCTTTTTCTTCTTTTTACAATAAGCTTATTTGCTCAACAAAATGTTGCTCCCGGTGAATGCTTGGTTATGCTACAACCTAAAACAGATGCCGCAACTTTTGTAAAAGCTTTAGCTACAAATTATGGCAGCTATAACTTTCAACTAAAAAAAGAAATTGCTCCCTCACTTAATGTTATTGCTATCGGCTTCAATGCTCAGTATGCCACAGATGAAGTTCTTAAGCTAATAAAAGCCCAAGATCAAGTAGTTGTTGCTCAAGCCAATCATACAGGTGTTGAACAGCGCGTTGTACCTAACGATGCCGATTACTCTTCTCAATGGGCTGTTGGAAGTAGTGTTGTAGGAAGAATGTACGCTCCGGAAGCTTGGGAATATACCACAGGAGGTACAACTGCTCTAGGTGATGAAATTGTAATTGCCATTATTGACGGTGGCTTTGACTTGGANCATGAAGATGTTGAATATTACCAAAATCCCAACGAAATAGCCGGAGACGGAATAGACAACGANAACAATGGTTACATTGATGATGTATCAGGTTGGAATGCCTACAATAGTAACGGAACAATTTCTTCTGATTACCACGGACAACACGTTGCCGGAATTGCCGGAGCAAAAGGAAACAATGGCTACGGAGTTGCCGGTGTAAACTGGGATGCTAAAATTTTACCCATTGCCGGAAGTTCAGGATATGAATCAATTGTNCTGGAAGCCTACGGATATGTTCATGCTTTGCGTAAAAAATACAATACAACCAATGGTGCTGAAGGTGCTTTTGTTGTTGTTACCAACTCTTCGTTTGGTATTGATTTAGGAGATCCTGCGAACTACCCGTTATGGTGTGCTTTTTACGATTCTTTGGGCGTTCAGGGAATTATTAGTTGTGGAGCTACCGCTAATGCCAATTACAACATTGACACTCAAGGTGATGTTCCAACGGCTTGTAGCAGTGATTACTTAATTGCTGTTACCAACACTCAACTAGACGGAACAAAAATTAACGGTGCCGGNTATGGTGCTACTACTATTGATTTAGGTGCTCCCGGAACATCTATTTACAGCACATTGCCCAATGATAATTACGGTAGCTTAACNGGAACTAGCATGGCCACACCNCAAGTAGCAGGAGCNGTTGCTTTAATGTATGCCGGCATGTGTCAAAAACGTTTAGATGATTTTAGCGGTAACCCCGGAGATTTAGCNCTAGCCGTTCGTGATTCTATCATAGAACACGGAACCTCTGCTTTTTCTTCTTTAGATGGTATTACCGTTTCTGGAGGAATTTTAAACCTTCAAAAATGTATTGAGGCTATTCGTAATTATGATTGTATTGATGCTGTTGCTGTAGAAGAGATTTTTGANACTTGCGGTNCCTGTAACGGAGGTGTGCGCATTAGTCCTGAATACGGAACTGCTCCTTTTGCTTATACATGGAACGATTCATTGGCTCAAACCGATTCTTTAGCNACTTTATTGTGCATTGGCGAATATGTTGTNACCATTACAGACGATGAAGGTTTTACCGGAGTGGATACGTTTACAGTTAGCGGAAACAGTGCNATAACAGCTAGTGCTATTGTTACCGAGACCTCACCTTCTACTCCAAACGGAAGCATTGATTTAACAATTTCAGGAGGTTCGGGAAGTTATTCTATTTCATGGGACAATGGTGACACTGGCGAACCCATAGATCAGTTAGCNGCCGGAACATATGTAGCTACAATTACCGATGATAACGGATGTAGTGATACGTTNTCTTTTGTTGTAGAAACTTCCACTGGAATAAATAGCCTTTCGAAAGAAGACGTTCGTCTTTACCCAATGCCGTTTAGCAATTCATTTACGGTAAGTGCAGACGAAAACATTCAGGAAATCAGAATTTACAGCATTACAGGGAAACTGGTTGATGTGCAATTGGTGAACAACAACAATACAACGGTTAACACATCGGCATATCCTGCGGGTACTTACATTATCGAGATTAAAGGTAGTTCTTCTAACCTGATTCAGAAAGCTGTTAAATATTAAAAATCTGGAACGGGCTCTACACAGTGNTTGAGTTCATCGAGCAAAAAATCATACAACAAATGCATTTGGTCGTGTCCCATTTTTTTACCGGCTTGTGCAATAAAATAAATAGCAATCAAGGCTAATGANGAACNGCCAAANGCCCACATTCCCCANGGAGTATTTTCTAATGTAATTTGAGACATGCCTATCATTAAGCCAAATACGGCCACTAATCCAAAGGCAGCATAAAAGAACATAAACTTGGTCCAAACNGTTGGTTTGGGNCCTAATAAACAACGAATAAGGGTACCTCCTTTTTCGTGTTCACTCAACGATAAATCCAATTGAGGAGACCAGTAATGCACTTGGTCTTTCGGTACTTTAATGACAACATGATAATCTCTTATTGTACCGGTAAAACCACGATTATTATGCTTCAAATGAGCATGCANTTTATCTAACAGCTGTACTCTTGAAAGTGGTGTTACTAGTCGAAAACGAGGGCGTAATTCCAGTTTAGACATTGGATGATTTTTAGAAGGAAAATTTACTATTTTCTAAGAAAAAGNAGGAAGAAAATTTCCTGATAAAATTGCTTNTTNNGGTAGAATCAATTCGCTTGCTGAGCTGCTTTGCGCTTAGCACTCTTAATTTTCAAGCGCTCTTCTAGGCGTGCCATCTTTTTGCGCTGACGTTCAATCATTCTTTGGCGCTCTTGTTCTTTACAAGCTTCAAGGTCTCTGTTGGCTTTCTTTTTAAATTGNTCTCTAACTCTACACCACAAACCACCAAANGTGTTGAATTCTTCACGGTAAATAATACCTACTCCTTGTGTATATCGAGANTGGTTTTCGTTAGCCACATCAAAGGTNTTGGTTTCATTAAAAGCTTTTCCACGCAACTTACCGTCTTTGCTNATTTTGTANTCNACTTGGAAATCACCGATCAGGTTATCTCCTGTTTCGTTATTTTGAGAAGCCGTTGACCCGTTATCTCCCTGAACGCCAAAGTTCCCCTCAACCGAAATACGGTCATTAAACAACTGTGTAGAAAGTGCCACTTCTACCTCATCAGAAGAGATATCGTCTCCCGGTCGGTAATTCACACCAATATCAAAATCATCACTAATCTGCGAAAGCCAATTACTCAACTGGTTAGACAACAGCTCAGAAGAACTTTTTCCAAAAGCGTTGCTGGTAGCTCCGGCTGTTGTTGTTCCATCAATAGGCAAAAAGCTATTGAGGAGCAGTAAGGTAAATGCCTGCTTATTCTTTTCTCCTACATCAAGGTTATTCAAAATGCTTTCTACGTCAGAATATGTTGTTGGCAATCCAAAACTAAAGTCGAAATCCGGTTGAAGATAATTTCCTGTGAGGTCTAGGTACAGACTCACCGGAATACGTTGTCTTAACTGATTAGAATCAAGTCCTGCTCCAATGTTCAAATTATACAACGATGTACGAAGCTTGTATTCCGTTTTCATGTCAATACGTCCCGCCATCGGATCTCCGTTCCAGTTGATAATTCCCCCGCTAATTACCTGAAAGCGCTTGCTAATAATGTTTTCCAACGTAAACAGGTAACTTCCTTTATTCACTTCATAAGTACCAAACATGTTGAACGTCCCGTTGGTATTGATCTCTAGTGTTAAATCTCCAACACCTTGTGCCGTAATCACATCTCCAACGGTTTCGTCAAAGATGATCTCAACTTGAGCATCTTCAGTAACCTCAAGGTCAAAATTCATCTGAATACCAGAAAGATCTGTTTGCTCAGTTACCTGAATAGTATTTGTATTCGTATCTACAAAAACAATGAACGGAGTTTCTCCTACTTCTTCAGGACCATCTAGTGGAATATAGAGGTGTGTGTTTTTATCGGTTGAAAGATTGGCCTCTATTTGTAAATTGTCCTGATAACCGGCAACACTCGCATACCCTGACACATAGGCTGATCCGTAATACATTTCTTCGTTTCCTTTGCGGGTGTTCAATAGTGTAAACTGGTTCAGGTCAAAGAGGAAGATATCAAAATTCATGTTTGAATAATTCTCGTGAATTACTGTCATGTTTAAGGTAGCCGTATGTCCCTTGGAATCAACAATAGTTGCCGCATCCGTACCAAACCAATCGGGTGCAATGTTAAACTGTTCTCCATTAATGCTGTAATCTGTATTTAGATATACAACATGTACATTGATGTCATTTGTGGTAAACTCACCTGAAATTTCAGGTTGATCCATGCTTCCTTTGATCTTGAATAACCCGGAAACATCTCCTTTGTTAAAAACCACATACTCTTCAAGAAACGGGTTGAGCATTTGTAATTTAAACGCCTCAAAATCAATTCTTAAATCAAAATTATCTTCTGCTCTTTGCGGATAGTAATTTCCACTAAATTTTAATGTCTTAGCATCGCTGGTTGATAGCCCTCCCTGCACAGTAAGTGCATTTAGCCTGTTATTATAGTCTGTTTGAATGGTTCCGCTTCCAATCTCCTGTCCATTGACAAAAAGGCCTTTAAAATTGTTATCAGACTGTACTACTATGTTTTCGTAAAGCGATGATACGCTTGTTTCTCCTGTTAACTCTCCTTTAATAGATAACCCTGCATTTTCTGTAAAAACACTTAAAAATGCGAGATCAAATTGCTTCAAGTCTATATTTAATACTGCACTGGAATCTTTGGCAATAGTACCATCTATAAGCAGTTCATTGGTTCCGTTTGTTAGCTTTATCTCGTGTATATCTATACTATCTCCGGTAACATGAACAGAATTATCTCCGCTGAATTCCCACAATGTATCAGCCAAATTGAAATACGATTCTTGTAACTCTACATGATATTCTGTTGGGCTAAAGATTGTAGCATTTAGGTTTATATCTCCTGAAAAGGCTCTTTCTGAATTCAGGTTATCCCAATCTAACTCAAGGTTAATGTGGTCACCGGCCAGTAATGTTCTTAGCTCAACCTGTTCAATAAAACCATCTTCAGAAAATTCTACTTTACTGTTATTCAATGTTACATTAACACTGTCGTGCTCTGCATGAATATTAAGGTTTGGGTTGATAAACTTCACTCCTGAAAGGTCTAATCCTTGTGAGTTTAAATCCAGATTGACGAATTTTTCCTCGGAGTTGAACTTAATTTTCACATCAACATCTTCGTATAAATCTACAACCCCNGTAAACAGTTCTACCAATTCACTTTCTTTCCTCACCTCCAGAGAGAGTTCAAATTTTTCCAGTTCATCCGGCTCTTTCGGACGNTCTTCAAACAACGATGGCAACACATAGCTTGCCATATATGTCAACGTACTAGGCAGTTTAGAAGTATTAAATTCTCCGCTGATGTAGGCATCAACATTATCTGTTTCGAGCATAATGGTCTTTCCTTCNGGTGTTCCAAAAGCTGTTAACTCTATCTTGTCTAATGTATAGAGGCTCCCTTTTTCGTAATATTCAAGGTTATTCAAATTAGCTCTTCCCAAAATATTGTTGAGTGAGTTTCCTTCAAAATTCACATACACTCCGGTTGATAAAACGGCATTGGTATCTCTATCTGAAAGATGAAGNGGGAATAGCATAACACTATCGGCCTGTGCTTCAAACTTGAACTTTGGTAGTTCTCCCGCCAAATCAATTGTTCCATCAAAATCCAATTTTGCATTAGGATCGTTCAAGGTCAATTGTCCGTTAATNACTTTTTGTTTTAACTGCCCATTAATACTGATATTCCGGTAAGCGTAATTGTTTAGTGTAAACAATTGAACCTTCCCTTGCATGGTAGCAGAGATTTCTTCAAACGTAGCCCCTTGCCCATTTAGCTTTAGGTTTAGCGATGTTTTGCCAAAGGTTTGCTGATCATCTAACAGTTTCCCCAAATCAAAATTGGCTGTTCCTAACTTACCGCTATATGCTAACTTTTCATCATCAGCATCTAACTTAAGGTCNGTTTTAATGGTTCCAAGCCCGGTTTTGAATGTTCCGTAAGCCACAAAATCATTGATAAACCCTGTAAATGAACCATGGAATGCAATATCTCCCATTCTTTCAATTTCATCNGGAATNGAAAGATTCTTTCCTTCTTCAAGCGGAAAAGTGGGTATGGTTGCTAGGTCTGAGGCATTTGTTTCCAGTGTTTTAAGGTTCAGGTTGATAAATGTCTCGTCAATGTTAGGCANTCCGTTCAAATCAATGTTTCCGTACAATCTTGACGTCTGTCCAAATTCCAAATCGAATTTCTTTAACGACAAGTTGCTCACTGTTCCTTTTACATTTCCTTTAGCATGAATTACNTGATCCCATCCCCTTAAATCTTCAGCAAAGTATGACAGATCATTCATTNGCAANTCCACCGAATCAAAAGTAGACTTCATATGTACCCGATCCAGAAACTCAGCATAATCCATNATAGAATCATACTTAAACTCTAATTGCAAATACAAATCACTAGCATTCGTCACAATGTGTAAATCTTGCACACTGGTTTCTGTAGAGCTAAACACTGCNTTTCCGCTAAAGTGTTTTAAATCAAAGCCTGAGTGGTCTGTACATTGCAAAAGCTTAATGTTAGCATTTACTGAGTCGTTGAAGACNAAAACGTCTTCCATTTCAATGTTGATGTGCTTTAAATCAAGGTGAGACCAGTCGATTTGNNTCAGGTCTGTTACTTCATCTTCGTCATCATATATGAACCTGAAATCAGTTATTTTTAAATCGCTACAGGTAATTTCTACATCTCCTGAAGAAGAGGTTGTNTCTTCTGAAGAACCAAATTTATTGATCAACACTGACAGGTTATTGACAGAATCTGCTTCGTATTTTCTGAGGTAAAATTTTCCGTGTTGCAATGCAACAGTTGAAAAATCGAGCGATGCTCCGGTTTCAAACAAAAAATCGCTTATGGCTACTTGTGTCTCTCCTATGTAGGCCAATGTATCTTGATGATGATCTTCTACATAAAGCCCCATAAGGTGAACATTGTNAAAAAATGAGACCTTAATTTCATCCAAACGAACCTTTACATCAAATTCGCTTTCAACGTAATTGGCAACTTTTGAAGTGATAAACGTCTGAACAGAAGACAGTTCAAGCAACACGCGCAGACTTACCAGCAACAATAAAAGTGCTAGTAGTAAATAAAGCGCTATTTTTCTCAGTTTTTTGATATTTGCAACAGTTGCTTTCAACCGCAAGTATTGAGCATTATTTCAACAAATCCGCAAAATTAAGAAAATGTCATCCCGAACAATCATTTTGGGTATAGAGTCTTCATGTGATGACACATCTGCTTCTATTATTGCAGATGGCGTTAAGTTATCTAACGTTATAGCAAACCAAAAAGTGCACCAAAAATATGGAGGTGTNGTTCCTGAATTAGCATCACGGGCTCATCAAAAAAACATCATTCCTGTAGTTGATTTAGCGCTTGAAGAAGCCGGTGTAACTAAAGAAGAAGTAAGTGCTGTTGCNTTTACCAACGGCCCNGGATTAATGGGATCTTTAATTGTGGGAAGTTCATTTGCAAAGGCGTTTAGTTTGGCTTTGGAGATTCCGCTTATTGAGGTAAACCATATGCAAGGGCATATTCTCGCTCATTTTATTCAGGAAAAAGACGAAGAAAAGAAACAGCCCGAATTTCCTTTTTTGTGCCTGACTGTATCTGGCGGACACACGCAAATTGTTAAAATCAACGATTACTTTGACCTTGAGGTTATTGGCGAAACATTGGATGATGCTGCTGGNGAGGCTTTTGACAAAGTGGCTAAAATTTTGGATTTNCCCTATCCCGGTGGCCCCGTAATTGATCGATTGGCCAAAGAAGGTAATCCTAAAGCNTTTGAATTTGGNAGTGCCAAGGTAGACGGTCTTAATTTTAGCTTCAGCGGGTTTAAAACGTCATTCCTTTATTTTTTGCAAAAGGCCGTTAAAAATGATCCTGATTTTGTTCAAAATAACCTCAATGATCTNTGTGCTTCTGCTCAGTATACCATTATTAAAGCCTTGATGAAAAAACTGGAGCGGGCTGTTCAACAAACNGGAATTAAACAAGTAGCCATTGCCGGAGGGGTTTCNGCCAACAGTGGATTGCGAAAAGCACTGGAAGAACGCGAGGAAAAATTGTTTTGGAAGGTTTTTATTCCAAAATTTGAATATTGTACTGATAATGCAGCCATGATTGCAATTACCGGTTATTATAAATACCAAAAAGAAGCGTTTGGGAATCAACGCTCGGTACCATCTGCACGCCTAAAGCTATAAATGTGAGAAAAGTAATTCTGCTTCTTCTGTTTCAGTTGTCTTCATTGTTTTTGCTTGCGCAACCTTCTTATGAAATGCAGAACTTTATCGANTCNGCTAAACAGGAATTTAAACGCATTTATTTTGTAAAGACCAATCCTCTTAACTTTATCTACAGCGATGATTTGCCNCTTACGAGNGAGTTTCGCCTTAATGTTGAATTGGGATTNTCTGACCGATTTGCCGTTGAATTTGGCGGAAGTTATTATACTAAATCATTATTACTTTATGCCGTAACCGACTCTACGTCAAATTCNACCAANTCATACGATTGGCTTAAAATTGGCGGATACCGATTTCAAGGNCAGTTTAGGGTTTACATGCCTGAAATTATCAGGCGCCTATCTTCTCCTTATGTTCATTCCGGAACGTATATGGCACTGCATGTTTCATATTCNTATGCTAAATATGCTGAGCGACAGAGTTACAGNTTCAACCAGTACACTGCGGTTACTCACTATAACGTNAACTTCCTATACGGTATGCAATTTGCCTTTTCAAAGAGACTGGTAGGTGATACTTTTGTTGGAATTGGCTACAAAAAAAANACGTGGAATTATCGCGATTATCAGGGTAAAGTGCAAAACATCGACACCGAAGATTTGGGAGTATTCTACAACTCCAATTTCAATTTAATGATTGGNTTTAACCTTGGACTGGCNTGGTAATTTAATCCAGCAAAAAGTCTCGCATAATGCTCAACAACTGATGGCTCTGACGAGGAAGCTCTTCCGAATCGTAAGGGTGTTTTCCTCCAAAAACATGGTTTGCAGAAGGAATTAGATCCAAAGGTGCTCCTGACCATTTTTGCAATTGCATGGCTTCTTTGTAAGATACGGTTTCATCCAATTCACCATGAAAGATCATGTATGGAATCTTCAATGATTTCACTGCCTTTTCGATNCTTAACTGCTCTTTGTTTGCACGATAATCATCTAACAATACTTTGTACAAAGGCATTTGTTGATTGGTTCTGGAATTGGGAATGTACACCACTCCTTCTTTCTCCCACAGATCTATTTGTGCTGGAGAAAAGCGAGCTTCAAAATCAGAAATTGAAGCCCAGGTAACCANTTTACGAATGCGCTTATCTTGAGCAGCAGCNANTATTGCGGTTCCTCCACCTCTACTGTGTCCGCAGATGTATATCTGACCAGGGTGATATTGCCCTTCTAACTCTTGCTCTACAAAGTCGATTACCCGCTTTGTGTCTGCTAACTCTGTTGAAATAGTATTGTGCCCAAAAGCTTCCAAATCAGCAAAATCAACCGGATGCTCTGGAGTTGTNCCGTTCATAGAAAAATTAAATTTCAAAACGNCTATGCCATGATTGCATAACCAATCTGCCATAAGNTTGAAATGGCCCCAGTCTTTAAATCCCTTGAANCCGTGTAAAAAAACAAGCATTGGTGCATGAATGGCATGCTGNGGTATGCGATAATCCAATACNATTTTATGTTTTCCCGATCCTTGAAGAGTAGCTGAGTGAACAATTGCCATAGGTAATGCTTTGTTGTCGTTTTAAAATTCAGGGTAAAGGTAGAAACCTCACTCTACTAATAAAACATTGCTTCTAACCGATCTGTAAAATCTTCTGCCAAATCAAAGTTATCTGTTGTGTGNGATTGTCCATCTACCACCAAATCAGCAGTATCACTATTCAATAAAAAGTATTTTTCAAGGTCTAAATAAACTGTAACGGTATCATTTTTTCCAGTTACCGTAAAATCACGGTCTACNGNAACTCCAGAACGGTAAAGATCATCCATTCCGGTGTGTACAAACCACGACTGATCTACTACTCCATCGTTATCCGAATCAATTCTTCCTTCTGTTTTGCTAAAAATATACATGGTTGCCCACCCCCAATACATACCGTTTAACGCACTAAGCGGATGGCTATTTTCATACACGGAAGGGTCTATTGCATTTACTTCAGGAGGTAATCCTAGCCCGAATTTAATTTGTGAAAATGTCCCTTTTTTACTTTCGGCTATTGCTACATTATCAAACTTACCGGTTAAGTCATCGGCTAAATGATCAATCAGTTCAACGTCTAAAACTTCAGTTTCTCCTTTGGCATTTACAAAGCTGATGTTCGACAAATAATACTTAATGGTTTCAAAGGTTAGCGTACGACCATATGCATCTGTATATTCAGCGGTTAGATCTGCTGTAGCTCCATTCATTCTTGGCTCAAATACAATTGCTACATCATATGTTGATGTTTCATTTTGATCTCCACCGTCATCGTCTTTCTCACAAGATGAGAGAATCCCAAGAAATAATAATGCTGTAAAAAACAATTTTGAACGTTTCATGATCTTTATTTTTGCTAAGGTAACTACGGTTTCAGAATCTGTTTGTTACTTTGATTACACTCCATGTTAAAAGCTTGTTAAGCCACTGTTTAAGCAACTATTTTTCTCAAATTTGAACGTCTTGTCAAAGCAATCAACAACTTAAACAACTTATCGATATCATTTATGAAAAAGTTATTTATTCTAGCACTTGCACTGATTTCACTTGCTGCTAATGCCGTAGAAAAAGACGGTTTTAGCTATAAATTTGAAATTGAAGGCATTGCTAACGATACTGTATATCTGGCAAATTATTTTG
Source organism: Crocinitomicaceae bacterium (assembly GCA_002705995.1). Taxonomy (GTDB): domain Bacteria; phylum Bacteroidota; class Bacteroidia; order Flavobacteriales_G; family Salibacteraceae. Next base: position 70,784 of record PAJI01000001.1, on the reverse strand, counting down.
GAGGAAAACTTTATTACAACGATACTGCCGTGGTAGACGGTTCGGGAAAATTCGAATTTGTGGGTAATGAAACAAAGCCCGGTGGCATTTATGCTGTTATTCTCCCAGACAGAAAAACGTTTTTTGAAGTTGTAGTTACAGAACCTACATTCTCTGCAAAAACAAAAAGCACAAATCCAGAAGAGAACATCACCTTCAAGGGTTCTAAAGAAAATGCTGCATTTTACGAATACAAAAACTTTTTAGTAGAGAACCGTAAAACTGGTATGAAACTACAAGAAAAGTTAAAGGCTTCAACAGATGATAAAGAAAAAGAGGGAATCAACACTGAACTGAAAGAGATCAACAATAATGTCTCGAAGTTTCAAAACGACTTTTTTGAAAAGTACGATGGATTATTCATTGCCAAAGTCATGAAGGCTGCTGTTGATCCTGTTGTTCCAGAAGACATTAAAGCAAATGACTCTTTAGCTTATGTGTACTACAAAGCACACTATTTTGACAATGTTGACATGAAAGATGATCGCATGTTGAGAAGTCCTATTCTACACAATAAGATTGATTATTTCCTTACTAAGTTAACTCCTCAAATTCCAGATTCTATATGTTCTTCTGCGATGCATATGACGAATTTGACCAATGATGATTCTGAGATTTTCAAATACATTGTTCAATACACTACAACAACTTATGAAAAGTCGAAAGTAATGGGAATGGATGCTGTTTTTGTATGCATGGCCAAAAACTATTACTTAAATGACAAAGCTTATTGGATGGACTCTACAAAGCTTGCAGACGTTAAGGAGCGTTATGAAGTACTGAAAAACCTTACTGTGGGTACTTATTCAGACAACATTACGCTTATGGATACTGCAGGAAAATGGCAATCGCTTTACGATGTTGAGAGTGAATTTACAGTACTATTCTTTTGGGATCCGAATTGTGGACATTGTAAAAAGGAAGTTCCTAAGTTGAAAAAGTTCTACGCTGAAAACAAAGATAAAGGTGTTGAAGTATTTGCTGTTTGTACCGATTTTGAAACTCCTGACTGGAAGAAGTTTGTGAAAGAGAAAAACCTTGATTTCATTAATGTTTCTGACAATCCTGAAGTAAACAAAAACGCATGGAAATACATCCAATCTGGCGAAACAACATTAAGTAGTTTAAATTTTCGCGATTATTGGGACATCTTCTCTACTCCTCAATATTACTTATTGGATAAAGACAAGAAAATTATTGCCAAGCGTTTGAATGCAGATCAGTTAGAAGATTTCATTCAACAAAAACGCGCTCAGCAAGCAAAATAATTTAGTACCGAATTGTATAATGCTGCTTTTGCAGCTCGGGCTTAAAAAACACAAGGCCCATGAAGTAAAGGTCAATCGTAGCAGAAACCGCTTCATGGGCTTTTATTTTTTCCCATGCCCTTCTCATTTCTACTGACCAGTGAATGTCATCAAATACGAATAAGGTTGAATCTCCAACGTATAGCAATGCTTGGTTGAAATATTCTAATGTAGGTTCATACCTGTGATTACCATCAAAAAAGATAAGGTTGGCTGGCTCTTTTTCTTTTAAGACTGTGGGAAGATTCTCTTCGAAAGCCCCTACAACAAGCTCAACATTATCCAAGTGAAGTGTATCAAATGTCTCTTGTGCTATTAAAGCTGTTTGTGGACAGCCTTCCATTGTAATAATATTTGCATAAGGTGCTCCTTTTGCCATGTAAGCCGCAGTTATTCCTAATGAAGTTCCCAGTTCAATTACTTTGTTGTCTCCTACTCTCTGCACCAAACGGAACAAAAGTTCTGAGTACTTTCTTGACTTTACAGCATTCTTGGCGATGCGAGCCACCTTTCGTTTATTCCCTTTATCTAACTGAGAACCTGCACCTAAATCGGTTACTTCAATTTCTCTGGGATCTGCCAATAAAGCAGTTCTCCTTTTTTCTATAGGTGCCGTTAAAGCTCTGGCTGTTGCTCCATAAACCACTTCTGTTACAAACTGGTACATAAACGGAGAATGAATACTGTGTTCAGTTTTTGCTTTTCTGGCGTAGCGCAAATATCCGGTAGCTTGTTTGAATTTACTCATCGCTGCAAAATTAGTGATCGTGGCTTTTTATCAACATAATCTGAAACAATTTTAAATTCGGCACGTTTTCACGATGTTTGCAATGTATATATCAGTATGAATAAAATCATTAAAATATTACATATCGAGCCATCGATCAGTTCTAGCAGGGAAGTTGAGAAAACCTTGGCCGGTATGGGGTATCAGGTGGAATATAAACGCATCGAAACACGCAATGAAATCGAGCGAATTATTCCCATTTTCACACCAGATGTCCTAATATCGGAATTTCAACTAAGAGGATTTGATGGAAATGAAGTGTTGGAAAGAGTTTCAAAGGTCAACAAAAATCTTCCGGTAATATTTTTTACAGATGCCGCTTCAACGGTAAAAGAGAAACTTGAATTGCTTAAAAAAGGAGCAACTTATGTTTTAGAGAAGAGCAAGTTAGATGAGTTAGAGTTAGCTTTATTTATTGCTCTGAAAACTAACAATGCCTCAGATCAGGCTCAAAAACAAAACGCAATCGAATGGAACGTAATTCGAAATGTGGTTAAAGACGCCAGCTGAAGAGATTAAGAATTTAGACTTTTAATAACAACATAAAAAAAGGAAGATGAGTGATCATCTTCCTTTTTTGTTATACCTATTTAAAGAACCTATGTTCTTATTGAATCTCATCTGGCATTAGCTCCATAATTGGTAAGCTTACTCCTGTGTTTGAGAAGCCACCATCGTGATAGAGGTTTTGCATGGTTACCATTCTCGTAAAATCTGAGAACAATGAAAGTACATAGTTTGCACAATCTTCAGCAGATGCATTTCCAAGTGGAGAAATTTTATCTGCATAATTCAAGAATTGATTAAACCCTTTAACACCTGTACCTGCAGTAGTTGGTGTTGGCGACTGAGAAATTGTATTCACTCTCACTTTATTCTTAACGCCATAGTGATAACCAAAACTTCTTGCAATTGATTCTAGCAAAGCTTTCGCATCAGCCATATCGTTATAGTCTGGGAACGTGCGCTGTGCTGCAATGTATGAAAGTCCTAATATTGAACCATATTCATTCATTGCATCCATTTGATAAGCAGTTTGCAAAACGCGGTGAAACGACATTGCAGAAATATCAAATGTTTTGTGCATGAAATCGTAGTTCGTATCTGTATAGTGTTTGTTTTTTCTCACGTTTGGAGACATTCCGATTGAATGCAAAACAAAATCTATTTTACCACCTAGTATTTCCTGAGACTTTTCAAAAAGGGCTTTCAAGTCATCCATTGAAGTTGCATCGGCAGGAATTACTTCGCTGTTTGTTTTCTCAGCCAAAGCGTTAATTGTTCCCATTCTCAATGCAATTGGAGCATTGGTTAAAGTAAACTGAGCTCCTTCTTCGTGTGCTCTTTCAGCAACTTTCCATGCAATTGAATCTTCATTCAACGCTCCAAAGATGATTCCTTTTTTTCCTTTTAATAAATCGTAAGCCATAATGTTTAATGCTTGTTAATATTATGCGGTCTCAAAGATAGTATAATTGACTATTCAGGATGCGCCCAAAAGCAATTCGCGGGCATTTGAGCGAGCAGCTTCTGTTGGCTGGTCTCCACTGAGCATCTTGGCCAATTCCTCTACTCTTTCTTGTTCAGATAAATGAATTAGTTGAGTTTCAGTAGTTTCTTCTGAGACTTCTTTATATACTTTGATGTGATGTACTCCTTTTCCGGCTACTTGTGGTAAGTGTGTGATGGTCAATACCTGCATTTCTGCGGCCATTTCCTGCATCATTGTGGCAATTTTTGCTGCAATTCCACCGCTAACTCCCGTATCTATTTCATCAAAAATAATGGTCGGTAGTTTCTTCAAACGCGAAAGCAAATATTTTAAGCTCAGCATTACTCGCGACAACTCTCCTCCAGAAGCCACTGATGCAAGCGACTTGGGTGCATTTCCTTTGTTGGCTGAAAACAGAAAATCAACTTCGTCAATTCCCAAACCATACATAGGAACGGTTTTAATGTCTACTGCTAATACAGCATGTGGCATTCCAAGTTGGTGCAATAAGTTCTCAACTTCTTTTTGCAATGCTTCACGATGACTGATTCTTTTTTCACTGAGCTGTTGAGCCAAAGCATTAACTTGCTCTTGTAGCTGCTCAACTTCGCTTTCTAGCACGTGGATTTGATCATCTATTGAAGCAACATCCTCTACTTTTCCCCGAAATTCTTCGCGTTTTGCAATTAAGGCTTCTACTGTATTTACAAGGTGTTTTTGTTGAAGTGCATTTAGCTTATTTACCGTATCGTTTAACGTTATGATTCGTTCCGGATTATGCTCTAAATCAGACTGTTTATCTTCTAATTCTGCTGCTAAATCTTCTAATTCTATACGAACGCTTTCCATTCTTTCAGCATAAGAAGCAAAAGTTTCTGAATACCCCGAAATTTTGCGCAAATCGTTCAGTAATTCATTCAACGTAGAATGAACTCCGTTTTGCTCACCGGATAAAGCTTCTGTGCATTTGTAAAGCACTGTTTTTATTTCTTCTGTATGGCTTAACGTATTCAGTTCTTCTTCCAGTTCTTCTTGGTTAAGTTCATCCAGTTTGAGCTCTTCCAATTCATTCAACTGAAAAGTGTAATAATCCTGATCAGCCAGCGCTTTTTGCTGTTCTTCTTTGCGTTTATTTAACGTCAGCTGAGCTTTCTTATACGCCTTGTATGCCTTCTGATAATCATCTAACAAACTATGATTTCCTGAGAAATAGTCCAGAATATTTAGTTGAAAACCTTCATCTTGCAACAACAGGGTTTGGTGTTGAGAATGGATATCAACCAATTGCTCACCTAACGCCTTTAACTGGGTAAGGTTAACCGGTGAATCATTAATAAAAGCACGGCTTTTTCCTGAGGGTAAAATTTCTCTTCGAAGTATTGTCTGATGACTGTAATCCAAATCTTGCTCTTCGAAAAAAGCTTGAAGGTTATACGGTTCAATCTCAAATTCTCCTTCAATCACACATTTTTGAGAGGTATCTCTTAGCGACTTTAAATCTGCCCGTTGACCTAAAATATGGTTCAATGCTCCTAAAAGTATGGACTTTCCGGCTCCGGTTTCTCCTGTAATAACAGTTAACCCTGAACCAACATTAAGGTCTAGTTGATGAATCAGCGCGAAATTTTTGACGTAAAGGTGCTTCAGCATATTGCAAGATTGATCTGCTCAAAAATACAAATTGCACCAGGGAATGGTACTGCTCTAGTCTGAATTAATTTTACTCCATTTGTTGGTATTGGCCGGAGATATTTTATCCAACAATTGTATCAATTGTGTTTTCTGGCTAGGATCTACATTCTTCATCATTTTCACAATCTCATCTGCTTTAGCGTTGAAAAACACACGCATAGTAAATGAATTGGGCACTCTTGTATGCACACCTTCCAATTTTTTGAGTGCTGTCAGCACTGCAGCTCTACCGTCTTCTACATCATCGTGCATCTGATCTAAACCAAGTCGGTGATATTCATAAAAACATTGACGCAAGCCGTTAAAACGCGTATCCAGCATATTGGTTACCAACCAGTAACGGTTACTTTGTCCTTCAAAAGCCTTCCACCCCGACTCTGATGCCGCTTGATTTTGATTGACAATGTTTAACGCTCTTTCAAAATAGGGCGTCCCTCCCAACGGACTAAAACTCTCATAATCAAGGGCTATCACATAATACGTGTAAAAAGCAATAACTGCTGTTAGTTGGTTGGTTGCTGCCTGATCTGAATAATTGAAAACATCAAACTGGTTGAATTCAAACGTAAAATCTTCATCTTGGTGATTAAACAACGTACTGTTGTATGCACTTCCGTAAACAGGTCTTCTTGATTGTACCTGGATAGTTGCATTGTATCTGTTTGTTGAAACCCTGTCTGTAATGTTGATGAGGATACTGAACTCAATACGCTCTTCTTGCTTGAAAACATCGTTTGTCCATTTGCGGTTATTCACAAACTCATACAACTTGGTTTGCAATGCATCAAACATGGTTTTCTCACTACCTTCTACCTGACTAGATGAAACCTGAACATCACACAATACATCTTGTGCTTGTGCCGCAACCAATACTAAAAAGAAACTTAGCGTAAACAGTAGTTTATTTAACATAGTGAGTAGTTATAATTTCCCAAAGTGATTTTGCTACTTCTGACTTCGACATTAACTGAAATTCCCATGAATTATTATCTCTGGAAAAGATCTTAACTCTGTTGGTATCATGGCCAAAACCCGCACCTTTATCGTTGAGCGAGTTCAACACAATCAAATCACAGTTTTTCCGCTCTAACTTTCCTTGAGCATTCTGCTCTTCATCTTCTGTCTCCAAGGCAAACCCTACAATAATTTGTCCTTCTTTCTTCTGACTTCCAACGGTTTTGAGAATATCGGTTGTTGGTTTTAATTTGATTTCAAGAGCAGCATCTTTTTTCTTGATCTTTTGATCTGCTGTAGACTCAGGAGTATAATCCGCTACAGCGGCTGAGAAAATGCCTATAGCTGCACCATCTACTTTTTGCATTACTACAGTAGCCATTTCTTCTGCTGAAGTAACTCTAGTCAAATGAATGTTTTGATGAACTGTATTCAAAGCAGAAGGGCCGGAAATAAGCTCTACTTCAGCTCCTAGGGCAGCTGCTTCTTCAGCTAAAGCAAACCCCATTTTACCTGAAGAATGATTTCCTATAAAACGAACAGGATCTATTTTTTCATAAGTTGGTCCTGCTGTTATCAATACTTTTTTTCCATTGAGTGGCTGGGTTTCCTGAGCTGAGAAATACGATTCAAGGTAATCAATAATGTGCTCAGGTTCGGCCATTCTCCCCTTCCCTTCAAGTCCACTGGCCAATTCACCATGTTCTGCGTCAATCACATGGTTTCCAAAACGTTTTACTCTTTCAATGTTTTCAACCGTAGCTGGGTGCAAAAACATGTCTAAATCCATTGCAGGAGCAATAAACACAGGACATTTGGCAGAAAGGTATGTGGCCAATAAAACATTATCGCAATGTCCATAAGCCATTTTTGCCAGTGTATTAGCACTGGCAGGAGCTACTAGCATTATATCTGCCCACATTCCCAATTCAACGTGGTTATTCCATACTCCCGCTTGTTCATCATTGGTAAAATGTTGGACAACCGGATGTTTAGAAAGTGTTGAAAGTGTTAAGGGTGTAATAAAAGATGTTGCTGCTTCTGACATTACTACTTTTACCTGTGCTCCATTTTTCACAAGTAAACGCACTAAAAAAGCCGCTTTATAGGCGGCTATACTACCAGTAACAGCAAGTAATATTTTTTTCCCGTTTAGCATTTCGGGATCGTTTTTTTATTTAGCGTTTTGCTTCGCTGGATTACGGAAATAAATTTCTCCGTTCATAAATTCTTCCATTGAAATAGCAGTAGGCTTTGGCAAACGCTCGTAGAATTTTGAAATTTCGATTTGCTCGCGATTTTCAAAAATCTCTTCAAGATTATCCGTATGCGATGCAAATTCTTCCAGCTTTGAAGTCAACTCTTCTTTCATTTCAATCGAAATCTGATCAGCTCTTTTCGCTACTACAGCGATCGCTTCATAGATGTTACCTGTTGGTTTTGAAATTTCACGAATGTTTCTTGTAATGGTTGACCCTGCTGCGTTTCCTTTTTTATAATCCATGGACGTTAAACTATAAATTAACTGTTTTTTTCTGCTTTACTTTTCTCTTCTTCCTGAGCTTCAAGACGTTCAATTTTCAGTGCTGAAAGCTCTTCGTACATATTTTCTGCGCTGCGAAGATACTTACTATTTGGATATTTATCCACAAAAGTTCTATAAGCCTTCATTCCCTCCTCTATTCGAGACAACTGTTTTGTTTCAACACTCTTTAGAGAAAGCTCGTAATGTGACTTAAAAATGAGGTAAAAAATTTCTTCGCGGTACTCAGTATCCGGAAAGTCATTTAAACTGTTATTGAAAGTAATTACAGCAGCATTGTAGTGCTGTGTTTTAAGGTATAGCTTTCCACTTTCGAACGACTTGCGTTCCAGTTTTCCTTCCAATTCATCGATCAAAATATTGATCGTGTCGTGTTTTTTTGAGTTAGGGTATTCAGTTAAATACAACTGTAGCTCATCAATGGCCTGCACCGTTGATGTCTGTTCCAATCTGTATGTTGGTGAAAGTAAATACTGGCAATAAGCACTCATAAACTTACACTCTTCGTTTTTATCTGAAGTCGGAAATGTTTTTGTGAACTGTGTAAATCGGTGACTGGCTAATAAGAGATCATTGCTAAAATAATCGCAATAAGCCCACATGTAATACAGTTCTTCTGCTCTTTGCGTTCCTCTGTAGAGAGTTACCAACTCTTCCAATAATGGGTACGCTTTGTAGTATTTTTCAGCTGCATAGTACTCTTTAGCCTTACGGTATTTGTACTCAGTATCAGTCGATTTCAACACCTTTTGATACTCTGTGCAAGAAGAAAGCAATACAACCAGGAGGGAGAGCGACAATATGGCTTTTTTCAAAAACATCGGGCAAAATTACATTTTTAGTCCATTCAACAATAACCGATTAACAACTCGATTCTACTTATTTTTTTACTTTTGCGAGCTTGTTAAGCGATTTTCGGAGTTTAAGAACTTAAAAACGGAAAAGTAGTGGATATATTTGATAAGATTAAAAAAGACAGAGGTCCTTTAGGCAAATTCTCTAGTGTAGCGCACGGCTACTTCACATTTCCTAAACTGGAGGGTGAAATTTCTAACCGAATGAAGTTCCGTGGTAAAGACGTTCTTGTATGGAGCTTGAACAATTATCTTGGTCTTGCTAACCATCCTGAGATCAGAAAAGTAGACGCTGAAGCAGCAACACAATATGGTTTAGGAACTCCTATGGGAGCCCGCATGATGAGTGGAAACACTAGTGTTCATGAAGAACTTGAGGCTCAATTGGCTGAATATGTTCATAAAGAAGATGCCATCCTTTTGAACTTTGGTTATCAAGGATGTGCTTCTGCAATTGACGCATTGGTTGATCGTAATGATGTGATTGTTTACGATTCAGAATCACATGCTTGTATTATGGATGGTTTACGTATGCACCAAGGAACACGCTACGTATATCCGCACAACGACATTGAAGCACTTAAAATAAGATTAGACAGAGCTACTAAACTGGCTACAAAAACCGGTGGTGGTATTCTTGTAATTACCGAAGGGGTTTTCGGTATGGCTGGTGATCAGGGTAAACTGAAAGAAATTGTTGACCTGAAAGAAAAGTATGAATTCAGACTGTTTGTTGATGATGCACACGGTATTGGTACTTTAGGAGAAAAAGGTGCCGGAACTGGTGTTCTTCAAGGTTGTCAAGATGGTATTGATGTATACTTCGGAACTTTTGCCAAGTCATTTGCTTCAATTGGTGCATTCATTGGATCTAATGAAAATGTAATTGATTATTTACGTTACAACGCACGTTCACAAATTTTTGCAAAGTCACTTCCTATGCCTTTGGTTGTAGGTGCTTTGAAGCGTTTGGAAATGATGCGTGACCAACCTGAACACAGAGAGAAACTTTGGACAATTGCCAATGCTCTTCAAGAAGGTTTGCGTTCTAAAGGGTTTGATTTGGGAGAAACTAACTCTCCTGTAACACCTGTTTTCTTAAACGGTGCTCCTGAAGAAGCTGCAAACATTGTATTTGACTTGAGAGAAAATCACGGATTGTTCTGTTCTTTGGTTACTTACCCGGTTGTTCCTAAAGGTGTTATTATGTTGCGTTTGATTCCAACCGCTATGCACACTTTGGAAGATGTAGCGTATACCATTGAAAAGTTTGAGTTAATCAAACAAAAGTTAGATGCTAATGAGTATTCTAAAGATAAGATTATCATGGCCTAATTAAGGTTCGATATAGTTTCTTTTCAAAAGCCCGGTTTGAAATCAAACCGGGCTTTTTTTTGTACAAAATGTCCTCTTGTTGTCCTTCAAATTTCAACACAAAATAACTTCCCTTATTTTTTATTTGCGTCCTGTTTGGCTCCTACTCTTCATAATCCTTCTTTCATTGAATAATAGAGTGAATTAATTCTGTTTTCTCTATCAAAAGTCAGGGAGTAAAACCCTGACTTTTATTTATTTCAAAACGGGTACAATAAACATTACATTCTCATTTAAATACTGTCTATTCTAGTATATTTGTCTCACTTAAAATAGGAGCTCAATCTTTCTATGCTATGACAGCGAAAGCATCTTTTTTGTGTGCCAGACATTTCATCATCAGCTTCTTTTTTATTGCATTCTATTCCTTCAATTCTTTAGGATGTAATTTCTCTTTAAAACCTCAGTCTACAGTTTCGGATTCAGCCATTTCAGAATACATAAAAGCTATTTATGAAAATGATATAGAGGTTTTGCCTTTGATTGAAGCGTTGGAGTGCCTCAAAAAGTTTGACAATGCAATTGAAAAACAATATGACATTACCCCTACCATCAAAGAACGTCTATTCCTAAACAGGGGCAATCTGTACTTTCATAATGATAAAGTAGACCAAGGAGAATCGGTTCTTCTCGAAGGCTCGAAATATTTTGAAGAGGAGAACCTCCCTATTCAACGTTGTAACTTACTCATTCGACTCGGCTCGCATTTTTTAGGCCGAAAAAATTATCCAAAGGCTTTTGAATATTTGTTCAAACTTGAAGATGTATTAAATCAAATTGGATATGAAAATTACCCAGATGTCAGCCGTTTCATGGAGTATATCTCTTATGCTTGTATTCAATTCAATGATCTTGACAAAGCCGAATATTATACCGATTTAGCTTTTAATTTACCGTTTACTTCGTACCGAAGTGAGATTAATATTTATAACAATAAAGCATTAATCCTAAAGGCAAAGAATGATACCAATGCCTCTCTCTATTTTGAAAAAGCCCTAGATATTGCTACAGAAGAAAAGGATACGGCATGGATGGGAATTCTCTCGGGAAACCTGGCTTATTATTACCTCTTGAAAAAAGAGTTTGCCATAGCTGAGTCGTTGCTAATTACAGACACTATTTACAGTAAGCAAACCGGTCAGTACAATAGCATTTGGAGTTCTCAATTGGGGTTAGTCTCGGTATTCCTTAGTCAACAGAAAAACCAAGAAGCTTTTGAGCTTTTGATGCAGCTAAAAAAGAAGCCTACCATCCAGAAAAAAACCAACCTTACGCACTTAAAAGATTATTACCGATTTCTTGCGAAGTATTATGAAAACACCGGAAATTTTGAGCTGGCAATACGCTATGCTGATTCGATGAACACGGTTAAAGACAGTATTTATCTTTCTAATGAGTATTTGAGAATTCAGCAATTGGAAGACAAAATAAATACTGAAAAACACTTGGCAGAGGTTAAATTCCTAGATGAAAAATATGAACACGAGGTAAGACTTAGAAATACGATTATCTTTTCATCTGCTGCCGGTCTGTTTCTTTTAGGCATTCTTTACTGGCAATACAGGTTAAAACGCAATAAAGAAAAACAAATGCTTCTGTTGCGCGAAAACCACACACAAGAATTACTGTCGAACTCTCAGGATCAGTTAGAAAAGTACATTTCTAATGTAAAAGAAAAAAACAAGCTTATTGACCAATTTAAAGCTGATTTAGAAGGTCTTAAACTCTCTAAAGAAGATAAAAAAGAGGCCAAACGCGATGAAATAAGAGGTCAATTGTTTGAGCAATCTTTACTAACAGATGAAGACTGGTCAGAATTTAAGCGTTTGTTTGAAAAAGTTCACCCGGGATACCTTCAACGCTTAGATGAAAAATTTCCACAACTAACATTTGCTGAAACCCGGCTTTTTGTGCTCCACAAACTGGAATTAAGCACTAAAGAGATGGCTAGTATGATGGGGATTTCTCCTAGTTCTGTGCGTAAAACACAATTGAGGCTGCGTAAAAAGCTAGAGATTGTTGAGCAAACTGATTTCACGAAACTGGCTCAAGAAATTTAGGTGCTAAAACCGAATAACGTTTACTCCTTTTAGCTGCTCTTTAATACGTTCTTTTTCCTCTTCTGAGAAATTGTTATCTACCAAAATAAGTGTTGACAACTGCTTGAGTTTCTTCAAGCTTTTGGGCAACTTGGTCAATTGATTTTGACTCACGATCAATAATTCCAATGCTTTTAGCTTCTTGATTGATTTTGGCAACTCGGTCAATTGGTTACCGGCCAACGACAAAACCTTTAGCTGTTTTAAATCCCCTATAGCTTCATCGATTGCTGTAATTTGATTTTGCTCAAGGTAAAGGTTCAACAAGGTTGTTAATGTATAAAGTCCTTCGGGAATTGCTTTGATGTTATTGTACCCCAAGTTCAATGTCTTTATCGATTTCAAGTTTTCAATATCTTCTGGAATTGAATCTATTTTATTTTGATACGCTTCCAGCAGTTCCAATCGAGTCCACCCCGAAAGGTTCGAAGGCAGTTTTACCAACGCATTTTCTGAAATGTAAAAGAACTTCAATTGCGACAACTCCCCTATTTGTTCTGGCAACGTTTCAATTTTATTCCGCCCCAAATGCAATACCTCAAGCTGTTGTAGTTGATTGATGTTTGTATCTATTGAAACAACTTCATTCTCATATAAATCAATCACTTTTAAATGGCTCAACGCACACAACTCACTATTAATTTCCGTAATGTGGTTGTCTTTTAAAATCAACTCTTGAAGGTTAATGAAATCACTAATTCCCTCTGGAATTGCCCTCAATGCTTTTTTGGTGTAATCTGCTTTAAAGATGCTATCTGCTTCAAAAGGTTGGTTAGGAGATGTGTGCACATTATTCTGTGCTACGATTACTAAGCCACTCATTAAAACGAGCAGCAACAAAAGCGCTTTTTTCATAATTACAAAAAGAAAAAAAGCCCGGTCTTCTTTCGAAAACCGGACTTTATGAAATGTTTAACGATTTCGATTATTTTACAACAACACGGTGTGTTTTAGTTACACCAGAGTCTAATTTGATGTTGATGAAATAAACACCAGCCTGCAACTGAGCAGCATCAAAAGAAACTGTATTGTTTTGTTTTGTAAATTCTACAAATACCTGAGCTCCGTTAATTCCGTACAAAGCAACTTCTGCATCAATATTCCCTTCAAAAGCAATGGTTGTTACACCACTTGTTGGGTTAGGATAGATGCTGTAAATTGTTTCTCCTGTAACTTCATTAATTCCGGTAGACTCATCAATGATTACTTCATATTCAGTACCGTTTCCTTCACATCCTTGAGCATTGGTTTGAACCACCTCAACAGTTTGTGTTCCTTGAGCTGTCCATTCAACTGCAATAGCATTTGTTGTTTGACCACTCATGATGTTACCACCAGTAACACTCCAATCGTAAGTAAAACCTGTAGTTGAAGGTACTGAGTAGATTTCAAGCTCTCCAACTTCTGAAGTTGTTACACCTGAAACAGTTGCAGCGTTAATTGCATCGAAAGTGAAATTCGCATCAGCAACATTGTTGTTGTTATAGAATGTAGAGTTGTACAACTCGCTGTATTCTACAACTGCAAAGTAGTAATCGTCTTGGTTACTCAAACCAGTTACCTGAACTGATGAACCTGTACCGTCATAGATTACATAGTTGCCATTTCCTAAGTCATCTCCGCTGCCAAATGTAGCATCTGCATTGTAGTACATACCATCTTGTGGGAATACATCAACTGCTGAACCAGCTTTAGCAATTACAATTCTACGGTCTCCGTTTCCAGCTGTCCAGTTTACATCCAATTGCTCACAGTTCATCGCATTATCAAGTGTAGCATTTGTAGATGAAGTGCTTGGAGAATAAACGCCTAAGTACTCTTTGCGAGCAATTACAACAGTTGTACTTGCATCAAAAGCAAATGTATTTCCTGATGCATCAGTAAATGAACCGTTCGCTCCACTAGGGTGCTGCATAGACACAAACATAAATTTATAGTCAGGAGTAAATGTAGAACCTGTTGGCTCAGAACCGTTAGGTGTAGATGCAAACAATTCTACTTTAGGGTTTTGTTGTGAGTGATCAGGACGAACCATCCAGATGTAGTTGTTACCACCATCTTGTAATACCCACAGGTTTCCTAAATCGTCAAAGTCAAGATTATCGTTACCACCACCCCAAGCGATAGTGCTAACTGAACCACCAACATTGATGTTGTAAGAAGTACCTCCTACAAATGTTTCAAATTCAGCTACTGCTGTTCCGTTATCTACAAAACGATAAACACGGTCGTTTCCTTTTGCAGTGAAGTATACTTTACCGTCAACAGGACTAATTTCGCAATCTTCAACACCGTTAAAGTTTGTTCCACCTAATGAGCTCGCTAAAGCACGAGTTGTGTTTCTTTCGTTTTGAGTTGTATTAGGAACTTGTACCCACTGACCAGTAGTACCTGTTGGTTCTCCGCCAGAAAGCGATTGGTCTAAAGACAGCACATATAATGTACCTGAAGAAAGATCTCCAGGAGTATCAGCAATGTATTTGAAAACACAGCTTGAACCACCATCTTCTCCCATGTATACAGTAACAGAATCGTTAGCAATAACAGCATTTTCATGAGAAAAACGTCCCATTGCATAGTGCTTTGTATCGTTTTTAACTGTGCGTGTAACCGGGTCAATTTCAACAACCCAACCTACATCTTGATAACCATCGTTGTTTTGGTCTCCTGAGTTATAAGTCTCTTCACATGTTAAGGTTGTTCCCCAAGGTGTTACAGTACCCGAACAGTTACGTGTAGTAGAAACCTGGTTGTTGGTATACATATCAACACGGTTAATGCTATCAGTTACCCAAAGACGGTTTGCAGCATCGTAATGAACATCTAATACAGAAACTCCACCCGGAGTGTTTTCGTGATTTACATCGATGTAACCTTCAGTAGAGCTACCGTTAATGGCTACATACCCTGTAAAATCGTGGTTACCCGGAACAGTTCCGTTGTAGTTGTCATACTGATCTCCTTGTTGGAAAATCACTTGAAATGCGTGAGATTCAGGAATTGTCAAGTATTGTGTTTGACCGATGTCATCGATACTTACAAAACAACCAATATGGTTCAACACACCAGAAGTACATCCGCTACCTGCAACCGGAGTTTCAGGACGGTTTTCGATCGCTAAGTCAAACGAAAGGTCTGAACTTGTTCCATCTCTTTGGTGAATTTCTACAGCTACAGTGTTTAAACCATCAATGAACAATGATTTTGGAAAATGATACTCAAAGTAAGTCGTTTCATCTCCACCAGAAACAATTGCATCAGACCAAGTTGTGTAGTCATAAGGAGCAGTTAAGTTATCCAAAACAACTCTTGTTCCGTTTACATAAACTGCAGCTCCATCATCGCGAAGCAATTTGATGGTTACAGAATCTAACAAAGTAGCCGTATCAACATAAAGTTCTTTGTAGAAATAGTAAGTAATGTATTTGTTGTTGGCATCAGGACCATAGCTAATAACAGTTGTTTCATCTCCGTCTCCGTAACCCAACTGACCTGCTCCTTGCAGCCATCCTTCAGCATAAGGATCAAATGAAGTTTCTTTCCAAGTAGTATCCTGATCTGTTCCATTATCAAGGAAATACCAATCTGAACCAGCTACCAATGGAAAAGTGTCAACTGCCATAGCCGGATCAACACCTTCTAATTTCAAATCAAAAGAAACATCTGAACTTGAAAGACTTGCTTGGTGAATTTCTACAGCGATTGTATTTGTTCCGTTAACAAGGTTATTTGCAACAATATAAGTGGTAAAAGCACTCTCTTGTGTACCTCCAATAGCACTTGATGCGAATGTGTTATAATCGATAGTACCTGTAGGTAGGTTTTCACGAACAACTTCTTGTCCGTTTAAGTAAACCACAGCTCCATCGTCATACTTTAAGAAAACACGAAGTGAATCGTATTGTGAAAAGTTTTGAGCATCAAAGTTATGACGGAAATAGTATGTTGGATAAACAGACCCATTACTAATTACAGTGGCTTCGTCTCCATCTCCATAGCCCATTTCAGTAAAATTAAATGCCCAAGCAGAATCGTTATACCCTACTGTATTCCAGTTTGAAGCTACCGCATAACCACTATCGTGGTAGCTCCAGATAGCACCTGTATCAATTGGAAATGCACCCAGTGGAGCATAGTTTGGCGCGTACTCAACTACCAAAACCGGAGCCATTGAAGACGTTCCATCGTATGATTCGGCAGTTCTTTCTCCAACACCTTTAGCAATGATGCTAATAGGATTTCCAGAAGCCCATCCTTGTTGGTCTACAGCCAATTGAATTAAAGAAGAAAGGTCTGGTGTACGTTGATCTGCACCTGCTTCATGTACTGTAAGCCATGCAGGAATGTCTTCCCACAAAACACTGTCATTCATCACTGGGCGTGAAGAAATTTCATTAGCTGTTGTAGCGTACGCATATGGTGTTGGCGTATCTTCTACAAAGAAGTAGATTGAAGTAGAATCATTATTTGTTTCATCACACGTAAACTGGATATACGCATTTGTGATTGTTACCCCTTGAGGAATATCAATATTGGTAAAGCGCATTCCAATGTATTGGTCGTCATTTCCATCATGAGAAAGTTCAAGGTCTGAACTGGTAAGGTCTATGTTACCCGATGAAATGTCTTCTTCGGCATCATCAGTTGATGAGCTAATTTGCGAAGAAGTGGTGATTGTCACCTGTGCATGGGATACTGAAAATCCCAACACCCCTGCTACAATCAGGGAAAGTCTTGTAAATAGTTTCATAAAATGTAAGAGTAATTGATTTGCATCAAAATTACCCTTGTCACTACTCCCCTATTGATGGGACTCCATTATGGTTTTCTGAAGTCGTTTTACAAAAACATAACTTGGCTTATTTCTATTCTTGCAGAGGTTCACCAACTGTAGTTAGTGTTAATTTTAAATTACCTCAACACTGTTATAACTTTAACCATCCCCATTTCTTCAAGCTAACTGTTAAACCAACACTACCTGGCGTTAACTTATACAAAACACTACCTCTTGAATTGTTTATAATTAATCGGTCAGATCAATTCACCTTTAGTCTTTTCGGAAAAACTCAATATTTAAAAACATTAAAAACCACATTGAATTAACACAAAACACTCCTTTGGGGTAACATTAAGTCAACAACACCTTCTCCCAAGTCTCTTCCACACTAAATATCTGAAACAGGCATTTTGTTTTTTTTTAGGAAACAATAAGCTATTTCATTACACAACATAAGGTTTACTAGCTCTAATAAAATATCCGTTCTTAAAAGTTCCATTTGTAATTCAATTGTCCATTCTGTTTCATTAACTCCTTTAACTTTATGAAAACGAGAAAATAGCCAGAGAGATGTAAGTCAATGCTAAAAGATCTCAAAAACTCATGAACAACATTTACCGAACGCTATCTATTGAGAATTTTGGCACATGGAATTGCGATCAGTCGGTATTCATTGAATGGCCATACATTACAGCACAGTTTAAAACCGAAAACAATTCTGAGTTGCTTTTGGATAACATTACTGTTATCGACAGTAGAATGAATGGAGCCATAACCTACTATCACAACAGAATTCAACTTGATCCGGATGGACAGTTAATGATATAGGGAACAAAAAACGGAAAGTTTTACTACCTAACTTATAATGAGTATGACCAATGTAACCTTTCCAATGACACCAAAGGTTATACGTTTACCATGCACTCATCACCTCATGAGATCAATAGTCCCGAAGACATTCAAGACATCGTGGAATTATAGGAAGCACATTGTTTATACATGGAGGAGTTCATCAGTTAGGTGATGAACTCTATCCTTTTTCTTTTACTAAAATCCTGCTAACAGGCAGGCTATCAGGATAATTTTCACGAATAAATTCAATCATTTTTTCGTTTCTTTGCGCTCAATTACTTTACACCATGAAACACATCTCTCCGAAAACCTACAGCTTTTATTATAACTGTAATTTTTTCAACTATTTCACACTTATTTTTCTTTTGTCCTTTATTTCATT
The DNA here is from genome assembly GCA_002705995.1 of Crocinitomicaceae bacterium. Classification (GTDB taxonomy): domain Bacteria; phylum Bacteroidota; class Bacteroidia; order Flavobacteriales_G; family Salibacteraceae. The sequence goes on along the minus strand of PAJI01000001.1, from coordinate 52,632 downwards.
TTGGAGTCAAGCACAAACATTTGACTGGGTAAAAAAATACACCAGCAATAACACTTACCATGATCAATTTCTTGACCTGATAAATGATGATAATAACAATGTGTATGCTTGTGGTTTTTCCATGGCTATTGAAGACTTTGATCCAGGACCAGGAGTATACAATGTGCCAATTGGTAGTGGCAACAAATCTGTAATGTTTATTACCAAACTTGATGCTAACGGGAATTTCCAATGGGTTAAAACAAACCTCTATACTTCTTCATCAAGCAGAATGAATCAAATCTTATTAGGGTCAAATAATATCCTTTATGCTTTTGGTAGTTATCATGATACTTTGATCTTAGAAACTTCTAACGGATCTCTTGATACGCTAACATCAAACTCTATAACCGGTGAGCTTTTTATGTTGAAAATGGATCTTCAAGGAAACATTTTACAAATTATAGAAATGGGAATTACTGCTGGGCAAACAATGTTGGACATTCAAAAAGCGACTATTGATCATGATAACAACATTATAGTATCAGGTGCAATATACGACAGTGTAGATCTTGACCTTAGTACAAATACAATATATGCCACAACTACAAGCCCAAATTATGCAACGCTTTACATATGGAAAATGAATTCAAATGGTGGTTATATATGGCATCAGATAATTCAAGGTACTTCTGTGTTAAGAGGTTTAGCTACTGATAATAACAATAACATTCTCATTTGTGGTAAAATGGATTACAATGTAGCACTCGCATACCCAAGCTACGCTGTTGGTTATTTGGCAAGTAATAACGGTCAATTTCTGGGAAAATATGACCCTAATGGAAATGTTCTGTGGGCAACCGCTTCTTCTTTTACAGGGATTTTTTTAGAATTACAACCTAGTGGTTTATGTATATCCACAAATAATAACATCTATATAACCGGTAACCGTGAGGACTTGAATGGTGGAAGTAATCCAAATGAGCCTTATATTGAAAAATATGATCAAAACGGTCAGTTGTTATGGCGAAATTCATACCCCAATCAACCCATATACGGAATGTCGAATCCAATTGTTGAACCTAACGAAAACCTTATATCAATAGGTCGATTTGAAGGCACTCATGATTTTGACCCCGGTAATGGTATCTCGTCATATACTTCTAATGGAGATAAGGATATTTTTATACAAAAAATAGACGCCTACGGTAATTTTATTTCCGTAAAAACATATGGAAGTCCTGACATTGATTATTTCTCTGGGATTTCTATTTCTAAAAACAACAGCCTCTTTTTATACGGACAATTTATGGATTCCATAGATTTTAATATTGATACAGCTGCAACAGCCGTTTATACTCTAATCCCTCAAGGTGTTTCAGATTTATACCTACTTAAACTGAACCAAGATTCTTGTTCAAACCTTCAGCTAATTGTAGATAGTACAAAAGACGTAAGCTGTATTGATTCTGGTTTCATTGCTGTACACACAAACTATGGTACTCCCCCATACTCCTACTCTTTCAACAATGCTGCTTTTTCTCCAGATTCTACATTTCAGGCGGTTTCTTCAGGCATATACACTGTATCTGTAACTGATTCAAACGGCTGTGTAGCTTCCACTGCTGCTCTTATTAATGGTGTTGATAACATGACAGGTTATGATTTTGACATCAACCTTACCGCTTCACAGTTTCGTCCCGGATTTATTAACCACTCTTGGATAACAGCTTCTAACAACAGTTGTGATTCTATTGGTGGTCAAATCATTGTTCTTATTGATAGCTTAATGGGCTATGACACTTCTTTATACGATACTTCTTTAATTGTTCCTGACACTATCATTGGTGATTCTTTAATTTGGGATTTTGCCAACCTGAACAACAGCACAGGTAGTTTTTATATTCACCTAATTTCTACACTTAATAGCTCTGCTCCTCTGGGAGAAGATGTTCACATGAAAGTAATTATACTTCCTGACTCCGGAGATCTAGATACGCTTAATAACCGAAAACCTTACGATTTTGAAATTATTGGGAGCTATGACCCTAATGACATTCAGGTCTATCCTCAAGGCGAATGTGATAACCATTATTCACTGGAAAATGAAGAACTCACCTACAGTATTCGTTTTCAGAATACAGGTACGGCTGAGGCTATAAATGTTTTTATTATTGATTCAATTCATCCATCTCTCGACATCAATTCTTTGCGAATTATAGGTTCTAGTCACCAACTAATGGTTACTGAAATTCTTCCCGGAAACGTTATAAAGTTCAAGTTTGATAGCATTATGCTTCCCGATAGTACCAATAATGAACCTCTTAGTCATGGATTAGTAACTTTTGCAATTACTCCTCTGGCTAACCAAACAGGTTCAATTATCGAAAACCAAGCTCAAATTTATTTTGACTATAACCTTCCTGTGTATACCAATAGTGTGTTTAATACACTTACAAGCAGTATTCCAGTTGATTCATCTGTTTATTCAGCTACGGCCTGTGATACATTTAATTGGATCGATGGAAACACATATACTTCTAGCAATAATGCAGCTTTTTACACTTTTGAAAATAGTTTTGGCTGCGATAGTATTGTTACATTAGACTTAAACATCTTAAACAGCTCTTACAGTGTTGACTCAATAACAGCTTGTAATGGTTACACATGGCTAGATGGAAATTCGTATTCTGCCAACAACTCTACCGCTACATATACCACAGTAAACACTTTTGGCTGTGATAGTGTCATTACATTAAACCTTACCATTCATCAAGAAGATTCAACTGTCAGCACTATCTCTGGCTGTGACAGTATTTATTGGCTAGATGGAAATACCTACACTTCTAGCAACAATACGGCTTCAGTAAGTCTTATCAACCAATATGGCTGTGATAGTTTGATTACACTGGATCTTGAAATACTTTATAGTTCTTTTTACACAGATTCTGTAACAGCATGTGACAATTACACCTGGCTTGACGGAAACTCATACATATCAAACAATACTACAGCGACCTATATTACCAGCAATAATGTAGGATGCGATAGTGTTATTACGCTTAACCTCACAATTCAACCTAGTGATTCAACTATTGACTCTATCTCTAGTTGCGACAGCCTCAGCTGGATAGATGGTGACACGTACACTTCAAACAATAATTCTGCCTCTGTAAATTTTGTTAATCAATTTGGGTGTGATAGCTTGGTTTTACTTGACCTCGAAATACTACACAGTTCTTCTCGTATTGATTCTGTTACAGCTTGTGATAATTATACATGGATTGATGGAGCTACATACACCGCAAATACCAATACGACATTTATCCTATCTAATCAATATGGCTGTGATAGTATTATAACTTTAGATCTTAATCTAATTTCAAATGAAGTAATAGTAACTTCAAATTCAAACCAATTAATCTCCAATTTTATCAATGAAGCACAGTATCAATGGATAGATTGTTCTACAAATACAGTAATTACCGGAGAAGATAGCATTACATTTACTCCTACTCAAAGTGGAAATTACGCTTCGATAGTAACCGTAGATGGTTGTTCTGATACTTCTAATTGTTATTATTTTACTCCTACTAGTGTAAACACTATTGATAACGCTAAAGCATCATACAACATATACCCAAATCCAACAAGCAAAGATTTTATTATAGAAACTGATCATTTCAACACTGAATTCAGTGTTACCATTTATAGTTCCGTTGGACAAGTTATTCATCAAGAAGTAATTACTCAGCCAAAATCTTCTATTCAATTGGATGCTCCTAGCGGAGTTTACCTCATTGAAATATCTGATGATACTGGGAAAAACGAAATGCTCAAATTAATCAAGCAGAACTAAATCTTATTTCGATTTGATTTCTACCCTGCTAACAGGCAAGCTATCGGGATAATTTTCACGAATAAATTCAATCATTTTTTCGCGGATGTAAACGCGCAAATCCCAAGCTACAGGAGAACTTGATGCGCTAACCAATATGCGCATCTCTACTGTTTTTTCTTTTGCTTCGGTTACTTGCATTACATTCACTCTGCCATCCCACAAGTCTGTTCCTTTTAACAAACGGGTTAATTCATCACGCACTGCATTAAAAGGAACATGGTAATCGGTTTCAATAAAAACAGTTCCCAAAATTTGTGATGTTGTGCGTGTCCAGTTTTGAAATGGTTTTTCTATAAAATAAGTTGTAGGCACCACCAATCTTCGCTGATCCCAAATATTAATGACTACAAACGTTAGGTTGATTTCTTCTATTCTTCCCCACTCCTCTTCTACAATAACCACATCGTCAATTCTAATCGGTTGNGTTATCGCAATTTGAATTCCGGCTAAGATTGTTGCNATTAACCTCTGAGCTGCNAAACCNAAAATAATTCCTGCAATTCCTGCTGATGTTAACAAACTGATTCCAATCTGACGTACNCCTTCAAAGGTCATNAGCATAATGCCCACACATAAAATAATGGTAACAAACACCAGTATATTCTCTATAATGTGAAACTGTGTGTANGCTTTTCTGGCTTCCAGGTTATCGCTGGCTTCTAAATCATANCGAGTCATAACTACCAATTTGGTAACTCTAATGATTCGAACAATTAACCATCCTATATTACCAATGAGTATTAACTGAATAATGTGCTTTACAACAGGATCTGAAAAACCCAACTTTGGAAAAACCACATAAACACTTGCTAAGATCAATAACCACCTTAGCGGAGCACTAATTTTAGATACTACCGTTTTTGCTTCGTGTTTATCTTTTAAAAAGCGAACCCGATGTATGGCNANTTTAACAATAAAGTGCAATACAAAACCNNTAATGATTGCTACAACAATGTAAATAAGACTTAAAAGAAATTCGTTTGAAGTAAGGTCAGGCATTTGAATTTGTGTTTGATAAGTTCGCTCTAATTTAACAAACACAACGACAACTATTTAGTTCATCTGCTAGTCTTCTGAAATCTGTTGGGCAAACTTTTCTGGGTTAACTCCCACATGGCGCTTAAAAAACCTACTGAAATAAGCNTGCTCATTAAATCCAAGGTCAAAAGCGACTTCTTTAATGTTTTTATCTCCTTTGGCAATCATTCGCTTAGCCTCACCAATCAATATTTTGTGCAANAGCTGAGTTAATGTTAATCCTATTTTTTCTTTTAAGATTTCATTAAGTCGCTTTGGAGTTAACCCCACCTTNTCAGCATAAAATAAGGTCTTTCTCTCNGTTCTAAAGTTTTGCTCTATCAGTTGATACAANGCTTCAAACGGCTTTATAGATTCATCGCCTATATTGTAGCGCGGCCACAATGAAGANACCTTATATAATAAGCTGGCCAAATACCCNTAAATGACCATTTGNCTGTTTCTACCATTCATTTCTTTTTGGATTAATCCATAAATGGTTGCTATGGTTTCACGNTCATCAGCAGGAATAATTAATGGATCATTGATGAAAGGGTTAAACAAAATTCGAAACCCGCTGTTTTCTCCCAATTGGAAGAAATGATCCGGAAANTGAATNGAGTATCCTTTCGGAGGATATTCTAATTCATAAATCTGTCCTTTTGAAACCAACTGAAGGCTGTTGTTGTGAATTTTCAACTTTTGATGNTCAACCCNATGATACGTTTCACCTCCATTAAGCGCATCATCATTAAACCACAACAGCTCAAAACAATTATGCCTTGCGTAACTATTCGTTACAATTGAATGGCATTTATGCAGTGGATTCAGGAGCTGTTTATCCGGAGTTTCTTTCATGTTTTGGAGTTTTCAACACAACTACTAATGTTCGAAAAGTCCAACTAGTAAAAAGNAACCAAAACCTTAAAAAAGTGTTAACAACCAACTTATNACTATGGATTACGTGAACATTTAAAAAATTACATGTTGATACAACAAAATTAACATTTNCGCCAAAAAGTCCAACATTTAATAAAAATAGTACTGATCAAGACAANCTTCCTCCCTTAATTTTGCATTACGTTTTTCCAATCATGAAAATAAATTTAATGAAGCACTATAATAGAATCCTTATTGGATTAGCTATCACAAGTTTAGCAGCTTGTTCTGGTAACGAACAACAAGGACAACAAGCCCCTTTAAAAACTTACCCTGTTNCCCAAGTTAACTATGCAACTGTTACAACACATCAAGAATACCCAGCAAAAATTGAAGGTATTCTCACTGTTGAGTTGCGNCCTAAAATCCAAGGTTACATTGATGAAATTTATGTAGACGAGGGNGCATGGGTTAAAAAAGGGCAAAAGCTTTTTAAAATATTTGCCAACGAATACGCCCAAGAAGTNAGTGCTGCGCAAGCNAATGTTGANGCTGCTCAAGCTNCAGTAGAATCNGCAAAATTTGATGTAGAAAAGCAGCGTCCGNTGGTAGAAAAGCAAATTATCAGTCAATACACATTAAGNACTTCTGAGCAAAATTTAGCNTCAGCCAAAGCACAGCTAGAGCAAGCTAAGGCACAGCTAGAATCGGCCAGAACAAACTTGAGCTACACAGTGATTACAAGCCCAAGTGATGGTGTAATTGGCACAATACCTTACCGTATTGGAAGCCTTGTTAGCAGTACTATTACTGAGCCTTTAACAACGATTGCAGACATTCGAAAAGTAAGAGCTTATTTTTCTGTTAACGAGAAAGATTTCTTAAACCTTTCAGATCGTTTTTCAAAGCAAGAACAAGCTAAAACAAATGCAGATGCTGCCACAAAAACAGATTCCATTACATTAATTATGGCCAATGGAAAAACCTTTGAACACAAAGGAACCATTGATGCCATTAGCGGAATTATNAATACAACAACCGGAGCTGCTACTGTTAGGGCTACATTTGATAACCCTCAAATGAAGTTGCGCAGTGGCGGAAGTGCTACCATAAAAATTGCCCAAGAGGTTGATTCGGTAATTGTAGTACCACAATCTGCAACTTTCGAAGTGCAAAACAAACGTTTTATCTACGTCATGAATGACAGCAATGTGGTTAAAACTCGCGAAATAGTTGCTTACTCTGATGATACCGGGAAACAATTTATTGTTCAAAGCGGCCTAGAACCGAATGAGGTTGTTGTAACAGATGGTATTAATTCGCTTAAGTCTGACATGAAAATTCAGACAGGGTCACAATCAACTCCTCAATAAGGGAGAAGCAATCACCAACATTTGAATCATCTTCAAAATTTGAAATTCAGAACATGTTAGAAAAATTTATAACGCGCCCTGTTTTGTCAACAGTAATTTCGGTTCTTATCGTTATTCTGGGACTTCTGGGGCTAATGGCCTTGCCTGTATCACAATATCCTGAAATTGCACCTCCAACCGTAAGAGTTACTGCTTCTTATACCGGGGCAAGTGCCGATGTTGTGATGAACAGTGTTATTATTCCACTCGAAGAAGAAATTAACGGTGTGGAAAACATGACCTACATTACATCTACGGCAACCAACAATGGTAGTGCCACCATTCAGGTCTATTTTGAACAAGGTACAGATCCTGATTTGGCTGCCGTAAACGTTCAAAACCGTGTTTCAAGGGCTACAAGTTTACTTCCACAAGAAGTTACGCAAGCCGGGGTTACCACCAGTAAACAACAATCAGACAACATTCTCATTTTTGCACTTTACAGCGATGAAGAAAGCATGGACGAAGCCTTTGTTCAGAACTATGCTGAAATCAACCTTATCCCTGCTCTTAAAAGAGTTAATGGTGTAGGAAGCGCTTCTGCATTTGGTGAGAAAGATTACTCTATGCGTATTTGGCTAAAGCCAGATATGATGAATGCTTATGATCTTGTTCCCGATGATGTTTTCGATGCCATTGCAGAACAAAACATTGAAGCTGCTCCGGGGCAATTTGGACAAAATAGCGATCAATCTTTTCAATATGTTATTCGCTACACTGGGAAATTAAAAACAGAAGATGAGTTTGGGAACATTGTTATTAAATACGATGATAGAGGACAAATTCTTCGTTTAAAAGATGTAGCTCGAATCGAGTTAGGGTCTTTGGATTATTCAAGAACTTTTCGCTTCAATGGAAAATTAGCCGCTGGTATTGCCATTGCACAAACAGCAGGATCTAATGCACAACAAGTAATTGACGATTGTTTGGCTGTTCTGGATGAAGCTTCTGCAAGTTTCCCCGATGGAATACACTATGCACCTTTGGTAAATGCCAACGACTTTTTGGACGAATCAATTTCGAAGGTAATTCACACCTTAATAGAAGCTTTTATTCTGGTATTTATTGTGGTGTTTATTTTCCTTCAGGATTTTCGCTCTACACTTATCCCAGCCATTGCTGTTCCGGTAGCCATTGTTGGAACCTTTTTCTTCCTTAGCCTATTTGGATTTAGCTTAAACCTGTTAACACTTTTTGCTCTCGTATTGGCCATTGGGATTGTGGTAGATGATGCCATCGTTGTTGTGGAAGCCGTCCACGCCAAAATGGAAGCCACTCATTTACCGGCAAAAGAGTCTACCATTAGCGCCATGAGCGAAATATCGGGAGCTATTGTATCCATTACTTTAGTAATGTCTGCCGTATTTATTCCGGTAACTTTCATCACTGGGTCGAGTGGTATTTTTTACCAACAGTTTGGTATTACGCTGGCTGTATCCATTATCATTTCAGCAGTTAACGCCTTAACGCTTAGCCCTGCTTTGTGTGCTATCTTCTTAAAACCGCACAACGAAGAAGTAAAAAGCAAAAACTTCTTGCAGCGTTTTTACATGTACTTTAACATGGCTTTTGAATCGTTAAACGAGCGTTATTCCAAATCATTACGTTTTTTGGCTAAGCGCAAATGGATGTCTGGAGCGATTATAGCTGTTTTTGTCGGAATCCTTGCCTTCTTAATGATCAATACGCCAACGGGATTTGTACCGAATGAAGATACGGGAACTATTTTCGCTGACATTACCCTTCCTCCTTCTTCATCGTTAGAGCGCACTGAAAAAGTTGCAATTAAACTCGATAGCCTTGTACGCCAAACCGATGGTGTTGAAAACACACTTCGAATGGCGGGTAACAGTATCATGAATGGTGCGGGTAGCTCTTACGGGATGGTAATTGTTAAGCTAAAACCTTGGAGCAAAAGAGAGCGTGACATTCAATCTATTCTTGGTGAATTGTGGGGGAAAACTTCCACTTTTACCGATGCTAAAATTATCTTTTTTGCTGCGCCAACCATTAGAGGTTTTGGTATGAACGGAGGTTTTAATGTTGAGCTTCAAGATCGTACAGGTGGTGAAATTGACAAGTTAGGTGATGTTACCAATGAGTTTATCGCAAAGTTGAATCAACGTCCTGAGATTCAATATGCAACAACATCATTTAAGACAACTTATCCGCAGTTCTTACTTACGGTTAATGTGGTTAAAACTAAAGAAGCAGGCATTGGTGTTGATGATATTATGAGCGCTATGCAAGGTTATTACGGTGGGGTTTATACCTCTAACTTTAACCGTTTTGGTAAGCAGTACCGTGTAATGGTTCAAGCCGATATTCCATATCGAGCCAATGAAGAAACATTGGACAAGGTGTATGTGCGTACTTCTGATGGAACAATGGCTCCAATTACCGAATTCATTACTTTGGAAAGGGTATACGGACCAGAATCTATCAAACGTTTCAACTTGTATACTTCTGTTAGTATTTCAGGGGCACCTAATGACGGTTATAGCTCTGGTGATGCCATTAATGCTATTAAAGAAGTGGCTACCGAATTACCTACAGGTTATGATTATGACTATTCAGGAGCTACAAGAGAAGAGATTAAAGCAGGAGGACAAGCAGTTTACATTTTCCTATTGTGTTTGGTCTTTGTTTACTTCCTGTTAAGTGCTCAATACGAAAGTTATATCCTTCCTTTTGCTGTACTGTTCTCTCTTCCTATGGGATTAGCAGGTAGCTTCATTTTTGCTTATTTGTACAACATCGACAACAATATTTACCTCCAAACTTCACTCATTATGTTGATTGGACTGTTGGCTAAAAATGCCATTCTGATTGTTGAATTTGCATTGCAGCGAAGAAAAGAAGGTGTTTCAATTACCGAATCTGCTATTACCGGTGCAAAGGCACGTTTACGTCCTATTTTGATGACCTCATTTGCCTTTATTTTCGGGTTAATACCACTGATGTTGTCAACCGGAGCCGGAGCCGTTGGTAACCGTTCTATTGGTGCNGGTGCTGTNGGNGGTATGCTTATCGGAACGCTGTTCGGAGTATTGGTAATTCCTATCCTGTTTATCATTTTCCAATCTATTCAGGAAAAGTTCACAGGTGCNCCNGAAGTAGCTGTTTCTACTACAGATAGTTCTGAAAATCAAAACAATTAATCTTGATTCAAGCGAGAAAGAAAATGTATAGATCAATTCATAAAATAAAAGTTCCGCACATATTAAGTGTCATTTTGCTTACAATGNTNCTTTACTCTTGCGGGCTTAACAGTAAATATCAACGGCAGGATTTAGCCCATAAAGACTTGTTCAGAGATGTGGATACAACTGTAGCAGATACCAATTCTATCGCAGATATTCCATGGAAAGAAGTTTTTACAGATCCTGTTTTNCAAGGTCTCATTAATGAGGGNATCAATGCNAANCTTGATTTAAAGGTNGCTGTTGCGCGCATGAAAAGTGCTGAAGCTGCATTAATGCAACAACGCGGGGCTTTATTGCCTAGTGTTGAAATAGACGGNTCTGCNACCTATGCAAAACTTGCCAACACTATTTCAGTTGCTTCTGGTTTTGCTACTGAACAATACCAACTCTACGGAGCAGCTAGCTGGGAACTNGACATCTGGGGAAAATTGAGAAGNTCTAAACGTGGTGCATTGGCTGATTTATTGGCGAGTGATGCTTACAGAAGAACAGTTCAAACACAATTAATTGCGACTATTTCAACCAATTATTATGCTTTATTAGCGCTAGATCAGCAATTAAAAATTACGGAAGAAACCGTTGAATCAAGAAAAAAATACGTACAAACTGTTGAAAGTTTAATTGATGTTGGTAGTGTTACCGGAGCAGATTTAATGCAAAGTAAAGCCAATCGTTANGCTGCAGAGGTTACTATTCCTGAATTGAAGCAACAAATCAGAGAAATNGAAAATGCCATGAGTACGTTGTTGGCCAGAAGTCCGGGAACTATAGAACGTTCTACACTAGATGATCAGCAACTGGAAATGGAACTTGAAACAGGGGTTCCCTCTCTTTTATTAGCAAATCGTCCGGATGTTCAACAAGCTGAAATGCAGCTCAGAAGTGCTTTTGAAGCTGTTAATGTTGCCAGAGCTTATTTTTATCCTCAAATTTCGTTATCGGGTTCAGTAGGATATGCTTCAACAGATGCTTCAGTATTATTAGATCCTGCTAATTTCTTCTCAAGATTAGCTGCNGGNTTGGTTCAACCGCTGTTTAACCAAAACACAAACAGAGCTAGGTTAAAGGCGAATAAAGCTGCCCAGGAAGAGGCTTTNTACACTTTTGAACAAACCTTTCTTTCTGCCGGTGAAGAGGTTTCAAATGCNTTATTTTCCTATNAAATGGCNTTAGAAAAAATAGATTTACGTAAAGAGCAATTAGCTGCATTAGAAAATGCTGTAGATTACAATGAAGAATTATTGGAATACAGTACTGCCAGTTACGTAGACGTTCTAACCTCNCAACAAAATTTACTTTCAGCCCAACTCAATGCTATTGACGATCGATTACAGAAATTACAAGCTGTAGTTGAACTTTACCGCGCTCTGGGTGGTGGCTGGAAAGAATAAGTTTTTTACTCAGTTTTTAAAAGGGAATAAAAAANCGCTGTATGAAGTTTCATACAGCGTTTTTTATTTGTTATTGTATTAGGGATTATCCTATCCTTCAATAGGAAACTCACCCTTAATTTGNTCTACCCACTTTGTTACTCTCTCTTCNGTTAACTCATCNTGGTTATCTTCATCAATGGCAAGTCCCATAAAGAAACCATCTCCCATATCAGCTTTAGACTCATCGTGCTCATAACCTTCTGTTGGCCAAAATCCGATAAGTTTAGCTCCATTTTCCTCAGCTTGTTTTCCGATAATNCCTACTCCATCAATAAAATANGTNCTNTANCCATATTGATCTCCCAANCCATACATAGCNACNGTTTTTCCTGTAAGATCTACATCCTTGAAATCATCGTAAAAATCATCCCAAGCACTTACTAACTGGCCATCGTGCCATGTTGATAAGCCAATAATGATCTTATCGTACTTGTCAAAATCTTCTTTCTCTACATCATAAACATCATAAAGGTCTACGATATCATCCCCGATCTGTTCTTTGATCATTTCAGCTACAGCTTCAGTACAGCCTGTATCTGATCCGTAAAATAGTCCTATTTTTTCCATGAAAGGCTTTAATTATCTTTTTATCGCTACGAAAGTATTTTGGTTTGCAAACTTAAAAAATGACAAGTGTCACAAACAGTGAGTTTGTTATGAATTAAATAAAAATTTATTCGGGCTAATCAAGTTCTGTTTTACGGCATAAATCACCAAACCAGCCGTATTGTTGATGCCTAACTTAGCCATAATTTTCTTTCGATGAGTCATTACCGTATGCTGGCTTAGGCACAATTCATCAGCTATTTCTTTATTGGTGAGTCCACTTGCTATTTGCTGAATNATCTCAATTTCTCTTGGAGAAAGCACTACNGGTTCACAGCTTGGATCTCCGTTTTCACCTTCCTGAACCGTATCCAAAATTTTACCGCAATAAAACTGATTGCCTTTGGCCGTTTCTTTTACCGAATCTAAAATTTCTTCAACATCACAATCTTTTAAAATATGACCGTGTATTCCATCGCTCATAGCTTTTGTAATTGAATGTCTTTCAGCTAATTCAGTAATGGCTACGATTTTACAATGNGGTAAAACATTTTTTATGATTGAAATATCCTGAAGGNGAAATAGCGNAGACTGATANTCNATTAACAAAACNTCAGGATTTACCTCCACTACACTGGAAACCAAATCTGTACTATTATCTGCTTCGGCAACTACTTCAATTTTTTCATCTTTCGACAAAATGGANTTGAGTCCTTCTCTTATCAAAAAGTTGCTGTCTGCTATAAATACCCTTACGCTTTCCATCTTATTTAGACAAAGTCTTAATTAANCAAAAGTACTCTCTGGAAAAGGGAAAGACAAAAAATAAAGGGCTCAATTTTAAAATCAGATCAAGAAATGATNTTCTAAGCCGAAAATACTTCTCCTTCNATNGCTAAATCAGTNTTCTTAAAAACTGCCCTCGATTCAATTAAATGTCCTTCTAAATCTGTGTAACGAGCAGAAAAATGACCAATTAATAACCGTTTGGTTTCTGCTTTTTGNGCTATGNTAGCCGCTTCTTCTGCTGTTGANTGAAAAGTCTGCTTNGCNCTGGGTTTCATATCATTTAAAAATGTTGCCTCATGGTAAAGTAAATCAACATGTTGAATGTAAGGAATGATACGTTCATCATAGCAAGTATCGCTGCAAAACGCAAAAGAGAAGCTTTTCTTAGGAGGCTCAGTTAGCTTTTCATTGGGAATTACTTCACCATTTTCTAAGACCAAGTCGCTTCCGTCTTTAAGCTTGGGCATTTGCTCTACCGGAACATGGTACAAGTCAATGACTGATTTTTTGATTCTACGTTTTTTGGGAAGTTCATCAAACCGAAAACCATTACACGGAATGCGATGATTTAGCGGAAAGGTTTTTACAGAAACAGTATTGTCTTCATAGATTTCGCCTATTTTTCCCGTAATTGAAACAAACGTTAAAGAATAACGCAACTTGGTTTCAGCCTCATTGAGCATAGAGCGCATAATAGGCTCTAAGCCATCAGGACCATAAACCGTTAATTCCGTTTCTCTCCCCAACAAATGCATGGTGTTTAACAAGCCTATTAGGCCAAAGTAATGGTCTCCATGCATGTGTGAGATGAAAATGGCTTTGATACGCTGCATTTTTATGCGGTATTTTCGCAATTGCATCTGCGCCCCCTCACCACAGTCAACCAAATAATAGCTTTGATTAACATCAACCAGTTGGGATGTTGGAAATCTTGAAGCAGTAGGAATAGCAGAGTTAGAACCTAGAATAGTAAGTTTTAACGCCATTAATTCGTTTACTCCGTCACAAGAATTTTAGTGATTTCAACTGTATCATTTTGATACAATCTTGCAAAATATTGCCCTTTAGGTAGCATTGATAAGTCAAATGAAACCGTGTTGGCACCAAGTGTTGTTGCAACTTTTTGATCTACAACCGTATTTCCTAATACGTCAAAGATTTGAATACGTGATTGATCAGCAGATCTTGATGAAAAACTCAAGTTAACTTTACCATTTGTCGGATTAGGATATACCGATAATCCCTGAGAAAACTCTGCATCATCAATTCCGGTTGAGTTTACTACGTTAATGGTAAATGTCTCTGTGTAAGGAAGACTAAGTGTTCCTGAGTAAATAGAAACATCAATGTTCACATCATAAGTACCTAACTGAGTTGGTGTACCGGCAACCTGTACACAACCAGAACTATTCCCGGGAAACGAACACGATGATGGATCACACAAAAAAGCAATTCCAGTTGGTACATTAGATACGTTTGTAACTACAAGAGAATCAATTGTAAAAGTAGCTCCAAGATAAGTTGTATCTGCAGGAACATTAATTGTGATGATTTCCTCATAAGGTAAGTTTACTTGAATATCAGAATCTAATGTAGAAGGATCCGGATAAATCAACTCTGAAGTGTGGTTTGGATCAGGAGTGCATTGAGCATAACTTCCGTAAGCAACAAAAAAAGCTAAAAAAGCAACAAGTAGATTTTTCTTCATATTTAACAAGGTTAAGGTTCGTTTATAATCCTAATTCGCGTTCAACTTCTTCCATAAAGATCAAATCTTGTGCCTCAGTTAATGTTGGAAGAATTTCTAAATCTTCAGGTAATGCCTTGCTTACCTCTTCATTTACAGCACACAATTTGAAAGACTTGAAAGGTTTTACAGAATTGCTCCAAGATAGTAAAAAATTTGCAACACCATCTTCCATTCTCTCAATCCTCTCTAGATTGATAATCAAACTTTTAGCATTCGCTACTTGCAACTGAGCTTGTTCTAAAGCTTCAATTGTTAGTTCTGTATTGGAAAATGCTACTTCATCATGGCGTTCTTCGGAAGAAATTACTACGCTCATAGTTCTCTATTAACAGTTATCAGGGTTTATCGTTCAATTTTAGATGCCAATAAATACAAGACAGCCATTCGAACAGCAACTCCGTTTTCTACTTGGTTGAGTATAATCGAATGGTCTGAATCGGCAACATCTGTAGTGATCTCTACTCCTCTGTTAATAGGACCGGGATGCATCACTACAATTTCTTTGTCCAGTGAATTCAGTATTTCGGTAGTTAACCCGTATTGCATGGTGTATTCGCGCAATGATGGGAAGTATTTAATGTCCTGACGCTCCAACTGTATCCGCAGCATATTGGCTACATCACACCAGACTAATGCTTTCCTTAAATCTGTTTCAACTTTAACACCTAATGATTCTATGTATTTAGGAATTAGAGTTGTTGGTCCACACACTTTTACTTCTGCTCCTTGCTTTTGGAGTGCAAAGATGTTTGACAATGCCACTCTTGAATGTAATACGTCTCCTACAATCACAACCTTTTTCCCTTCTACACTTCCTAATTTTTCACGAATAGAAAATGAATCGAGTAAAGCTTGGGTCGGATGTTCATGTGCACCGTCTCCGGCATTCACAATACGACTATCAACATTTTTCGAAAGGTAAACTGCTGCCCCCGGGTTAGGATGGCGCATAACAACCATATCTACTTTCATCGCCAAAATGTTGTTTACTGTGTCTACCAGTGTCTCTCCTTTTTTAACCGATGAGCTAGCCGCTGAAAAGTTGACTACATCTGCAGATAGGCGTTTTTCTGCCAACTCAAAACTTAATTTGGTTCTGGTGGAGTTTTCAAAAAATAAATTGGCGATGGTAATGTCTCTAAGAGAAGGAACCTTTTTGATCGGTCGGTTAATAACGTCTTTAAAGTTATCTGCTGTGTTAAAAATAAGTTCAATGTCCTCTCTTGTGAGGCCTTTAATTCCTAATAAATGATTTACAGATAACTGTTTACTCACTGTCTAATGATTTTAAGATCACTTTACCTTTATCTTTCGACCAATCAACTTCTACGTGTTCTGACACAATAGCGTCTACGGTTCTTCCTATGTAGTCTGGCTGAATGGGCAAATGACGACTAAACCTACGGTCTACTAATACTAACAATTCTACTTTCTGAGGACGACCAAAATCCATTAAGGCATCAAGGCCAGAACGTATGGTTCTACCGGTATATAAAACATCATCGATTAAAACAACTTTACGATCTTCAATCAAAAAGTCCATTTCTGTTTCTGATGCTGTAGCCGGTAAATCTCTTCGTCTGAAATCATCGCGGTAGAATGTAATGTCTAATTTTCCTAATTGAATAGACTCAACACCGGTAATGGTTTTCAGTTTTTCGACTATTCGCTCAGCCAAAAAAACACCTCTTGGCTGTAAGCCAATTAAAACCGTATTGGAAAAATCATCATGATTTTCAACCAATTGATAACACAACCGATTGATGATGAGTTCCAGATGTTGATTATTTAGTATTACACGCGGTTCCATGTGTGGGCAAATATAGCATATCGTTTACACTCGATTTACCATTCTTTGCTCAATTATTTTTCTAATTCTACAGCTAGCTTTTTTTCTTCCAAGAGTGTTTTCCAAGCTTCAACCTTCGCAGACATTGGAGGTGAGGCTGTTTCAACTTTTGCCCACTTTAAAATTTCTGCTGTTGGTATTACGTCCCTATTCTGTACAAAGACTCCCCTTACCATTGATTTGGCATACAATTTTTCTCCGGCTATGAAACGGTGCTCCATGTAGTAATACTTCTCATCCCAATAAACCAGTTCTGTGGTCAATGTAAACTGCTTAAAAGGTCTTATGGGCTTGAGATATGAAATTTCTTGTGCACTTAATACTGGAGCTAGTTTTTCTTTAAAAACGCTTTTCATCAACCCCATTTCTACAATAGAATATGTTCTGGCCAAATCTTGCAATGCAATGTAACGCGAGTTAGTCATGTGAAAATTAATATCACAATCCCAAGGCATTACTCTAAAGTTAACTTCCCATTTTTTGACGCTATGGTCTGGTTTAATGAAAATTGATTTGATGATTAAAATGAGTAACCTGAAATAGAGATTCATTCTATAGTGTCAATTAGGCTTGTATTACTAAAAATCACTGCTTTAAATATTTAAAGCAAATGTACCTTACTCCTCCAACAAATCAATAGATATCCATTTAAAGTCAACGATTACTTCTTTTAAGTTCTCTTTAAAAGTTTTTCTAGTGGATAATCAGGCATAAACTCTCATAAATAAGCAACTGTAGATCAACACATTTTAAGCCTAAGACCTTTCTTTCATGTCAAGTTTTTACCTGTAAATAATATTCACGTTCCATTGTGAAAAAAACGTGCTTTCAATTCCTTTATGTCTGAGTTATCTTGTGGTGCATAATCTGCTTATCTGATGAAAAAAATTACCTTTTTACTGTTTATAGCGCTATCGTTTACTCAACTTTCTTTCGGACAGGTTTCCGGCAATTTTGAGAAAGACTTCAACACTGCTATTGTTGATTTGGCTGACAACAAATTGCATGAGGCTAAAGTTATACTGGCTGAATTATACAGAAGAGATTCTATCAATGCGAACTTGGCTTACCTCTATGGACAATCTTTAGTTCGACTAGACACGAACCTCCCCTATGCCATTCATTTATTAAAAAAAGCCAGTAAAGCGTACACTCCTGAATATCGGAGAGGACATTATGACGAACGCAGAGTTTCTGAATATGTCTACTATTACCTTTTGATGGCATATAGTTTGAATGGCGATTGTGATAAAACATTAGAAACGCTGAATTTATTTTATAAAATATACTCTTATGCCAACGAATGGTATTTGGTTGATGGCCAACGTCTGCACTTGGAATGTGAACAACGCGAAAGACCTCCTAAAGAAGAACCTGTTGTTGAAATTAAAGACGAGCGTAAAGCTAAAAAGCACATTATAGGTACAAAAGAGGTACAATACACTGATAAAACTGCGTTATATGGTGTACAAGTATCAGCACTCATTGAACCGGTTTTTACCTACGAATTCAAGAACCTAAAAAACATTGAAGTATATGTAGACGAAAATGGGGTTTATCGTTACATCATAGGAAGGTTTTTATTTGAAGCGCAAGCTAAACGCCTACTAAAGGCCATACAAGAAGCAGGTTATCCCGATGCTTTTATTGTGAATGTAAAAGACAAGAAGCGTTACAAAGAAGAGGTTATTACGCTTGATCAGGAATCTGTACATAAGGTATTGGTTGGAAAAGTTGATTTTCGGGTACAGGTTGGCGCTTTCAAAGGCGACACTATTCCTGAAGATATGATGAACATCTATTTGCAACTAGACAGTTTAAGTCAGGTTGAATACAACGGTTATTCGATTATTACTGCAGGATCTTTTGATAATTACGATGCTGCAGAATTGTTTGCCGAAATCATACATGACATGGGGGTTGAAGATGCCTATGTTACTGCATGGAACTACAACAAAAAAGTAGATATTAAACAGGCACGTCTCTATTTGGAAGAGCAACAAAAAGCACAAGAAGAAGCTGACAGTGATGCTGAACCTGAGGAGAAGCCACAAAAGTCAAGGCGGAAATGAAATTAGTTACTTATTCAATCCTATTGTTCTTTTTACTTGTATTGCCTGATGGTTTAAAGGCTCAAGACTTCCCTGAAATACAATCGTATACACTTAACAATAAAAAAGTTAGCTTTCCTATTCAACTTTCTGACAAACCTATATTGGTAGGTGTTATTTTTAGTCAGAAAGCTCAGGATGATTTATACTCATGGTTAAACCCCGTTTATAATCAAGTACTCGATGAGAATGGTATGGGTGCAATGATTTATGATTGTCATGTAAGGCTATTAATCACCTTTACAGGAGCACAAAAAGCAGCCGCTAAAAGAGCTAAAGAAGAATTGAAAAAAGCTACAGACGAAGAGTTCTATCCATACATTTTATTGCATGAAGGCGAATACGAAACCTTTGAAAGCAGCCTTAAAATTTCAGATAAAAAAGAAGCTTATTTCTATGTTATCTCTCCGGAAGGAGAAATTTTAGCTTCGTCCAAAGGACATTATACACAGAAAAAATTTGACGACTTGAGTGAATACCTTGAGTATTAAATAAAAAAAACCGCCCTGAAAACAGAGCGGTTTTTAACCGTTCAAAAAAAATCGCTGACTAGCGGAGCAAGTTCACAAATCCTTTTGGTGCGTACATTTTATCATCTTTACCAATGGCNGTTATTTGGTAGAAATAAACTCCTTCAGGACATACTGTTCCGTTTTTACGAAGTCCTTTCCATTTATTCTCCGGAGAATCAGACTCAAANACTACTTCTCCGTTTCNGTTAAAGATGACTAACGAATATGTTTCAATATTTTCTGCTTTTACAGCTAGCTCNTCATTNACCCCATCCATATTGGGCGTAAATACATTGGGAACTAATAACTCGCTTTGTTCTGCTGCCGGATTATCGGAAAGAATTTCATCGGTTTGAGCTTTTACCTCAACAACCGATTTTTCCATAATTACTTTTCCTGTAGAGTCTTGTGCCACCATTGTTATGGTATAAACTCCGGGCTCTTGATACACATGACCGGTTTCTATTTCATCAACTGCAGGTGTTCCGTCTCCAAAACGCCATTGCACGCGTTCATAATTATTGAATGAACTTAAATCTACTTCTAGCGGAGCCTTACCACTTAATGGCGTTACATTGATTGTATTTTGAGTAAGGTGATCCCAGATTTGCCCCAGTTTACTTTCTTCCTGNTGGTTTGTTGCAGCTGGATCAACCTCAGCAGATTGANTATTTACAGACTGGGAAGCTTTAGAACCAGAGTTAACCTGCTGATTATTTTCAGCGACATGTTGATCTGGCACAACCTTGCTTGTTTCATTTGCTTCTGCAACAGCATCAATGTCTTCTGAAGCTTTAGCCTGTTCTACAGCAGGAGCTTCAGTATGTTGAGTGTTGGATTTAACTTCAGGTGTTTCTGCNGAAACAGAAGCGTTGGTTGCCGGAGTATTTTNGCCATCAACATGAACGGTTTCTGATTGTTCTTCAATACTACTTTCCGGTTGATCCTTTTCTGCAATTTGAACTGGGTTGGAAGCTTCCTCAGTTTGCTTCGTAGAAATGTTATTGTAAAGTACAGCACCGGTTATTCCTGCTACAGCAAGAGTTCCGGTTATAGCTGTTAAAATTGTCTTGGTACTCCAAAAAGAGGCTTTTTGGACTGATGATACAGATGANGTGTTCCCTGAGTTTGNAGCACTGGTTTGTCCCAACTGTTGTTGAATTTGAGACCAGGCATCNGGGCGTACATCGGCCTCAAAGTTTTCAAACTTCTGGCGCAATAGCTCTTCAAAATTGTTTTCCTGCAAACTCACTACTTTAACACTTTGTTGTTTTTCTCTATTACTTCCATTAAGTAGAACCTCGCTTTTCTGTATTGCGATTTACTGGTGTTTTCAGTTACTCCCAGTTCTTCAGCAATCTCTTTGTGCGAATAGCCTTCAATTGCAAACATGTTAAACACCGTTCTATACCCTGTTGGCATTTCACTGATGTAACGCAAAATATCTTTTGCAGAAATTGCAGCAATNACATCGTCTTGGACATTGTCCATTTTTTCAGCCTGCTCAACTTCCACATGCATACGCTGGTATTTTGTTTTGCGCAAGTGATCTAAACAATTGTTGATCATTAACCTGCACATCCAAGCTACCAATGAACCTTTATTATTGAAGGTATCTAACTTTTGAAAGATCTTTACAAATCCATCCTGCAACATATCATGAGCCTCATCTTCATCTCCGGCATAACGTAAACANACCCCCATCAGCTTACGCTTATATTGGTCGAAAAGCGCTTTTTGACAATCTGCTTTTCCTTGTTTACAGCCTTCGATAATTTGCTCATCGGTCATATGTTCGGATGACTTCATCTAATGATGGNATTGATCTTTGAAAAGTTGCCTGAGGTGATCAACTTTTCAGCAAAATTCTGAATTTATTTTACAGGNGAAGGTTTGTATAGACTCAACGTGTAACGTTCTTTACAAGGTACAAAGTAATTCAGACATAANACAGCATCCNTTTTTCCAAGTAATTTACCTGCCTTTTCGTCTGCGTTCAGAGGATTTAAAACGTGCTATAAAGTCTGTTTTTTCAATAATGTTTTTAATCACACTATCAAGGGCTCTGGCTTCATCATTTATGAATGTAACGAATTTTTCGCCCTCTTCATCTAATTGTTCTCTTTTGAGTTCAAACAGCATATTTGAATACAACAATACATTGGTCAATGGTCTTCTAACTTCATGTGCATGCTCCCATGCTATTTGGTTAAAGCGTTCTATCTGATCTTCTATTAANGCCTCTTGACTTTTGAGTGTTGTAATGTCTTGAANAATGGTTACCACTCCAACAATTTTGTTGTTCGAAGACCTTTGAGGGAACATTAAGAAAAGGTATTTNTCATCCTTCCACTCTCGTTCAAACTGCTCCACAAAACCTTCTAATACCCGGTTGTATTTTTTATCAAAAAATTTGCGCCCTTCTTCTTTATTTCCTTCACCAAATTCAAACTCGGTAGGCTTTGTTATGCCGAATCGATCACACAGTTTTTCTGCTGCGGAATTACGGTAAACCAATTGTTGTTTTTCATCCATCACACAAATGGACTCTACTGAGTTTTCTGAAATCCCTTTTAATGTTTCTGTAGTTTTCGTCAACTTCGTTAGTTGCTCCATCATTCGGCTGGATATGGGTCTGAAAACAAACAGTATTTCAAATAGAATGACAACAACAGACAAAATTCCCAAGATAATTTCTGTTCGGATAATAAAGTTCAGTTTTCTATCACTTGAAGCTTCTAAATAACCAACCACATCTTCCATATTAGTAAGAAAGTCTGCTTGATTTTTATATAATCCTTCCAGCATATCCTGAGTCAATTCAGGTTTATTCATTTCCCCCTTGACATAGTTAATATTGGCTGTGATTTTTTTGAGTAAATCAATCACCTCTGGTTCTGATGCCGGCTCAATATTTAGTTCTTGATCGCCATACATTAGTGCCAGGTGAGCATCATTCCACTGCTGCCAATAAGTATTTGCCAGTAACTTTGCAGAGCTATCAGCATACAAAGCCCTATAAAGTTCAAGGTTAATTTTCTGGCTGAGCATTCGCTGCCTACCAGCCATGTTAATCACCTTAGCATCATCGTGTTTTTGATTGAGCCAGTATTGAATAAATGCCTGATTGAAGATCAGCAGTGTAGTAGCAACAAGTATTGCTATAATGTATTTTATTCGTATTTGTCTTCTCATTTATTCTCAGTGAGAATAGAATCATACCTTAAAAAAGGAACCCAATTTAAAAAAATTAACTCCACAAATACTAGGGTTAGGAATTTTTCCTTTTATTTACANCCATTATGGAGATTAATCCTATAGTACTCTCNATACCGGTTTATTTTATTCTTATTGGAATTGAATTGCTTTACGACCGGATAAANCACAAGAAACTTTACAGGCTTAATGATGCTTTTACAAACATCAGTTGTGGAATATTTCAACAAANNACNGGTGTATTCAGNAAAGTCGCNACTGTTGCTGTTTACCATTTTGTTTTCACTCATTTTAGCTTGTTTGAAATTCCTCAAACCTGGTACTGGGCTGTTGTATTGTTCATAGGTGTAGATTTCTTTTACTACTGGGCACACCGCATGGATCATGAAGTTAATTTGCTATGGCTTGGACATGTTGTTCATCATCAAAGTGAAGATTACAACTTTAGTGTNGCTTTAAGGCAAGGAGCCTTTCAACAAATCTTCAACATTGTATTTATGCTNCCATTGGCTATACTAGGATTTGAAACCTCTTGGTTTGTCTANATTGGTGCTTTTACTACGCTCTATCAATTCTGGATTCACACAGAAACGATTGACCAATTGCCAAAATGGTTCGAATATATATTTAACACGCCAAGTCATCATAGGGTACATCACGGTAGAAACCCTAAGTATATTGATAAAAACCANGGTGGAACATTTATCATTTTTGACCGGCTATTTGGCACGTTCCAAAAAGAAGAAGAAAAACCTACTTATGGCGTTACTTCTCCTACTGCCACATTTGATCCTGTTGGAGCACACATTAAGCCAATACGCGATTTATGGAAAGACTGGCANCTAGTGCCTAGCTATGCNGATAAATTNANGTTNTTATTCATGCCTCCGGGATGGCTCCCCGATAGCTTGGGAGGCCANCGNACACCTCCGGATATAACNCCNGAGAACAAGGTGAAATTTGAGGTTCAGGTTCCTTTTGCTTGGAATGTTTATATCATAACTCAGTTCATTATTACGCTGGTTGCTACAGCTTACTTTTTGTTCAACTATAATCAATTCAATTTATTAGCTACTCTNGGCANCTTCGGAATGATNACTTTTAGTATTGTNTCACTNGGTAAAATTTTGGAACAAAAAAAACAGGCTTTTTGGTTAGAGCTTATTCGTTGGGCAATTGTTCTAGTNGGCAGTGCTTTTATTCTTCCTGAACCACTTCAGAATAGAATATTTATTAGCTTAGCAGCCACAATAACCGCAATGCTAATTTGGATAGCTTATCTATTCCAACTAAAAGATAAAACGCTTTTTCCTGCTAAGCATGAGCAAATTCAACAACCTGTTTCTGATTCTTTTTCTGATCATTACCATTCTTGATCTTTTTAGTGGTTCTGTTGAAGCTTTTCAGCCCTTAAGATGGTTTTTTAAGCCCATGGTAATGCTTTCTTTAACGGCCTATTATGCATTCCACACAATGGTAAAAAGCTATTTTGATCGTTGGGTAATTGGCGCCTTTACTTTTGCTTTTTATGGNGATGTACTTTTGATTAAAGGCAAGCAAGAATTATTCTTCTTACTGGGCGTTGGNGCTTTTGCCGTTTGTCATATTATCTACATTTATCTTTTTAGGNTCAATACCGGATCGCGAAATGATTTTTTTCGNCAAATNCTAAAACAGAAATTCTCTTCTGCTGCTATTNTTTTGATCTCTCTTGCTACGTANATTTTACTCTTCCCAAAACTGGGAGCTATGAATATTCCGGTACTTATCTATATCGCTTTGATTTGTACAATGGCATTAGCTGCCTCAACACGTAGAAAATACACTTCGAAAAGAGATTATTGGCTGGGCGTAAGTGGGGCTGTAATATTTATGGCTTCTGATGCTATTTTAGCGATCGATAAATTTTTTATTCCTTTTCCGATGGCTAGCGTTTATATAATGGGCACATATGCTATTGCACAATACCTTATTGCTCATTCTTTTATAGAGCATAGTCACTTACAATNACCTCATCCAAATTAGCTTGTTAATAACATTTATAGGCTATAATGTATTTACAAATTCAATTGTAGATTTTTGTGTTTATGCTAAAGGGATTNCACTTTCTCTTCTTTCTTTTTTCCTTTTTATGCTCTTTCTCTCAGAANCTTGTTTCTAACGGTTCTTTTGAAGATAAAAGAGGCGGAAGGTATACTACCCGCCCATGGCGCTTTACCAATACTGTAGATCAATTTTCTCGCGATGGNAAATCATTGCGTCCTAAGGGAACGGAAGGATGGGATATTCCATTAGCCCGTACAGGNAATGTTCATGTTGGAATNAGAGTGCATCCAAAGTACAGAGAGTTTTTACAAATTAAACTCAACCAAAAGCTCGATGAAGGNCATTATTATCTTTTTGAAATGTATGTACGNTCTTCCGTAAATACTCAAATGNTATTGGAGTCTATTGGAGCGAGCTTATACCCCAGAAAGCCTGCTTANACCACNATGATTAACCTTTATCAACAACCGCCACAGATTGTTTACCGCGATAAAGCGGGAATTATGCAATCAGACAGTATTCCTTGGATAAAGGTAAGAGGGCTTTACCGTGCAAAAGGAGGNGAAAAATACCTTAGCATTGGTAATTTTGAAACTACCAAGTTTAAGGAGAAATTAAAATTCATTGACTTCTTCTCTCCTTTTTCATTNAANTATTTTGCCTACTATTACATTGATGATATTTCTNTAGTAGAAACNGATANNCAAGGCATTCCTCTTTATTTAAAAGATAAAATGNAAGAAATAGAGCCNAAGCAGGTTGACAGTCTCGAGCTAGCAATTGATACAAGTTTTTACTCTACTCCTGATTCGCTTGATTTTGACATTACAGAAGAAAACTACATCTACAATATTGAGAAGACAGACAAACTTGTTTTGAACAAGATTCGCTTTGAGTTTGGAAGCTCAACCCTTCTTCCCTATTCTTACGATGAACTGGAATTGGTATTGGAATATTTGAATGCAAATACATATGCCAAGATTAAGATTGTGGGCCATACTGATAATGTGGGAAGTTCTGCTGCCAATCAAAAGCTCTCTGAAAAACGTGCTAAGAGTGTCTACGATTACTTTATTGAGAACCGAATTTCAAAAAATCGCTTGTCTTATTCCGGCAAGGGAGAATCAGAGCCTATTGCCACAAATTCTACTTCAACAGGAAAGAACCAAAACAGGNGAGTAGAGATTATTTTAGTAAAAGATTTACCTTCTCAAGCTAAGTAGGTTTTCTACTTTTAGCAGCATAAATTTTTGTCCATGATTGATCTTACAGAAACAAACCGCATTAAAAAAGCCATTGAATCTGATCCTACAAACTATCAAGACATCATTGAACAAACACCTTTGGCTATATGCATCACAAATGAAACAGGTCTTTTTCATTTTGTAAACAACAATTATACACGCTTATACGGTTATTCTAAAGACGAACTGATTGGTGCTTCTTTCCAAATTGTNGTTCCAAATNCTCAGAAAGAATACTTACAGGAAGTACACGATACTTTTA
This sequence comes from Crocinitomicaceae bacterium, assembly GCA_002705995.1. GTDB lineage: Bacteria > Bacteroidota > Bacteroidia > Flavobacteriales_G > Salibacteraceae. The sequence goes on along the minus strand of PAJI01000001.1, from coordinate 26,480 downwards.
TGACGCTCAAGAATGAGTTGTTACAACATTGGACTGTACAACGCAAAAANGGANANACGTTTAACATTTCTGTTGATGCAGAATATTTGATTGACTTGGATGGAGGTGCAAAGAAAATCACCTTTGTTTGGCCTGAGNCTCCTGAGATGCAAGCGCTTATTGCTCAATAATAAGTTTAGCTGTTGTTNAGCATATCTGTAAATTCAGCCAACGATTCAATTACAGCTGTATTCTTGCAAAACTTCATTTCGTTCATGTGTTTTACATTCCCCGCAATTAAAATGCGCTTGTGGGCAAATGCATGNGACAACCGATCGCCATANTCTTGTATGTGATCAATACCTGTAGGAACTGAGAAAAATGTCAAAATCACATCCGGATTTGTCGCTTCAACAACTTGCACTAAATCAGTAATGGGAATATCCTGACCTAGATTAATAATTTTTCGNCCTTTCAGCTTGAGCATGTAAATACACAACAGGGTATACAAATCGTTGTATTGCGANTCTGACAAATAGACCAAATACGTTTCTTCTGGCTTTTCAGGAATTGGNAATGCATCAATGGCTACCATTAACTTTTGACGAATAAGGTTCTGGATAAACCGCTCCTGAGCACTGCTGATTTCTCCCGTTCTCCACATCACTTGTACGCGATCTAAAAAAGGTTCTATCAAATCAATTAACGCATTCTCCATTCCCCGCTTAATCAATGCTTTGGTATAAATACCGTTAAATGCATATTCATCTAACTCCAGCATCGCCAAGATTAACCCGTTGATCTTAAAGTCAAGCGACTTGTCTGAGAAGGTNTCGAAGTTTTTGTCAAATGTCTTTTTAACCTCATCGTGCAACTCTTCTGATGAGAGTTGAGACACCTTTGAAATACGATAGCCATTGTTCACTAGCAGNGAAACATTCAACAATGTCTTTAACTGTTCATTGTCGTAATAACGAATATTAGTTGCAGTGCGATGCGGCACTAAAAAATTGTAGCGCTGCTCCCACACTCTTAGTGTGTGCGCCTTCACATTCGTTAGCTTTTCAATATCTTTTATCGAGTACTTCTTCAAAACGATTGTCTTGCTTGCGGTGCGTGCGAAAATACACGGATATCTCACAAATAAAAACCGCATTAGAAATAATGTTTCCAATGCGGTTTTTGTTCACACAATCTTTCAACAAGCCTACATATATTTCGCTAAAAAGCGCGTATACTCTGCCTTAAGCTCCTGATAAATTTTCACAAAAGTTTCAAATTCTTCACGTAATTCTTTGTGATCTTCAAAATGAACATGGTCAATTGCCACTGGGTTTTCTTCGGCATATTTAGCCAATTCTTGTTCATGCTTTCTCACCTTGTGGCTTATTTCATCAACCACTTCAGCCTGTCNGATAAACTGATTTTGAAACTTCTCTAATTCAGCCAACACCTCTTTATCGGTGTAGCGCACAACGATATCTTCTAATCGTTTGTTGAATATTTTTAATTCTTCTTTGTAAAAGTTGATTTCATTCAACCATAACATATGATCAAAGTGTAAATCTTTTAAATACACTCTGTTTTCTGTGGGAATATTGTTGTCCATAACTTCTAGGTTTTTATAAGCTTTAAATCCATTACTAAAATACCCTGATTTACTACCTTAGTCCATGATTAGCATCATCGTAAAAATTGATTTTTGTCATAAAGTCTCCTCATGAAAAAGAACGTTACTAACCTTTTTGAATTTGAAACCTATCAGTTAAAAGACCTCTACGCTCATATCCAATCTTTGGTAGAAAAACGATTGTGGCTGCAAGTGCTCATTTCTATTTTTTTGGGTGTTGGTGCCGGCATGCTCATTAGCCCTTCATTCGGGTGGGTTGAAGAAAGCATTTCTTCAGCGATTGCACGTTGGATGGGATTTCCCGGAATGCTGTTTTTACGGTTGGTTCAAATGATTATGATTCCCTTGATTTTTGCATCAATCATTCAAGGGTTAGTGGCCAATGACAATGTGAATCAATTAAAAAGGCTGGGGATTGGCATCTTGGTGTATTTTGTAGGAACAACAGCTGTTTCTATCATTTTAGGTATTACAACTGCTTCTATTATTCAACCGGGAAACTATTTTGATCCGACCAACAAGCCTGCAACCGCTTCTGGTGATGCTGTGCCTGAAACTGCTCCTGCAGAAATGCCCTCGTTTTCAAGCATTCCGGATGCTTTAACCAATATTATCCCTTCCAATCCATTGAGTTCTATGGTTTCGGGAGACATGCTAAGCATTGTTGTTTTTACCATCATTGTTGGAGTTGCTTTAGCTGCCATTTCTAAAAAAGTAGCCGACCCTCTTGTTGACTTACTCAATGCTGTTCAGCAGGTATGCATGCTAATTGTGAACTGGGCCATGAAATTAGTTCCACTTGCTGTGTTTGGATTAATGGTTCAATTGGTAGCTACAACAGGATTTGGCTCTCTTGTAGGCATTAGTGTTTTTGTCGCCAGTGTTTTACTCGGACTGTTTCTATTGCTATTCTTTTACAGTATTGTGTTGTTGTTTGCCGCACGCAAAAATCCATTGTCTTTTTTTGCTGCTATTCGAGATGTACAGCTTCTTGCCTTCTCTACCGCCAGTTCAGCAGCTGTTATGCCATTAAGCATTAAAACCGCAGAAGAAAAGCTTCAAATCAAGCCGGCTATTTCAAACTTTATTATTCCAATTGGTGCAACCATTAACATGGACGGAACTGCTCTTTTTCAATGCATGGCCACTTTGTTTTTAGCACAGATTTATGGTGTTGAAATCACTATGGCAAGTATGCTCATTATTGTAATTACTATTGTTGCGGCATCTATAGGTACGCCTGCCATTCCAGGAGGAGGTGTAATTGTTTTGGCTTCCATTTTAGAAGAAGCCGGTATTCCTGTTGAAGGGCTCGTTTTAATTATTGGTGTTGACCGTATTTTGGGAATGTTCAGAACGGCTGTAAATGTTACAGGAGATTTAACGGCTTGTACTGTTTTCAACAAATCAAAGTTATTTGCAGCGCAACAAAATGGTCAACCAAAGCCATCTGAAGCCTAACTTTGTACCGTGTCTGAAAAGAAAAAAAGTCACCGTAAAATTGCGTGGAAAGAATGGATTCGAGCATTGGGCTGGGCAATCTTAATTGTTGTTGTCTTAAAATCAATGGTGGGCGATTTTTTCATTGTTCCTTCGGAAAGTATGGAAGGCACCATCCTGAAAGGTGATTTTGTATACGTTAACAAGCTAAAATATGGTCCGCGTATTCCTAACACACCGCTTTCGTTTCCTTTTTCGCGACAAACACTTCCTTTGACAAATGACGTTGCTTCTTACTCTACTATTATTCAACTCCCCTATATGCGTATATGGGGATATGCTGATGTGAAGCACAACGACATTATTGTGTTTAATTATCCGATAGAAAAACAACACCCTACCGACCAGCGAAGCTATTTTGTGAAACGTTGCATTGGCTTACCTGGTGATACTTTAAACATCATCAACAAACGTATTTTTATTAANGGAAAGGAGATGGAAGATGCGCCTAACGTTTTGAAAAAATACAGCATTAGAACACGAACAGAACTTTCTGACTCTACGCTTAAAGCTTATGGTATTGCTCCTCATAATATAGCAATTCTACATGGAGAGTATGTNGGCTTATTTACCAAATCTCAAATCGATTCATTGAGTTACAATCCGCTTGTAAAAAGCATTCGTTCTATAGGTCATCAGCTGAACGAAGCTCAAAACGGACTTTTCCCCAACAGCGACTTTTTTAACTGGAATACTGATTTTTATGGTCCGGTTTACATTCCCAAAGCCGGTGACTCTATTCGGTTAACGGCACAAAACATTTTGCTTTACCTTGATTTAATTGCAGATGTTGAAGACCATTTTGTTGACATTGTAGACGATAAGGTTTACATCGATAACAAAGAAACCGAATGGTACACTTTTGAGATGGANTANTNNTTTGCNATGGGCGATAANCGCGACTTNTCGAGCGANTCTCGCTTTTGGGGNTTTGTACCTGANAGTCATCTTATTGGAACNGCTTCATTTGTACTCTACAGTGCAGACAAGGAAGCCGGTAGCTTTTTGAATATACGCTGGAATCGTTTTTTTGAGGGGATAGAATAATCTACTTAGCTACGCTGTCATTTNCACATTTTGGCTTTTCTTTGTANCACTTTCACTGGTNAGNTATACATATAGTTTGCTTCTTCACTGAAGCTCCATTGCTCCGTTCGGGGCGATGCTTTTCTGCTATTTTATTTTTTTAATCTCATTGAACAGAATGATCACANTTCACTTCTATTCAATGCATTATATGCATACATATGCCAGTAAAAACAATTATTCAAGCCACACAACAACCCNCTTTATATTCANCGGGTAATGCCTTTATGTGGACAGATGCTCATATTTCAACTCAGCTGCTAAACATACACCTAAACAAAGAGGTAGATCTTGCCAGCCGTAAATTTTCAACCATTGAAAAAACCGTAAAATGGATCATTGATCATGCTCCTCAAAAAGCCCCCTTATCAATTCTTGATTTAGGCTGTGGACCGGGACTTTACAGTGAGTTATTGGCACAACAAGGACATGCTGTTACCGGGGTTGATATCTCTCCCNTATCTATTGACNATGCNCGGAAAAGTGCACAGCANCAACACCTCAACATCGATTATCATTGTGAGAACTATGTAAATCTGGAAATCAACGANTCTCAATTTGACTTGATTATTCTGATTTACACCGATTTTGGNGTGCTTCTTCCACGGGAAAGAACTNTTCTATTNCAGAAAATTCATCAAATGCTTAANCCTGGAGGNATACTCATTTTTGATGTTTTAAATGATNACGAAGCCCTTTCTACCAAAGTGCAACCCGCTACATTTGAGGCTGTTCATCAAGGGTTTTGGAGCAACACTTCTTATGTAGCATTTTCCAATTCTTTTCTTTACGAAAAAGAAAAAGTGGTGCTCTATCAGCACAATGTGTTTACTNCAACANATGAGCTCAAACAATACCGGTTCTGGACTCACTTTTTCTCAGAAAATGATCTAAAAGAATTAATGGCTCAGGCTCAACTTAAGCCAATAAGCTTTCACCGGAATATCATTCCCGGCAATGACAGCTATAGTGGTCAGCACGTTACTTTCTGCATTGCTCAGAAGTAAATGCTGATTTCAGCAACAAAAAAAGAGCAACTGANNNTCAGTTGCTCTTTCTGCTTTATCATTAAACTTTACGAAACTTACATTTTACGCAATTCACGTTTCAGGATTTTACCCGAAGCACTGATAGGGAAAGCATCCATAAATTCATAAATGCGTGGGTATTTATAATCGGCCAAATGCTCTTTCGTATAGGCTTTCAGCTCGTCAGCGGTTACTGTTTGACCNTCNTTNAAAATGATACACGCTTTGATCTCNTCNCCCATTTTTTCATCNGGAACACCNATTACAGCAGCCATAGAAACAGCCGGATGCTTGATCAANACTTCTTCAATTTCGCGTGGATAAACATTCAACCCNCCACGGTTCACCATNTCTTTTGAACGGTCTACAATGTAGTAATANCCNTNTTCATCTTTCTCCGCAATGTCACCCGAGCGAAACCATCCGTGATCAAAACTGTTCGCATTCGCTTCAGGCTTGTTGTAATAACCTTTGGTAACACTGTGCCCTTTGTACCACAACTCTCCTTTTTCGNCAACACCTGCTTCTGTTCCGTCATCCTTCACAATTTTCACAAACACACCCCATATCGGTGTACCTATTGATCCAGGTACCGGCTGTGTTCCCGGATGGTTAAATGTTACCACAGGAGAACCTTCTGACATTCCATATCCTTCAAAAATATCGATGTTGTAAATGCGCTTGATTTCATCCATAATGTGAACNGGAAGCGATGCNCCACCCGATACACACAAGCGAACATTTTCAGCTGCAAATTTGATCAGTTCTTTTACTTCGGGAGTGTCTGGCGTATGCACCAATCCCCAATACATGGTGGGCACACCAGCAAACACCGTTACGTTGTGTTTCTTGAATAACTTCAACACGGTCTCCGCATCAAAACGTGGCAACAACACATTCGGAATTCCCATGAACATCGATGCGTTCATCATACAGGTTTGTCCAAAAATGTGAAACAACGGCAACACTGTTAGCGTCACATCACTTTGTTGCATTTGGAACAAATCCTGACTCACCTTGGCGTTCCACGATAAGTTAGAATGACTCAACTCAGCACCTTTGGGTTTTCCGGTTGTGCCAGAGGTATAAATAATTACAGCCGTATCGCTTTCATCTGTTGGATAAATATCAAATTCTGATGAGGCTTTCGCGATGAATTGTCCCAATGTTATACCATCATCAAACGGATTTGCAGCAGCTGGATCAGCCGTAATGGTAATGAACTGTTCGCATGATCCGGCATCTTTAAACCCTTTATGGCCTTCAACACCCATCGGCAAGGCTTCATTTCCTTCAAAACAGAAATAAGCCACTGCTCCACTGTCTTTCAAATGGTAAGTCACTTCTTCGTGTTTCAACAAAATACTCAAGGGAACCACAACTGCCCCGGCTTTTAAAATGCCGTAATACACCATTGGAAAATGAGGTGTATTTGCACAGCTTAATGCGACTTTATCTCCGGGTTGAATACCAGCTTCGCGAAGTGCATTGGCAATACGATTACTAAAGGCATTTATTTGTGAGAATGTATATTCAGAATCTGCAAAATAAAAAGCCACTTCATCAGATTTGTGAAGTGCATGAAATTCAAGTATAGAGGCTAAATTTAGCATGATATATTAATTGTTTTTTTGTCCATATTAGTATGCATGCCTACGAATTTAGGGATAATTCCTAGAATCTTAAGTTTAAATATTACGGAATTCAGTAACCAATTACTTTTTGATCAATTCGAAGGTTTTGTCTTCTTCAACATCGTTTCTTCAAGTGATGGATATCAAATAAAAATACCTTTTGGTATATTTGCAGCAATTCATGAAAAAATCAGAACGCACCAAGCAGTTTATCATTGAGCAAACCGCTCCTATTTTTAACAAGAAGGGCTATGCGGGTACATCGTTATCTGATTTAACCAACGCAACAGGATTGACCAAGGGCGCGATTTATGGGAACTTCAGCAACAAAGATGAAGTTGCTGTAGCCGCATTTGATTACAACTTTGGTTTACTTTCTCAAGCCATTAACAAGCGCATGCTATTGGCAGAAACGGCTGAAGATCAACTGCTGGTCTTCATCAATTTTTATTTAGAATATTACGATACCGTATTGATGCGTGGTGGTTGTCCTATCTTAAATACAGCAATAGATGCAGATGATGGAAACCCTCAATTATTTAATAAAGTAAAAGCCGCATTGAACCGTTGGATTAAAGGTGTACAAACCATTGTGGAACGCGGAGTTGAAGAAAAGGAATTCAATACTTCCATTGCACCAGAAACCTTTGCTACACTTTTCACCTCGTTGATTGAAGGTGGAATTCTATTGTCTAAAACCACCGGAGAAACCAAACATTTGATTACCAATTTGCAATACCTTAAAAAGTTAGTGCGCCAACTCAAAGAATAAATCTCTTTTTTTATTACAAAATATACCGATCAGTACATTATGAAAACAACATTTGACTTCATTGTCATCGGATCAGGTCCGGGAGGTTACTCAGCTGCCATACGCGCAGCTCAACTGGGCTACACTACCGCTATTGTAGAAAAATACAGTGCATTGGGCGGAACGTGCACCAATGTAGGATGTATTCCTTCAAAGGCATTGTTAGACAGTACAGAACATTACCATACTGCCCAAACCAAATTTGAAGACATGGGCATTCACACGGGGCAACTTTCATTGGATACCAATCAGTTATTTGCCCGCAAAGACAGTGTGGTAGCGCAAAACGCCAAAGGTATCCGTTACCTTATGGACAAGAATAAAATCGAAGTCTTTGAGGGAATGGGAGCCTTTTTAAACGATACCACGCTACAAGTTATTAATGCTGAAACAACGCACCAATTAACAGCTCGCTACTTCATTATTGCTACGGGTTCAAAACCTGCTTCATTACCTGAAATAACGATTGATAAAAAGCGCATTATCAGTTCTACCGAAGCATTGAGCCTGGGACAGAAGCCCAACAAGATGACTATCATTGGCGGTGGGGTTATTGGAGTTGAAATGGCTTCTATTTTTAGTAGAATGGGCACAAAAGTAACCATCATTGAATATGCTGATGAACTACTTCCTTCCATGGATCGTGAATTGGGAAAAACACTCAAACGATCGTTGAAAAAGCAAGGCGTAAATGTACTTGTCAGCCACAAAGTCCAAACTGTAAAAAGCTATGTGAACACGGTTACTGTAAGTTACCTGGACAACAAAGGAAAAGAGCAGGAACAAACAGCCGATTACTGTCTGGTTGCAGTCGGACGCAAGCCTTATACAGAAGGACTTGGGCTGGAAAACACGACTGTTCAACAGGATGAAAAAGGACGTATTCTTACCAATGAAAAACTGCAAACTCACGCATCAAATATCTATGCGATTGGTGATGTCATTCAAGGAGCTATGCTGGCACATAAGGCAGAAGAAGAAGGTATTTTTGTAGTGGAAACCATTCACGGTCAACAACCGCAGATTCATTACGATCGTATTCCGGGCGTGGTTTACAGCTGGCCAGAAGTAGCATCTGTGGGCAAAACAGAAGAGGAACTCAAAGCTGAGGGCAAAGACTACAACATCGGGAAATTTCCCTTTTCTGCCAGCGGAAGAGCAAGGGCAGCTGGAGAAAATGAAGGTTTTGCTAAAGTATTAACCGATGCGAAATATGGAGAAATCCTAGGGGTTCACATTTTTGGTCCACGTGCTGCAGACCTTATTGCTCAAGCTGTTACAGCTATAAAATTGGAAGCAACCGACCAGTTTTTGACTGCCATTTCTTATGCACATCCTACCTATAGCGAAGCATTGAAAGAAGCCTATTGGGAGGCATCTGGAAAAGGATCAATCAATCTATAATTTTTTTAATCTATAAATATACCCATTGGTATAATTAAATCATTTCAAGTATGAAAAACGCCTATATTTTATCGGCTACACGCACAGGAATCGGAGGATTTTTGGGAAGCCTTTCTCCACTTTCTGCCATTGAACTGGGAGGAAAAGCCATACAATCGGCAATAGAAAAAGCCAATATTTCTAGAGAAGACATTGATGAAGTAATTCTAGGAAATGTGCTTTCTGCTAATCTAGGACAATCGCCTGCCCGACAAGCTGCGATCTACGCCAACATTCCACATAAAGCAGATGCCACAACTGTTAATAAAGTCTGTTCTTCCGGCATGAAAGCCATCACCTATGGAGCTCAATCGATTTTCACTGGAAACAGTGAAGTTGTTATAACCGGAGGAATGGAAAGCATGTCAAACGCCCCTTACTACATCAACAATCATCGTATGGGAACCAAGACCGGGCATGAAACCTTTGTGGATGGAATGCTGAAAGACGGATTGTGGGATCCTTATTTTGATTTCCACATGGGCAATGCGGCTGAAATGGCCAATTTGAAATACAACATCTCTCGCGAAGAGCAGGACGAATACACCTTACAATCATTCGAAAAAGCAGCTGAGGCGCACCAAAAAGGCATTCTGGATCATGAACGATTTGCCGTTACCGTGCCACTCAGAAAAGGGGCATTAGAATACAACACCGATGAAGATGTGGATAAATTGAAAAAAGAAAAAGTCCCCCACCTCTCTCCTATTTTCGAAAAAGAAGGTTCTATTACAGCTGCCAATGCTTCTAACCTCAACGATGGAGCTGCAGCACTGGTTTTGGCTTCGGAAGAATACGTACAGCAACATCAATTAAAACCGTTAGCTAAAATTGTTGCCTTTGCCGATGCTGCGCAATCGCCCGAATGGTTTACAACCTCTCCCGCTCTATCGATGGCAAAAGCCCTGAAAATAGCAAACATGAACGTTTCGGAGATCGACTATTTCGAAATTAATGAAGCCTATGCTAACGTTCCCATCATCAACTCACGCTTGCTCAACATCGACATCAACAAAGTGAATGTACATGGTGGAGCTGTAGCGATAGGTCATCCATTGGGAGCTTCAGGAGCCCGAATTGTTGCCACCTTACTTAACGTTTTACAAACCAAGGGCGGCCGTTATGGACTGGCAGGAATTTGTAACGGAGGCGGTGGATCCAGCGCACTTTTAATTGAAAAACTTTAAACCAACTCAACATGCAACAAGAAGCATACATCATAGACGGATACCGCACAGCCATTGGAAAAAGCATTCGCGGAACATTTAAAAACACACGCTCAGATGATTTGGCCGTAGCGGTCATTAAACATCTAATGGAGCAATATCCTCAACTCGATCCTCAACGCATTGACGACCTCATTGTAGGTTGTGCTTATCCCGAAGGAGAACAAGGCATGCAAATGGGTCGCTTGATTTCCCTCATGTCGCTACCGATGAATGTTCCGGGGTATATCGTTAACCGCTTTTGCGGATCTGGACTGGAAGCCATTGCAATTGCCACGCAACGCATTCAGGCTGGAATGGCAGATATTATTATTGCCGGAGGAGCNGAAAGNATGTCTATCGTTCCNCGCAACGGNTACAAACTTTCNCCCAATCCTTACTTGGTCGAAAACCANCCNGATTACCTCATCAACATGGGATTAACTGCTGAAAATGTAGCTGAGAAATACAACATCAGTCGCGATCGTCAGGACGNGTTTTCACTCCNTTCTCACCAAAAAGCAGCNAAAGCACAGGAAAGCGGATTTTTTGCTCCTGAGATAGTTCCNTTCACCGTAGAAGAANCCNTACTCGATGAAGCTGGAAAGAAAACAACTCGATCNANAACACTTCAACACGATGAAAGCATTCGTCCAAGCACAACNTTAGAAGCCTTGAAAAACTTGAAACCNGCTTTCAAAGAAGGTGGCATCGTTACTCCGGGCAATTCATCCCCNATGAATGATGGAGCTGCTTTTACATTAATCGTATCTGAAAAAGTNGCNAANGAGTTGAATTTAAAACCCAAAGCNAAAATGCTNAGNTATGCCGCTGTAGGTGTTCACCCNGCATACATGGGCATTGGTCCGGTTGAAGCCGTTCCAAAAGCTTTGGAAAAAGCCAACTTNAAATTAAACGATCTNNATGCCATTGAATTGAACGAAGCATTTGCTGCTCAAGCATTAGCAGTGATGGATCAGTTGCACTTNAATCCTGACCTTGTAAATGTGAANGGGGGNGCTATTGCNTTGGGACATCCATTGGGTGCTACGGGCGCAAAACTGACCATCCATCTTACCCGATTGATGGAGCAAGCACAGTTAAAATATGGAATGGTTACCGCTTGNGTAGGAGGNGGACAAGGTGTTGCCGGNATTTTTGAACGNTTAAGNTAAATCATCCGTCACCTTACGAATAAGGTTGGTTATCCGATGAATTTTCAGCAGCTTTACTTTACAAACGAAACGTTTANCCCTAAACTTTAAGTAGGTCTAAGGGTTAAAGGAAAACGAATAATCAATAAAAACTCACTATGAAACGAGTAGTAATTACCGGNCTGGGAGCCGTTACTCCNCTGGGCAACAAAGTGGCTGAGTTTTGGAACAATGCCGTAAAAGGAAAAAGCGGTGCATCAAAGATTACCAAGTTTGATGCTTCCAAATTCAAAGTACAATTTGCCTGTGAGGTCAACGACTTTGACCCGAAANTGTANCTCTCTCATGCCGAAATTAAGCGCACCGATTTGTTTACNCAATATGCGCTTTATGCTGCCAGTGAAGCCATGGAAGATTCCGGTTTAGATACCAGCACACTAGATCCTTTTGATATNGGTGTGATTTGGGGATCTGGACAAGGTGGACTGGGCACATTTGAAGATGAAGTTACCAATTACGTTCAAAATGATTTTACACCGCGCTTCAACCCGTTTTTGGTGCCTAAAATGATTGTGAACATGGCATCGGGAATGATNTCTATGAAATTTGGATTNCAAGGTATTAACTACACTACGGTGTCGGCCTGTGCCACTTCCAACACAGCCATTATGGANGCTTTCAATTACATCCGCATGGGCAAAGCNAAAGTGTTTGTTACCGGAGGATCTGAAGCACCGATTACNCCAACATCTGTGGGTGGTTTNTCNGCCATGAAAGCCATGTCTACCAACAACGACANTCCAACTGGAGCTAGTCGTCCGTTTGATGTANACCGNGATGGATTTGTNATGGGCGAAGGTGCCGGAGCATTGATTCTGGAAGAATACGAACATGCCAAACAACGCGGTGCNCACATTTATGCAGAGATTGTAGGTGCTTCAATGACAGCNGATGCGTATCACATGACCGCCACACATCCNGAAGGATTGGGCGCTTCAAAAGCCATGGAATTGGCCTTGGAAGAAGGCGGACTGANTGCTGAAGATGTAGATTATTTGAACATGCANGCTACGTCTACCCCAGTGGGAGATGTNAGTGAAATCAAAGCCGTACAAAAAGTCTTNAAAAGCCCCTCTAATTTGTCTATCAGTGCAACAAAAAGTATGACNGGACATTTGTTGGGAGCCGCAGGAGCAGCTGAAGCNATTTTGAGNATCAAGGCCATTGAAACAGGGGTCATTCCTCCTACNATTAATGTGGAGCAATTGGATCCTGAAATTCCAGATACGTTAGACATTGTTCGTAACGAAGCCAAGGAGAAAAAAGTAACCGTTGCCATNAGCAACACCTTTGGATTTGGCGGTCACAACGGAATTGTGGTGTTCAAAGCCATTTAATAGCACAATAGTAAACACTAAAAAACCCCTTCGGCACTTTGACCAAAGGGGTTTTTCTATATTGATTAATTGAGGACTTTGCGCTTTTATGCGTTCGCTTCNGNCAACGTAGGATAATCTGTATATCCTTTNTCGCCCGGCATGTAGAACGTAGACTGATCGGCATCTGCNAATTCAGCATTTTGCTTGAAACGCTCTACCAAATCAGGATTGGCAATAAATGCTCTACCAAAAGCGACTACATCACCTTTACCNGCTTCCAAATCTGCTTCTGCTGTTTCTTTNGTATATCCACCNCTTAGNATGTAAGTNCCGTTAAACGCTTCGCGAATTTTAGCTTTAATGCTAGCGGGAACTTCAGGAGATCCCATGGTTGAATGATCTACAACGTGAATGTAAGCCACACCTAGTTTGCTTAACTCTTCAGCAATGTAAACATAGGTCTCGTCCAATTGATCGTACAAATGACCTTCTTCAACACCAAATGCTCCGTATGGAGAAATACGTACACCTACTTTACCTGCTCCTACAGCATCTACCACCGCTTTGGTTACATCCAATAAGAAACGAACGCGATTTTCAACGGTATCAGCTCCGTATTCATTCGTCAATGTATTCACATTAGGATTGATGAATTGCTCAATCAAGTAACCATTAGCACCATGAACTTCGATACCATCAATACCTGCTTCAACTGCATTTTTTGCAGCAGTAGCATATTCTTCAATGGCTTGCTGAATGTCTGTAGATGTCATTTCACGAGGTGTAGTGTGCGGTACCATTCCATCGGCATCTACCCACATTTCACCTTGTTTGGTTTTAGTGGTTGGGGCTACTACTTCTGCACCTTCAGGCATGTTTTTATCCGATGAAACTCTACCCGTATGCATCATTTGCATAAAGATTTTTCCACCTTTTGCATGCACTGCATCAGCTACTAATTTCCAGCCTGCTTTTTGTGCTTCAGAATAAGCTCCCGGAATACGTGCATAACCCAAACCATTGGCCGATGGTGAAACACCTTCAGTAATGATCAATCCGGCACCAGCACGTTGTGCGTAGTAAGTCGCTTCTAATTCACCCGGAGCATTGTTGTTTACTGCTCTTGAACGGGTCATTGGAGCCATTACCACTCTGTTGTTTAAGGTATAATCTCCTAATTGATAAGTTGAAAATAATTTATCGCTCATTCTATTGATTTTAGTGCTATGCTAACGCCTTAAAAAGACTTTTGTTCGCGCAAAGGTGCTAAAACTTGTATGTACATATAATTAAGTTTTCTTCAATTTTATGTATAGACATATAAAAGAAAAGAATACTCTTGTTGGAACTACTGATAATGAATTTTTTACGGCATTCTTTTTCCTGTTATTTTTGATCCAAATCAACACTGATGCTCAACCATATTGAAGAATTTTACCACAAACAAAATCCTACCAACCGAGAAATTCTACTCTTGTTGCGTTCACTTATTTTAGGGTTAGATGATCACCTCAACGAGCAATGGAAGTATGGTGTCCCGTTCTTCTGCTACAACAAAAAGATGTTTTGCTATTTCTGGATCGATAAGAAAACACACGCACCTTACATAGGCGTTGTAGAAGGCGGAAGAATTGACCATCCCCTACTCGAAAAAGGAAACCGCAAACGCATGAAAGTCTTGCGCCTCAACCCGGAAGAAGACCTTCCCATAGAAGGCATTGAAGAAGCGTTGCGGGAAGCATTGCAATATTATTGAGCTGTCACCCTGAGTGATCGAAGAACGAAATCTTATCGAAATGTAGACTAAACCAACAATACATTTGTAAGCAAATGTCAAAGCATCAACATTTCTATTTTGAAAATTTTAGTTTTGAACCACAAATCAACCTATGAATACAGTTAAAATAAAGATCAATCCATCTGACTTTTCATTTGAAGAAGTTAAGAATGATGAAGAAATAAGGTTAATTGCTTTTGAATATTTAATTCCTAGGCCTGTTTTCCCTCCTGTTAAAAGAATTTCAAAACTGTATTGTGTAAAAGGAGATTTGCGTCCCTCTGCTTTGAAATATAACCTTCTTAACTTTATATTTTGCTGGATAGGACTTCCGTTCGGCCCTGTTTCTGCTTACGCTGCTTTTCTCAAAAACAAACAGGGAATTGACTTTACAATTGATGCTAAGTTTAACCTTAAAAAAGAAGATTTTGACAATGGTTTTGTAACAATTGATAAACTTGAAGAAATCTTTGTTCACCCTGATAAATCTACACTCAAAGAGTTATCAAAAGCATTGAAAAAGTTCGCTCATACTAATGGGGCATTTGAAATGAATCCTATTGTAGGGTTAAATATCGAATCTGAAACTCCCTCTTATTTTATTGGAATCGCTGAAGCTGATTTCGAAAAGTCAAATCAAATTCTAGAATTGATTTATAAGTACTTTTATAAGCACACAAAATTCACCATAGTAAGTCTAGATGAAAGAAGCGAATTATTAGACAAGCTCAAGAAACAAGGAGAAGAGATAACAATAAAATAACGCCAGTAGGTAACACAGTATATAGCAAATAGGGCTTTCGGTGATTAAGGAAAGTTTAGTGCTGTTTTACCAACACCGCCAGACCGTTGGCAACCATTAAAAAATGAAATCGAAGTACTTAGGAACATTGGTCGGATTTGGATTCGCTATTCCAGGACTTTTGACACTAGTAAGTGTTGACATGATGGTTTTCATGTTCATTCCTATGCTCTCTTTTTTACCGATTGCTCTACCATTAGAATTACTCGGAAATAGATTTTGTGACGACTATGCAATGACAGCTCTTCTAGTTCTATTTGGACTTACGATCGCGTTTGGACTTTCCTCCTACTATTTCTTTAAACTTCTAATAAAAGACAGACAAGAGAACCGAAATCTGAATACGATAAAATTTTGGGGCTACTTCGGACTTCAATTAATAATAATCCATCCATTAATTTTCTATGTATGGGCATTTGACAATTCAGGAAGTTCAGGGGACGGACAGTTCATATTTGAAGCGTTTGAAACTTTCCCGATAAGCAGTGGACTATTCTTAATACTTGGAATTGTGATAGACTATGTAAAAAACAAAAAAATGGTGCCTAACAGAACCTAAATCAAACACGGTTTGACGATTAACTTGACAGATAAATTCTTTCTAATAACTTTACCTCTACCGATAACTAAGCTGGTGCTTTCACCATGCTTATTCTAGCGATAACCGTTAACCACCACTTAAAGCAACAAACTACGAGGTAACAAATTATGACTGATCAAAAAGTAGAAACTCATAAAATTCTGAGCAGAATATTGATCTGGCTGCCTTCATTGGCCATAACATTGTTCTACATTCCAAATGCTTTAGACAAATTAATCCATCACAACCAAACGGGGAAAGTAGTAGAAAGCAGTGCCGTAATGATTACTGCCGGAGTTTACCTTTTAATCGGAATTGCACTTTTCATCTACCAGAAAACACTACTGATTGGAACAATAATGTTGGTTTTGTACATGACTTTGATTGTGTCCATCCATATGTATAAAGGGAAACCTGCTGAAATAGTGATGCTGATTCTAATGGTTACCATTTTTGCTGCATACATCAGAAAGCCCCAATTATTTCATCAAAAATCAGACTAGTAAAAACTCCGCTTTATCCAAAGCATTAGCAATCTGATAACGGTCTTTTCATACCCATCAAAAAAATTCAACTTTTGACATATGAGAGATATCTTTCCGTTTTATACTGTTGGCCACTTCATTAATCAACCTACAAACCCAACTGAGTTTGAAATTCTGTGGTTCAACAACATGGAAGAGCCAGAAGTAGACGACTTTCACAAGCACAGTTTCTACGAAATACTTTGGACAGAGAAAGGCAAAAGCAAGCAAATTATAGACTACAACGAATATGAAGTAAAACCGAACAGCTTGTTTTTTATTTCTCCCAATCAGGTTCACCACTTTGAAGAATGGAAACCGCTCACTGGTGGAACAATTTTGTTTACAGAAGATTTTTACTTGCTCAACAGAACAAACAAAGACACCTTATTTGAGCTAAGTTTTTTAGACAACCTCTACTCTAATCCTTGTATTGAGTTTAGCAAAAAAGAGTTCGCAGAAGTGCTGAAAATCATTCATCAGATAGAAGAAGAACAGCAGCGCAAAGACAAAAATCCAACAATTATTCAGGCTTACTTGCACATTTTGCTTGCACAAGTACAACGCCACATCGATCAATCTACAACTGCGAATTCAAAGAAATACCTCGTTTTATTTAAGCGCTTTAAACAAGTGTTAGAAAAACATTTTGCCGAAAACAAAACAGCTGGTTTTTACGCAGCAAAATTGAACATTACACAACACCACCTCAACTTAATTTGCAAAGAGGTTACCAACAGTACAACAACCGAAATCATAAGAGCAAGAAGCGTTTTAGAAGCTAAACGGCTTTTGACTTTTACAGACAAAACCATTTCAGATATTGCTTTTGAACTGAACTTTACAGACAGCTCCTATTTTGCAAAAACATTCAAAGCATTTACCCAACAAACACCCCAAGACTTTAAAACCTTAATGTCCGAAAAATACCGAACAAGGTAAGTTCCGTCTTAACAGCAACGCATAGTGCCATGGTAGCTTTGCCGTATAAAATTTAAACGCAAAAATTATGGCACAAGACAATGTAAAATGGGTATTAGACCCAAGTCACACCAAAGTAGGATTTAGTGTTAGACACTTTGGCATTACTGAAACAGACGGCTTTTTTAAAGACTATACAGGTCATGTAAAAGCTGAAAAAGACGATTTCTCAGACCTTCAAGTAACCGTTAACGTGCAAATTGACAGCATAAACACAAATGATGCTGAACGAGATGCACACCTGAAAGCAGATGATTTTTTTAATGCAGAAAAATTTCCCGAAATGAAATTTGAAAGCACAAAGTTAGAGACGACTGCTATAGCTAATGAATACAAGTTACACGGAGACTTAACCATTAGAGACATTACAAAACCTGTGGTTTTTGATTTGGAGTTTGCGGGCATTGTACCCAAAGATCCGTTTGGAAACACAAAAGCCGGTTTCTTTATTTCGGGTAACATCAACAGGCAAGATTTCGGTTTGTCTTTTAACGTATTGCTTGGTACTGGCAACTTAGCCGTATCAGACAAAGTAAAAATCAACATTCCTGTTCAACTTTTAAAAGTGGCTTAAAAATGAACACCAAAATTTGGTTTATTACAGGAATTTCAAGCGGTTTGGGTAAAGCACTTGCCCAAACCGTTATTGATAATGGCGAATTTGTAATTGGTACATTTCGCAATCAAAATCAAACGAATGAGTTCAATGCGTTGTATAAAGGCAAAGCCTTTGCCATTACACTAGACATTACGAATTCAGTACAGATCGAAAGAACAGTTCAAGTTGTAAAAGAAGAATTCGGTAAAATTGATGTTTTAGTAAACAATGCCGGATTTGGTTTTGCTGGTGCAATAGAAGAAACAAGCACCGAAGAGGTAAAGGAAGTTTTTGAAGCTAATTTTTTTGGTACGTTAAAGTTAACGCAAACTTTCTTGCCTTTGTTCAGAGCACAAAAAAGCGGACATATCCTTCAAATTTCTTCACATGGTGGATTTAAAGCATTTGCGGGGTTTGGCATTTACAACGCCAGTAAATTTGCCGTTGAGGGTTTTAGCGAAGCATTAGCACAAGAAATTGCGCCCCTTGGCATTCAATTAACAATTGTTGAACCCGGACCTTTCAGAACAAATTTTGCAGGTGCTTCTTTTAAACACGCTAAGAAAACCATTGCAGATTATACAAAAACGGCTGGCGTTTTTAAAGACCTAATGAAACAAGTAAATGGTCTGCAAGAAGGCGATCCAGAGAAAGCTGGTAAAGCAATTTTTGACATTACGCGGTTAGAAACGCCACCTTTACGATTACCGTTAGGAAAGATCACATTGGTTACACTAACATCAAAATTAAACAGCGTAAAGGCAGACATTGACAATTACAAACACATTGCAGAAACAACTGTATTTGACTAATCGCTGACCAGCATTTAAAATCAATGCATTTCATTTTATTTCAACCTATTTCAGACACTCATTATTACCGCCAAACGGAGTCAAACCAAACCTTTCAGGTTTTCGCAACCTGAAAGGTTTGTGTCGCTGCAATAATCATCTTTCCCATTTCCTTCAATACTTTTTTCCGTCATGTTGAGTAGCTGAGCAATGAAGCTGTATTGAAACATTAACAGACGTTGGACTAAGAGCCTCACACTGAGTGATCGAGGAACGAGACAGTATCGAAATGTAGCCTGTGACGATCATATACCATGTATCCTTATTTACACTTTACTTTGGCTACGCTCAGGGTAGCTTTTCTATTTCGAAAACTTTAGTTTTGGGGGAGACCAAACAATCCCCATCAAAATGCAAATCACACTAGAATATTGGAACGAATTAGCAAAACAAACCATTCTGATTAGTTCATTGTTGAGCGGTTTTTCCATTACGGTTGTTGCTAATCTGTTGGTTTCAGGCAAAAACGATAAGCTGACGAACCGAATTTTGAAATCGGCAACCCTTTCTGCAGGTTGTTTTCTGGTTACAGTATTTGCCATGGTACAGATCTCAATGATGACGACTCCCAGAGGTTTTCAAGAAGACGTTACTGCTCAAGATTTTTTCCTTGCCCGAATCATCGGAATGCTCACTTTTATGATGGGTCTTTTTTCTCTCACCGTTATGATTTCATTGTCTGGCTGGACAAAGTCAAAAAAAATTGGACGTTTCACCACAACAATAGGAATCGTAACCCTTGTCTTGATTTGTATTACATTGGTTCGAGTGAATTTTTGATACAAAACAGGGTTCGATTACTATGGAACAAAGAGATCGGCTAAAAGACGAGATAGAACAATTAGGAAAAGTATTGGCCAAAATACTGTCTGATTTCCTCCACCTTAAATCAACCGGACAAATCTCTCAGTCCATTAAAATTTCAAACCAACAGTTGGAAAGTGAACTCGACATTGACATTCACCAATTGCTTGCTCTACCACACAAAGAGCTTACAACCTATCTGCAAGACAGACAACTCACAACCGATCATATCGAAACTTTAGCTGAATACCTTAAAGAATTGGGCAAGTCAGAAATGGATACCCACAAAGAGAACGCTACACTAAAATTGAAAAAAGCGATGGAGTTATTGGATATTGCAGATGAGATTTCGAAAACCATTTCTTTCGACAGAATGCACAAGAAGAATACAATCGCAGCCTTGCTTAATTAAATATGGAGTGATTAAGAATTGAAGCTGTATCGAAAAATAGACAGGGTGATACTCCGATAAATACTAAGCGGAATAAAATTCTCGCATCACAATTGATTTTTAATTGTACCCGTGAGGTCACTATGCTCATGTGTCAAGACAAAGGACAAAGAGAAAAACAACTGTCACACTGAGTAAGCAAGGAACGAGCTCGTATCGAAGTCTGAACAGGAAGAAACTAAACCTTTCAGGTTTTAAAAACCTAAAAGGTTTGAGTCCAAATCAAAAGCCTGCCTGTCCTATTCAGTGGCTGAGGAACGAAGCTGTATCGAGAAAAGGTTTAAAAGGATTCGTGTTTTCTTCGATATCTTCTTTAGCGCCCTTCGACTCAGCTCAGGGCATAAAAGACACTACGACAACCACAGTGGAAGAGAAAAAAACTTAAAAAAAAGCCTCCACCAATTCCTCTTCAGAGATATTGTTGAAATACTTGCTCTTTTCAAGCCCCCCCTTCTACTCAGCGAGTTCAATCAATATTCGGCTTAGCCTATTGGGAATATAATGCTATTAATCAGAACGATATTGCTACTAGATACACATCAACCAATAATAAGTTTGAGAAAATCAAAAATGAATAATCTTAAGCCTTTTAAATTGAAAATTATCCAAACCTTTTTCCTAATCCTAAGGCTTAAGAAGATTCTTCAATAAAAACCAAAACACTTTAATTATGTCAAGCCACAGCTATTACAACAAAGAAAATCACGGTGATTACGAATTAATTTCCATCGGTGATTTTGAATTGGCCGAAGGCGGTAAAATCCCCAACCTCCAACTTGCAGTGCGTACATTAGGTACACTCAATGCAGATAAATCAAATGCTATTTTAATTACAACTTGGTTTTCTGGCACCAGCAAAATCATGGAAGATGCATACGTAGGTGCCGGTAGAGCCATCGATCCGGAAAAATATTTCGTTATCATCATCAACCAAATTGGCAACGGTTTATCTACCTCCCCCTGGAACGCTGATGCTTCTATCAGTAAAAACAATTTTCCATATGTGCGCATCGAAGACGATGTAAAAGCACAACATAAGCTACTAACAGAACATTTCGGAATTGAAAAACTAGAACTTGTGATGGGTGGCTCAATGGGAGCGCAACAAACCTACGAATGGGCTGTGCGTTTTCCAGACTTTATGAAAAGAGCAGCTCCTATTGCCGGATACGCTAAAAATACCGATCACGATTTTGTCTTAGCCCGAACACTAATAGATACCATCACGATGGATCCGGCTTATAAAGACGGAAACTACGACTCGATTGAAAGCATGAAAGCTGCACTTTCAAGACATGGCGACATTTGGAACGTAATGGGTTACAGCACCGAAATGTGGCGCAAAGAATTGTGGAAAGCACTTGGTTTTGAAGATGCGATGAGCTTTAGCGAAGGATTTACACAAGCCTATTTTCAGCCAATGGATCCTAACACGTTGTTGCGCTGTGCGTGGAAATGGCAACGCGGAGATGTTAGCCGAAATACCGATGGCGATTTAAAAGCCGCACTTGGAAGAGTAAAATGTAAACTCTACTGTATGCCGATTGATGAAGACATGTTCTTCAGATTGGCCGACTGTAAAGTAGAGCAGGAAATGATTCCCAACAGCGAATGGAAACCGATCAAGTGCGATTGGGGACATTTAGGATTGTTTGGTATGGATCCTGAGTATATTCAACAAGTTGATGACAGCTTAAATGAATTGCTAGCATTAGATTTATAATCTAGTCACAGAACAGATAATACAAAGCCGCAACTTTTTGTTGTGGCTTTTTTTGTTGCTAATCACACCAATAATGCAAAGTGATTAAGAATTGAAGTTGTATCGAAAAATTCACAAATGTTGGGTTGTAGCCGTTTACCCTTCGATACCCCTCGGCAGAGCCGAGCCACTCAGGATGACACTGTGAAAGCCTCTAAGCGGAATACAATTACCTCAGCTTTAACATTCACCGAGCGTACATCCCGTTGATTCGGCCAGTGATAGCGAGGTGAGCAGACGGAAGTTCCCGATTTCTATTCGTTGAAATACGGGATCTAGAAAGTACTAATGTTTCACTGCGTGAAAGCATTGTATTTCTTGGAGCGCTTTGCAAAACACAAGCATGAAGGCTAAGCGAATCCTCCGGTTTCGAAGCAAAGCGGAGAAAATCACCTTCGAATCAACTTGATCTTTACGTCCTTTTGCATCAAGGTAAAAGGACAAAGAGAAAAACAACTGTCACACTGAGCAAAACCAGAGGGTAGCATTTCTGTCTCTGATAATTTAGTCTTTGATAGAAAACTACCAACACCGACTTTAAACCATTTTTAAATCACATATATACATTAACCGTTATGTAAAATCACCAATTAAAGAAGTATTGTATTCTCTTATACATACAATTGATGACTTCTATCCCCTCCTTCAAAATCTAGTTTTCACAAACCAATTCATTAATTTAATATTAAGTTACCATTGGTAAATACGCAAAATATCAGCACTTAAAAGTTGCAAGAAATAACCAATAAGAAAACACTCAAATCTAATTTCAAAACACCAACAACAAAAACCACAAAACACTGATTTAAACAACATTAGCGCCAACAACTCCTATAACTAGCATCTAATAATTATAGACACCAAACAACATTACTACCACCATATTTAAGGTATTCTCAACGTTCTCGATGAATCATTATAATTAATTCAACATACAGCGTTTTTTCCCCAACTATTGTATGTTTGGCCGCATATTTCAATTATATCTTCATCAAACAAATCACTATTAAATCATGAAAAATTTTAAGCTCTATTTCATTAAGGTTATTGCCTTGATGTTACTTTTTAGCTGTTCAAACACGAAGGAAGAGGAGGAAGAAGAAAACTTTGTACCGGGAACAGACATCGCTGGTTATGGATACAATATTTTCGGAGAATATGCGAGAATGAGTAGCCGAAAAGATTATTGTCTTTTTGATTTAAAAGACATGAAAAAAATAAGAATCGGTAAAGACGAGTATGACATTCCTAAATACCTAAACATAAAAAACATATCTCAACACGACATTAAAACCGTTGAAGGAGATAGCAAGCGTGATTACGCAATGAGTTTATCTGCCAAGGTTGGTTTTACTTTTGAGGCAATGGTATTTTCTGGCTCTGTAGAAGGGAGTTACGATTTTGAAAGCTCAGAGAGCGAGCACTACTACTACTATACTGTAATGGATGCCATTGATAAATGGCAGGTATCGATAGAAACCAGAGACCTAGAAGGACTTAAAGCATTTTTAGAACCTCAGTTTAAAAAGGATCTTGAAAACATGGATCCCTATGAATTATTTGACCACTATGGAACACATTACATTTCCTCTGCATTTATAGGAGGGCGTATAGATTACACATCTGAATCTAAAGTGTCTGAAGGAACAACTACTCAAGCCATAGCTGCTGCTGTGAACGCTAGCTATGGCAATTTTACAGGTGATACTGAAATGGAAACATCTGATAGTCAAACCCTAAAAAATGCAGAAACAAAAACAAAACTATCTACAATAGGCGGTAATTCTGAGTTTTTAAAATCTACTGATGATTCTGACAATTACAGCAAATGGGTAGAAGGCATTTCAGAAAAACCTGTACTCTGTGATTTCCCTAAAGGAGGACTAAGACCTATTTGGGAATTTGCAAGTGCTGCTCGCCAAAAAGAATTGAACGAGGCTTTTGACGAACTTTGTAAAAAACATCCTCTCCCTCAAGAAATAATGACAGAAATGGCCATTGAAAGTGGAGATGAAGTTTTTAAAGATCTATTTTATATTCAATCTGTTTCAGAAAGTACGTATTGGGATTTAGCTGGCACCCATTACAATGCAAATAAAATAGATGGCAAGGTTAAATTGTTTCATGGTAATGGCGATGAATTAACCGGAGCCGACCGATTTTATAAAATCATTCCAAGTGGTGATGCTAAAAATGTTTACATCCAGCCACAGCACACCAAAGCATACGTTACTACCGCCAGCAATTCTAGCGGTTCAGCTATTACCCTTAAAGCAAATAACGCTCAAAACAACCCTAACCAAAAGTTTAAGAAGATAGCCGTTGAAGGAACAAAAAACACTTATTACTTACAAAGTGCAACCACAGGATTCTATTTAACAGCTAAAGGAAGCAACATTGCACTAGAGAAGAAATCAAACAGCAAAAATCAGCAATGGCTTTTCAAACCTGCCGACTCAAAAAAAATGGCTGCTCCTTTTGAAGGCAAATACCTACTTAAGAATGTTGCTGGAAATGTATTTTATGCAAACTTGCCCGGCAATGCACCAGAAAACCAAAAAGACAATGGTAACTGGGTTGTAATCAAGAAAAGAGACGATGGCTCTGATTACACCTTGGAGCTTAAAAATGTTAGCAATTCAAAAAAGCAATTTTTCATTCAACCCATGCACAGTCCAAAAGTATTTGATTTTGACGGCAATGGTTTAACCATTTCGGATCAGCATGGTGGCGATAACCAAAAGTTTGAATTTATCTATGCAGGTTCTCCAATGGTATTTCTTGTAAGATGTGTAAAAGACGATAAGTACTTACAACTTGAACCATCAGAAACTACAAGAAACGACTCTTGGATAAAGCTTAAGGATGCAAATCTTGAAAATGCACCAGAATACGCCAAGTGGGAATTAGAACCTGTTGTAAACAATTATGTTCCAGACCCAAATCAAGAGTTTTACATCAGAAGTGCATATTCTGATAAGTTCATTGATTTGCCGGGAACACCACAAGAAAACAACGCTCAAAATATAAAGGCCTTGCTTTATGATATAGATCACGGTAAAGATCAAATCTACAAATTCAAACCTGCTGGAGACGGTTATTTGTATGTTGTCAATCAGAATGGAAACAGAAAAATGATAGTTGCAAATGATGGTAATTTTCACACATCTACCCCTGATTTTAATGGCGATAACTCTAAATTTTTATTAAAAATAATTGCTCCCTATGAATTTGTTTTGGTGGCAAAAAGCAACCCTAATAAAGCATTAGAAGTAGGACCTGTTGATAATAGCTTGGGCAGCTGGTTTTCAGGAAGTGCAGGCCATCCTTTGTATTTCAGAAATTTAAACTACAATCCAAGTCAGCGTTTTGTCTTAGTGCATGCAAATGGTTCAAATGCTTTGCATTCAGCTAAGATTTTTGATTAAACTTTAAAGTCATATTTTCAATATCAAACAGGTCATCTGCTGAATAGATGACCTGTTTTTTTGTAAAAAGGCTCAAAACCTATACTCTTTATTGTGTTTATTGCACCAAGAAAACACAGCCTGTCACACTGAATGAGCAAGGCATGAGCTTGTATCGAAGTGTAAACGATTAGAAACTAAACCTTTCAGGTTTTAAAAACCTAAAAGGTTTGAGTCCAAATCAAAAGTCTACCTGCCCTATTCAGTGGCTGAGGAATGAAGCTATATCGAAACATAGACAAAGGTTGAAAAGGATTCGTGTCTCCTTCGATACGTCTTCATTGCCCTTCGACTCCGCTCAGGGCGCAAAAGACACTCTGGATGACGCTACAACAACCACCGCGCGAAACAAAATTTTCTCAACATCGATAAACATCGAGCGTACATCCCGTTGATTCGGCCAGTGATAGCGAGGTGAGCAGCCGTAATTGCGATTCGCTAGAATCATAGCATGAAGGCTGAGCGAATCCTCCGGTTTCGAAGTGCAACGAAGAAAATCACCTTCGAATCAACTTGATCTTTTAGTCCTTTTGCATCAAGTAAAAGGACAAGAGAAAAACGACTGTCACACTGAGTAAGCAAGGAACCAGCTTATATAGAAGTATCAACAGGAAAAGAAAGCTGTTATTTCTTTCTCACCACTTTTTCTTGATAAAAAGTGGCGTAAAAATCAAGGTGCTGAAGACTTTCATTGAAATGTACGTTTCGCTCCTCTACTTCACCCCAACTCGTAAACGGCTTTAGCGACTTTCTTCCAGAAAATCGAAGCCTGACCTCAGGCAGGGGTTCAGCTTAACGCTCCGCTATAACTCCATTTCTACCGAAAATCTTCAGAGGCCGATAAAAAAATCTCTGTGCGGAAAATCATTTCATCAATTTCAATAATCATCAAGCGTACACCCCGTTGATTCGGCCAGTGATAGTGAGGTGAGCAGCCGAAAGTGCGATTCGCCAGAATCATAGCATGAAGGCTGAGCGAATCCTCCGGTTTCGAAGTGCAACGAAGAAAATCACCTTCGAATCAACTTGATCTT